>NZ_JBAQCR010000411.1:0-81834 GCF_049294395.1 Prosthecobacter sp.
GCAAGGAACTGAAGCTGCTCAGCGCGGTGATGACGGTGATGGATGAGGCGGCGGGCATTCTCGACAAGTCTGACACGGGAGCGCCGGCGATAGCAGCGGAGACAGAAGCCATCGAACTGCTGCTGCAGGCGAAACGTCAGGGCAAGGGTGGCGGCGGAGGCGGTTCAAATCCCGGAGGTGGTGGCGGTGCAGGCGCAGAAAGCGCTGAAGCAGCGCTGTCGGATCTGGGACCCGGCTCGGACGCAGAAACGAATGTGAACGCACGTCCGGTGGGCCAGGCGACCGGCAAGACAGGGCGTGAGCTGCCGGAAGAATTCAAGACCGGGCTGGATGCGTATTTCAACAAACTGGAAGCAGGAGGCGGGGCGAAATGATCAAGCTGATGCTGCTGGCAATTGTTCTCACCAGTTCCGGTGGAACGCAGGCACAGGCACCGTCGCGGTCCGACCTGAAGAAGCCTCTTTCAGAAGCGGTCGAGAAGGTGCTGGCTGACTTTGTTCAAGCGTGCGTGCCGGAAAAGCAGAAGCAGCTCACCGCCCACATGGAGGAGGTGGTCAAAACCATCGACACAGAGGTCAAACTTTCGCCGGAGGAAAAAACAAAGTTGCAGGCGGAGTCCAAGAAAGCTGTGGAGACGACGGTGAAATCCTGGCAGCCGCTTGCCGTGATGATGATGCGCACCTATTTGTCACGCACCTCGGACTCTGCGGCCATCCGGCACATCGGCATGTGGAAGCCGGATGTGGCAGGCCCCAACGAGCCCATCGAAGACTGGACGCCACCCGATGAAGATGCGGCATGGCTGGCCGCTTTGAAAGCAACACTCGGCGAAGCACGCTACGCCACGTGGCATGAAGCGGATGAGAAGGCCCGGCAGCAGGTGGACAAGGATATCTCCGCTTATCTTGAACGCTGGGTGCGTGAATCACGCGGGCCGATGAATGAGGACCTGCGGGCCAAGATTGAGCTGATGAAGAAGAAGCTCGAACTCTCGGACGATCAGACCACGGCCTTGAACAAGGCGGCGGAAAGCCTGCTGGACCGGCTCAGCAACGCGGAGAGAAAACGGGCCACCAGCATGCTGCGCACACTGCCGCCCGCTGCGCGTGAGACCATGATGGGCCGCAACTACTTCTACATCCGCTTTGATCGTCCCCGTGGCGAAGCCTGGGACAAGGCCTGGGAAGCCGCAGTGGCCGGCGTGCTGCCTGCAGAGCAGATCGCCCAATGGCAAAAGACCGACAAGGAGGAACGCAGCAAGGCGGAATCCGAGGTGGCCGACATGATCAAGCCTTCCGAGCAGCAGGCGGAGCAGCAAATGGAGATGACCATGGGGACGGAGATCGACGGCATCGTCATGGCGCTGAATTTGAACAAGGAGCGGCAAAAGGCGCTGGAGCAGCTGTCCAAAGAAGCGATTCAAGAATCGCTGAAACAGGCGCGCAAGGGCTGGCTGCAGCAGGCAAGGAATTATTCGGTCACAGAGCGCAAGCGCATCCGCGGCAACGTGTATTTTGGCGTCAACGAAGACCTCCAGGCCATCAAGCTGCCCATCTGGAAAGAGGGGATCAAGAAGCTGCTGACCGAAGAAGAGCGCACACGCATGTCGACTGAAAACAAGGAGCGCGAGCAGCGCAACAGTTTGGCGATCTCGCGCGTCTGCCTTGCTGAAATGGACAAGATGCTCGCACTTTCCCAGGAGCAACGCACGCAGCTGGAACCGCTGCTGGTCGAACTGATGCAGCCGCTCATGGATCAGCGTCGTCAGCAGTACTGGAGTTACAATGTCACCCAGCTGTTTCAAAACGCGGGCAAAGTGAAGGAGGAGATGGCGCGCGCCATTCTGGACGATGTGCAGTTGAAACACTGGAAGGAATTGATCGCCTCCACCAACAATTCATCGCGCAACGTCATGCCTGACATGAACGGCACCTTCCCCGAGGCGCCGGACATGGAGGCGGCGATCTCGCAGCACCTTTACAAGATGTTTGTCGCGGAACGGAGCAGGACCATGGCGGCGATGATGCCGCAGGTCGAGGAAGCTTCACGCCTGCTGTCCCTTCCCGAACCTGCCGTCGCAAAGCTCACCACAGCCGCAAAAGGAGCGGTGGAGACCAGTCTGGAATACTGGCGCCAGTTTACTGAAAATTTCGTGCGCCAGAGCGTACAGACCGCGACACCCAAGAACCTCCTGCAGACGCTTGCAGGCACCGCGCGCGCGAATTTCAGCCGCACTGATACCAAACCGCAAAACACGGAACTGTGGAAAACAGCGCTGCAAACCACCCTGGATGAAGCCCAGCTGAAAAAGCTCAAGCACGTGGCCGATGAGCGGCAGGACTACCGCCTGAAGGCCATGGCAGCGATGTGCACCTCCGAACTGGACCGCCGCCGCAAACTCTCATCCGATCAAAGCGCCAAGATCGAAATCGCCGTCCAACAAGTGCTGGCCGAGTACCTGCCAGACATCGAACGCTACATGTCCCCCCAATGGTTTTTGCAATACTACTACGCCCTGGTCCCGCTTGCGGGCGTGGCGGAAAAAGAGATGCAGGCCATCCTCACTCCTGAGCAGTGGAAGCTCTGCAAGGATCGCGATCTGCCCGACGCGATGCAGTACTGGGAGGGCATCAAGAACAATCATGAACAGCGCAAGAAGCAGGGTGTACAGGCCAACGGCCCCCAGATCCTTTTCAACGGCGGACTCATGATTGATCAGTGACGAAACGAACATGACGAAAAACGAACCATCCATGGTGAAGACCGCACTGACAGCTGCATGCGGCTCAGATGCCCGCCGCAGTTTGGGCGGAGCATTGGCCTTCCTGCTCTCCTACCTGCTGATCACTACAAATGCTTTTTCACAGGATCCCGCCCTGCGTTTCGGCGGCGCGATCCCGCAGGAAGTTGAAACCGTGTATGAGCGCGGCCTGGCGTGGCTGGCCTCCAAGCAAAGCGATGCAGGAAACTGGCAGGGCGGGCATGATGGCGCCGGCATCGATGGCATCTGCCTCATGGCCTTTCTCGCGAGCGGTGAAGATCCGAACTTTGGACGTTATGCACCCAACATACGCCGCGCACTGCGTGCGATCATCCGCAGCCAGGATGCGGCCAGCGGCTACCTTCCGAACAGCATGTATCATCATGGCTTTGCCATGCTCTCGCTTTCGGAAGCCTATGGTGCGGTGGACGAATCCCTGCTGTGGGAAGGCGGCAAGCCGGTGCGCACGATCGGGCAGGCGCTCGAACTGGCGATCCGCTGTGCCGGCACCGCGCAGAAAGCGAACCGCTGGGGCGGATGGCGGTACATGCCAAACTCGACTGACGCGGACACTTCGGTGACCGGCGCGGTGCTGATGGGACTGCTCGCCGCACGCAACGCCGGCATGGCGGTCTCCGATGAAGTCATCGACAATGCGCTGAACTACATGAGGCGCAGCACCGGCAAGGATGGCAGCGTGGCCTATGCAGGGGGGTTCGGCGGCTTTGGCGAGTCCATGAACCGCAGCGCCATCGCCACGCTGGTGGCCGCCGTTTCAAAGCACAAGGACAGCGAGGAGTTCAAGGCCACGCTCAAGCACATCACCGAGCGTCTGGAGCACAACGAAGGCAGCTACAAAGAGTACTTCCGCTACTACATGGCGCAGGCCTTGTTTCAGGGTGACTACGCCTCCTGGCAAAAATGGAACACCGCCACCGCACGTGCGCTGGGCGAAAGCCAGGCTCCTGACGGCAGTTTTGGCACGGGTGCGTATGAGACCGGCATGTCGCTGCTGGCCCTGGCTTTGAACTACCGCTTCCTGCCGATCTATGAACGCTAGACACTTCATCATTGCGCTGATGCTGGTGGGCAGCAGCAACCGTGCGTCCGAGCTGCACTGGCAGAACGGTGAGTGGGTCGGTGGCCACTTCGTGGGCGTCGAAGACAGTCATGTGATCTGGCGCACGCCCATGTTCAGCGAAGATTTCAAAGTCAGCATGGATGTGCTGAAGCGCGTGAACCGGTTCAAAACGGATGCCAAAACGGAGGAAGCTTTCAGCATTCGTCTTGCAGACGGCAGCCGCCTGTATGGCACGGTCACCGGAATGGATGCGAAGACCTTGAGCGTAAAATCCGCGCGCTTTGGCAGCATCCAGGTGCTGCGTGAAGCGGTGGTGAGTGTGCAGCGCCTGAAGGCTGAAGGCATGCCACTCCCCGCTCTGGCGGGCACCAGCGGTTGGATTGAATCCGGATCAGAGGGAAGCACACAAGCCAAAGAAAAGCTCTGGCGCATGGTGCCGGGCGCGGCTTTGCAGCAGGTGGGCTGGAACCACCGCGCCACTCTTCCCATCGAAGCCCCAGAGCAGGTGGAAATGCAGTTTACCCTGAGTTCGACTGTCAGGCCTGAGTTTAAAATCGAACTCAAGGCGCCGGACGACGAGCGTGTGATCGTGGAGACCTGGGCCGATGACGTCGTGCTGCAAGGCCGCGTGTTTGAAAGTGTGCAAAAGCTCAGCGACGAGACACGGCGTGTCACGCTGACGTTGTTCTGGAATCGTAAAACCGGCCTGTGCTCCATCTATGGTGCAGATGGCAAAAAGCTGGCGCAGACGAGCAAGCCGCCGGTGGACTCACCGGAGCCGTCCAAAGACGCGAAGACCGAGGAAAAAAAACCGGCGGCGCGAGCCGCGGGCGGCGGTGGTCTTTTTGGAGCGCTGCTTGGCGTGGTGCAAGGCGCGGTGCAGGTCCGGGCAGAGGCTGTGAAGCAGGCGCAGACGAATGCTGCCGGTGCAGCTCAAGAAGCCAGCCCCACCGGCCTGACACTTCTCAACAAAGGTCCCGATCTGACCCTGGAAGCGCTGCGCATCCGTGAATGGGATGGCTCACTGCCGGCAGACATCACCAATGTGCGGCCACGCATCGAACTGACCGACGGGCGCTATCTCAAAGCGAAAACCGTGCATGCCGACGCAACGTCCCTGACCGTGCGCACCCAGGATGGCAGGGAGACCAGCCTGCCATGGGACAAGGTGCTTGCCGTGGAGATGATGCCCGAGGTCTCACCCTTTTTCCAGGCAGCGCCTCCCCTCACGGAAATGTGGTTCACGGATGGTGAATGGGTGAATGGCACGCTGATGCAGGTGCGCAATGAAGTGGCCACCTTCAAAACCACTTTTTCTGAGGCACCGGTGAATTTCAAGATCACCACGCTGCATCACCTGGAGTTCAAAGGCTTCGAGAGCGCTGAGAAGAAGATCGACATGGCAACGCTCGACACACTCTCCATCAACAACAATGTGCTGCACGGCACACTCGCCGCCGGCGGCGAGGCTCAGCCACGCTGGAAACCGGTCGGCGCGCTCAAGCCCGTCGCCATGGCCAGCACCGGTGAGATGGAAATCACCCGTGCGGTTGCGGACCAGCCGGCAGGCATGCGCAGCGAAGCGCTGTTTTACCTGCAGGATGGCGATGTGATCCCCGGCAGGCTGCGGGCCATTGACGCAAAACAGGTGGATCTGGAATCCGACGTAGCTGAGGTGAAACACCTGCCCGCCGACAAGCTCCAGGCGATTCAGTTCGGAGGCGCCTCCTTGAATCTCGATGGTTTCGAAGATCCAGGCTGGCAGCGTATGCGCGGCAATGCCGAGCAGGTGAAACGCAACGGCAAGGCGGAGATCGCTTTCAACACCGGCGGTTCATGGGGACATCCGGCCTTCATGCAGGTGAATGAAATCAACTTCACCCTGGTCAACAACGGCTTCTCCGCCCTGCGGATGCGTTTGTACTGCGATGGCATCAATCCCGCCGCACCGAGCACGAACCTCCTGTTCGGCCACATAGGCAGCGAGGTGTGCTTCGGCCTCGAAGCCAGTGATGAGCAGATGGACCGGCAGTTCCGCCTGCGCACCAGCGAATCCATGCCCGTCCGCATCGCCATCGCGGAGAACTCCATCGAAGTCTTTTTCAAGGGCGTCTCCGCGCGCAAAATTCAGCTCACTCCGAAGATGCGCTCCGGCAGCGGCATCATCATCGAGCCATTCAGCCTGTGGGGGAATGGCGAGCGTGCGGTCAAGATCAATGCCTTCAGCGCGCGCATCGCTCCCGGGCGTGTGGCAGTGCCGCTGGTGGATGCACGGGCCAAGGAGAATGCGCTCACCGTCCCGCGCTTCCGCAAAGAAGATCCGCCACGGCACGCTCTGCTGGCCGCGAACGGTGATCTGCTGCGCGGCGTGATCGAGGCGGCCACGGCAAATCACTTTGCCATCCGCTCAGGCATGGAGACGATCCAGGTGCCACGCGACCGCGTGAAGGCGGCCGTGTGGTTGATCAAACCGGCGGACGCCGTCAGCGCCGCCTTCGAAGCCCAGGACAAAGAAGGTGTGCCGCCCGTCATCACGCACTGGCTGCAACTGAACAATGGCGGACGACTTGGTTTGAAGGTGGATCGCTTCGCCGAAGATGCGGTGTTTGGCACCAGCCCGCTTCTCGGCAGCTGCCGCGTGCCGCTGCCGCAGATCTATGTGATTCGCACCACCACGCCACCGGAGAGCGCCACCATGCTGGCCCTGCGTGAGTGGAAACTGAAGTTCGCCCCCGAACCCGTGCTCCCCGAATCCGGCGGACAAAGCTCGCCGCTGCTCAATCAGGACGCCAAGCCGTTCAAACTGCCGCTGCTTGCCGGTGACGATTTTGATCTGACGAAGGAGAAAGGCAAAGTCATCGTCCTCGACTTCTGGGCCACCTGGTGCGGCCCCTGCATCAAATCACTGCCGCAGATGATCGATGCAATGGCGGCCTTTGATCCGAAACAAGTCCGCTTCATCGGCGTCAATCAGGCCGAAGACAAGGAGACCGTGAAAACCTTCCTCGAAACCCGTGGCTGGAAATTCGAAGTCGCCCTGGATGCCAATCAGCGCGTCGGCCAGAACTTCGGTGTCGAAGGCATTCCCCACACCGTCGTCATCGGCCCGGATGGCAAGGTCGCGTATGTGAAGTCCGGATATGATCCCGCAGGGGCAAAGGAAGTCGCGGAGATGGTGAAAAAGCTGATGAAGAAGTGATCGTGATCACGCCTGGTTGGTCATGCAATGTTTCAACCGGCAAGACTTTATTCGGTGCCAGTTTTTTGCACGGTGGCTCTGTGCCTGATGCTATTTGCTTGCCTGCATTTTGTGATCAGCCATGGCATGGGCAGTCTTTAATCAAAAATTAACAACGCCAGTTCATGAAGAAAGGATTGTAAGATAAAAAGAAAGCAAACCCCATGCCACATCTTCCCGACCTGACCAGCCTCGATCAACAACATCTCTGGCACCCTTTCACCCCCATGCGGCAGTGGTGTGCGCCGGAGCACACCCCGCTGATGCTGGTGGATGGCCACGGCTGCACCCTGCGTGACCAGTTTGGCAATGAGTACCTCGACGGCAACGCCTCCATCTGGACGAACGCCCATGGTCACACCCATCCGGTCATCAATGCCGCCATTATTGAGCAACTGGGCAAAGTGGCCCATACCTCTTTTCTTGGCTTTACCCATGAACCCGCGATCCGGCTGGCCAAGGAACTCGTCGATCTGCTGCCCGGCAGCAAAATCAACCGCGCCTTTTTCACCGACAACGGCTCCACCGCCATCGAGTCTGCCGTGCGCATGGCCTTGCAGTACTGGAAGCAGAACGGGAGGCCGGAGCGTGACACCCTCATCGCCTTTGACCGTGCCTACCATGGCGACACCCTCGGTGCCGCCAGCCTGGGTGGTATCCCTCTCTTCAAAGGCAGCGGCAACGACTTTGGCTACCGTGTTATCACCGTCCCCAGTCTGGACTCTCTGGACTCCCTGCCCCTCGATGACCGCAACCGAATCGCCGCCGTGATCATCGAACCTCTCATTCAAGGTGCCGCAGGCATGCGCCTCTGGCCGCAGGGCATGCTGAGAAAGCTGGATGAGTGGTGCGCCGAAAAGGATGTATTTTTAGTCCTCGACGAAGTGATGACCGGCTTCGGCCGCACGGGGAAAATGTTTGCCTGTGAGCATGAAGGCGTCGTGCCGGATTTCCTCTGCCTCGCGAAGGGGCTCAGCGGTGGCTACCTCCCCCTGGCCGTCACTCTGACCACGGAACGTGTCTTTGAAGGCTTTCTGGGCGAGCCACACGAAGGTCGCACTTTCTTCTACGGTCACAGCTTCGCCGGCAGCCAGCTCGGCTGCGCCGCTGCACTCGCCAGTCTTCAGGTGTTCCGTGACGAACACGTGCTTGAGCAACTGCCTGACAAAATTGCCCGTTTAGGCGCGCTCATGGCAGATCTTCCCGGCTACCGCCAGTGCGGCATGATCGCAGCGATGACCATCGGCTCACCCGATCTGAGCCTGGGCTCCAAAGTCTGCCTCGCCGCCCGCAAACACGGCCTGCTAACACGCCCCATCGGCAACACCATCGTCCTGATGCCGCCGCTCTGCATCACGCTCGATGAAATCCAGCGCATGGTGGGTGCACTGAGGTCCGCCTTGGATGAAGTCACGACACCGGAGTGCCGAACAGCTTAAAGAGCAAATAACCCATCAGCCCGGTGGCCGGAATGGTGAGCACCCAGGCCCAGATAATCCGCGTGACCACGTTCCACTTGATCGCGTTTAACCGCTTTGCCGTACCGACCCCCATGATGCTGGTCGTGATGGCATGCGTCGTAGAAACCGGCATGCCAAAATGTGCCGCTGTGAGCAGCACGGTGGCGGCGGTCGTCTCAGCCGCAAAACCATGCACGGGCTGCAGTTTGACCAGCTTGTGCCCCAGCGTCTTGATGATGCGCCAGCCCCCGGCAGCCGTCCCGGCAGCCATGGTCAGGGCACAGGCCACCTTGATCCAGGCGGGAATCTGATCGCTCTTCTCCCCCAGCGACTCGATGCGCAAAAAGCCGAGCCAGTCGGGTATCTGGGCCAGATCCCCGGACTTCGTTCCAGCGAGCAAGGCCAGGGCGATGATGCCCATCGTTTTCTGCGCGTCGTTCGAGCCATGGCTGAAACCCATGAAGCCCGCACTAAAGATCTGCAGCTTGCCAAAAACGCCGCTGACCATGTGCGGTTTGAGAACACCAAACAGGTGGTTCAAGGTCGAGATCAGCAGATAGAGAAACGACATCACCAGGAACCCGAGCAACAGTCCGGCAATCGGTGAACTGATCATCGGCACCACGACCTTGTAGAGCAGGCCTCCGCCTTCGAACCATGGCTTCCCGGCTGCAGGTGCCTTGGACCAGATAAGCACTGACCAGTTGCCGCTTGCTGTCGCCAGTGTTGCCCCGGTAAGCCCGCCGACCAAAGCATGGCTCGAACTCGAGGGCATGCCAAACCACCAGGTGATCAGATTCCAGATGATGCCTCCCAGCAGCGCACAAATGATGGTCTGCGTGGTGACAAATGCCGAATCCACCAGCCCCGAGGAGATGGTCTTAGCCACCGCCGTACCAAACAACGCACCCACCAGATTCGTCACAGCGGCCAGGACGATCGCCATGCGCGGCGTGAGCACCTTCGTGGACACCACGGTCGCGATAGAATTGGCGGTGTCATGGAAACCGTTGATATACTCAAAGATCAACGCCACCAGCACCACGGTAAGAACGAGGGTCATGCGCGGCGGGCGGTCAGGAGTTCTTCAAGACAATGTGGGCCACGACGTTGCCCGCGTCACGGCAGCGATCCACGACCTTTTCCATCAGGTCGTAGAGATCTTTGAGGATGACGACCAGCACCGCGTCTTTCTCGGCCGTATAGAGCGTCCGCAGGCACTCGATCATGAGCTTGTCCGCATCCCCCTCGACCTGCTGGATCTTGTCGTTCAAAACCTTCACGCGTTCGAGATGCATCTTTTTGCGCAGCTCGACCACCATGGTGAGGACGATCTCAGCGGCAGCGTCCATCAGTTTGACCTGACGGGAAAAATCCACTCCAACCAGGCGCTCCGAGCATATCAGGAGGCGCTCGGCGATTTTTTCGACCGTCTTGGGAATCTTGTACAGCGCATTGGCCAGCGACTCGATGTCCTCACGCTCAAGCTCGGTGACAAAAGTTTTGCACAGGGCCTCGTCGATCTGCTGCGTGATCTTCTTGTCCTCGCGGCGCGCGGCGATGAAGGCATCGAGATTCTGAGGTGCGGCTGGGTCTGAAAGCAGCTTGTGCAGGGACTGGACGCTCTGCCGGGCGTGACTGGCGCTGGATTCGAGCAGATCGTAAAACACATCCGATTTGCCGAAAATCTTTTGGAATGAAATCATTGGGAGAACCCGTCAGTGGGACGGGGCCGCCATTTAGAGCGAGCAGCATGGGTGCTGTCAAGGCAACCAGACCACCCCTATGTGACGAAACTGTCACAATGCTGCTTGAACCAAGGCAACAAAAAACCCACCAACGGCACGCCGCAGATGGGTTCTATGTATGATTGGCAGTTTTGGGGGTGGAAAACTAGCTGCTGGAAACAGCATCGGCACCACGCTCGCCGGTACGAATGCGGATGGCGTCAAGCACGGCGCTGACGAAGACTTTGCCGTCGCCGATTTTACCCGTGTTTGCCGCCTTGACGATGGCATCAACCACTGCGTCAGCACGGCTGTCGTCAACGACGACCTCAATCTTTACCTTCGGGAGGAAATCGACGGTGTATTCACTGCCACGGTAGATCTCGGTGTGGCCCTTTTGGCGGCCAAATCCCTTGACCTCAACAACAGTCATGCCTTCGACTCCGACTTCGGAGAGGGCTTCTTTGACATCCTCCAGTTTGAACGGCTTGATGATCGCTTCGACTTTTTTCATGGTTAACGGCAATTAGTAGTGTGGTTCACGAATTGCAACGATCAGAACCTTGGGAAGATGAAATTTCCTGGCCCAATCTTTTGCGAAAATAGGTTAAAGCCGAAACCGTGCCAACTTCCCAATTGATTTCCTCCCCATGCCAGAAACCACCAGCTCTTAGAGGAGAGCCGTATTGCAAACCCACGGTCTTTCGCTTACCTCGGGCCATGCTCCGCACCGCTGCGCTTCTGGCCACTTCTTTTCTCTGCCTTCCCCTCTCTTATCCCGCCCAGGATTCTCCTGTGGAGCTGAAGCTGCACTGGGAACCCGGTGTGACCTACATCCAGGAATCAGACACCGACACGACCAATTTTCTGACGGCTCTCGGCAAAACCACCGACCAGAAAATGCGCCTTCATCAGATCACTTCCATCACTGTCAGCAAGACGCCCGCAGACCAGACCGAAGCCAAAGTGCTCATCGCAGCCCTTCTGGGAGAAATGACCTTCGAAGGCAAAAGCTATGTCTTTGATTCCAGAAACCCCGGCTCATCCAGCCCCCAGCTGCAGCAAACTCTCGGCGGGACTGCAGGCAAAGGCTTCACCCTCGTCTATGATGCCAAGGACAATTTCGTCGATGCCAAAGACATGGGCTCCATGGTCACAGGTGACGTCGAACCCGACCTGAACTCCATCGCTACCGCCCGTCAGCTGGCCACGCTCTATCGCCGCTCGCTGGAAATGGGCCTGCCCAAAATCCCCGTCCGCCCGGGTGACAAGTGGATCTCCGACGAGCTCGTCCCCTTCCCCCAGGCCGGCACGGTTCAGGTGAAGCTGAACGCCAAATTCGACGGCGTCGTTGACCGCGAAGGTCGCCGTCAGGCCCAGATCGCCTTCGAAGGCACCATGAAATCCAAACCCGACAAAGACAGCACTGGCCGCGAACTCGACACCGAGCGCTCCGTGACCTTCGGGGACAATTCCAAGGTCAACGGACACGTCTTCTATGATCTGGAACGCAAAACCATCTCCCTGGCCGTCTTTTCCGCCGCGATTCAGCTCAAAGTGGAGGGCAAGCCCATGCCCGTTCACCAGCAGGTCACCACCCGCCTGGTCTCCATGAAGCCGACTGCCGCAGCTCCCGAAGCCGTCAAACCGTGATCAAATCGCCAGTATGGCTCGCGTCATACCCCGGCAGTTCATCAATCAGCCTGCGGTGCGCCCGGCTCCGTAGCAGGCGAATGAGCGCCTGAATGCGCGGATCGCGCTCCATGGCGGCCGAGAAACATAGATCGAGCGATTCATTGCGCACGGACAGAAAGTGCAGCCCGGCATCCTCGGCGCAGAGCCTCACACACACCCCTGCCTCCGCCCAGCCACCACGCACGGCCTCCACCACAGCTTGGTGGCTCAGCAGGATGCGCTTTGAAGCATGCGGCTTCCCCAGCAGTTCATCCAGGCACTCACGCGCCGCCGAGCCCGGCTCACGCATGGCCCAGTGGCGCACCTGCCGGGCGCAGGCCGCGATGCTCCGCGTGTGATCCTGCGCTGGCAGAGCTATGCCCTCCTCCCAGTCCGCACTGCGGAGCAATCGATACCCTCCCCCGAGCCTCTCGCGAACCGTCTCCGCATTGCGGTCCGGCTGCTCCACGGTGGAGCGGTGCAGCGCCGCCACATGCACCAGCCCACGTTCCAATAGTTCCAGTGCAGCCCCCCCGCCGCGCGGAAAAGCCAGCAGCCGAAACCCCGAGGCCGCCGCATACTCTGCCGCGAGCAGTCCCGCCGCCGGATCACAGCCTGCCAGCACAAGTGTCTGCTTGGGTTCCCAGTCGCTGCGTTCATGCAGCACCTTCTCACGGCAGAGGCCATCGTGCGCCCACGCGCTGCCTGGCAGCGTCTCCACCGGATACAGCCACTTGCAGCCTCCGACCTCGGCCTCCCAATAGCGACCCGAATCCGCCTGCGGCCTCCAGGCCCATGACCACTCCGTCCCCGCTTTCTTGTCACCCGGACCAAACAGCTCTTCCACGCTGCATTCCAGCGCCTGCGCCACGGCCAGTGCCGCAGTCACGGAAGGTGTCAGCCGCCCGGCCTCGATCGCGCTGACTGAACTGCGCGGGACCCCTGCCCGCAGTGACAGGTCATCCTGCGACCAGCCGAGAGCTTTGCGCCGCGCCGCCACAGGATGCTGCTGAGATTGGGCTCGTGACATGATGCTGTCAAAGTGCGGTGGAATAGCAGCACAGTCAAACCAGCATGAGACCCGCTTCATATTTGCACCATCCAACTTCAGAACTCTGATTTTGCAGCAGCGCGAACTTCGCGTAAAACCCCGCATGAACGTCCACATTCTTCAGCATGTCCCGTTTGAAGGGCTTGGCAGCATGGAGCCATGGCTGCTGGCAAGCGGCTCGCGAATCACCTGCACCCGCTTTTTCGAGTCGCGCAGCCTGCCGGACATTGCCACTGTGGACTTCGTCATCGCCATGGGCGGGCCCATGAGTGTGAACGACGAAGCCGAGCTGCCCTGGCTGGTGAATGAAAAGCAGTTCATCCGCTACGCCATCCAGCGAGGCATTCCCGTGCTCGGCATCTGCCTCGGTGCACAACTCATCGCCAGCGCACTCGGGGCACGCGTTTATGCAGGCAGGCGGCGCGAGATCGGTTGGTTTGACATTACGGCAGTCCCAAGTCCTGAACCCACGTTTCAATTCCCGCACACAACAAGAGTGTTCCACTGGCACGGAGAAACCTTCGATCTTCCGGATCATGCCATCAGGCTGGCCAGCAGCGCCGCGTGTGAGAATCAGGCATTTCAAATCGGCTCAAACGTCATGGGCCTCCAGTTTCATCTGGAGACCACGCCCACAAGCGCAGACGCCATCATCACAAACTGTAGGGACGAATTGATCGAGGACACGTTCGTTCAATCCGAAGCCGCGCTTCGTGCTGCGGAGCCTGCTGCGTATGACCGCATCAATGCATTGATGGGTGAGGTGCTCGGCTATCTCCTCCGCCCCGTTGGTTGACACCGCCCGAGGCCTTCCAACAGCCCCATCATTGCGGATTGGTTTTCATCAAACTCATGAATCGTCCGCATACAGAGTCTGTGTTTTTGGCTTGTGACATGATGATGTCATGTTTATGACATTATCATGTCTCAGCACACCCTCTTCCCGCTCATTTTTTCAGTCCTCCTTGTTTCGACTCAGCATGCCGCAGAGCCTGAAGCTTTCGAACTTGGCGAAGTGGTGATCACTGCAAACGCCGAAACGGGGGCGGACACGATGGCCAGCCGCATCAGCGCGGGGAGTATCCGCAAATTCGAGCGCAATGATCTTTCTGACGCGCTGCGCCTCAGCCCCGGCGTCGTCACCAACAGCAACGGACCGCGCAACGAATCCGGTGTCTATGTGCGCGGCTTCGACCTGCGCCAGACGCCCGTCTTCATCGACGGCATTCCTGTTTATGTTCCCTATGACGGCTACGTCGATCTGGCGCGCTTCACCACGGCAGACGTCGCAGGCATCCATGTTTCCAAAGGTTTCAGTTCCGCCACCTACGGCGCCAACACCCTTGGCGGAGCCATCAACATCGTCACACGCAAGCCGGAGAAGTCCTTCGAAGGCGATCTCCTCGGCGGCTGGATGCAGCAGGGCGGCTATCAGTCCGCCTTGAACGCCGGCTTCCGCAGCGAACACTGGTATTTGCAGCTCGGCGGCTCCTTCCTCAGCGTGCACAGCTACCCCATGTCGAAGGACTTTGTGCCGACTCCCAATGAGAACGGCGGCTCGCGTAAGAATGCCTACCGTCAGGACTGGCGCATCAGCGCCAAGCTCGGTTACATGCCAAACAAGACGGACGAATACGCCCTCGGTTACATTTTCCAGCGCGGTGAGAAGGGAAATCCCGTCTATGCCGGCACCCTGCCAGCCGCCCAGCAGCCACGTCGTTTCTGGCAGTGGCCGCAGTGGGACAAGCAGACGATCTACTTCATCGGCCACACGCAGATCACCAAGAACGCCTACATCAAAGAGCGCCTCTACTTCGACCAGTTCATCAACTCGCTCTTTGCCTACAACAACGCCAGCTACAACACCCAGAATCCTCCCGCCGGATTCCAAAGTTACTACGACGACTACACCCTCGGCGGCAGCCTCGAGTTCGGCACAAAACTGAGCACCAAAAACACGCTGAAGACCGCGCTGCACGGCAAGTTTGATCGTCACAAAGAACACAACGCTGGAGCGCCCTACTACACATTTGAAGACACCACTTATTCCTTCGGTCTGGAAGACACCCATCAGTTCACCAGCCGCTTCAGCACCACAGTCGGCGGCAGTTATGACCGCCGCAGCGTCATCGAAGCCGTGGACACCAACACCGGTGCCGCACTCGGCGGCAAGACCTTCTCCGCCCTCAATCCTCAGATCGGCCTGTTCTACAAGCTGCCCGAGCATGGCACCTTCCACGCCACCATCGCCCGCAAGAGCCGCTTCCCCACCATCAAGGACCGCTACTCCTACCGCCTCGGCGCTGCCATACCCAATGCCAACCTGCAGCCGGAACACGCGATCCATTACGACATCGGCTACGACGGCGATCTCACCAAAAAACTTTCCATCCACGCCAGCCTCTTTGCCACCACTGTTGATAACACCATCCAGCGTGTGGACAACGTGACACCCGGAGTCTTCCAGCTTCAAAACATCGGCAAATCACGCAATCTCGGCACCGAGCTTGGTTTCACTTACAAGCCGCACAGCGCCATCGAGTTCGGCACCAACTACACCTACCTCGACCGCAAAAACATCAGCCAGCCGAATGTGAAGCTCATTGATACGCCACGTCATTCCCTGTTCAGCTGGGCCGATATCCGCCCCGTCGAATGGCTCAGCATCATTCCTAGCGCCGAATACAACAGCTCCCGCTGGTCGCTCACCACGGGGCAGGGTGTCGGTGCTTATGCGCTGCTCAATCTCAAGATCGCCATCCGACTCCCCGGCCAGACCACGCTGAGCTTTGGGGCCAACAACCTCTGCGACCGCAATTACGCCCTCACGGAAGGCTACTATCTCGCCGGACGGACCCTGTTCGCCAACGTGCAGATCAAATTCTAATCCCACTTCTTCATGCGCCTGCTTCTGCTCCTCTTCTTCGCCACCCAGCTCACCGCCCAAACCCTGGAGGTTTCCGGCGAGGTGGAAAAGCCGCTCAAGCTCTCCCTCGCCGAACTTGAACTCCTCCCTCATCAAACCGTTGATGTCGTGGAGCACTCGGGCGAAAAAGCGCAGTACACCGGAGTGCCAGTATACCAGATCCTCAAAAGCGCCGGTGTGCCCATGGGCGAGCAGCTGCGCGGCCCGGCACTGTCTTTATATATCGTTGTCATCGCCTCGGACGGCTATCAGGCCGTCTATGCCTTGCCTGAACTTGACCCGCTTGCCAACGAAGGCCCGGTGATCCTGGCAGACCAAAAAAACAGCAGGCCCCTTGATGCCGCCATCGGCCCCCTGCGCATCATTCTGCCCAAGGAAAAGCGCCACGCTCGCTGGGTGCGTCAAGTCATCAAGATCGAGGTTCGGCGGGCCGCCAAGCCCTAAAGCATACAGCGCCGCCACCCGCAGGCGACGACGCTGTATTCAACCTGACCAAAAATTACTTCGTCCCCGCTGGATCACCACCCGTCTCAGCAGGAAGTGATTTTCCATTGAGCCAGACGTATTCCTTCCATGCCCCTTCGTAGAGGCGCACGTTCTGATAACCCGCCACATGCTTGAGATAGAACTGCAGCAGGCTGCCTTCACGCGAGGTGCCGCAGTAGGCGATGATGTTTTTGTCCGGCGTGATGCCGGCCTTCTCCAACTCGGCCTTCACTTCGGCGAAGGGCTTGAACTTGTGCGTGTTGTCCTTCTCCATCAGGCGTGCCCAGTGAAAACTGATCGCACCGGGAATGTGGCCTTTGCGCAGCCAGACATCGTCCTCACCACGGAATTCATTGATCGGCCGCGCATCTACCAGAATGTTGCCCGGCTTGCCCACATGTGCCTGCACCTCAGTGACATTGGCCGTGATGGTGATGATGCCTTTCTCCGGCAGCGTTCCCTTGGGATTGCCGAAATAATCCTGAACCGGCGCAAAGCCCTGCTTCTTCCACTCCGCGAGTCCTCCATCAACGATCTTGATGTTCTGCACGCCGAATTTTTCCAGAACGTAAACAACCATGCTGCTGCTGAGGATCTCATCGTTCGGCAGCACATCGCCGGTGGCATAGATGAGTTGCAGGCGGTCTTTGTCCACACCGGCACGAATGAGCAGCGCCTGTGTGAGATCATCCGGCAGATACTACACGGGCACGGCTTCGTTGGTGCCGCGCAGCGTGTCGAAATTGATGTGGTGCGCCGTGGGCAGGTGGCCGCGGAAGTAGTCTTTGTAGCCGCCGCGTGTGTCGAGCACGATGGGTCGCTTGGAGGCATCTGGATTTTCAATCAGCTCCTTGGCTGCGGCGCATGTGATGAGGCCGATCTCGGCCTGTGCCGCTGAACTCAGCAGGGCAACAGTGACGAATGAGAGGATGGATTTCATGTGGTTGGTGGGTGCGTAAATTAGAAGGTGAAGACGTAGTTGATCATGGGAACAGGAAGCGACCGAGGAGGAAAAGCACCGCCGCGACCAGCGCCGAGAGCGGGAGGGTGACGACCCAGGCTGTGAGCACCGGAATGACCGTATGCCACTTCGCCTGACGGGTGGCGATGCCGATACCGAGCAGCGCGCCGACGGAAACGTGCGTGGTCGAAACCGGCAGGCCGCTCACATTGGCCGTCGTCACGAGCAGCGCCGTGGCGAGATTCGCCGCGAAGCCCTGTCCCGGATTCATGTCGGTGATTTTATGCGCCAGCGTCTCGGCGACCTGCTTCGCGCTGATCAATCCACCCGCCGCCATCGCCACGGCGATCATGATCATGCCAGTGCTGCCATGCAGCCAGCCCACGCCAAGCAGCAGCGCCGCCATCTTGGGCGTGTCATTCATGCCCCGCGCAAAACACACGGCACCCGCACTCAGAAAGTGCAGCGCATCCAGCGTGCGTGTACGATGATCCGGCGCGAGCCGCAGCATTTTCAGCACCAGATAAATCACCGCGCCCGCAACCACTGCGAGCACCGGGCTCAGCAGCAACGGCTTGATAAAGCCCCCCCAGAGAGCCTCCACATTCACCTCCCCGGCGATCCATCCCGCTCCTAGCAGGGTCCCCGTAAGCACGTGTGTCGTCGAGACTGGGAAACCAAAGCGGGTCGCCAAAAGACCCGTGACTCCCGCGCCCGCCGACACTGCGAACAAAAACAATGGCTGCGCGATCAGCGCCTCCGGCACTAGGCCCTTGCCAGAGAAGGTTTTCAGAAGTCCCACAGACAGGTACATCGCCGCAACACAACCTGCGGCGGTGGTGACAGCCGCCCAGATCACCGCCGTTCGGTAGCTCGTTGAGCCGCTTCCGAACAACGACGCCACCCCTTTGAAATTGGAATTCGCTCCATTGGCATAAGCCACGACGACAACAGCGATGGTGATGAGGAAAAGCATGCGGGCGGATGATGTGCGTCTATTTGCGCATATTGGCATATATACAATTAAAACCATTCACTCTGCAGAAAATCGTCCCTCACCCGCCCGCCAGCAGCTTCCGCGCACGCTCCTGGCAGATGTGAAAGGCCAGCCCCAGACCGGCACCGAAACCGAGGCCGTAAAAGACGCCCCAGCTCAGCTTCGCGTACAACGGATACTGTTTGATGAACGCGGCCTCCGAAATGCCGCCGACGAAGTAACCAATCGAGTTCAACACGAACAGCGCAAGAAAAACTCTGACCACCACGCGCAGCGCATCAAAGGCGGCCACCAACATGCAGGCCATCACCATCGTACCTGCGGCCAAACCCGCGATGCTGCCGAGGTGACCGCGCAGCGTCATCCAGCCCACAATCCACGCCACCGAATATGCGGCAAACGCCGGACAGAAGACCTTGTAAAATCGCGACATCGAACCCGGCCCGATGATCAGACGATGCAGCAGCGGTGAAGTCAAAGCGAGGAACACCACCGCACAGGCTGCATACATGCCAGCTTCCCCTCCCTGCCTGTGGAACCAATTGCCAAAGACCGCCCATGGCACAAATCCAGCCACGCTGACCACCGTGAACCCAATGATGCCGCGTTTGAGCGAAGCCCCGAGTGAAGGCACCGGAGAACCTGTCGCATGGGCGCGTTTGGCGATGCTTTGGGGGTCGAGTTGGAACCAGCTCATGGGGATACGTGCAGATGAATATTCACTATGACAACAGCCACTTCAGCCAGAACGCTCCCGCCCACATGATTCGTTCGCTGGAATGTACCCGGCATCTCGAACGTTCTTTGATTCCACCCCTTACACGCCCCTCCCATGACTCACCCCCGCCTTGCCTTCCTTTTTCTCGCCCTGGCACTGTCCGCCGCTGCCGCAGATGCACCAGTTCCCGTGAAGACCACGCCCAAGCTGGAAATCCTGAACAAGCAGATCGCGGAAAACGCCGAAAACGCCCAGGCCTATTCCAATCGCGGGTATGTGCTGACACTGCTGGGACGCAAAGACGAGGCGCGTGCCGATCTGAAAAAAGCGCTCTCTCTCAATGACAAGGCCCCCATGCACAACCGCGCCGGCTGGGCCTACTTCAATCTTGGCGACTACGCCGATGCCGTGCGCGAATTTGAGATCTCCAGCAAACTCAGCGGCTTTCAGGCTCATTATGACTACTACTCCTTCGTCCTCGCCTACTGGGGCACCGGCGACACGCAGAAGGCCATCGAGAACTACCAGCTCGCCGTGGAAAAAGACCCCCGCCTCGGCAGCGCCAAAACCCTGCTGGAACGCACCCTCGAATGGACCCCGCTGGAGCAGCGCGCCATGCACGAAATCTACGTGCTCTGGAGCAAGGCCTGGAAGCCTTAGCCTGCATCTGACAGCCTTCAATTGGACGGAGCAGCACCGGCCTTCTGCTGAAGACGTTTGATCTGGCCGGAGGCAAGATTGGCAAACAGCACCTCGCCATTGCGTGGATCAAAACCGATGCCCGCGATGCCAGGATCTTGGGCGAGGGTTTCATCAGCCCAGATGGCCCTGCCCTCATCCTTAAGTGCGATGACACGGCCTGAGACGTAGTCGGCGAAGAAGTATTTTCCGCCATGCTGCGGGAAACTCTTTCCTCGATACACGATTCCCCCCGTCACAGAAAGGCCAACGAGATGGGAGTATTCAAAGATGGGCGCGACGGGTTGGAAACCGGGCGGCTCTTGATCTTTACCGGGACCGCTTGTGAAGGGGTGCAGCGCCTCGCGGTAGCTCCAGCCGTAGTCACCACCGCGGATGATGATGTCGATCTCTTCATAGAGATTCTGGCCTACATCACCGCAGAACAGGCGGCCGGTGGGACCGTCAAAGGAAATGCGCCAGGGATTGCGCAGCCCCGTGGCCCAAATTTCAGTGCGCACCGTTTTGGGATCAATGCTTTCGCCGTGGTGGCTGCTGCGACCGATGAAGGGATTGTCCGCAGGCACTGCGTAAAAGGCCGCGCCATTCGTGTCGAGCGAGATGGCAGGATGCGGATTCGGCGGCAGGCTGCCAGCATTCTTGTCCACATCGATGCGCAGAATCGCCGCGTGAAAGCCTTTGTTGATGAAGCGGGCATTGTCAAACTTGTCATCCCCAGCACCGCCATCGCCCACACTCACATAGAGATACCCGTCCGGGCCGAAGTGGAGATCTCCGCCGTTGTGATTGCTCGCTTCATCCTTCTGCGTGAAGAGCGGCTGCTCGGTGCTGTTGTCCAAGCGGTTGGAGTCATTCGGAAACACATGAAACCGCGACAGCCGCTGGTGCAGCACGCCACCGATTTTCAGGCTGTAATAAACAAAACAGCGCCCGCTCTGCGCATGGTCCGGCGGGAAGGCCAGCCCAAGCATTCCGCACTCGCCCTCGGTCACCAGCGTGGCCTCCGGAATCTGTGTGAGATCGAGAAACAGCTTCTTCTCCGGCCTGTCCGTATCGAGCCCGGCAATGACCTGCACCCGCCCGGTTTTCTCGACGACGAAAATCCGCTTCTTGTCCCCCGGTGCACTGACGATGCCCAGCGGCATATCAAACTTCAAACCCGGAAAAGCGTCCACCAGTTCGTAGTCCGTCTTCACCATGACGATCGGTGGCGGCGGGGCCTTCGGCTTCTTCGTTTGCGCAACCAGCGGAGCGGTGACAGCGCAAACGGCGAGCAATGCGATGGTGGAGAGCGGAGACATGGTTTTCATCACATGTACAAACGAACCCCGGCAATCAAACTGCCGTCACATTCTCCAACCAATCAACAGCAGCCGCCCGTGGTTTCCATCACACTTCCCCATCTCGATGAGTCGGTGTGGGTTTGCCGGGGCGGAAATGTTCTTCATGATCCAGCGTGGCCTTCAGGCCGAAGAAATTCAGCGTCGTTTCATCCAGCCCATCCTTCACCGCTGCCATCAGCGAGGCTGGATCAGCTTCGGCACGCAGGTTCACGATCAACTGCCCGCCCGTAGTCGGCTCGTCCAGCTCCATGCCGAGTTCGGCCACATAGTCGCTGCGAACCAGATTGATGCTGGCCAGCTCTCCCGCGATGCCGTCGTCGGGACTGAAGGTCATTTTAAAATGCGCGATCTCGGCACCATTCTGCTGGAGACGCGCCTGCACGATCAAGGCAAGCTGCTTGAGAAATGCATTCGCATCAAACTCGTCATCCGCCTTCAGCGTCACCGTGGCATTCAGCCAGCCCAGCAGCGCTTCTCCATCGGCATACACTTCGTAATCAACCGCCATCGGGTTGCGCCGCGCCTGCTCGTCCGTCATCAAACTCGCAAACAGTTCATCCAGCCCCGTCTCCTGCCGTGGTGAGGCGGTCACGATCTTCGCCAGCGGAAACTCCTTCGCCAGCACCGCGCGCAACTCCTCACGCTGCGCGTCCTCAATGAGGTCACTCTTGCTGATCACAATGATGTCCGCCTCTTCGAGCTGCTTCTTGAAGATGTAGGCCACCTTGGCCGAGAAGGTGCCGCCTTGATCCAGCCCAAAGACACGACGCGCACGGATGGGATCCACCAGCACGCTGAGTGGAGCGACCGTAAATGCATCGCCATACATGCGGCGCAGCGGATACGTCACGGTGGCGACGAGATCCGTGCAACTTCCCACGGGCTCGGCGATGAACACATCCGGCTTCGCTTCATTCGCCAGCTTGCTCGCCGCGTCGACGAGGGTGTTGAACCGGCAGCAGAAACATCCTCCCGCGATTTCCTCCGTCGCATAGCCCTGACCACGCAGCAGCTTGGTGTCCACCAAACCACCGGCCTGATCGTTGGTGATGAGGCCGACGCGGAGTCCCTGATCGCTGAGATGTTTGGCCAGACGGCCGACAGTGGTCGTTTTCCCGGCGCCGAGGAAACCGCCGATCATGATGTAACGTGCTTTGGTGGACATGGGATTGTTTGGAAAGTTGGTCGCTTCTGCAAGCGGCAGCAAGAACGCAATAAACGGCGGTGCGCCTTATCTTACTTGCACCTCTTGGCAATTATTATTTCACCCCACGAGCTTCGGGATTCTTGCGGGTACAGGGCGATCTGCTAAAGATCCAGACATGCCCTCACGCACCGTGACACGTTCATTCGACTGCCTCACCGCCATGCGCGCGCTGGGAGAGCCGACACGTCTCCGTCTGGTGCGTCTCCTCATCGGTGGCGCGAAGCCGGTGACCGAGCTGTGTGAAACTCTTAACGTCACGCCGTACAACGTCTCCAAGCACCTGCGGGTGCTTAAAGAGGCCGGGCTGCTCGAAGTCGAGAAGCAGGGTCAGCAACGCATCTATGCGCTCGCAGAGGCGTTCAGTGAAAAACTCGCGAAAAACTCCAACACCCTCGACCTGGGCTGCTGCCAGTTTCATTTCGACAAGCTGCCGGAGTAGGCGCGATTCGACGAAAGCATGGGAACCTGTTGGCGTTCTCACCATCCATGCTCCGCGCTCTCACACTTCTGCTCCTTGGCAGCACCTCGCTTTTCGCCGCCGCAAAACCCAACGTCCTGCTCATCTGCGTCGATGACTTGAAGCCGCTGCTCGGCTGCTATGGCGACACTTTGGTGAAATCACCCAACATCGACCGTCTGGCCGCGCGCGGGGTGCTGTTTGAAAAAGCGTACTGCAATCAGGCGGTGTGCTCGCCGTCGCGCAATGCGCTGCTGACGGGATTGCGTTCGCAGACGCTGGGAATTTATGAACTGGCCACAAACTTCCGCAAAGCCGCGCCGAATGCCGTGACGCTGCCGCAGCACTTCATGAACAACGGTTACCGGGCGGAAGGTCTGGGCAAGATCTTCCACGTGGGTCATGGAAATGTGAACGACGTTGCTTCATGGAGCGTGCCGCACTTCACGCCGAAGACGATCAGCTACGCGCTGAAGGAAAACAACCCGCCGGAGTCCACGCGCGAGCAGGCGCTGTTTGAAAACAAGACAGAGGCCTGGAAGCTGCCGCGCGGCGCCCCCACGGAGTCCGCCGATGTGCCCGACAACCGCTATGGGGACGGCATGATCGCCGAGGAAGCGGTGAAACGTCTCGAAGCCGCGAAGCAGAAACCTGACGAGCCGTTTTTCCTTGCGGTCGGTTTTTTGAAACCTCATCTCCCTTTTGTGGCGCCGAAGAAATACTGGGACCTCTACGATCCCTCGTCCTTCAAACTCCCCGCATTGCAAACCGCCCCCGCCGGCGCACCCGAATTCGCACCCTCGACCTGGGGTGAGCTGCGCCAGTACCGGGACATGCCGGAGCAAGGCCCGCTGACGCAGGAGCAGGCCATCCACCTCATCCACGGTTACCATGCCGCCACGAGCTACATGGACGCGCAGCTTGGCAAAGTGCTCGATGCCCTTGATGCGAGCGGCCTGGCCAGCAACACGATCATCGTTTTCTGGGGCGATCACGGCTGGCATCTCGGCGACCACGGCATGTGGTGCAAGCACACCAACTACGAGCAGGCAGCGCGCATTCCTGTGCTCGTTGTGGCTCCTGGCATCCAGCCAGCGCGCACGCAGGCGCTCATCGAATCCTGCGACATCTTCCCCACGCTGGCCGAGCTCGCACAGCTTCCCGCTCCGCCACAGGGCGATGGCCGCAGCTTTGCCAGCGTGCTCAAAGATCCTGCCACCACCGTGCGCGATCATGCCATTCATGTTTATCCACGTGGGGGCGGTTTGATCGGCCGCGCCATCCGCACCCAGCGCCATCGCCTCATCGAATGGAAGAAGCCCGGCGCTGCGCCCGAGACCGCCATCCTCGAATTGTACGACTACGAGGCTGATCCTGCCGAGACGAAGAACCTCGCCGCCGAGCAGCCTGCCGTCGTCGCGGTGCTCCGCCAGATTCTCTCTCAGCATCCCGAGGCCAAACCGCAGATCGCCAGCAAACCAGAAACGGCACCCAAAAAGCCATTGCAGGATCGCGGCAAGATGTTTGATCAACGCGACAAGGACAAGGACGGCCAGCTCACCAAAGAAGAGTTTCTGCTCAACCAGCCCGACCCCGACGAGGCCCCCAAACGTTTTCCAAAATTCGATACGGATGGCAACGGCATACTGAGCCGTGACGAGTTCATCAAGGGTGGGAAGAAGTAGCTTCGCCGCGCTCAGTTCTACGGCTTTTGCCGCTTCCAGATCTGGCACATGTACCAGGCTTTGAAAGTGGCCGCCAGTTCCCGGTAATTGGAACAGCCTTTGAGCATCATCCCGGCAAAGCCAGCCGCCAGAAACTCAGCCGCAAACTCGCTGCGGTGAGCGCGTGAAACGTTCCCCTTGCGCATCTTGCCAAGAAAGTGCCCCATTTCGCGCATGATCTGCTTCTGCAAGGCCCCGCGCAATGCAGCCGGCTGCCCCTTGGCAAAATCCTTCAACAGCGCAGCGACTTTGAGATAGCTGGCAACGCGGTGATGCACTTTGTCAGCATCGCGCGACTGCGTCAGCGAGCTTGGATTGCTCCGGTAGCCATAGCGCGGTGGCTGTGAAAACCCCATGCGTTTGACGGCTAGCGCCAGCTGCACCGTCCATGGGATGTCTTCATGAATCATGTCACGCCGGAACCGCATCTGCGCCGCTTCGATCACGCTGCGCCGGCAAAACTGCAGCCACACATAGTGGGGCCATTCGCGCTGTATGACACCCTGCACCAGCCAGTCGGATCCGCTCAAGATAGAATCCCAGGGCTGCCGGCTGAGAATGGCTGGCGGCTGAGAATTCAGGAGCACCTGCGGATCATTCCTGAAGCTGAAACCATTGCACAATAGGCAGTCCAGATCTCCCTGCTCAGCCTGCTGATGCCAGGCCGCCAAAGAGCCGGGAGCAATCCAGTCATCCCCATCAAGAAAGGCCAGCCATTTGCCAGAAGCACGGTCCAGCCCGGCATTCCGCGCCGCCGAGACGCCCTGGTTGGCCTGCTCGATCACGATGATCCTGGGATCACGCTGCGCGTGGGCGTTGATCTTCCTCAGCGATCCATCCGTGGAGCCATCATCAATGACGATGATCTCCAGCGACAGCTCCCCCTGCGCACACGCCGCCGACAGGGATTCATCCAAAAACGGCTCGTTGTTAAAAACGGGAATGATGAGTGAGACGTCGGGTTGCATGGAGTGTGAACGAGCCGTTGAAAACTAGGCAGGTTGCCAACGTCCTGGCCATTTGAAGCCAAGCTCCTTCATCCTTCAAACAACATATTCGCAATTCATCCTCACGCCGCCTGACCCGCCCCGCTCAAGCGATACTCAGACGGAGACACTCCGGTATGGCGGCGGAACCACGCGGTGAAGTGGGACGCATGGCGAAAACCCAGTGCAAAGGCGATTTCCTTGAGCGTGGCCTGATCCGCCACAATGCGCTCGCGTGCCTCGTCAAGCCGCCGCCGTTCCATAAACATTCGCAGGCCAATGCCAAACTCCTGTTGCATCAATTGTTCCGCGCGGCGGCTGCCGATCTGGAAATCCGGGGGCAAACTCGGCGTCGTTTGATCCAGCGGCAGCGCCTGCAGCCACGCAACGATTTGATCCACCCGGCGGCGGCGAATCCTCACCTGGAGTTCAGGCTGCACGCCGAGCTCCTGCACAGTTTCCATCCACACCGCAAACCAGACGGCGAATGCAGCCTCACGCGCAACCCACTGACTCGCGGAATACTGTGCAACCTCAATGGCTTGACGATAGGTGACGACTTTCTGCGCACCGTGAATGCTGGCAAAAAGTTCCTGCGTCGCTTTTCGCAATGCGGGAGCCTCGGCGGCAAAGTTGAGCGCATCGCGAAACAAGGATGTACCATCCGGCCACTGGCTGCGGAAGCCGACGGACAGCAGCCGGGTGTTTGCCGCAAACCAATGCCGCCGCGGCCGGGGCGATGAGAAGAACGCCTGCCCGCGTGGCACAAGGGTCTCTTTGCCATCCACCTGGATGCGCACTTCACCACGCTCCACGAAGAAGACACCCGCAGGCACCGGGATCTCAGCCGACCACACCCCGCTCTGCGGCACGGGACCACGATACACCCACAGCCACTCATGGCGCAGGCTGCGCCAGACATCGCCGGGAAGTTGGATGACCTGCTTTTTGGGCATCATCCAGCTATGCGGGGGATGTAAGCGATTTCAATCCGGCATAATTCACCCGGGTTGCCAGCGCCCCCAGCGTGGCTTTGATCCACGCATGAAATCCAACCTCCTGCTGCTCGCGGCATTCACAGGCTTTCTCGCAGCCGAGGAACCACGCCATGTCAGCGGCATCTACCCGGCCTTGGCAATGTTCAACAATGAAGGAGAATGCGGCACGGGTGCCGTGGTGCCTTGGGCGAACCGCCTCTGGGTCATCACGTATGGGCCGCACCTGCCTTTTGGCTCCAGTGATAAGCTCTATGAGATCACTTCGGATTTAAAACAGATCGTGCGGCCCGAGAGCGTAGGTGGCACGCCTGCAAACCGCATGATTCATCCTGAGTCGCAGCAGCTTTTCATCGGGCCTTATGTGATCGGCTCCGATCGCGCCGTGCGGGTAATCCCACCGAAAAAAATGCCCGGACGGCTCACCGGGAATGCGCGCCATCTGATCGATCCCGCCGGAAAAATCTATTACGCGACGATGGAGGAAGGCCTCTACGAAGTGGACGTGAAATCGCTGGCCGTCACCTCACTGATCCGCGACGGCAATCCCTTGAAGAAAGGCTTCCAAGTCACAACACCTCTCACCAAACTGGAGTCTCAACTGCCTGGCTATCACGGCAAAGGACTCTATTCGACCCAAGGCCGCTTGATTTACGCCAACAACGGTGACCGCGACAAACGCGTGCTCACCGACCCCACCACCCCAAGCGGCGCTCTGGGAGAATGGCGAAAACCCGGAGATGACTGGCAGCTGGTGCGGCGCAATCAATTCACCGAAGTCACCGGTCCGGGCGGCATCCAGGGCAGCGCGGCAGACGCACCCGCCTGGGGCATCGGCTGGGATGCAAAATCTCTCATTCTAATGCTGCTGGACGGCGGCAAATGGCAGTCGTTTCGTCTGCCAAAAGTCAGCCACAGCTACGACGGCGCGCACGGTTGGAACACCGAATGGCCGCGCATCCGCGACATCGGCGAAGACGATCTGCTCATGACGATGCACGGTGCCTTCTGGCGCTTCCCACGAACCTTCTCCGCGGCCAACACGAACGGCATTCGCGTGCGCAGCGCCTACATGAAGGTCATCGGCGATTTCAGCCGCTGGAACGACCGTCTGGTCTTCGGCTGTGATGATTCGGCGAAGTCGGAGTTTCTCAACAAACGCAAAGTCAAAGGCGGCATCGACAGCGTGGGGCAGTCCCAGTCCAATCTTTGGTTTACGAGTCCCGAGACGCCGAACAAGCTCGGCCCCGCACACGCCAGCGGCGCCGTGTGGCTGCATGAAAGCGTGAAGGCGGGCGATGTGTCGGACCCGTTTCTGGTTGCGGGATGGAAGCACCGCAGCCTCTGGCGGATTGATCACACGGCAGGCACCGCCAAGCGCGAGGACATCAGCGGTGATTCAGAGTGGCTGACTGTGAAAGCCGACCAGGATGGCAAAGATGTGAGCATGATCATCACGCTCACAAATGGTGACTCACGCGGCACGCAAGCCGATGCGATCTTCGACGGCGTGGCGCGTGTGGGCGATGACAAAGTCCAGACCGGCATCTTCCGCGCGCGTGGCGAAAACAAGCGCACGCTTAGCCTCGCAGCCGACGCAGGCTATTACGAACTGGACGCCGCTTTGAATCTGCAGCGGGTCGAGGACACCAAAGCAGAGCAGTTTGTGAAGACAAAGGTCGCGATTCCTCAGCAGGTCATCACGCTCGATGAAGCCAGCGTTCTTGTCGTCGATGATCGAGGCCGCCGCTGGCGCCTTCCACGTGCCAGCCCTGATTTGGATGCTGCCACAAACGCAGGCGAACTGCGCATCTGCCGTGAGGTGGCAACTGAGCGCGATATGCTGAGCGCCTGCGGCACCTTCTTCGAGCTTCCCGCTGAAAATGCCGACGGCTTTGCCAAGATCCGCCCCATCGCCTCGCACAATCTACGTGTGACCGATTTCGGCGGCTACCGTGGCATGCTGCTCATGAGCGGCATCAAACCGGATGCGCCTGCCAGTGAACATATCCTCCGCAGCGCCGATGGCAAAGCCGCTCTCTGGGCTGGTGCGATTGACGATCTCTGGAAACTCGGAAAGCCACGCGGTGTGGGCGGTCCTTGGAAGAACACGAAGGTCAAAGCGGGTCAGCCGAGCGACCCTTACCTCATGTGGGGTTATGACAAACGCACGCTGACCCTGAGCATGGATGACGCGCAGGCATTGAACCTGAAAGTCGAGCTGGATCTGACCGGCACCGGTCTGTGGGTGACCTACAAAGAAGCCAAATTGAAAGCAGGCGCTCAGCTCAGCATGGAGTTCGAGCCAGCGGTGCAGGCGCGCTGGCTCCGTGTCACAGCAGATGCCGCATGCACCGCAACAGCTCAGCTCAAATACGAGTAATCACTTCTTCCTCCGAAACGGATGGAGAAACTGCTGCCAGTAGCCCTTGGGCACCGGATGGCCGCCGATGCCGTAACCTTCGGGCCAGCGGCCGTTTTCCGGCATGTGGTGGGTGCCGAAGAGTTTGTCGAACAGCGGAAAGTGAATGGCAAAATTCACATCAATGGCTTCTTTCTCAATGCCGTGATGCCAGTGGTGGAAGCGGGGTGTGACGAAGAATTTCTCGAAGATGCCGAGCTTCCAGCCGAGATTGGAGTGCGCAAAGGTGGCGAAGAGATAGACGACCAGCACATACGCATTCACCGCCGTCTGGCTGAAGCCGAGCAGGATCATCGGAAAGACCGTGGTCCCGCGCAGCACGAGGATCTCAAAGAAGTGCATCCGCGCTCCGGCCATCCAGTCCATGCTTTGCGCCGAGTGATGTACTGCATGGAAGCGCCACAGCGCCGGAATGCGGTGAAACAGCCGATGCACCCAGTACTGCACCAGATCCGTGAAGAACATGATGGCGATGAGCTGCACAAGAAACGGCAGCGCCGCCACCCAGGCGCGCATCTCCGTCCATGCCGTGTGCTTAAACAACGTCTGCGCCGGCATGAAGCTCAACCAGGTCAGGACTTGGACCATCATGCTGCTGATGAGGTAGTAGAACAGATCCTCGCGCCATTCCTGGCGGAAGATCCCCTGCTCCGCCCGGTGCGGGAAAATCGTCTCCAGCGGGATGAAGAGAAAACCGGTGAAGAGCAGCCGCAGGATGAAAAAATCGAGCCCGAAATACACCGGCGTCAGATCGGCGACCACCGCAGACGCTGAAGTGCCGCCAAACGTCACCGCCAGCAGCGTCGCCACCATGCCCGTGAGTCCAAGGGCCTTGCCCGGACGCAGCAGGAGGCTGAGCAGTGAAAAGCCAAACGCCAGCACCATCAGCACAAACATGCCCGTGCGGAAGGCCGGATGTCCGATCACCGCCGCGTTTTCCTTCATGGTGAAGACCCCCGGAAAACGCATCATCACCACGCAGCCGAGCGCCGCCAGACCAAACATCATGCCCAGCACACCGCTGATCCACCCGCTGCCGAACTTTCTCAAAGCAGGCGGAGCCTCCAGTTCACGGCGAATTTTCAGACGGGTCTCGTGGAGGGCTTTCATGGCACGATTTTAGTATTCCTTGCCTTGATTACAAGATTACCGGGAATAATCCCGCGTTGTTTTTCCTCATTCAATGTCAGGTGGAATATGAAAAAAATCATCGCTTCCACATCCGGCGATGTCACATTTGACGTATTCAAACTAAACCATGACTGCTACCTTCGGCCGGATGCTCACCGCTGCGCGTGAAAAGCGCGGCTTGTCCATTGAGGACGCTGCGCATGAGACACGCATTCCGGCGCAGCGCCTGCGCTATCTGGAATCCGGCAACATTGCCGCATTTGGCAGCCTGACGTATGCGCGTTCGTTCATGCGCCAGTACAGCGATTTCCTTGAAGTGGACGCATCCTCCATGCTGGAAGAGCTGCCCGAAGGCGCCCTGGGTGGAGAGCGGGATTATCGTTATCTGACACAATCCCAGGGGCCATGGCTGCGTGAGCCTGCCACGCATCATGAGCGCCTCACCGCGCCCGCTGCAGGCCAGGTGAACTCCATCAAGTCCCCGCTGCCAGCAGCCCTCGCGGTCTTTATCCTCGTCCTCGCCGGCACCGCCATGTGGGGAATGCATGTCGCTGACTTGCGCAGCCAGGTGGAACCTGCCGCGCTGAAGGCGCTGCCAGTCGAGGACGATGACACCTCCTCGCCAGCCCCTTTGGCGGCCGCCCCAGGCACGGGAGGTGCGGCGAATGTGACAACAAAACAGGTGGATTTTCCGGACACTGCCCATAAAGCTACCCCTGTAAACTGATCTGCGAATGCCTGCGCCTGAAACCATTCCCCAAAAATCCCTGTGGTGGCTCGAATCCCTGCTCTGGTCTGCTGCCATCATCATTGGCGTCGCCGTTGCGGCTTATGTGAATGAAACTGCACGTGAGATCGTGGCTCAGGGTCTGGCCTATTTCTTCACCTTCTTCTCCACTCCATTTGTGCTGGAGACCAGCACCGCATTTGTCGGCTTCTGCATCGTGATGTTCATCAACGCCCGTCGTATCGAACGCGAAGGCGACGGCTGGGTGGAAATGGAGATCACGGACCCTGCCGTGCCGGAAGACCTCATGGCAGTTCAAACGCCCGGAGACAAAGCTTCCGAAGTCTGAAGTCTGACTGGTCTTCGGCACGTACCTGTTTCACCCTTCGGACCCGCCGAATGTGAACCTGACGCCTGCATGACTTCCGCCATCCCTTCTGCCCCCCTTGCACCCGTGAGCCACGGGCAGCGCGTGGCAGTGGCAGGAAAGTTCCTGCAATTGGCCGATGGCACCCCCCATTTCATGCGCGGCGTCACCTATGGCCCGTTCAAACCGAACTCGCGTGGCGAGCCCTTCCCTGAAGACGACCAGCTCGCTGCCGACCTGCGCCACATCACAGCGATGGGTTTCAATACCGTGCGGCTGTACGATCCCCCAACAGCAGCCGTGCTGCGCGAAGTCGAAGCCCTTGGCCTGCGCCTGATCGTTGGCATCCCCTGGAGTGAGCATGTCGATTTCCTCGCCAGCCGCGCTCTCTGCCGTGAGATCGAAACCCAGGTAGCCACCACATGCGCCAGACTGGGTTCTCATTCCTGCATCACCGCATTCCTCGTCGGTAATGAGATCGAGAAAACGCTGGTGCGCTGGATGAAGCCCCGGCGCGTGCGGGCTTTCATCGAAAAACTCATCGAGATCGCCCGCCGCCATGCGCCGCAGACACTCATCAGCTACGCCACGTATCCGTCCACCGGCTATCTCGTGCCGCGCAATGCCGACTTCATCGCGGTGAACGTGTATCTGGAATCCGCTGCAGCATTCAGCGCCTGCCTCGCCCAATGGCAGAATCTCGCAGGCAACCAGCCGCTGCTCATCACGGAATTCGGTCTCGATGTCGCTTCCCATGGGCCTGAGCGACAGGCGGAGGTGATGCGCTGGCAGCATGACTGCCTGCTGAGCGGCAGCTGCGCGGGCGGAGTCTGGTTTGCCTACACGGACGAATGGTTCCGGGGCGGCAAGGAGATCACCGACTGGCAGTTTGGCCTGGTGGATCGTGAGAGAAAGGAACGCCCTGCCTGTGCCCTGCAGCGCGGACTGCCATCTGTATTGCCGCCTCCCGCCGCAGCGCCGCGCATCTCCGTCGTGGTCTGCACTCACAATGGTGCCGCCACGCTGAGTCAATGCCTGGATTCATTGGTGGCGCTGCGTTATCCCGATTTCGAAATCCTGCTCATCGACGACGGTTCCCGCCAGCACATCGCCGAAATCGCGAAAGCCCATCCGCAGGTGAGCTACCAGTTTCAGGAGCACGCCGGACTCAGTGTGGCCCGCAATCTGGGTGCCCGTCTCGCCACCGGCGCCATCATCGCCTACACCGATGATGACTGCATCGCACACCCTGACTGGCTCCTTCACCTGAGCCATGCCTTTGCGGATGAAACCGTCGCAGCAGCCGGAGGTCCCAACATCCCGCCTCCACCGCGCAATCGCATCGAGCGCATCGTCGCCGCAGCCCCGGGCGCACCAGCGCATGTGCTGCTCAATGACACCGAAGCCGAGCACCTGCCGGGCTGCAATCTCGCCATTCGCAAGGACGCGCTCGAACTTATCGGCGGCTTCAAGGCTGAATTCAAAACAGCGGGTGATGATGTGGACATCTGCTGGCGGCTCCGTGAAACCGGCAGGCGGCTGCTCTTCGTGCCCGGAGCGATGGTCTGGCACCATCGGCGCTTCACCATTCGGGCGTATCTGACACAGCAGTTTGGCTACGGCTGCGCAGAGGCGCTCCTGATGAAGACGCATCCCGAACGCTTCGGTTACCTCGGCGGCGCGCGCTGGCGTGGCGGCATTTATGGGGATCAGCATCCGGCGGACTATCCTGTCGAAGGAAGCATCTTCCACGGCCCCTTGGGACTCGGTGCCTTCCAGGTGATCTACTCATCCTCCAGCTTCCGCTGGTGGGAGTGGTTCACCGGCCTGCTATGGCTCGCGCTGCTGCTGCTGGCGCTGGTTTGTCAGCAGCTGTGGCTGGCGCTGGGACTGCTGGGGTTTGCCGGTTGGTCTGCCTGGCAGGTCAGTGCTCGCCACGCTGCAGCAGCCAGCATCCATGGCCCGCTGGATCGCCTGCTGCTCTGGTGGCTGAGCTTCCTGCAGCCCGTGGTGCGCGAGTGGGCGCGGCTGCGTGGCATGCTGGCACTGGGCGCACGGCCCAGCCGTCATCCGTTGCTGCCAGACATCATTCCACCCACACGACCGCATAAAATCACCCTCAGCCTGGGAACGCTGTGCTTCTGGAGCGAAACCGGCATCACCCGTGACGCCTGGCTGCAGGAAATGCGCAAGGCGCTCCGAGCTGCGCACATCATCTTTCGTGAGGACGACGGCTGGCGCTGGTTTGACATCGAGGCCTGGCCCTGGTCGGAGGTTTCCCGCGCCTTTTTGAGCGTCACGGAGTTTCATGCCAACGGACGCTGCCTCACGCGGGTGAAATTGCTCCTGCGCATCCGCCGCAGCTTCGGGTGGAATATGCTGCTCTGGCTCATCGTCACCGCGATTTTGATGGCGGCTGGTTTGCACATGCTGCTCGTGCTGGGCCTGGTGGCTGTCCTCGCCATCATCCTGCTGCTCCCGCTCGGCGTGTGGTTCATCCGCCGTGAAATGCGCAGGCTCGCGCGTTCAGCAGCTGCCAGTGCCGGATTGATTGAAATGCGTTAGCGCTTCAGCACACGCGCCGCGCCCAGCCATAGCACGACAGGAACGATGGCACTCAAGGCAAAAGCCCAGCCAGGCTCGCTCTGCCCGAGGTGGCCGATCGCCGCGAACACAAACCCCGTGGGCACCGAGCCGCAGGCCAGCGCCGGCAAAAACACCCGCCAGCGCATGCGGGAAAGTCCCGCGAGGCAGGCCACCGCCTCCGGCAGCACCGGCATCCAGCGCGAAAGCGCCACCAGCCAGCCACCGCGCTTCTCGAACACCTCTTCTCCTCGACGCAGCCCCTCCTCCCCCGCAATCCTGCGCGCCGCACCACGCCCCAGCCAGCGGCAGGCAGCGTAGGCGATAACGCCGGAAAGCATCGACCCAGCCGCACAAATCAGACCACCCTGCCACCAGCCATACATCCACCCCAGTGCAGACATGACCACCGTCGAAGGCACCGGCAGCACAATGTCGGCCACCAGCAGCACGATCCCCGCCACCCATGCCCATGCGCCGTAGCCTTCCATCCACTTTCGCGCGCCTGCGAGACTCAGGGTCTGGTCAAACTGCGCCCCCCAGATCACAAACGGCACAATGATCCCCGCGAGGATCACGAAAATCAGAAGAATGAGCGAACGGCTGCCACGGGTCATGCTGCAACACAGCAGGCAATGCGCCTCAGGGCAAGAGCGGCGCCGCATGCTCCACCATTCCCGCTTCCCGCTGACCCGCACCGTCGCGTTTGGAATCGCCCAGATCACCCCGGGCTCGTTCAGCGAGGGCGGTGAGTCGGGCCACCACCTCCGGATGCTGGGCGGACACTTCGTGCTCCTCGCCGACATCATGCCGCACGTCGAACAGTTCCAGTTTGGAAGGCTCCTGCTTGCCGGTCAGAGTTTTAAATTTGCCTTCGAGCGGCAGGTAGAGCTTCCAGTCTCCCGCGCGCACCGCCTGCAACTGCTCCATGCGATAATAGAAGAAACCATCGTCATCCCACGGCGATGCGGTTTTGCTGGCATCAAAGAGGATCGCGGAGATGTCATGCCCGTCGAGTTTCTGCTCCGGCAGCTTGGTTCCAACGATACCGGCAAAAGTCGGCAGCAGGTCCATCGTCGAACACAGCGCGTCATTCACCACTCCCGCTGCGATCTTCCCCGGCCAGCGCATCACGCAGGGCATGCGCATCGCGCCTTCAGACGTGTCGTAGCCTGAGCCGCGATATGGCGCATTGCTGCCCTGCGGTGGATTGCATTTCACCGCGCCGTTGTCGGAGGTCCACACGATAAGCGTGTTGTCCGCGAGCTTCAGCCGCTGCAAGGCCGCCATGATTTCCCCGGTGCTCCAGTCAAGCTCCTCCACCGAGTCGCCATACTCCCCGTTCGCACTCTTGCCACGGAAGTTCTCGCTCGAAAACGGATGCGCGGTCGATCCGGGCATCGTGTGCGGCAGGTAGAGAAAGAACGGCTCTGCCGCATGCTTCTCAATGAAGCGCACCGCCTCCTCCGTGCAGCGCTTCACCAGATGATCGCGGTCCGCAGGCGCCTCAATCACCTTCTCTCCGCGCATGAGCGGCAGTTCCGGCCAGAGATCCGGCTTTTTATCCTTCGTCATGTCATCGCTGTACGGAAGGCCGAAGAAATCATCAAACCCCTGCTTCGTCGGCAGAAACGCCTGCTGATCCCCGAGATGCCATTTGCCGATGCACATCGTCGCATAGCCCGCGCTCTTCAAAACTTCAGCCATCGTGACCTCGGCGGGATTGAGCCCCTTGCGCGCCACCGGCTGCAGCACCGCGCCGCCCGTGTCGCTCACATGCATGCCCACGCGGCGCGGATAGCAGCCCGTCATCAACGCCGCACGACTCGGCGTGCAGACGCCGCTGGCCACATAGAAGCTGGTGAACTTTGTGCCCTCCGCCGCCAGCCGGTCCACATTCGGCGTGCGGTGCAGTTTCGAGCCAAAGCAGCCGAGATCGCCGTTCCCAAAGTTATCGACGAAAATGACGATGATGTTCGGCTTCGCCGCGAAGGCGCTGACGGAGGACAACAGGAGGAAGAGTAACGTTTTCATGGAGTGCGCGGCGTCACCATCGGCGCAGTGCAGGCTACGGCGCGCCGGGAAACGGATCTGCATTCAAACGGAGCTTTGCTTCTTGTTTGAGCGAAATTCCCTGCACAAGCTCAGGCGGCATCACCCGAATCGAGGCCATGAGAACAGCCGCGCTGATGATGAGCGCCAATGCCGTCAGCCAGCGCGCGGAAAGCAGCCAGCGGGAATCCCGGCGCGTTGCAAACAACCGTTGAATCCGCACGCGCAAGCCCGAGCGGCGGGCAAAGGATACGGCAAATGCCGGCATCGGCATCAGGGTGGCATGGGCAAGCAGCATTTCTCCATACTCACGACGGCTGCAGGCCGTGGCAGCCGCCTCGTCACAGCAGACTTCGGACTCCGCCTCGTAGATGCCGCAAAGCACATGCATGGCAGGATTCCACCAGAAGCAGGCGCGGACGAGCGCCGCGCAGAAGCGGTGCAGCCCGTCCATCTGCCGCGCATGCTGGCACTCATGCCGCAGGGTGGCACGCAGAGTACCCTCGGGCCAGGAGGCGGCGGACAACGGCAGGAGCACACAGGGCCGCAGCCAGCCCGTCATGCATGGGCCTTCGATTTCCGCCGTGAAACGCACTTCGACAGCACCTCCATGATTTAACGTGGACTTCTCGGCTTGGCGCACCATTCGCAAGATGCCAGCGACGTCGTTCACCACTCGCAGCAGCAAGACCAAGCTGCCAATAGCCCAGACAGCAGTCAGAATCTGCCACCACCAACCAACCTGAGCGATGCTGTCAGTCCCAACATCAATCGAAGCCGTTGGAAGCCCTTGCCATGGCAGGGGCAGCCAGGGAAGCACCCACAGCCCCCACATGCCCAGCAAGGCAAACCGGCGCCGCGCCTGCGGATGCTGCACCGGCACCACCAGTGCGGCGGTGCTCATGAGCGCCGCCCACAGTGTTGCTTTAAGAGCGATGGCAATCCAGCAGGCGGTCATGACATGTATAAAGTGGATCAGGAAGGCGACTGCTCGTCCAGCAATTTCCGGATCGCTGCGACTTCCTCTGGCGGCAGTTTGCGGTCTTTCGTCTCCAGCAGGGAGGCCATCAGCTTGCCGGGTGAGCCGTCAAAAAACGTGCGCATGAGCTTTCGCAGCGCCGTATCACGCGCCTTTTCACGCGAGATGGCCAGTTCATACACATAGCGGCGCGACTCACGCGTGTGCTTGAGCAGTTTCTTGCCCACCAAGATGCTCAGCAGCGCGCGCACCGCCGAGTAGGACGGGCTGTCCGGCATTTCCTCCTGGATCTCCTCCGCCGTCGCCTTGCCCAGCCGATAGACAATGTCCATCGCCTGCCGCTCACGTTTGGAAAGTTGATCGTCTTTGACTGCCATGTGCTGAAAATGCTGCATTTAAGCAGGATCGCAAGCGCAGATTGCTGTAAGCCTCCACGCAGGGTGGATTCTCGAACGCTCAGCTTAAATGCATATTTTTCTGCATTTAATCTTGCCAGAATTTCAAATGCTGATATTTCTGCATTTATGAACCCAGCCCAACTCCGCCGTTCGATTGCTGTCTGCTCCGTTTTATTGGCCATCACGTTGATTGCGTCATGCTCTTCGATGAATTCAAAAACTGCGTCTCCTCTTAACCCGGTGATGCCGTTTTCTTATGGTGCTGGTCCCATCACCGCAGGCAATCGATCCGGCGGTTTTGCCATCCAAAACCAGTCCATCGACCATCTACTGGCGACTGGTTCCACCACTCGGATCCAGGACCGTCCCGGTCTGGGCACCTCAGCCGGTCAGGAAAAGTATTCCGTGCTGGAGAGCACACGCATGCTCCGCAAATCCGACACACCCGATGCGGTGGACTCATTTCATTACAATGACGAAGCGGGAGCGAAGGCCATGGCGGGAGTCCTCGGTAGCAGCATGACCAAACGCAGCGGTTTGTTTCCTGCCGCTGGAGAACGCCTGAAGGTGGGTCTTGTTCGCTATGGCAGCGTCTTCCCGCATTATGATGCCAGTGGGAAGCGCATTGTGATTGGTGAAAATGGCAGCCACTACGAATTCAGGCTCGAAAACCGCACCAAAAAACGCATCGAGGTCGTTTTAAGCGTGGATGGTTTGAATGTCCTCAACGGGAAGGCCGCAAGTCCGAAACAACGAGGCTTCATTTTGGACCCCAAAGAAACGTACGATGTCGATGGCTTTCGCAAAAACGACACGACCGCACGGTCATTTGTGTTTGGCAGTGTGGCACGCTCCAAAGCTGCCTCCAGCGGAGGAGCAGGCAATGTGGGCGTCATCGGTCTGGCGGTCTTTGAGGAAGATGCAGCCAGAGCCAAAGCGGAGCTGCGTCAAGAACAGCTCGCACGCGAAGGCGCGGACGCCTTTCCCGGAGCCCGCTGACTCACCGTGCCGGAGTCTCCCAAACCGCCGCGCCCATGTGGTAATGATCACATTCGGGCGCGGCTTTGGAGTAGTAGGCGGTGATGATCTTGCCATTCGCGAGCTGGACACTGGAGGGATAGCCGCAGTCTCCCACCTCACTGCGTGCGAGACGGATGGGAGAGCTCCATGTCTTGCCATCGTCGCTGCTGAACTTCGCGCAGACTCCGTGCTGCCCGGCGATGCGCACGCCATAGCTTAGCAACAGCCGCTTGTCTGCCAGACGTGTGAGGTGGCCGTTGATCTCATTGCGTGCGGTCACCTTGAGAGGTGCACCCCAGGTCGCGCCATCGTCATCGCTCCGAAACAGCTCCATCTGCGTGGTGCGTGCGGCAGCCAGCCAGCTTTTGCCGCCAAGGGGAAAAATGTCCGTCTCATTGTGCGTGGCACCGATAATGGACTGCGGCTTCCACGTGATGCCATCGTCATCGCTGCGGAAACACCAAGAGCGCCAGCCCTTGGCCTTGGACGATTTTGTCGGATCAGTGATCTGCCCCTGATAGCATGACGTGCGCAGCGTACCGTCCTGCGCCGTCCAGATGTCGCCAAAGGGAATGTGCTCGGTCCATTCGTCAGACTCAGTCGGGGGAAAGACATCGCTCTTGTTCCAGGTGCGGCCAGCATCTTTGGAGCGCAGCACCCAGCTGCGCAGCACAGCATCGCGGAAATCAGCCTGCTTGGGCCGCTGCGGCTGCTTCAAGTTTGTCCATCCGGAGCAGAGCACGAGCAAATCTCCATTCTTCGCCAGTCCCGCCGCGTGGTTCATGCGGATCGTGTCCGGCTCATGCTGCGTGACGGTGCTGCGCTTCTCCCATTTCACACCATCACTGCTGGCATAGCAGTCCACATCTCCCTGCATGGTGCCGTGGCCCGGCTGATTGAAAAGAATGGCGATGATCGTGCCATCCGGCAGCAAGGTGAGATTCGGCCACGCACACACATTCTCGATGGCGACGATGCGTTGAATGCTTTTGGGCTCAACCTCCTGCGCGACTAACCCGGACAACGACAATGCGAACAGCCATGTGGCGAAGATTTTCATGGGCTACCAACGCTGCCAGCACCCCACACATTACGGACGTTCCGCCACCATCAGGCGCGTGAAGGGACCATCGCTGACGTTGTAATAGATGCGCTTGCCATCCGCGCTGAAGGCGGGATGCGGGTGATTGCGCCGCCAGGATTTGGCACCGCCGCTCTGCGCAAAGCTCTGCAGCAGCACCCATTTGCAACCCTGCATGTCCGCCACCTGAATGCCCCATTCATCACTTTGGCCGCCCACACTGCGGCTCAGGCCGTCGGTAACCATAAGGGTACCATCCGGACTCACCGAAGGATGCGTACCACCGAGGACGGGCACATCCTTGAGGCGGGTGTATTTGGCTGGGTTGTCCTGGATGTCGAAGCTAATGTTTCCCGCTTCAAAGATGTGCTGCGAGTCAGGCGTCCACGCCGGATGGCCCCACCGGTTGCGCTGCCAGACGCAGGCCGCTTTTTCAAAATCATAGACCACCGTGCCCTGGCGATGGCTGGCCCTGCTGGACATGTAGTCGTCCCCGCCATTGCCTGCGGCGACCTTGAAAAACACGCGCTTCATATCGGGACTCAGCACGGGAAAGAAAATGGAGCACGGCTTGCCTGCAAACTCCTTCTGCAGCCAGTCGCCATACTTGGCCTCCACCTCGCTGATCTTCGCCATGGTGGTGGTCTTGCCGGTGGATGCATCCCACACTTCCAGATCACGAAACGGACCGGGATTCCAATGGCAGCCATACATGGGCAGCAGATCTCCGTCCGGCCTGCCAAACCCAACCTGATGTTCTTCCGCAACGATTGTTTTCTTCAACGTCTCCACATCCACCACGACCACGCGCCATTTCTTGTCGATCACCTCATGAAACGCCACACGCCTCCCACCCGAGAGCCACTGCTGGCATGCGACTCGGTGAGCGTCCTCCGTGTGCACGTTGTCAGCCAGCACGGTTTCCTTTCCGGTGGCGCGTTCGATCATCCGCACCTCGCCGAAATGGCCCTGAGGATCGGTGGAGGTGAAAAACAGCACACGCTTGCCATCCGGACTTTCGGGATTGGTGAGGTAGTATGTGTGAATCGTGTGCCGCCCTTCAACGGATGACACCGGCTTGATGGTGACGTCTTTGGACCAAGCTGCGACAGGGTCGGCTGCAAGGCCGTGTGCAGTCATCAATGAAAGGAATGCAACGATGGATTTCATGGTGCTAAGAAAGAGCGAGTACGGCGTTTCAATTCAAGCTGTCAACTCACGCAGCACGCGCCCATGCACGTCGGTGAGCCGCTGATCGCGACCACCGTGGCGGAAGGTGAGTTTTTCGTGATCCACGCCCATTTGATGCAAGAGCGTGGCATGGATGTCATGGATGTCCACGGGATCGCTGGCGACGGAGTTGCCGAACTCGTCAGTTTCGCCGAAGGCCGTGCCGCCTTTGAAACCTCCGCCGGCCATGAAGATGCTGTAGCCGTTCACATGGTGATCGCGACCACAGGTCTCGCTGATTTTGGGCGTATGCGGAGTGCGTCCCATCTCGCCGGCCCAGAGCACGATGGTTTCATCAAGCAGGCCGCGCTGATCAAGATCGCTGATGAGAGCGGCGACGGATTGATCGGTGATACGCGCATTTTTGGCGTGGTTTTGGCGAATCTGCCCGTGCTGATCCCAGGGCGAATTGTTGCCATCGAAACTCGGACAGGTGATTTCGACAAACCGCACCCCAGCTTCCACCAGGCGCCGCGCACGCAGGGCCTGGGTGGCATAAAAGCGCTGATGTTCGTCGGTGGAATCCACGCCGTAGAGCCTGCGAATGTATTCAGGTTCGCCGGTGATGTCCGCAATGCCTGGAACCGCGCTTTGCATGCGAAACGCAGTCTCATAGTTCGCAATGGCTCCTTCAATGACTTGCGCATCCGAAGCTCCCGCCGCGAACTCGGCGTCCTGCTGTGCCAGCAGCGCGAGTTTGCGCCGTTGGATGACCGCCTCATCATGCGGAGCAATGTTATCAACCGGCACGCCCTTGGCGCGAACCATGGTGGCCTGATGACTCGCGGGCAGGAAAGAACTGCCGAAGTTTTCGAGCCCGCCGTTTGGCACCCAGTCGTTGTTGAGCACGACGTAGCCGGGCAGGTTGCGGTTCTCCGTGCCCAAGCCATAGGAGACCCAGGAGCCGATGCTCGGCGCCTGACCGAGGATGCGACCCGTGTGCAGCAGCAAATTCTGCTGACCATGCAACGGCAGTTCGCCGACCATCGAGCGAACGACACACAGCTTGTCCGCCACCTGCGCGATGTGCGGAAAAAGCTCGCTCACCCACAAGCCGCTCTGTCCGTGCTGCTTGAACTCCCATGGACTGCCAAACCAGACGCGGCCCGCATTGGACTGCGAACGCTTTGACACCGCGCCACTGCCAATGGCTTTGCCCTCGAACTTCTTGAGCATGGGCTTGGGATCAAAGGTGTCCACATGGCTGGGACCGCCGTCCATGAAGCAGAAGATGATGTTCTTCGCCCGTGCTCGGCGGTGCAGCGGCACACCTGCCATGGCACGCAACGCCAGCATGCCAAAGCCCGCGGCAGCACCTGCCAGAATCTGGCGGCGCGAGCAAAGACGATGGTCATGCGGCTGCATTTCAGCGGTAGTAGAGAAACTCCTTGGTGTTGAATAACGCATGGGCAAGCCGTTCCCATGCATCCGGCGTGTCACCGCCAAAATCCTGCAACGCGTCTATCCAGCGTTTCAGTTCGGCTGCGTCTGGCGCACGAGCCAAAGCCTGACCGAACATCTGACGCACGCCTTCTTCGCGGTTCACGTCCTGGTGCTTTAACAAACCTGCCGCCCAGCATTTTGCCATCTCGTTCACAAACGGATCATTCAGCATTATCAGCGCCTGGGAGGGAACATTCGTCACGTCTCGTCTGCCGGCAGGCAGCTTCAAATCCGGAAGATTGAAGCCGACGAGAAATTTCGGCGGGTCCATGATGGACATCTGCAGGTAGATCGAGCGGCGGCCATGACCATCGAGAGGACCGCTGAAAAGGCGCTTGGCACCATCCTCGGCACTGCGAAACGGCAGGACAGGGCGGCCATAAAGCTGGGAGTCTAGACGACCGGAGATCGCCAGCAGTGAATCACGAATGGCCTCGGCCTCCAGCCGCCGTGTCGGGTAGTGATTTAGCAAGCGGTTCTCGGGATCACGTTCGCGCGCGGCATCGGCCACGAGTCCGGACTGGCGGAAGGTCTGGCTCAAGACCAGACGCCGCACCAGTTTCTTCGTGGACCAGCCTTCGCGAATGAACTCGCGTGCCAGCCAGTCGAGCAGTTCGGGATGCGAGGGCTTGTCTCCAAGGCGTCCGAAATCATCCGGGGTGGCCACGAGTCCGGTGCCGAAGAGCCACTGCCATACCCGATTCACATAGACACGGGCCGTCAGCGGATGCTCGGGATCCAGCAATGACTCTGCGAGCGTCAGTCGGTCCGTCACTCGCGCCCTGAGGTCCAGCATTTTCAAAAATCCCGGCTGCACCAGTGTGCCGGGTACATCCACATTTCCGCGCACGTTAAGCGGGTAGCTGGCGCGCGCCGTTTCCCGCTGGTCCATGCTGTTGACCGTTCGCGGAAAATTAATGCCCGCCTCGACGCCCCGATATTCGGTCACCAGTGTCGCGAGCCTGCTTCCGGGTTCCGCCTTGTTTGGCAGCAGACCGCTGCTGAGCAGCCAGTCTAGAACAGGCTGATCTCCGGGCTGCGTTTTGCCTTCGCACCACCGCGCAACGGCAGAGTTGAACCAGGCCGCGATGCGCTGCCATGAGTCCTGCGAATCGGCTCCGTCATACAAACCAGCAAACGAATCCTGTTCATCCTGCGGCATGCCTGCCTTGTCATGGGAGACAATGCCACAGACGCTCAGCCAGCTGCGTTTATCGTAGCCGAAATCGTTATTTTTGAGCCCCTTTGCCAGACCGGTTCGCGGTGGGAAATTCGGGTTCAACGACGAGGTGGCAAACTCCAACGTGACCTGCTGCACCCCATTCTTCAGCTCGGCATCGCCAAAAGTCCGCCATGCGGGAATGGTGTTGGTGTAGAAAGCGATGGTTTCGTTTTGAAACGCATGGTCATCGACCACAAGCTGACCGCCGAATTCCCCGCCTGCGAGGTCAAGGCTCACGAACCTGCCCGGGATGAGATGCTCAGGCGGCATGCGCAGCGCTCCGGGCAGCTTGGAAGACAAGGCATGCGTGTGCCAGCCACGCGGCAGAATGCACGCAATAACGGCATCGCCTTCAAGAGCTATGAGAAGCGTGCCTTCTTCAGCAAAGCCGTGCTTCATCCCGTCGCCCTCCATCACCCATCCGTCGGGTAACTGCGCCTTGGCGGGATCAGCCAACGGTTTGAAAATGGCGTTGGCGTTTTGCGCGGCCACGCGGGCCTTGCGCCACTCGACAGCTTTTTGTGTGAATTGACCTGGCGCTGCAAGCGGCGCACCGACGCCTTTCAATACGCTGCTGTGCGACTCCGCCCACTGTTTGAGGAAGGCCGCCGCGAACGGCTTTTTCCACGCTGCTGCCACCTCGGTGCGGATCGCCGCGCGCAGGTCTTTGAGCTTTGCGATGGCCGCATCATTTTTCCCCGGCGCATCGATCACGCGGGAAGTCCAGCGCGGTGTCGTGAAGATGGCGGCAAGAGCGTAGTAGTCATGCTGCGAGACGGCTTCGAGCTTGTGATCGTGGCAGCGTGCGCAGGCCACGGTGGTGGCGATGAAAGCTTTGGAAAACGCGTCGATCTTGTTGTTCACCATCTCCTGGTGAATGCCGTTGAACATCAGGCTGCTGCCGTGGCGATGTTCGCCCAGATGATAAAACATGGGGCCGATGAGGCTTTCGTTGGTTTGGGAGTCGGTGTTGATTCGCGGCCTCGGCAGAAGATCTCCCGCGATCTGCTCGCGCAGGAACTGAGCGAAACTGATGTCGTCATTGAAGGCGCGGATGAGGTAGTCACGGTACTCATAGGCACCCTTGGCCGGATTGTCCCATTCGTAGCCATAGGTGTCCGTGTAGCGCACGACGTCCATCCAATGCCGTGCGAAGTGCTCCCCAAAGCGCGGGCTTTGCAGCAGCATGTCCACGTAGGCCTCGTCAGACAAGGATACTGATGCCGAGGATGGCGGCAGCCCCGTCAGCACAAATGCAAGCCGCCGCCTCAGCACGCCAGGCTCCGCAGGGGGCGCAGGCTGGAGTTTGGCGGCCGCCAGCGCCGCACGCACGAAACGATCCACCGGCTCTTTTGACCATGCCACATCATCCACCTTCGGCGGTTCGACTTTGCGCATGGGCTTGAGGCTCCACCAGTCGAGGCGCTTGTGGAACTCAGCATCCCAACTGTCGCCTGCTGCAAGATCCTGGCTGTTCTTGACTTCTGACACGCGCGGATCGGGAGCACCCAGCCGAATCCATTCCGCAAACACCTCGATCTCGGCGGCAGGAAGCATCTTCTTCGGCGGCATTTTGACATCCTTTTCTGCATGACTCAGCGCCTGCATCAGCAGGCTTGCTTCCGGCTTCCCTGGAACAATGGCGGGTCCGCTCTCGCCTCCTTTTTCCCAGCCTGACTTCGAGTCAAGGGCAAGGCCGCCTTTGATTTTTGTCTCATGCGAATGGCACTCAAAGCAGCGCTGTTTCAGCAAGGGCTCCAACTTTGAGACGAAGATGTCCTCCGCTCCCATGACTGAGGCGGTGAACAGACATGCCATGGTGGCGAAGGACTTCATCGGTCTTGAGCAGCAGGCGTGGCGATGATGCGGAATGAGTTCATGCAAAGGAACCAACGTCGCCAGAAAGCCATCTCTCTGTGACCCTGCCCGCAAAAAATGGTAATATCCGATCAAAAAATTTCACGGAGTTGGCCGCCGCTGACTTGATCAGAACATTCGCTGCCGTAAGGTAAGCCGTGAGCACCCCACCCAGACCATGAGCTGGAAACCCGGCGTGCGCAATGACCGCGAAGCCGCCTGCCTGCGCCTTCCACTGCAATGATTTTCCCGGTCACTCGCGCCAGTACAGCGACTCCTTCGGCACTGTGTAGGCCACCCCCATCTCCGGTGTCTGAATGACCTCACCTTTGCGATACAACGACTCCACCGCCGCGATCAGCATGCCGGAAGTCAGCAGTGTACGCTCCACAGGATAGGGCGCACGGTTGTGCAAGATCATGTCCTCGATGTGATGGACAAGCGGATTGAAAAAGTCGGCGGTGGTCGAACTCGATCCCGGCATCGGCAGAAACATCTGGCAGGAGGTGATCTCGCCCGTCTCTGAGTTCAGGCCCGCATAGTTGAAGTCCCGCACCGGCAGCATGAAGAGCGTGGTGTGGAAGCCGTCACGATGTTCGATGAAGTAAGCAAAAGCATCAGGAAAGGTTTTGCGCGCCCACTCAAAGCTCACCGGCTCCAAAGGATACCCTTCCACCGGCCAGGTGTGGCTGCGCGTGAGTGCAGCAGCGAGCAGGCGCTGCGTCTGCTTCCGCATGGCGGCATGCTCCCACATTTTCGCGCCCCGCAGGGCCAGCACGCTCTTGATGCCCACCTCACCACCACGGCGGCGCTCGGACATGCACTGCGCGGTTTCGAGACCGTGGAAATCATATTTCTCGACACCACCGTAGCCGACCGCCACGCTCTCAGCCAGCGGCGTGCCCCATGGCAGATCCACCGCAGGCAGACGACGCGTCACGGGCAGTGATGATCCCGCGAGAAATGGAAAACCCAGCCGTTTAGCATCGGCCACCATCTCGGTGCATTTGCTCCATTCAGTGGAGAGATGTTTGTCGTTGAAGACGGGCACACTGCGACCGCTGGCCTCAAAGACTTTCACGATTTCTTTGAAGAACTCGTAGCGCGGATACAGCGTCTGCCCTTTCTCATTTTCAGGGAAGTCGCCGTGCTCACCAATGAGGACGACCCCATCCACCGCGAGCTTCCCAGTGCCTAGCGTCAGCGCCTCGGCGATGCTGGAATAAATCGGAATGTGATAACGCTCGGAACGCCCGCGCGCGAGATCGGTCTCTGGAAACTGCGCAACGTACAACGACACCAGATCCGTTTGAGGCGGCAGCCACTGCCCGGCCCACACGTAGCCCATGGCAAGCCGGTCCACGAAATGCATCGCATGCGAGTTCTTGAACATCACTGTGGCGATGAGCGCGACTTTTTTGCGTGCTGGCGTGGGTGCGGCATGAGCCGTGGCTGCTGCAGCGGCACTGGCCATGAGGAAGGATCTGCGGGTCCAGGATGATGAGCTCATGATGATGAAGAACGTTCAGATTTGTTTTCCCAAAACAACCACAGCGGCAGCACCGCGATGAGAGGCAGGCACGAGGCCAGCATCAGCCCCTGATCAAACGAGTGCGTGCGATCCGCGAGCCTGCCAAAAAACTGCTGCGCCTGCGCCGGCAGCACCCACGCGACGACTCCGGCAATGCCGGTGATCTTGCCCTGATGCCTTCCCGAAAGGTCCTGCGTGAAAGCATGATACAAAGGAAACACGCCCAGCGCCCCGGCACCCGCGAGCATGAACACTGTGAGCAGGACCCACCCATGCTCAAGCCACGGCGTGAGACCGCAGGAGGCGCACAAGGCCCCACAACCCGCAAAGACAATCACACGCGCCGCATGCACGGACAGTGTGCGCCGACCCAGCCACACAGCGAGCGCCCCCGCACCGAGACAGCCGACATCCGTGGCCACATACCAGGCCGAAGTGAACCACAGCGTCTCCGCTTCAGTATATCCACGACCTTCCTGCAAAATTTTGGGCAGCCACGCACGCAGAATCTGCCACGTCGTATTGATCCCGGCGATGACCACAAAGATGATAAGCATGCGACGGCTGAAAAGGAGGCTCCACAGGCTGGTGTCATCGCTTTTGTCAGTGGTCTCGTTCAAACGAACCGGCGCAGGCAGGTCCGCCTTGCGCACGAGTGCGAACCACAGCACCAGCCAGCCAAAGCCGGTGATGCCGACCACTTGAAACGCCGTGCGCCAGCTCCCCAGTTCGGCCGTCATGAGCCCGCTCATGATCAGCGGCGTGATGATCGCGCCCACGGAGGTGCCGCTTTGCAGCACGCTGTTGCCGAAGGAACGCTCCCGCGCATCCAGCAGCGCCCGCGTGGTGCGGATGCCGCAGGGCCAGTGGCCAGCCTCAAAAAATCCCAGCGCCATGCGGCACCATAGCAGCTCCTGCTCATTGTGCACAAAACCCGTCGCCAGTCCGGCCAGCGACCACATCGTCAGCACGATGGCATACAGCCAGCGCACAGAGAAACGATCCGCCGCCCAGCCAAAAACAATGGACCCCGCCGCGAAGGCGTAGGCAAACACCGCCTCGATGTGGCCATACTGCTCCTGCGAAAGACGGAACTCCTTGGTGATGCGCACCGCCGCATTCGCTAGCGTCTGGCGGTCCATGTAGTTGATCGCCGAGGCGAGCAGCAGCAGGCCGCAGATCGTCCACTTCCAGGTCGCCGAACGATGCAGTGGATTCGGATCAGCGGCGGCAGTCATGTCGAATGATCGCTGGTCAAATGTTAGGCCAGCAGTTCATCCACCACCTTGGCGCCCTGGTTGTCCGTGAGCGATGCGGCGAGGCCGTTGCGCTTGTAGGTCAGCTTGGTGTGGTCGAGGCCGAAGGTTTTCAGCAGCGTGGCGTGATAGTCGAAGTGCCTCACTTCGTCGATGACCGCCTTGTGGCCAAATTCATCCGTCTCGCCATGCACATAGCCTTTCTTGAATCCGCCGCCGGCCATCCACATGCTGAAGCCGTAGGTGTTGTGGTCGCGGCCCCACTTGTCGCGGCCCGCATCATTTTGCAGCACGGGCAGACGCCCCATTTCGCCGCCCCAGTGAACAACTGTAGAATCAAGCAGACCACGCTGCTTGAGATCAATCAGCAGCGCAGCACTAGGCTGGTCGGTGGCCTGGCAGTTCTTCGGCAGCGCCGTGATAAGCGAACCATGCTGATCCCATGACTGGCCCGCATTGAGCACCTGCACATAGCGCACACCGCGCTCGACAAGACGGCGCGCGATGATGCAGCGTGTGGCGTAATCTTTGGTGATCGGATTATCGACGCCGTAGAGTTTTTTGACGTACTCAGGCTCCTTCGAAATATCGAGCGCCTCCTTGGCAGCCACCTGCATCTTGGCCGCAAGCTCATAGCTGGAAATACGCGCCTGCAGATCAAGCTCGCCGGGGTGCAGGGCGAGGTGGTCCTCATTGAAAGCCTTCAACAAATCCAGCTGGCGCTGCTGCGGCGCACCGGCCAGCGAGGGCGGCGGATCGAGATTCAAAATGCGCGGCTCGGTGGCGCGCACCAGCGTGCCCTGAAACAGCGAAGGCAGCCAGCCATTGGTGAAATGCTCACCGCTGAAAGTGGGCAGACCACCGGGATGCGAGAGCACCATGTAGGCGGGCAGTTCGTCCGTCTCGCTGCCGAGACCGTAAGTCAGCCACGAACCCAGCGCCGGACGCCCGGCGGTGATTCGGCCACCATTCATCGCATACAGCCCCTGCGCGTGATTGCTCACCCCGGAGGTCATCGAGCGGATCAGCGTGATCTCGTCCACCACCTTGCTCAGATTCGGCAGCAGTTCGCTGATCTCCATGCCGCACTCGCCATGTTTCTGGAACTTCCATGGCGAGCCAAAGCATTTCGACGAAGCTTGCGCAAGGTTGTCATACTTGATCTCACCGGGAAATTTCTGCCCGTCGTACTTCGTGAGCATCGGCTTCGGATCAAACAGGTCCATCTGCGACGGCCCGCCCATCATGAACATCGAGATCATCGCCTTCGCCTGCGGCTCAAAGTGCGGCTTCTTCGGGTGCAGATCGTAACGCATCTCACCCGTGATGCTCTCGGGCTTCACCGGTGCGGCAAGCAAGCCATCGCGCTCCAGCAATGAGGCAAGCGCCAAGGTGCCAAGGCTGTAGCCATTGGCGTGCAGGAAATGACGGCGGGAGCAGAGCTGGGGGCGGTTCATTATTCGACGTAGAGGAAGCGGTTTGAGCTGCAAAGGATCTGGCACAGGCTTGCCATGGCCTCCTGAGGCGGATTGGGCACGACGCCTTTCGGATGCTGAATGTCGTGGTGATACTGCGTGAGCGCCTTGGTCTGCTCATCGAGATACGCGATGCCGCGTGTGACATCGGCCTGTGTCGCCGGTTTGCCAAAAAGCAGCTCCCAGGCGCGCTTGATCTGCTCCGTGCGATTCCCAGGGGCCGCAGCCTCCAGGCGGCCAGCGAGGCGGAGCGAGCTGTCGAGCACGAAGGTGTCGTTCATCAGCAGCAGAGACTGCGGGGCGACGGTGGTCTGCGCACGCAACTCGCAGTTCGGCGTCATGACGGGCGCGTCAAAGGTGTCGAGCACGGTGACGGGTTTGCTGCGGCGCACCTGCACGTAAATGGAGCGGCGGAAATCGTCCGCACCACCCGGATCGACCTTGTTCAGGGTAATCGTGCCTTTGTCGATGCCGGTGACGACGCGGCCTTGCGGATCACGACCAATGCCACTCGGCGGACCATAGCTCGACTGCACCAGCGTGCCGGTCACAGCCAGCAAGGAGTCGCGCAGTGTCTCGGCATCCAGACGGCGCAGTTTGAAACGCGCGTAGAGCTTGTTCTCAGGGTCGCTGTGCAACGAAGCGTTGTTCACCGAAGACTGCCGGTAGGCACTGCTCAGCATGATGAGGCGGTGCAGCGATTTCAGCTTCCAGCCGCTCTTCACAAACTCATCAGCGAGGTAGTCGAGCAGCTCCGGATGCGTGGGCAGCTCGCCCTGTCGGCCGAAATCACCCGGCGTGTTCACGATGCCACGTCCCATGTGATTCATCCAAAAGCGGTTCACCAAAACACGCGCGGTCAGCGGATGCTTGCCACTGGTAAGCCACTGCGCATAGGCCAGGCGACGCCCGCTGGACCCGCTGCTCACCGGCACTGGTTTGAAGGGCTCAATCTGCGGACTGGCCAGAATGCTCAGCTCACCGGGGGTCAAAGCCTGCTTGGGCTGATCGTGATCGCCACGATTGAAAAGCTTGGTCACCGGCACTTGGCCCTTCACTTCCGTCAGCGCCATCACAAAGCCTTCCACCGGCTTCGTCTCGCGCAGCTTTTTGGCCTCGGCCATCTTCGCATCCACGATGTCCTGCTTCTTCTTGTCGTAGAGATCGAGTGAGTAGGTCGCGAGCGCGGAAGGATACTTTTTGATGAGCGTCTTCTGCTCCGGGGTCTGCTTGGCGACCGGCGTGTCACGGGCGATGCGGAAAGCTGCCTGTTCCGCCTCCGGCACCTTCTTGATCTCAACCTCGAAAATTTCATCGAGGAACTTTTTACTCATCGCACGCGCCTCGACCTCGATCTCCTTGGCTTTGACTTCAATCTCCGCCGCCTTGGCGCGCTCTTCAGGAGTGTAAAGTGAGTACAGCCGCTGCGCCGGGGCCCGCCAGGCCTCCCAGTTGTAGGCCGGATCAAACACGGCACGCAGCCGGTAATAGTCGGCCTGCGTGATCGGATCGTAGCGATGATCGTGGCACTGTGCACAGGCCACCGTCATGCCCATGAGCGACGAAGTCGTGACCTTCATCTGCTCGGCGATGACCTGGTTCTTAGCGAGCTTCGCATCATCAGGCGCATCGCCTGTGCCATCGGGTGCCATGCGCAGGAATGCGGTGGCAATGAGCTGATCGGTGCGATGCGGATCCAGCACCGCCTGCTGGAAGTCCGCATGCGTCGCCCCGGCCAGTTCGTCACCCGCCAGCTGCTCCTGAATGAATTCGCTCCACGGCTTGTCCGTGTTCATCGCACGGATCACGTAATCCCGATAACGCCACGCCTGGGGCCGCACCGAGTCAGCCTCCGAATAGCCGTTGGAGTCCGCATAGCCCACCACATCCAACCAATGGCGCGCCCAGCGCTCGCCGTAGTTTTTGGAGGCCAGCAGTCGCTCCACCAACTGCTCATAGGCCAGCTGTGACTTGTCATTCACAAAGCCTTCCACCTCCTCCGGTGTCGGCAGCAGTCCGGTGAGATCCAGCGTCACTCGGCGAATCAGCGTCCGCCGGTCAGCCTCGGGCGCAAAGTTAAGCCCCTTGTCCGCCATCGATTTCAGCAGAAAGGCATCCACAGGCGTGCGCACCTTCTTGGCATCCACCTTGGCAGGCACCGCAGGACGCTTCACCGGCTGAAAGGCCCAGTACTCGCGGTCATCGTCAGAAATCATCGGCCCGGGAGCCAGCGCCAGCGGCTCAGGCCTCGCGGTCTTGGCCCCTTGCGCGATCCATTGCTCAATGATCGCCAGCTCCGCCTCGGAGACCTGCTTGCCCTTCTTCGGCATCTCGCCGTTTTTGATCAGGCGCACCAGTTCACTCTGCGCCGGCTGCCCCGCCACGACGACATGGCTGCCGCTATCCAGCTTCAGGTCCATGAAGCGCCGCAGCCGCAGATCCACCCCGCCCTCCGGCTTCTCCTCCTCCCCATGGCAGTGCGTGCAGTGGGCCTTCACGATGGGGCGCACGTCTTTTTCAAACGTGAGCAGGCGCTCCGCGCCGCGAACGGTCACGGCGAGGGAGCAAAAAAGAACAGCAGGCGTCAGCTTCATCAGGGGGGAACAAACCTACGCCCCCAGAAAGCCCGTTTTTGCGACGGATTACTCCACCGCGACTTTGATCACCACTTTGAACACCTGCTCCGGCTTTTCCCACTCGATGCAGGGCGCATGCGCATCCTCCGGGTAAAGAATGGCAAAGTGACCGCCGCTCATGTGCAGCGGGGTCACATCGGGGATCAGTTTCCACAGCGCGGCCTCTTTTTCCTCGTTGTAAGCCATCGTCTCCTCCTTCATCGCCGCCAGAGGTGCCCACAGGATCGTTTCCCGACCGCTGTAGATAAACTGCACATCAATGTACTTCCGATGCGCCTCAAACTTCGCCTTCTCCATCGGCTTCGTCTCATACGTCTGCACCAGCGCAAAGCAGTCATCCCCATCCAGATCAAACCGCCCCAGCGGCTGCGTGCCATCCACGGTGCGCAGATAGGCAAAGGCCTTGGCAAAGCGAGAATTCAGGGATTCGTAGCGGGCGGAGTTTTCAAGAGTGTCGAGGATCATGGGAGGAAGAGCTCCAAATCGACACCATGCTCAAGCGGACTGCAATACACAAAGGCGGACGATGAACATCATCGCGCATTGAATTGTCATCAGGCTCGCTGAGTGTCCCGCCCCTTCGTCCGCCCTGTCCATGAACGACCAGTTCCTATTTTCCGACATGCCCGCCGCCCTTGAAGAGCAGCCGGTCACCAGCGTCTTTCTGGCCATCCTTCCTGATCAGGTGGCTGCGGAGCAGATCGCCCGCTGCGCGTGCGAGGTGAAGGCTAGACACGGGCTCAAGGGTGCTCCCCGCCCCACGGGGCGCTTCCATGTCACCCTGCATACTTTCGATCATGCCCCACATGCATTGGAGCGCTCCGTCCAGATGGCTCAAATGGTCGCGGCCAAAGTGGTGAAGGGCGTCAGTCCATTTGAGGTGCGCTTTGACCGGGTGAAAAGCTTCTCAGAGAAGAAATCCAATTGTCCCTGTGTCCTCGCAGACCGTGAAGGCAATGAAGCCTTGCGAGCTTTCGCCTCCCGATTGAAGCGCGAAATGGGCAAGCCCGCCGGACACTTTACGCCGCATGTCACGTTGCTGTACGATGACACCATCGTTAAAGAGGAATATGTGGAACCCGTGATCTGGACGGTGCACGAAATCGTCCTGCTCAAGGCCATCATGAAAAGAAAGACTTTCCAGGAGCTCGGTCGCTGGACGCTTCAGGGCTGAAGCTGATCACAACCTGTCACTTCGCGCGAAGCAATTCAACGATCGTCTCCCGCATCACCTTTTCTGACTCCGGCGCCGCAAAGGCCTGCGTCGGCTCGTAGCCTCCTTCGGCGAAAGATTTTTCCAGCGGGATGTACCCCGGCCCACCGTCACCATAACTCGCCGTGGCGACAAATCCGCCGGGCCGCTGCTGCTGCGCAAAGAGCTGATACTCGATGAAAGTCTCCCCCGGCAGATGGAGAAGGCACACGTCATCTCCAAGATGCAGGCTCGTAAACTGGATCGGCACACCTGCGGCACTCTGGCGGGCGAAGCCCACGCGAAACGCGGCACTGATGCGCGTCGAGGCCACAGCCATCGCGTTCTCACACACCTTCAGCATGCGCTCTTCCGGAAACTCGGGATTCGCTTTCAGCACCACGGGACGCGCGCGCCATTCGATCTTCGTCAGAGGCACGCGTTTCATCTGCTGCTCGGACTTCACCATCGCCGCATGAATGTTCTCCCCCAGTCTCGCCCGGGCCTCCTTGCTGGCGTCATTGTATTTGCCTGCCCCGATGTTGCCACCACAGCCGGTGAAATACAGATGCGGCACACCATCATCCTGCGTGCGCCGCTCACGTGCAGTGCCCACGAAGTCATACGTCACCATGCCATCGCCATAGTAGCTCATGGGATGCGTCGCGTAGTAGTGCAGCACCGCCAGCTTCTTCTCGCCGTTCCAAAAGCTGATCGTCTTCAGCAGCGGATCGACCAGTCCCTCCGGCAGCGCCTGCAGCGCCGCATCCTTCGTGGAGCTCAGCCGCATCTTCGCCACCTTCCCATCATCACCCATGATCCTGCGGTTGGACGCCACCTTCTCCACCGCCGCTTTGCCATGCGTGATGTGCGTCAGCGGCACCGCCTTCTTCAGCCCCGCCTCAAGGCTCGCCGCCACGCCCTTCAGCGCACGCTCCGCCCACTCAAGATCCATCACCTTTGGCGGCGAAGCAAAACCCGCCAGCAACCGATGCGATACCGCATCCCCAATCGGCGCATTGTGCTGATGCAGACTCTGCACCGCCACGCGTTCCGGCGTCGTCCCCGCCGCCTGCGCCAGCACTTCCCGCCAGTGTACATGATCCCCCGCGCGAATCTCACACCAGTCCACCGCACACAGCACCACCGGCTTGTCATCGCTCAAAATCACCACCCCCAGCGCCAGCAGCGGCTCACTCACCCCCGCCACCGGCTTCACCAATCCACCGCACAGCGGCGCACCGACCAGCGGCGTGACATCCGCACGAAACGTCGCGAGCCGCAGAGATTCGCCGAAGGCCGGGAATGTCAGCAGCGCCAGGAAAGTGATAAGCTTGTTCATGCCTTCACTACGGGCCCCGTGCAGCAAGCTCTCAAACAGATTCTGGATTTCGTCACTGGCTAGACTGCCCAATCGATTCTGTGGGGCATCCATCCTGCGCCTCCACACAGATCTGGAACTCGGCCTCTGTCACCGGCTGACGAAACACAATGCTATAACCGATTTCGTCATCGCGGCGGAAAAAATCGGGTGCATTGCCGCGGCATAAATCGCAGTCAATGCAGCTGCTATCGACGTAGAAACGGCCTGATACATTTTGAGGGAGACGGTCTTCAATATTGGGCATGGGTAAAAGCGGGGGTGTCTGCGCCCATGCTGTCGCACCTTAGATTATTTGCGTGAAATGCATTAAATTCAGCTATTGTTGCTCTAGATGCAACAATACCTGGCCCGGAAACCTTTCGACCTCTACGCCCTGCACCTCTTTCACCTCGTCGTAAAACACCGCAGTTTCACACGAGCCGCACGCGAGGCCGGGCTTTCGCAAAGCGCCCTCACACGACAAATGCAGTCGCTGGAGGAACGCCTCGGCCTAGCTCTCATCAACCGCACCACGCGGTCTGTCGAAATTACCGAAGCAGGCCTCTTTCTCGCCGCTGAAGCCGCACGCCTCATTGGCGGTGTTGCCTCGGCGCTGGACGGGTTACAGGCAGAGTTTGGCTCCGTCCGTCCCGAAGTCCGAGTCAGTGTCTCGCGCACGCTGGCGATGGCGCACATGCCCGGACTCTTTCATGCCAATCACCAGCGTCATCCCGAAGTCGTGTGCCGCATCAGCTACAACACCAGCAGTTCCATTCTCACCGCACTGGATGCAGGCGAGATCAACGTCGGTGTCATGTGTCCACCCTCGCCACTGCCAGACTCCATCAAGGTCACTCACCGTTTCAAAGACGCCTTTGAATTGATCGCGCCTGCCATGATCGCGGCCAAAGCGCCCGTCAAACGCGCCGAACCATTCCGGCTTTGGATGGCGCAGCAACCCTGGCTCCACATCGACTCCAGCACGCACACCGGCAAAAACCTCCGCCGTTGGATGAAGCGCCAGCACCTCGATCTCCAACCCACGATGGAACTGGACAGCTTCGATCTCATCATCAACCTCGTCGCCTCCGGCTTCGGCCTCGCCTTCGTCCCTCGCCGCGCACTCGCACTTTATCGAAGAAAGGAATCCATCGTCACCCTGCCCTTCCCGGAACGCTTCGAACGCGATGTCGTCGCCGTCACCCGAAAGCATCGCAAACAGACGCAGCACGTGCAGCGGTTCGTGTCGAACATCCTGTTTTAACCCACCAGCCCCCGGATCACCTGCCCATGCACATCCGTCAGTCGCCGATCAATACCATTATGGCGGAAGGTCAGCTGCGTGTGATCAATGCCCAGCAGATGCATCATCGTGGCATGGATGTCATAGCACGTGGTAGGGTTCGCACGATCCAGCGGCTTATACCCCCACTGGTCACTCTCACCAGCAGTGACGCCGCCCTGAATACCGCCACCGCAGAGCCAGTTGGTAAACACATAAGGATTGTGATCGCGGCCTTTACCGCCCTGCGTGCTGGGCATGCGGCCGAACTCGGTGGTCCAAAGGATGATCGTGTCATCGAGCAAACCACGCTGTTTCAAATCAAGAATCAGCGCTGACACCGCCTTCGCCATGCCCCAGGCGAGCGGGCCGTGGTCGCGCTCCACATCTTCGTGGCTGTCCCAGTTGCGGCGGGGAAAGCCATTGTCATTGCCGCTCCAGATTTGCACAAAGCGCACGCCGCGCTCCAGCAGACGGCGCGCGGCCAGGCACTTGCGGCCCATGTAGTCGGCCTCTTCTTCGGGATTGATTTCCGTGGGCCAGACTTTGCGATGCTCCTGAATGCCGTACATCGCCTTCATCGCGTCAGACTCTTTCGAGATATCCAAAGCCTCCGGCGCAGCGATCTGCATCTTCGCGGCAAGTTCATAGCTCTGAATGCGGCTTTCCAGACGCGAGTCTTCCGGATGCGCGGCCATGTGTTTGCGATTGAGCTGCTCCAGCAGCGCAAATCCCTCGCGGTCGGCCTTCGCACTGATGTAGCGCCCGGCCTTGTGCGGAAACAGATCCGCGATGGGCGTCTCCGCACCGGGATAAATGATCGTCCCCGCATGCTGCGAGGGCAAAAACGCGCTGTCCCAGTTCTTCGGCCCGTTTGAGGCGAATCCGCGATGATCCGGCAGCACGACAAACGTCGGCAGATTGTCGCTGATGGAGCCCAGCGCGTAGCTCACCCAGCAGCCCACACCCGGAAAGCCCGGCAGATTGAATCCCGTGGCCTGCAGCAGCGTGCCCTGCGAATGCACACCGGTCTTGCCGACCATGTTGTGCACAAAGGCCATGTCATCCGCACAGGCGCCCAGCGGCGCGACGGCATCGCTCAGCATCCGGCCGCTCTGGCCATAGGGTTTGAAGTCCCACACCGGTTTCTTCCATGGCCCGAGCCCGTTTTGAAACGCCTCCACCTTCTCGCCAAAGTCAGCGTCTTCACCGTGGTGCTTGATCAGCGCCGGCTTGTAATCAAAGAGGTCGATGTGGCTGGCAGCTCCACCCATGAAGAGCTGCACCACGCGTTTGGCCTTGGGCACCACCACCTGGGAACGGTGCGCCGTCTCCGCGCTGGCCAGCGAATGAAACGCGAGCGCGCCGAAGCCTTGTCCGGCGGTTTGCAGAAGCTGGCGGCGGGTAAACATGACAGAACAGTAGGCAATCATACGCCGCTGGCCAGCAGTCCCTTGTCACGCATTCGCGCCAGCCCTTGCGGGAAACGAATTGCACAGTCGCGCAGCCGTGCAAAAACGTTATGCTGCATACACATGTCAGCCTGGTCCCCGCTCCGCAATCCTGTCTATCGTGCCATGTGGCTGGGCAGCATCGGCTCAAACATCGGCACCACGATGAATGACACGGCCGCCGTCTGGACGATGACCACGATGACGAGTTCGCCCTACCTCGTGTCCTTGATGCAGACGATGTCGAGCCTGCCGCTCTTCCTGCTGGCCCTGCCCGCCGGAGCACTGGCAGATCTGGTGGACCGGCGGCGCTTGATCCTGATCGCGCAAACAGGAGCCCTTCTCACCGCCGTCGGCATGGCGCTGCTGGCATGGTACGGCGCTCTCACCCAGACCCTGCTGCTTCTCGCCACCTTTCAGCTCGGCGTCGCCGCAGCCTTCACCATGCCCGCCTGGCAGGCCCTGATCCCGGAAGTCGTGGGCCGTGAGCAACTGTCTCCCGCCATTGCACTCAATGGCGTGGGCTTCAATATCGCCCGCTCACTCGGCCCCATCCTCGGCGGCCTGCTGCTCGCGGCCCTGGGGCCTGCGCCGGTGTTTGCGCTCAATGCCCTGTCCTTCCTCGCGGTGATCGGGGTGATGTGCACCGGCAGCTACATCGCCACGCCCCGCAGCGCCCAGCAGGAGCAGATGCTCGGTGCCATGGCCGCCGCCATCCGCTACGCGCGCCATGCCCGCTCCATGCAGGCCGTCCTCTGCCGTGGCGGCATTCACATGTTTGCCGCTGTGGCTCCGGTGGTGCTGCTGCCGATCATCGTTCATTCACGCCAATGGGCCGCCGCAGATTTCGGCATCCTCATGGGCTGCTACGGCGGCGGCGCCATCCTCATGGCCTTGGTGTGGCTGCCTAAACTACGCGAGCGCTTTTCGTTCGATCATGTGCTTTTCGGAGCCAGCGTGGTCTCCGCAGCCATGACGGCCATCCTCGCGCTCGTGCCTGGAAAGATCGCCATGGGTCTCGTCCTCATGGTCACAGGTGCGGCCTGGATCAGCGGCATGAACACCTTCAGCGTCGCCTCCCAAAGCGTGTTCCCCAACTGGGTGCGCGCCCGCAGCTCCGCTATTTATCTGGTCGTGATGCAGGGTGCCTTTGCCATCGGTGCCCTGACCTGGGGGCAGCTCACCAGCCAGTTCAATGCGCCCATCACGCTCGGCATTGCCGCAGGCTGCCTTCTCATCAGCGCTCTGCTCGCACGCCTGCTGCCCATCAGTCATGTGGAAAAACTGGACCTCTCTCCTTCCGGCCACATGCTGCCTCACAGCGCGATGACCACCGAACCCGCCCCCAGCGACGGCCCGGTCCTCATCACCATCGAGTATCACATCGATCCCAAAGAAGCACCCGCATTCCGCGCCGCCATGCTGCATCTGCGCGAGGTACGCCTGCGCGACGGCGCATTCCGTTGCTCCCTCTTCGCAGACTTGGAAGATCCCACCCACTACCGGGAAACCTTCCTCGTCGGCTCCTGGGCCGAGCACCTCCGGCAGCATGAGCGCGCCACCATGGAGGACCAGCGCACCGAGCTGGCCGTGCAGAGCTTTCACCGTGGTGCCGAACCACCGCGAGTGCGGCACCTGCTCATGGTCAATCTGCGCGATGTGAAACCCTGACCCTGCGACAGGATTGCCGAGGACGGGCCATCTACTGCGGCCAACCCCAACACCGTCCGGCGCATGCAAAAAAATAAACGCAAATTCATCTCATCCGGGAGTTGGGGTTCATGTCGGCGGTCTTTGATTGAGCAATCAACTCCTCCCCGACCATGACAACGCGCCTTGTTTCACTCCTGCTGCTCGCCGCCACCACGGCGCATGCAGATCCGCAGCTCTCCTCTTGGTACACGGCCGACTCGGGGCAGTACGCCCGTCTTTACCAGGACACCAGCGCCGAAAGCGCCGGCACAAAGTCCACCACCTGGAGCCGGGGTTCCGGCACGCAAAGCAGCCCCACCTACGCGGGGGTGAGCGAGATCCTCTATTCCACCTCCTGGGTGTACATCCGTACCACCGGCCTGGCCAGCCACATGATGGGGCCGTGGTATTTGGATTCGTCGAAGACGCAGAACTTTCCCAACTTCCCCTCCAACACGGCCACGATCTACCGCATCCCGCGCACGCCGGTGATTCCCGTCACCAAGACGAGCACGGGTTTCGGCGCCACGGGCCGCGCGGTCAATGGCGTGTCCATTTTCGACAGCCGGGACGCCTTTTCCTATGTGAATGCGAGCGCGACAGACGCCACACCGATCAATGGACTCACCGGAGACGGCATCTGGAACCGCGACGGTTGGGCAAACGAAGGAGTGACGTTTGACCCGGCGCTCGCGCATCAGGCGGGCAACAACTACCACTACCACGCGCAACCCATCGGCCTGCGCTATCAGCTTGGCGATCACGTGGACTACAACGCCGCCACCAACCGCTACGTGGAAAGCGCTGCGGCAGTCACGAAGCACTCGCCCATTCTCGCCTGGGCGGCGGACGGACTGCCCATCTACGGGCCCTATGGCTACTCTGATCCGACCAATGCCGCCAGCGGTGTGCGCCGCATGATCTCCGGCTTCACGCTGCGGGACGGCACCAACGGCACGACCGCCATCACCGTCCGGCAGGTGCTGCCGCTCTGGGCGCAACGCATCCAAAACAAGACCACGCTGACGAGCGCACAATATGGGCCAGTCGTGAACACCACCTACGCGCGGGGGCACTACATTGAAGATTTCGACTACCGCGGTGACCTGGGCCAGACGCAGACGACCGGATCGACGGTACGCGACTTTGACCTGAATGAGCAGAACGTGCGCTATTGTGTGACACCGGAATATCCCTCCGGCACCTGGGCGTACTTCACCCCGATCAATGCCGACGGCACTCCCCAGTATCCCTACACGACGGGCCGCCAGTATTACGGCAGCCCCACCGGCGGCGGAGTCACCAGCATCACGGAGACGGTCACGACTAGCTGGAGCGGCGGTCCGAACAAAACCGATGTGCTGAATGCGCCAGCCGTGGGCGGCAGCGATGTCACGATCACCTGGAGCGGCATCGAGGGTGGCAGCTACACGGTAGAGGCCAGCACTGACCTCAGCACTTGGTCGAACGTGGCAGCCGGCACGCTGAGCGGTGATGATCAAGGGCAGACCGTGGACACGGGTGGTGCCGGAAACAGCAGCCGCTTTTACCGGATCACCCGCGCTGCGGCGCTCGCTAGCTTTGACAGCACGGGCTTTGATTACACCACGAGCACGACGGGCAATGGCACTGCGAATGCTCCCGGCGGCACAGTGACGCGAGGCACCACGGTCACCGTGACCATCACGCTGCCCACCACGCCGCCACAGCCGCCAGCCAATCTCATTCCCACCAGCGTGACCCTGGCGGGAAGCATCAGCGGCACCAGCATCTCACGCCCGGCGCAGGGAACGGTAACTGCCACTTTTGTGATCCCTGCCAACGCTTCGACGGGCGCGCAAGACATCGTGGTCACCTTCAATCCCAACCCGAAATACACGATGACAGGTGCGCTGACGATCAACTAACCTGCGCTTCAGGAGGCTGGGGGAGAAGGCGGGCAGTTCTCACAACCCGTCAGTGCAAAAACTGATTTCATGCCGCAGCATTCCACTCTCTCATCTCCGCCATGCAGTTTCGCATCCATTTTTGCGCCTTGTTTGCCCTCGTGCACGTCGCGGCGGCCAGCACGCTGCATCTCACCCTCATGCCGATGGCGGAGAAAGCGCCTCTGCTGCTCGATTCCCTGCGTTACAGCACGCAGGCGGGCGAAACCTTCTCAGTCACGCGCTGCAGTTTTCTGCTCAGCGGCTTTGCCCTGCAAAAAGCGGATGGTACGTGGTGGGAGGCACCGGATCACATCGCGTGGATCGATGCCGAAAAACGCAGGTTCGACACCGCACTGAAAAACATCCCTGCGGGCAAATACCAGGCCATGCGCGTCCATCTGGGCCTTGATGCGAAAACCAATGCCGCCTCTCCCGCACAGTACGCGCCCGATCATCCGCTCAACCCCAACTTGAACGGCCTGCACTGGAGCTGGCAGGGCGGTTACATTTTTCTCGCGCTCGAAGGCAGCTTCCGTGTCCCCGGTCAGGCCCTCGGCGGCTATTCCTACCACCTCGCGCGCGATCCCAACCGCACCGCACTCACCTTTGCCGGCGATTTCAATCTCACCGCCGATGCCAGTGCCGCGTTCACCTTCGATCTCGGCACTTTGTTAGGCGGCCCGCAGCCGCTCTCCTTCGTCAAAGACGGCCTCTCCACCCACTCGCACGATGGCGATCCCGTCGTGGCCGCGCTCAAAGGCAATCTCCCTGCGGCATTCACTCTTCAACAAATAACGAGCAGCATCCCCGCCATTGCGCGGCCCTCGCCCATCAAGCCTCTGTATCTTCCGCAAAAGCCCGTGGCCTATCGCTTCACCATGAGCCGCTACTTTCCTATCCCGCCGCTGCCACGGGACAATCCGCTGCTGGCAGAGCGCGTCGCCCTCGGCGAGCGTCTGTTCAACGACACCGCCCTCTCGCGCGATGGCACGCTCTCCTGCGCGAGCTGCCACACACGCGCCAGTGCCTTCACCGATTCGCGTCGTTTCAGCACCGGCGTCGAAGACCGCATCGGCACCCGCAATGCCATGCCGCTCTTCAATCTCGCCTGGAAGACCGGCTTCTTCTGGGATGGCCGCGCACCCTCGCTGCGCGCCCAGGCCCTCATGCCCGTTCAGGATCACCTCGAAATGGATGAGAATCTCGAAAACGTCGTCGCCAAGTTGGAGAAGACATCCAAGGAGCAGTTCGCCCGCGCCTTCGACAGCGCCGAGATCACGCCCGAACGCATCGGCCTCGCCATCGAGAACTACCTCCTCACCCTCACTTCCTACGACTCCAAATTCGACCGCAGCATGCAAGGTAAGGAGCAGCTCACCGCAGAGGAGCAGCGTGGCTTCGAACTCTTCATGACCGAATACGAGCCACGCATGGGCCAGCGCGGCGCCGACTGTTTCCACTGCCACGGCGGCCCGCTCTTCACCGACCATCAGTTTCACAACAACGGCCTCAGCCCCGTCGAATCAGACACGGGCCGCCACCGCGTCACCCAGAATGACCGGGATCTCTACAAGTTCTCCACGCCCAGCCTGCGCAACATCGCCCTCACCGCGCCCTACATGCATGACGGCCGCTTCCAGACGCTCGAAGAAGTCATTGCCCACTACGATCACAATCTCCGCCGCACCGACACGCTGGATCCCAACCTCGCCAAACATCCGCCGACCGGCATCCGCCTCAGCGCGGCGGACAAGGCCGCGCTCGTCGCCTTTTTGAAGACGCTCACGGATGAAAAGTTCACGAAGTAGCCGGACACTCCTTACCTGGCACCAGCCACCGTCCACGGCATCCAGTACGCCTGCACCATCACCAGCACGCCCATGAGAATGGCCAGCGCGATGCTGTGCCAGAACACACTTCGCAGCACCGTGCCCGCATCCGGACTGTCCGGCTGGCCACCCGTCGCGACCGAGGCCACCACGATGCTCTGCGCATCGATCATCTTGCCCATCACTCCACCGGAGCTGTTCGATGCGACCATCAGCGACGGCGATAAATGCAACTGCTGCGCGGTCACCTGCTGAAGATTGCCAAAGAGCACATTGGATGATGTGTCGCTGCCCGTGAGCGCGACCCCCAGCCAGCCGATCAGCGGCGAGAAAAATGGAAACAGCACGCCCGTTCCCGCCAGCATCAGCCCCATCGTCGTGTCGGTGCCCGAATAGCGTGTGGTATAACCCAGCGCCAGCATGAGCGAGATGGTCAGCATCGAAGTCCGCACGCGCCACAGGCAGCGCAGATAAATCCTCACCAGTGACACGAGACTTCTGCCAAGAAGCATTCCAGCGGTGAGACCTGCCAGCAGCAATGCGGTGCCCGTGGCGGACAGGTAGTTGAAGGTGAAGTTCGCTTTTTCAGGCTCTGGACTCTTCGCGACTGGCGGCATTTTCTGCACAGCCAGATGCAACGGTGAGATAGGAATGATCGGTGCCTGCCAGGTGCTGACTGCCTTGGTGCCGGGTTTATAACCATTGAGCATCTCCTTGGCAAACGGCGTTGTCCACACTCCTACAAACAAGGAAAGTGCGACCCACGGTATCCAGGCGCGGAACGGACGTTCGATCTTCTCCTTCGGCCCCTGCCTCTCCTCAGCTGTGCTCGGTTTCCAGAAACGCAGCAGAAGCACCATCGAAGCCAGCGAGACCAGTCCCGCAGCGATGTCCACCAGCCAGGGCCCGTGAAAATTTGAAACCAAAAACTGCACCAGCCCAAAGCTGCCACCGCACACCAGGCACGCAGGCCAGACCTCCACCATGCCCCGCCAGCCCACCTGCGCCACCACCAGCCAGAACGGAACGATGAACGAGAAAATCGTGAGGTGCAGCCCCACAATGGAGCTCAGCACATGTACATCCAGACCGGTCACATCCGCCAGTGTTGTGAGCGGAATCCCCAGCGACCCAAACGCCACCGGCGCTGTGTTCCCAATGAGCGCAAGCTTGGCCGCTTCAAGCGGTTTGAAACCCAGGCCGATCAGCATCGCTCCCGTGATCGCCACCGGAGCGCCAAACCCAGCGCATCCTTCAATGAACGCACCAAAGGCAAAAGCAATCAGCAGCGCCTGAATGCGGCGATCCCCCGCCAGCCCGGCAATCTGCTTCTTCAAAGACTCAAACTGCCCGGTCTCGACCGAGATCTGATAAATAAAAATCGCGTTCACCACGATCCACCCGATGGGGAACAAACCAAACACCGCCCCCAGACCGCTCGCCGTGAGTGCCAGCTGGGCCGGCATGTGAAACACCGTGACCGCGATCACCAGCGCCACCACCAGTCCCGCGAACGCTGCAATGTGCGCCCGCACATGCCAGAAGGCCAGCAGCCCCAGCAGCACCACCACAGGCACCGCCGCAATGCAGGAAGAGAGAACAAGATTGCCGAGTGGATCGTAGTTTTGAGACCAGGTCATGTATTTAAGGGATGTGCATCACGCGGCATCTGCACCGTATGTTTCACTTCCATGCACAATTCAACCGCCAGCGCGTGCCGTCACTCCTGGAAATAGCATGCGGATCTTTGCCGCTCAGTCCACAAAGCTGAATTCATTCAGGTTCAAAATCACCCGGCAGGTGTTTTCCAAACCTTCGCGCTGCGCGTACTCGATCAGTGGCCTGATTTCATCCGCCGTTGGACTGCGTGAAAGCGCCAGCACAAAGGCACGCCTTGTCTGTGCCTCCAGTCCCTGCGCTTCCTTCGTCACACGCTCCGCAAAATGCTTCGCCATGGCGACAACAAGCCCGTTGTTCATCATCGCCAGCGCCTGCAGCGGGCTAAGCGATTCATTGCGCTTCTCCACGCGCATCGACGGATCGGCACAGTCAAGCGTGGTCATGAAGGGCTGCTGCTGTGAACGCACAATGAAGCGATAGATGCTTCGCCGCCAGGATTTCGGATCTTCAGGGTCATGCAGCTGATACTCGTAATGCGGACTGTGCTGCGGCTTCTCAATGACGAAGTCCTGAAAGCTCGGCCCGCCCATGCTGAGGTCCAGCCTGCCGCTCACGGCGAGGATGGAATCACGAATTGATTCCGCATCCAGCTTGCGACGGTTTTGATGGGAGAGGAAGACGTTGTTCGCATCCGCCGGCTCAGCCTTGTCTGACGACTGCCGATACGTGTCACTCATCACGATCAGTTTGTGCAGGCGCTTCAAGCTGCCACCGAGATCATCACGAAAAGTAACTGCCAGCCAGTCCAGCAGTTCAGGATGACTCGGCCTGCCACCCATGCGCCCAAAGTCATTCGCAGTATCGACCAGCCCCCGCCCAAAATGATGCTGCCACACCCGGTTCACGATGCTGCGCCACGTGAGCACATTGTTCTTATCGGTGATCCATTTCGCCAGAGCAGCGCGGCGGGCGGATTCGCTCTCACCAGCAAGATGATACTCATCATGAAAAGCTTCGCTGAGCGCCACAATGCTCTGCGGCCCCACTTCTTTCGCCGGCTGTTTGATGTCACCGCGCTTCAGCACCTGAATCACCCGCGGCTTCCCGCCTTCGTTACCGGTGCCTTTGAAGCTCCCCGTACCCGTATGAATGGCACCCGCATACACCTTGCCCGGTTTCGGCAGCTTCGCGATCTCCGCTTCAATGACCCCGCGCTGCTTGCGTGCATCGTTGAGCTGCTTGCATGTCGCGGCATCCGCTTGGGCGAGCATGAGTTCATCGCGCTCTTTGATGAGTCGCTGCTTGTCCTCCTGCGTGCGTGCCTCGGGCGCGATGCCGTCCGTGAGATTTTCTTTCTGCCAGCGCGGCGCGGCCTCAATGCTGTCGAGCGCCGTCACAGGTCGGCCTGCGGCAAGGTTCGGCCCGTTTTTATCTGCAAAGACCTCCATCTCGGACAGCGCGAAGATATAGTCGTTCTTGCGCTCCGCCAGCTTCACCGCCGTGACGCGCACATATCTGCCCCTGGCACCGTCATCCTCCGCTGTGCCCGTTTCAAAAGGCATGAGACCAGGATTTTTGAAGTCGTTCATGAACGTCGCGTCGTGCTTGCGCCAGATAAGCGTCACTCCAGTTTTGAAAGCAGGATCATCACTCGCCTCGACCTTGAACCGCACCGGGAAACCAAAGCCACCGCCGATGCCCCCGAAGTCATCGTAGCAGGGCTTCAACACGATGCGCTGAATCTCCACGCTCTTGCCAAGATCCACCTGCACCCACTTCACCGTGTTTTGATCCATCGCGATGGCGCTGTGATACCCAAAATCCGGTTTCACATTCGGGTTCGTGCTGGACGCCTTGTCCGCAGCTCCATCGATGCGTTTGCTGAGTTCCTTATAGGCTTCACCTGCTTTCTGTTTCAGCGGCTCCTCCAGCGCCTTGATGCTGGCGGCAATTTTCTTGTGCTGCTGCTCCAAATCCACAAACCGCTGCATCGAAGCGTCATCAGGGTAGTAGTTCACATCCGTGCGGTCGATGGCCGCAAACACCGCCTGCAGCGAATAGTAGTCCTCCTGCGAGATGGGATCGAACTTGTGGTAGTGGCATTGCGCGCAGCCGACGGTGAGCGAACAAAACGCACCCATCGTGTTTTGCACCATGTCATCACGGTCCAGATGCCGCGCGATTTTGCCATCCAGCTTCGACTCCGGCACCTCTGCATGCCCGATGTAATCCCAAGGCCCGGCGGCGATGAACCCCAGCGCCGTGATGCCATCCGTGCTGCCGGGATGCAGCACATCCCCAGCGATCTGCTCCTCAATGAAGCGCGCATAAGGCTTGTCGCTGTTCAGCGCACGAATGACATAGTCACGGTACGGCCAGGCGTTCATACGCGGCTTGTCTTTGTCATAGCCGTGCGTTTCTCCGTAGTGCACAAGGTCCAGCCAATGCCGTGCCCAGCGCTCGCCATAACGCGGTGAGGCCAGCAGATCATCCACCAGCTTTTCATACGGCAGCAACACATAGCGCTCGATCTCCACCGGAGAAGGCGGCAGACCAGTGAGATCAAAGTACAAGCGGCGGATCAGCGTTCGTGCGTCTGCCTGTTCCGCGGGCTTGAGGCCATGCTCCGCGAGCTTCGCACGAATAAAGCCATCAATGTTTCCATCCCTTTTCGCCAGCGGCTTAAAGCTCCACCAGTCCAGGCGGTCCTCCACCTTGGCCACATCCACACCCTCCGGCCACACGGCCCCTTCATCAATCCAGCGCTTAATCACATCGACCTCCTCACTGCTGAGCTTTGACTTCGGCGGCATCGCGATCTTCTCATCCGCGCCGCTCACGAAACGAAACAGCGGGCTCTCCAAGCTTTTGCCCGGCACAATGTTCGGCGCATGATCCTCGCCACCAGTTAGAGCGCTTGCCTTGATGTCGAGCCTGTAGTCGTTCTTCTGTTTTTTCGCGCCATGGCACTCATAGCAGTGCTTTTCGAAAATGGGCCTCACCTCACGGACAAAATCGACCGCGAAGGCAGGCACGGCGGCGAAGATGATGAGAGCAAGGAGGCGCATGGATCATTCATACGGCGCTCAAGCGGCCTTTTCATGCCACGCGAGCGCGGGACATCATACCAACCCTTCCTTCAGCGCCTTGGCCACGGCTCCCGTGCGCGTATTTACCGCCAGTTTCTCGTAGATGCGTCGAAGGTAAGTATCGACCGTGTGGACACTGAGCGCAAGCCTGTCGGCGATCTCTTTTTTGATGAGTCCGGTGGTCATGAGCTGTAAGATCTCCTTCTCCCGTTCGCTCAAGCCATAATCGTTCTGCTTCGGGGCGAACTTGGAAAACATCTCAAGCACCCGACGGGCGATGCGCGGATTCATCGGCGATCCGCCGGCAAGCGCGTCCCGTACCGCCTGGGTGATGTCGGCACCGCTGCTGGTCTTGAGCAGGTATCCGGCGGCTCCGGCACAGATGGCCTGGAAGACTTTTTCATCGTCCTCGAAGACGGTGAGGATGACGACCAGTGTCTTGGGGGCACGCTCTTTGATCAGGCGAATGCCCTCAAGACCACTCATGCCTGGCAGCCCAACATCGAGGAGGATCAAATCGGGCGCTTCTGGCTTGGCGAGCGCGGCGAGGAGCTTTTCACAGGAGTCGAAGTCGTGTGAGCATTTCAGGTCAGCCTCGGCATTCAAGACACGCACCAACGTGCGCCGAAAGGCAGCGTGGTCTTCTACGATCCAAAGAGTGTTCATCAGAATTCGGCCTCCAAAGTGATGCAGGTGCCGCTGCCGGGCCTGCTGGTGATCTGCAAAGTTCCACCGAGGACTGTGGCGCGGTGTTGAAGATTGGCGAGGCCATTGCCGGCGGTGATGGCGGCGACGTCAAAGCCGCAGCCATTGTCTTCGATAAGTAGATGAAAGTGTTTTGCCTTCCAATGCACTTCGATGCGCACCTGCGCAGCATGCGCGTGACGGGCGATGTTGTGCGCGGCTTCGCGAAAGAGCAGGAAGACCTGCCGGTGGAATTCAAGTGAGGCAGTTGCTAAATTGCCTTCTGTGGCCTCAATTTGCCAGTCGATGTCTTTCAACAACGCACCGGCACTTTGCCGCATGGCTTCGACGAGGCTGGACAGAGGCGGTGCATCGCCCTCACGAACGAGCCAGATGATGCCGCGCATGGATTCGGCGGCTTCACCGGCGAGGCGGTGGATTTCTTCGAGGGATTCGGATGCGGAGCCATCGCGGAGGGCCAGCTCGGACATGAGACGAATGCTGCCAAGGTGGCTGCCGATATCGTCGTGGAGATCACGCGAGATGCGGTGGCGCAGGGATTCCATTTCGCGACGACGGGAGCGGCGCGACCGCATGACTAGCAGCCAGGTGGTGAGGATTGCAAGGCAAACTACGGCACCAGCCAACCATGCCGCGCGTGTTTTTGCGATGGCCTGCGCTGTGGTGCGCTGAGTTTCCAAGACGGCAAGTTCATCGGTGATCTGGCGGCGTTGGGAAAGATCGGCGAGCCATGAGGCTTCATCGAGGAGAACACCGGAACTGCTGCGGCCATCGATCAGGCCTGAACGACTCCAGGAGGGGGTGATTGTGTCGTCGGAACTTGTGATGACGGCCTCACGGGCGATGTTTTTTCCTGCGTCGAAGGCCTGTAGTTCTGCAAGCGCATACACAAAGTCGCCGCTGCGTTCCCAGAGTTGCGTGGCGGTGCAACGAATGGTTTGTGCGCGAAGACCGGGGGTGGGGAAGGCCACAGGGGTGTCGCCGGGGTTGCTGAAGTCGGTGCTGGTACTGTCGAAGATCGTTTTGCCATCAGCTTCTACTTTGAAGCGGCGGGGGAAACCGAACCCGAAGCGTTCGGGGTAGTCGCGGGGGTGGGCGGGGATGAGCCGGATCTCATCGATGGAGCGTGGGGAGCCCAGGTCCGCCTGCACCCATTTGGTGGTTTCGGCGGTGGTGGAGATGCCGCTGTGCCAGCCGTTGCCGTGGATTTCATCAGGATGCACTGGAAGACCCAGTGCGTAAGCACCATCGACGAGATGACGGGGCGACCAGGTGGGGAGAGTTTCGACGGAATTGGGGGCCAGCACCTGGGCGTGCAGGGCCACGTTGCGACCGTGGCTGAAGACTAGGAGTTCACCGAGGCAGAAAATGAAGCGCTTGGTTTGGTGGGGTTGGGCGGCGAGTTTGGTGGCGGTGAAGCGGATGTGTTGCGCTCTGATGCCTTTTTTTGCCACTTGCCATGGGGCAAGGGATGGAAGGGCATCGCCGGACGTTTGGTCCAAAAGTGTGTCGGATTCCGCAAAAAGAGGGTCGTTGGAGGCATCGATGCGGAAGCTGCGGGGGAAGCCGTAGGCTTCCGCCACGCCGAGCATGGCGGGGATGACGACGACCTCATCCAATGAGTATTCGGCGCCGAGATCGATTTGAACCCAGCGGATAGAGTCGGCGTGGGGTGCAAGGCCGCTGTGGAATCCGGCGTGCTCTTGAGGTTGGGGTGGGGGAAGAGCGGGGAGTGCTGCCAGCTTTGCATGAAGTTCATGCTGGCGGTGATCCAGGCTGGAGAGCTGTGGATTCAGCCATGTCCAGGGGATTGCGGCAAAGATGAGCAGGGCTGGTTTCAAAGGGTGAACCATTCCTGACAATGAGACGAGTGCAACCCACGCGAAGGCGGGACATGGGAGCTCAGAGTATTTTGAATTTTTTAGTGAGGGGTTAGTCCATGCTAGCGACGCCTGCAGGTCGTCCCCTCACCCCGGCCCTCTCCCCGAAGAAAACATTCGTTGTTGTCGTGGGTCAGGGGCGGGGCGAGGGAGAACGGCTTTGGCTGCCCTGGACTTATCGGACACGAAACTATTTCAAGTGCTCTAGGTCAGACCAGTGAGCGTGCCGGTGCTGGAGCCGAAGGTGTTGGATTCGACGCCGAGGCGTTGGAGGAGGGTGACGAAGAGGTTGCTGAGGGGGAGGTTGTTGTCGCGTTTGAAGGCGAGGTGCTGACCGTGTTTGAAGCCGCCGCCGGCGAGGAGGATGGGGAGGTTGTAATTGTCGTGGGTGTTGGCGTCGCCCATGTTGCTGCCGAAGAGGACCATGGTGCGGTCAAGGAGACGGGCTTCGTCTTCCTTTTTTGAGGCGAGGGTTTGAATGAGCTTTTTGAAGAGGCGCATTTGTTCGCGATCGGCTTCGGCGAGCTGGCGTACTTTTTCTTCGGACTGGCCGTGATGGCTGAGGCCGTGATAGCCTTCGGTGGTGTTGTCAGCGCCGGGGAGATGGAAGGCGGGTGTGGCGAAGGCATCGACCATGAGGGTGACGATGCGGGTGGAGTCGGACTCGAAGGCGAGCTGGGCCATGGAGAGCATGAGGTCGAGCTTTTCGAAGATGAGTTTTTTGTCCTGGATGTCCTGGGGCTCGGGCTGGGTGGCGACGGGCTTGGGTTTGAGCTCCCATTCGCGGGCGGTGAGGAGGCGTTCTTCGACTTCGCGGACGGAGGTGAGGTATTGATCCAGGCGTGCACGGTCGGTGCTGCCGAGGTCGCGGCTGAGGCGCTTGGTTTGATCCATGAGCGTGTCGAGGATGCTGCCGCGTTCGTCGAGTTGCTGGAGTTGTTTTTTCACGGCGGCGGGATCGCCCTGAACGAACATGCGGCGGAATAAGGCAGGTGCGCTGTCTTCTGCGGGAAGGAGGACGCCGTCGCGGGTCCAGGAGAGGCTGCGGTTGGCTTTGTCGATGTTGACGCCGAGGTTCAGAGTTGGATAGCGGGTCTGCTGGCCGAGTTTTTCGGCGATGTATTGGTCGAGGGAGATTTGATTGCGGAAGCCGCTCTTGGTGGGACCGCGTGCGGCGGTAAGGAAGCAGTTTTCGGCGCTGTGACCGCCGTTGACGTCGGGGTGGGACATGCCGCTGAAGAGGGTGAACTCGTTTTTCACCTCGCTAAGTCCAGACAGAGTCGGAGAGAGTTCGTAGTCGCGTCCGGCATTCTTCGGGAAGAAGGGTTTGGGGAGGAAGCCGAGGTTGTTCGAGATGATCAGCAGTCGTTGCGGAGCTTTCACCTGTGCAGCCTTGCCAAAGACCGGCCGCAGACATTCAAGCATTGGCAGTGCAAGCGTCACTCCGGCGCTGCGAAGGAAGCGACGACGGGAGAAGGAGTTGGCGAGGTAAGGAGCGTTCATTTCGATTGTCCGAGGAAGATGGAGCTTTGGACCAGCGCGAACAGCAGATCGCGCACGCGATAACCATTCTTGGCGCAGGTGTTGAGGAGGGATTCGATTTCGGGGCGGTCGGAGAAGCGGACGGGGGTGCCGGTGGCGTAGATGGTGAACTGGTGGAGGAGGTTGCGGGCGAGCTGGCGGGGGTCGGCAGCGATGAGGGATTTGAGGTCGTTGATGTTATTGAAGGTGCGGCCGTCGAGGAGTTTGCCAGCGGAGTCCACGGGGGTGGCGACGGTGTAGCTGAAGCTGTGGCCGGCGCGGTCGATGCCAGTGATGCGTTCTCCTTCTTCAAGGCCGCGATAGTGGGTGCGCCAGCCGCCGAGGATGTCGAAGTTTTCGAGGGCGAGACCGACGGGATCGAAGCGGGCGTGGCAGGCGGCGCAGGATTTGGATTTGGTGTGGAGGGCGAGGAGGTCGCGGATGGTTTTGGCACCGCGGATGTCGGGCTCGACGGCGGGCACGCTGGCGGGTGGTGGCGGTGGTGGCTGGCCGATGAGGCGCTCCATGACCCAGGCGCCGCGAACGACGGGTGAGGTGGTGGTGCCGTTGGCGCTGACTTTTAAAACGGCGGCCTGAGTGAGGAGGCCGCCGAGGGGGCTGTCCTTGGGCAAGGTGACCTTGCGCATGGCGGAGCCAGTGAGTGGTGGAAGCTGGTAGTGTTTGGCGAGGCGGTCGTTGGCGAAGACGAAGTCTGTTTTTACCAGCACAGTGGCGGGGAAATTTTCACGAATCATCGCGGTGAAGAAGGTGCGGGTCTCGCGCTCCATGCTTTCGACGAGGTATTCGTCGAAGCGGTACTCGGGGAAGAGGCGGATGTCGGGATCGTCGCGGCGGACGTGGCGGAGGTTGAGCCAGCAGTCGGTGAAGTTTTTGACGAAGCGGTCAAAGCCTGCGCTGGCGATGAGGCGTTCGGTTTCTGTGCGGAGCACCTGGGGATCGCGCAGCTTTTTGTTTTGCGCGAGGTCCATGAGTTTTGCGTCGGGACGTGAGTTGGTGAGGAAGTGGGAGAGGCGGGAGGCGATGGCGAAGTGATCATCTGCCTTGATGGGTTCGCGCACGTAGATGAAGTCGCCGGAGGCGAGGAAGGCTTTGTAGCCTGCGAGCATGGCCTCAGCGAATGGGGCGTTTTTTGCGAGCTGGGTCTGGATGAGAGAGTCGAAGAGTTTCAGATCTTCTTCGGGCACGGGCTCGCGTGCGGCGAGTTTGACGAAGCGGCGCAGGAGGCGTTTTGCTTCTTGTTGGGGGTCCTTGGGTTTGGGCTCCACGCCGAGGTCGTCAAAGAGGACGCGGTGGGAGGGCGGAGGCCAGGTTTGGGATTCGATGGGGCCTTCGATTTCGAGCCATTGAACGGCGAGGCCGGGCTGGCCGCCTTCGGGGAAAGGTGGATAGCGGTAGGTGGGGGCGGAGCCGTTGGGGTTCATGGCCAGCGGCATGGGCTGGCCAAGGAGGCTGTACTCGATGGCCTCACCTTTGCGGAGCCGGACGGTGGTTTCGTAAACGCGCTTCTCGGGCTGGATGTCGATGATGCCGCCGGAGTCGTGGACTTCGTTGATGATGTCCACGCCCGCAGGCTTGCGGGTGCGGAAGGTCATGGGTAGTGGCTGCGTGGCCGGGGTGATCACGTAGCCGGGCTGCTGGAGTACGGCGCGGGCGGAGAAGCGCACCTTGTAGTTGCCAGTGCGTTTGGCAGTGAAGTGTTTGGGGGTGCCGAGGTAGGGCCAGCTGGCGGAACGGAACAGGGCCATCTCGATGGTTTCGTCTTTGGCGCTGTCTTTTTCGGTGGGGCCGCCCTTGTCTTTGCCTTTGAACTCCATGGCCTTGTTGTCGCGAGTGAAGAACATGGCCTCGCGATTGCCGAAGGTGCCGGTGCCGGGGAAGAGATCGGTGCCGACGGCGCGATATTTGATTACCGGTGGTGGGGCTGCTTCGGTGGTCATGGCAGCGTGCAGTGCGGCCTCTGCGGCGTCCAGGTAGGCGACGAGTTGGACGCGTGACATGTCGAGCATGTCAGTGGTTTTATTGAAGCGATGGCCTTCGCGGTCTTCGGGGAGGATGTCGCGGATGTCGAGGTCGGGGAGTTGGAGGAGATCGCGCAGGTTTTGTTCGTACTCGTCGCGGTTCAGGCGGCGGAGCGGGCCGCGACCATGGGCGAGGATGTCGGCGTGGTCGGCGGCGGTGATGGAGGAGGAGAGGGATTTGACGAGTTCGGCGCGGTCTGCCTGCGGAAGGTCCTCTGCTTTGGGTGGCATCTCGCCTTTTTCGACGCGGTCGTAGATGCGGATCCAGCGGTCGCGGGTGGCGGGAGTGGTGAGATCAAAGGGGAGTGCGGTGAGATCGAGGCTGCCTTTGGAGTTGTCCTTGTCGTGGCATTCGAGGCAGCTTTTTTCGATCTGAGTGGGGGCTGATTGAGGCCATGCCGCAGAGAGCGGGAAAAGGCAGAGGATGAGGAGAGGGCGGCTCATCGGTTCACCTCCAGGCATTGGTTCGCACGGTCGGTGTCATAGGCATGTACATGAGTGATGCGCATCTCCTCCAGCTTGGTGCGGGGATCGACGGCGCCTTCGATCTGATCTACCAACTGGTCGCGAGTGAAGCGCCAGATGACTTTGCCATCGGTACTGATTTCGGCGAGCAGGTCGCGGCCTTCGTCTGGCTGCTGAAGATGATAATCACCACAGGCGATGAGGACATGGCCATTGCTCAACTGCGACATGCCGAGGAGGTAGCGGCAGGAGAGACCGAGGTCCTCGCGGGTCCAGCATTGCTGAGCTTTGCCGGATGCATCGAGATGCAGCAACTGGCAGCCGGTGGAGGTGGAAACGAACAGAGAGCCATCCCCTGATTGCAGCATAGCAAAGGCCTTCTTCGTGGTGGGCGTGTGCTTGAGCAGCGGCTCCAGCGGGATGGTCTGCTGAATCTTGCCTGTATGCATCTGCACCTTGAGCAGGGTTTTGCGAGCGTACTGGGCGACCCAAAAGGAGTCCTCACCCCGGACGGGGCGGATCATTCGATAGCGGAAGTGAAGCGGATCGGCGGCGAGATCTGGCAGGGGCGTTTCGCTGATGACGGATCCACTGCGGTCCACCACACGGATCTGGCACGCACCGCTGTCCATGAGAGCGAACTTCGATCCGCCATCGAGAACGGCACAACTGCTGGCCTCGGTGCCGCTGGCCCCTGCGCGGGCGGGGTGGTCCAGCAAGAGCTTGTGGGCTGAGTTGAACACCGCAAGGCCGCCACGATGGGCGTAGGCGATGCCGCCATCAGGCAGGCGCCAGGCATCGTAGATGCCGATGTGGCGCGGGTGCTTCAGAACGTCGGTCACTTTGCCAGCGCGGTTGATCTCGATGACCTGGTTATCTGCGGCGAGCAGGAAACGCTCTTCGGCGTGCAAGGATGCGAGCAGGCAGGCGAGCGTGAGGATGAAGGGCGTGAGTTTCATCGGGCGACTGCGCGGGGATTTAAGGCTGCGGTGGCCATGTGGCCGGCCTGCTTCACCACAGGGGCGAGCTTGAGCATGCGCTCTTCGCTGAGGCGCTGGCTGGGGCCGGTGATCCAGAGACTGGCGATGGCGTGGCCTTCGGCATCGAAGATGGGAGCGGCGAGACAGTGGTGGCCTTCGAGGTGTTCGCCGATGTCGGTGGCAAAGCCGTTGATGCGGACTTGGTCGAGGCACTGGAGGAAATCTTTGCGATTTGAAATGGTCCAGGGTTGGAAGCGTTCGAACTTCATGCCGGAGATGATCTCGTCGCGCTCGGGTTCGGGTGTGAAGGCGAGCATCGCCTTGCCGGGGCCGCTGGTGTGGAGGGGGAAGCGGGTGCCGCGTTCGACGTAGAACTTGATCATGGCGCGGCCGATGACGCGCTCGAGCACGATGCCTTCGGAGCCGCTGAGGATGCCGAGGTGGGCGGCTTCGCCGGTTTGATCGCTGAGCCAGCGCATGGCGGGAAGCGCGGCCTCGGTGAGGGGGACGTCATCGACGACGGGCTGGCAGAGTTTGAGCATGGCGGAGCCGACGCTGAAGCGTTTTTCGGCATCGCGCACGAGGTAGCCGTGGGAGACGAGAGACTGGGTGACGCGGTAGACGAAGTTGACGGAGAGTTTTAGCTCTGCGGCGATTTCGGAGAGCGTGAGGCCGTGGGGGTGTCCGCCGAAGCATTGGAGCACGGCCAGGGCGCGGTCGAGACTGGGGGTGCTGAAGCCGGAGTCGTGGACGGGAGCCTTGGGTTTTGGCTTTGTCCTTGGCTGGCGGCGGGGTGAGCGGGTGGCGGGCATTTTCTATATGCTGAAGTGGTTGCACGGGTAGAAACGGCGTGGCGGAGATGTTTCTTGCGGGCGGTGCGGGGGATGACGGAGGAGGCTACAAGTCGGGGTGTTTGAATCTGTCAGGGGGATGGGGGTGGGACGCGCACAAGGATGTATCTAAAATGCACCTGGGGATGGGTGGGGGAGAGCGGGTTGTGGGCAAAATGGGACGTTTGATTTTTAGCAAGGGAATGGAGAGCAACGTGAATGGGCGGAGGTCTTGATTTGATTGAGGTGGGGAGAGGGTGGATGGGCGAAAAGGAAGCGCTGTTTTTCGGCAGAGGAATGTGTTGGCAAAGGAATGGGCGATGGGTGATTTGATTGCGATATGGAGGGGCGGTGATGGGGATTTGTGCTGGTTTTTGGCGGGGTGTGTGGCGAAGTGGGGCGGCAGGGACGTGCGGCCGGAGCCGATGTGGACATCGGCGCTCCCAGCAATGAGATCACCCCCTGGAGAAGGAGAACGCTTCTCGCATACCTCCCGGCATGCGGCCTGGGTGGGAATGACGTCATGGGTCTGGTCCGGTGGTTCTCGCTCGCAAAGCCTCGCTTCACCACCGGCTACGTTCCATTCTCCCTCCGGGAGACCATGCCTTTTGCGTTTCATCCGCGCCGCCTTTACGCTCCAGAATCAGTCTGCTTGCGACGCTCAAGCCCAGCCTCACGTGCTTCAAAATCGCGACCTGCTGCGGAATAAATTCCGCGCTCCAAGAGGCGTTCGGTTTGAAATGCTTCATTACCCGAAGGTTACCCTTAACCGTGCTATGAAAGACGGTCATTTTTTGCGGCTGATCGCTTCGGCCCATTTTTTGCGGGCGGCTTCGGGAAGGGAGGTGCGGACTTTTTCCACTTCGGCCTTGGTCTCGGCGTCTCCCAGGAGGGCGAGGCAAAGCGCAGCGGCGGCGGTGTCGGACGTTTCATAAGGCAGGCTGATGTTGTTGGGATATAAAGTCATCTGACCACCGGGCTCGAAGATTTGATCTTTTTCCAACTCGCGGGGCTGGGTGCCCTGGCGCATGACCTGGCGGAGCAGTGACACAGCCTCAGGTGTGCCTGTGTCACGCAACACGGCAAGGGTGCGCCAGCGGTTGCTCTGGCGCGGATGGGTTAGAGCGAAGCGGGCGAGCTTTGTCAAAGCGGCACCATCCTGCTTGATGAGGTCCGTGTGGTTTAGACCAAACACCCAGCGTGCGGCGCCCATGCTTTCCTCCGAGGGAATGGACGCAGCCAAGATCACTGCCTGCAGAGTCTCTTTGGGAATGCCTGGCAGCCAAGTCTCCTGTAGCGTGCCGTCCATGCCGGTGGAAAGCGCCCAGGTGCTGTCCTCGCAGCCGAAGAGGCGCAAATACAATGAGGCGCGCGATTTTACATCTGGCACATGCTTTTCAAACGCGGCCGTAGCCTGATCGAGCGACTCCGCTGTGGAAAGACCCTCACTGACAGCGGCGGGAAGGAGGCTGCTGATGCGGCTGTCTCTGCGGCGCTGCGCGGCCGCCTGCCTCCTGCCTTCGAAAAGCTCTTCCCGTGACCCGGTGTAGTTGTTTTTGGCGAGCCACTCCACCAGATAGGTGGAGCTCTGCTCCTTGAGAATGCCGTCTCCGGGCCACGTGCCGTCCGCCCAACGGATGGACTGACCATGATGAAAGGCCACCATGGCCACCTGCTTGTCCCCCTGATAAAATTCAAAGGTGGGATTTCCGCAGCACATGCAATGCCCGCCACTGGAGTCTTCATTGATGGTGAAATGTTCTGCGAGCTCTGCAATGACTGCGGCATCGCGGCTTTCAACGATGACTTTTTCTCTTTCGGCCCGGCGATGGCAAACGCCGCCGGTGCGAACTAGGATGCGGTCTGCCTTGGCGAGTTGCGCGGAAAGCTGCGCGTTCATGCTGCGGCTGATCACGGCCTGGGGATTTGCGCGGGCCAGTGCATCAATGTCCTCCGTGGGCGCATTGCTGAGCAGCAAAGAAACACGGGTCAGCGCTGGCATGGGTGTGGAAGGCAGGGATTTCACCGGAGTGCTTTGCACGTGGATCTCGCGCAGCTTCTGAAGGCCGGACAATGCCGCGAGGTCCAGCGCCACGGGATCTCCATCAGAGGCGGAACGGACATGGCTGGCGTAGAGCGTGCGCAGATTCGTCAACTGGGCGATCCAGCGACCATCTCCGAGGAAGGAGCAGTGGTTGGCGGCGAGAGTTTTCAGTTTGTCAAAACTGCCCAGCACCTCCAGGTGGGAAGGCTCGTGTGCCCACGGCAGGCTCAGATATTCCAAAGGCATGCCTCTGAGCACCTCGAAGTCGAACTTCCCGGGCATGGTGTCTTTGAGCTCCAGAAGCCGCAAGTGCTGCAAGCGACGAAACCCGCTCATGTCCTTACAGCTCCAGCCTCCGCCGGAATGAAGAATGAGGGTGCGGACTCCTTTTGGCAGCGGGGGAAGGCAATCATGAAGTGCCCAGGCTTGCACGCGAATGCACACGTGCTCGAGATCGAGTTTTTCGAGTTGTTTGGCCACGTCTTTCGACCAGACGTCGATGGATACACCTCGCAGCGACTTCAGGGCAGCGTCACTCATGCCAGACAGAGGATTGATGATCAGGGGATTCCCATTGTATCGCTTCTCCTCGGGAAGCGACTCATCATATTTTCCGTTCACTTCACAGGCCACGACCACGGAACGACCATCGCCGAAGATGCGGTGAACAAGGCCGTCCTTCACTTCGAACCGATAAATGCCGGGCTCGTCGAGGCAGAGCGGGATGTCACGGATGAAGATCACATCTCCAGCCGAAAGAGCGGCGCTGTCCACCTGCAGCCAGTAGGGATCCTCAGGCTTGCCATCGAGCAGGAAGGTGTAGCCGTCCACGGTCTGGGCTCTGACTTGTGATAGGAGAGAGAGGCAGCCAATGATGAGTGGAATGAGTCTCATAAAATAAATAACCATCCTAGCAGAAGGGCGTGGCGAATGTCGAACCTGACTTGCTGAGGAATTCGGTGGATTTCGCGAGACGGAGGCTGGCGCAGATCATGGAGCATACCGACCTCTGAGTCAGTTCTCTGCGTGCACGAACTGCCCAGAAACCGCACTCGGAGAGTGCGGACCAGTTTGCTGCCGCCCTCGCGACGACGTGTGGACATTTTTCACCGCTGGGTATTATGTGGTATTATCCTGCATTGCATCGAGCGTGCGCAAACTCTCGGGTGAGCGATGGGAAGAAGAATGCTTCTCGCATACCTCCGGCATGCGCACCTGGATGGGAATAACGTCGTGGGTCTGGTCCGGTGGTTCCCGCTCGCCAAGGCTCGCTTCACCACCGGCTACCTTCCTTGCTCCCTCCGGGAGCAAATGCCCTTCGCGTTTCATCCGCGCCGCATTCACGTTCCAGAACCGGCCTGCTTGCGATGCTTAAAGCCCAGCTTCACGCGCCTCAAAATTGCGGCCTGCTGCGGACTAAAGTCCGCGCTCCTAAAGCCTTTTGCCTCCGGTGCAGAATGCCGAGATGCATGCGCTTCCCTGAGTGAGCTTCAGTCCATTAGTGTCGATCTCTGCTGCGATGAGCAGTGAATTATTTTTTGTCGGAGGAAATCAGGATTTCGTCGAGGACGCGGCCGTCGGGATTGGGGAGCTTGAGGGCCAGGAGTTGGGCGATGGTGGGGGCGACGTCGAGGTTGGCCATGCGGTCGAGGATGATGCCTTTTTTGATGCCGCGACCGCTGGCGATGAAGATGCCATCGAGTTCGGGGTCGCCGTTGAAGTAGCCGTGGGTGCCGGCGTAGTTGACGGATGGGGTGACGGTGGCGTCTCCGCCGGCGTCGTTTTTGAAGGCGTAGCCGGGTTTGGGGTAGAGAACGAGATCTCCCATGCCCTGGTTTTCTTCGGGGGTGGGCATGCCGAGGGTGTGGCCGTCTTTGCCATCGATGACGCGGTCCACGCCTTCGACTTTTGAGAACATTTCTTTGAGCTGTGGGAGGAGCTCGGCTTTGCGGGCGGGATTGGTGATGTAGACGAAGGCCATGCCGCCCTGGGTCATGGAGTAGGCGTCGCAGGTGCTGATGGTGGGGCCGAGACCCTGAGCGAGTCCGGCTTTTTTCAGCTCGACGTTGGGGAGGATGATCTTGGTGACTTTCTTGAAGCCGTGATCGGTGGCGATGATGAAGGTGGTGCTGTCGCGCAGGCCGCTGTCTTCGACGGCTTTGACGAGATCGCCGACGAGACGATCTGCATAAGCGAGGGCGGTGGCGCTGGCCATGGAGCCGGGGCCGTAGGTGTGATGGGTGGAGTCGGTGTTGAGGGTGTGATAGAGCAGCAGATTGGGCTTGTGCGTTTTGAAGATGTGGATGGCGGCCTTGGTCCACATGTTGTCGAGGAAGGTGACGCTTTTGCGCTGGGGACCGAGCTGCATCCAGGTGATGTGCTCGGGCTTGATCTCGCCGGCGGCGATCATTTCTTTTTCGACTTTGCCTTCGGCTTCGGGAAGCTCGGCGAAGCTCCAGTCGATGGTCTTGGCTTTGGTGACGGCGACCCAGTCTGACTCGGCGGTGGTGAGGCCGGCGTCGTGAGCGATGTCGTAAAGGGTGGGCGCGGAGACGAGCCTGGTTTTGTCGGCCCACTGCTCGATCTTGGGCGGCTTGTTGTCGCCCTGGCGGACGAGGAGGCCGTTGAAGAGGACGCCGTGCTTGCGGGGCTCCACGCCGGTGACGAGGGTGGTGTGATTGATCCAGGTGATGGAGGGATTGCTGACCGTCATGGCCTTGGTGCTGGCACCTTCGGCGGCGAGCTTGCGCAGATTGGGGATCTGCAGGGATTCATCATTCCAGAGCCATGCGGGAAAGCCATCGAGGCTGATGAGGATGACGTGCTGGTCCTTGGGGTTGGTCGAAGGCGACTTGGAGCAGGAGGTCAGTGTGCGAACAATGATGATGCTGAGGACAAGCAGGAAACAAAATTTCATTTGGAGCGAAGGGTTACGAGTGCTTGCGTCGTTTGCTTTCTCCCTCATGAAGCTTGCTGCATTTTTTCTCCTCACCGCCATGTCCGTCCACGCTGTTGAAATCGTTGCTCACCGTGGTTTTTCCGCGCGTGCGCCGGAGAACACGCTGGCGGCTTTTGAACTCGGCTGGAAGAATCAGACGGATGCGTGCGAGCTGGATGTGTACCTGACGGCGGATGGCAAGACGGCGGTGATTCATGACAAGGACACGAAGCGCACGGCGGGTGTGAACCTGGATGTGGCGAAGTCCAAGCAGGCGGAACTGACCGCCATCGATGTCGGCTCGTGGAAGGGCAAGGAGTGGGCGAGTGAGAAGATCCCGACGCTGGAGCAGGCGCTGGCGACGATGCCGAAGGGGAAGCAGCGGTTCTTTATCGAGGTGAAATGCGGCGCGGAGATCGTGCCGGAGCTGAAGCGTATTTTGGAACCGATGAAGGAGCGGGCGGGGCAGCTGGCGATCATTGCGTTCAAGCGGGATGCAGCGGCGGAATCGAAGAAGGCGATGCCGTGGATTAAAGTTTACCGTCTGGCGGCTGGGAAGACGAAGGATAAGAAGCCGACGGATCTGAAGCAGCTCATCGCGGATACGAAGGCGGACAAGCTGGACGGGCTGGATCTGGGCACGGCTGATTTTCCGTGGGATGAGGCGATGGTGAAGCAGGTACGTGATGCGGGCTTTGGGCTGTATGTGTGGACGGTGAACAAGCCGGCGGATGTGGAGCGGTTTGCGAAGCTGGGGGTGGATGGGATCACGACGGATGATCCGGTGATGGTGAGGGAGACGCTGGGGAAGAAGTGAGCGTTACGGAGCGGGGATGAAGGGCGCTCAGGCAAGGGAGGCGTCTGGCACGTGTTGGCGGTCTGGAGGATTGTAAACTGGGAACTGAAAACTGAGAATTGTAAATTGGCCGGAGGCGTGCAGCGGGGCTTTTTGCAGGCGCTGCTGGTGGGCGTGAGATGTGGCGGAGTGAGGTGGACCCCGTTCTTCGGCCAGGATTGCGTGAAGTTAAGCTATGATGCTCACGGCTGGGAGTGGTGATGGTTCGTGTCTCTGGGATCGCTTAGCA
>NZ_JBAQCR010000412.1:0-24035 GCF_049294395.1 Prosthecobacter sp.
GCAGCCAAGCCCGCCGCACCGGCTCCTGTCCCCGCCCCTGCTCCCGTCAAACCTGCGGAGCCGGTGTTTGCCGCTGCGCCCGTGGATCTGAACGGCTTTGGCAGTGACGAGCCCGTTTTGCGCGTGAATGAACCGACGCGCGGTGTGATCGTCATCGAGCCCAAGGACATCAAGCACACCTCCCAGCAGCACTGGGATCAGTATGACTGCACCAGCTTCAATGCCAAGCGCTGGGGCCGCTACGAGGTGCGAGTGACCTACACGCTCAGAAATGCCACGCTGGGCACCCAGTTCCGCTTTGCCCAGCAGCCGCTGAAAAAGACGCTCACGGCCACCAGCCAGCCCAAGCAAGCCGTCTATGGAACGGTGTATGTGGAGAAGTCCACGGTGTATCCCTTTTCCCTCTATGCCGCCGCCACCGGAACGGAACCGGGATTTGAAATTCATGAAGTGGCCTTTGTGCCTGCGCCTGAAGGCCCCGCGCCCGTGCAGGCTGCGGATGGCAGCATCGTGCTCGAAGCCAGCAGCGCCACCACGTGGTCTGAAAACATGCGCTTTGAACCGAAAACCGAGAAGAACTGCCTCGGCTTCTGGACCAGCGAAGACGACTTTGCCGAGTGGGACTTCGAAGTCACCAAACCGGGCCGCTACAAGGTGACGGTGGTGCACGGCTGCGGTACCGGCAATGAGGGCAGCGAAGTGGCCGTGAAGCTCGGTGAGCAAGAGCTGAAATTCAGCGTCAAGGACACTGGAGGTTTTCAGAAGTGGTCTGAAGAGCAGGTGGGTGAAGTGGAGATCAAAAAGGCGGGCAAGATGCGCCTTGTGATCGATCCGGTGTCGAAAGCCAAGAGCGCGGTGCTTGACGTCAACAAGGTTGTGCTCAAGCCGGTGAGCTGAATTCTGCATGCATGGACTGTGCGCGCACCTCCACCCGTGATCCCGAAACCTGGCTCGATCTCGCGCCGGAGTTTTCGCAGGCCATGGCGCGGCAGGTGCGCGGCTGGATTCAGCGCTGGGAGCCGGATCTGACGGAGTCCATCAAATGGAACGTGCTGTGTTTCAGCGGCAGGAAAAACATTTGCGGACTCAGTGCGTGCAAGAAGCACCTCGGCATCACCTTCTTTCGCGGCACGGAATTGCGTGAGATCACGAATTTGTTTGAAGGCGGTGAAGCCAACACCAGCATCCAGACCATCCGCGTCACCCGGCTGGAGAAACTGAATGCGAAGGCCTTTCAGCGACTGCTGCACGCTGCCGTGGCGCTGGATGCCGATGAATCTGCCAAGCCACCAACACCTAAGCAGCGCGCCGAATGGCCGATGCCTGCGGCGCTTGCCAAGGGGCTGAAGCAAAACCCAAAAGCAGCGGCGGGCTTCAAGGCCATGAGCATCTCCTGCCAGCGTGAATACAAGGTGTGGATCAGCACCGCGAAGCAGGAGGAGACCCTCCAGCGCCGTCTGGGTGAAACACTGCGTGCGCTGGCCTCTGGCAAAAAGTGGGCGCAGCGCAAGGAGGCGTGAGGTTTACGGCAGGTACTCCAGGCGATCCGGCACGCCGTTGTTGTTGCTGTCAAAGGGCAGCGGATCGTTGAGATCCTTGCGCTGGTCCTCATCGTGATCGTTGTCGGGTTGCAGCCATGAGTCGTCGTCATTGAGCCATTCGCCCTGCTGGCGCAGCGCGTGCCAGAGCTGGACCGCTGCATCAGCGCGTGTGAGCGGACGCTGTGCAACGTCTTTGCTGAAGAGTCCTGGATTTACGGGCAGCTTCAATGCGGTGGCCCAGCGATAGAGCGTGGCCCAGTCTGCCTTGTTGTTGGGATTGAAGGTCTTGTCCGTCGTCACGATGCCCCAGGAGCAAAGGGATTCGATGGCCGCGCGATCCGCATCGTCCTGGCCCACATCGCTGAAGCGAGGCGCTGCAGCGACTTTCCACTCCGGTGCATTTGCTCTGGCGCGGATGACCCGGGCCAGCACGCGGGCGAGCTCGCGGCGCGACATGGGGTGCTCCGCATTGAAGAAGACGCTGCCCGCTTCCGCAGGCCAGATGCCGCGCGCCGCCAGCATGTTGGCGGCCTCAAAATGAGAAGCGTCGGTGGGGAGATCCTGCCAGGGCCAGAGCAGTATGCCGGGACCGCCGGTGCCGCGCACGAGGCGCAGCTGAATCTCGCGCCAGTTTTTTTGCGCAGCCGCTGCGGCACGGGGCTGGATGCCATCGCGCAGGCAGAGCCACGCCAGGGTGGCGCTGGCCTGACCGACGTGCATCATCTGGCCGTGCAGGCGCAGCGCACTTTGCACCACGCTGCTGACGCCGATGTTCTTGGAGCAGCCGAGCAGGCCGTTCATCTGCACCGGCACAAGGCCGCGCAGCGGGAACATCGCGCGGTCGGTGTCGGTGTGCCAGCCGCGAGAAGGCGTCTGCACGTACAGCCATGGTCCATTGCGATCTTCGCTGAGGAAGCGGCGGCGCGTGGGATGGAAGTCGATGTTGAACTGGAAACCGAAGAGGCCATCGGGGACCATCACCTTGGCCCATTTTGGCTCGCGGGTTTCAGCGCGGATGTCCTGCTCGCGCAGCATGTAGAGTGCTTCGAGGCGCAGGCCTTCGCGCACGTAGGGCTTCGGCGGCAGCAGATCCGATGTGCCGAACTCGGTGGTGAGTTTCATGTTGCGGAACGTCTGGGGGAAATCACCCACGCGATCATGCACTGCGGTTTGCAGGTGGTAGAGCATGCCCAGCGTGTGCTGCTTCGCGTCAGCGAAAATGATCTGCCGCTGCGCAGGTGTGAGATCGACGATGTTTTTCTTCGATGCGCCTGCTTCGGTTTTTTCGAGGGCATCGGCCACGCGCTGTGGGAGCTGGCAGAGGGGATAATCCTGCACCGGCCAGTTTAGAAAGGTCGCCTCCGTGCCCGGGGCGAGGTTGTTGTGCCAGCGGTCCACCAGACGCCGGTGCGTGTACACGCTCCAGCCCGACTGGCTGTAGGTGCCCGTGCTCATGTCGCTGTCCACCCATGGCGGTGTTTTATCGAGCTGAGCAAAGGAGCGTGCGTCGTAGCTCGCGGGTTTGGGGATGAGGCTGTTCTTGCCTGCCTCGCGTAGGACCACGCACCAGGAGAGCGGATTCATCTCCTGCTGGCCTGCGTCATCGAAGGCGGCTGGGGCACTGGCTTCGCCGAAGCGGGATTTCAAATCAGGACCTGCGCTGTATTTGGCCCCGCTGAGGCGGATGACATCGCCCCAGTCGGAGGAGTCGAGTGTGAGCTTTGCGCGTACGGTCAGGGGTGAGGCAGATTGGCTGCGAACGAAGGTGACTGCGGTGACATGGTTGTTTTCGACAGTGACCTTGTTCGGCTGCCAGCCGCGCTCGATGCGCAGTACTCCGGCATCGACGCAGGGCTTGAGGAGTTCCTCGAAAATCTTCGCTGCTGCTGCGGGTTCGATGGTTTCGGTGCCGCAGTAGGAATTGCCGGGAGATGGGATGCCGTAGGTTTGTGAGTTGTGCGCGCGGATGCGGTTGATGACTTCGCTGTAGATGCCGCTGCGGGGGAAGTTGACGCGACGGCCATTCACACCGGTCCATTCATCCGGACACCCCACGCCTTCCGTGCTGAATTGCCCGCCGAGCCAGTCGATGTCATTGACGAGGACGATCTTTTTTACGCCGAGACGTGCGGCCTGCACTGCTGCTGCACAGGCTGATTCATTGCCGCCGACGATGAGGAGGTCGGCATCGAGGGTGGGTGAGTCAGCGGCGTGAATTGCTGCTGAAAAGAAGCTGGCGGCGAGAGCAAGGACTGCGAGAGGCTTCATGCTACCATCGTTGAACACGATCTCGATATCGTCCAGTCTCAGAACCACCGAGGCTGGATTAATCTGGCCGCAACTCAGAAATCGACCATTAAAATTGCATGACTAGCATTCAAAATGGTGATTGTTCAGACTCACAACACAAGTTGTGACAACTTAACTGTCTAACGATCATGTCAGATTCATTGCCCGATTTCTTAAACAATGGGGTTAACGGTGATTTTACCGATACGCAACACACTAACGTGCGGCTTGCTGTAGGCGGGGACCTGGCATCTATTCGGAAACTGGTCATCAGATATTGGAAACCGCTTTATCTTTTTGCACTTCGGCAAGGCCTGAAGCATGAAGATGCTGCTGATGTAGTGCAGGAGATGTCGATGGATTTGAGCAAAACGCTTCAGCGCTTCGACCTTCAGCGCGGAAGACTCCGAACTTTTCTCATCAAGGCTCTGATTAACAAGATTTACGAACGTCACCGCCGTGCCACTGCGGCAAAGAGAGGCGGTCCATCTGACCCTACCTATTCATTGGAGAACATTTCTCCTGATGACCCAAGCCTTGCTGTATGCGACACAGCGACCTTTGACCAGGACTGGGTGATTAACTGTTGGCGGAATGCCGTTGCGGCAATCATCCGGCGTGTGAACCCTGAGCACTGGCTTCGTCTAAAACAGTTCTTGATTCATAGGCCGCCGCCGCCGGGTGCCTATGAAAGATTGGCGGCTGAAACCGGCGATTCCCGGGAAGCATGGACGCAACGGTTTTCCAGACTTAGCAATATGTTCTATGGGCAGATCAAGAATCAGGTCAGACAGGAAATCCGCACGACTGCGTCTTCCGCCGAGGAGCTGGACGCTGAACTCGCATATATCTCGCGAGTGGCAGCCACAATGCCTGCTGAAGAGCTATGGGGATAATATTTCACGATTTTTTGTCATCGGGCACTGAGAACCGCAAATAGCAGGTAGAACACATAGGATTCCACCCGGCGAGTGTCGGCTGTGCGATGAACATGAGTTTTGTCAATCAACTCAGTAACCGATACCATTATGGCCTACATTAAGGACTCAAGGACAGAAAATTGTAGCTGCGGCGACTGTTCCACTAGTGCGAAAATCACGGAGTGGAGCTGCGGCTGCGTCGAGGTGGAAATATACGACGACAGCAGCCGCTGTGACAGGTGCAGCGATTTCAGTTCGCTGCGCGAGCGCTGTGGAAATTCAGGATATCTTGAAGGGCATGGCGACGACTAATTAACAAAACATCAACACCAAAAGCAACTATGTCACACAATCGCAAAAAGCAATCCACCGGATCCTGGAAAGGAAACCGTGACAAGCATCAAAGACGACCCAAAACCACCCGAGAAAAAAAGCGCAGCCATACAAGTTGGTTCGATATGTTTCTAGGCAGAAAGTAAACGGAAAGTTATTCTCCGTGATGCTCGATAGATGAAGGCTCTTGCTGTGATTTACAGTGAGAGCCTTCATTTGCATCTTTTAATATGTAGATGTCTCGCTATGAAAACAAAAGATTCTGCTTTTAACCAGCCTGTGAGCCCAGCAGCAGTTTTCCGAGCACTCGCAGAACAAGCTAATTTCTCGAAGTCGCGATCATTAACTATCAAAGAAGCTCGGGAATATTTTCCTGAGTTTGAGTTTATCGAAGAGATTGGGCGTGGTGGAATGGGGGTTGTTTTCAAAGTCCGCTCGCTTCCTAACGATCAGTTCTTTGCACTGAAAATTTTGGCACAAGGGGCCGACACCTCCGAAGATTCAAAAAGACGCTTTCTAGCAGAAGCGAAACATCTCTGGCAAATTGCAGACCCAAATGTGGTTCGAATTACCGGAAGTGGTAGCAAGGGGTCTTGGCTTTTCATCACCATGGAATTTCTTGAGGGACAAACCTTGGCTCGCCGATTGAAAAGTGGGGGCTTGTCCAAGATTGAGTTTTTCTCCACTGCAATATCCGTTTGTCGTGGTATTGCAGCGGTTCACCTATGTCGAATCGTTCATCGTGACATCAAACCATCCAATATCTATTTGTGCAATGACGGCAGGGTATGCCTTCTGGATTTTGGTATTGCTAAGGAACTGGGCGCGGAAGCACTTACTGGCCATTATGTTCCTGGCACTGCACGCTATATGTCCCCTGAGCAGCAGGCAGGGCAGGCTGTTGAATATCCATCGGATGTTTTCAGTTTTGGCAAAGTCATGCTTGAAATGCTGTGTGGGTTGGATGACACAGAAACTTTCAAGCAAGATCTTGCTACCATCTGCGGAGAAGATAAAGTTTTGGTTGAAATTCTGCAGCGATGCCTTCAACAACGGTCTGCAGATCGTTATCAAACCAGTTCTCAACTTCGACTTGCATTAGCCCTTGCGGCAAAAGGTAAATCGCTCAGCCAAGACTCCTGGTCGAATGTCTCTGCCGATCCAGAGCTTGAAGCTGCTCATCACGCGGTGCTAATGGATATATTGCGTGAAGTTTCTCCTGATAGCGGGCGTCGAGATCACCGCTTTGCGGAACAAGGCACTCAAGTCAATGTGCGAGACAGCTTTGCTGAATTGGAAGCAAAGTACGGCATACAAGCCGGAACACTAGAGGCCAAGATGCCTGAGTTCTTGCGAAGCATGTTGGCCAAACCAAGCTCGCCAATTTTAGATAAAGCAAGGGCATGTTATATCGAGGGCCGGTACGACGATGCAGAACAGATCGCACTCGAGGCGAAGGCTTCGCTTTTGCGTGCTGGAAATGCGATGAGTTCAGATCTTGTCGAGTGCCTGGATCTTGCCTCTGACTACGCTATTGCTCAGTATCAATATCAACGAGCTAAGAGTCATCTCACGGCAGCAGCAGCACTGGTTGATGAGCAAGCTGATCCACTAGCCTGGGCTTCGATCCAATATTCGCTGGCAGTTTTGCATGGCAGCATGGGTGAGAATGAGAAGGCTGCCGAAATGATATTGCCAGTCATTGCGATTCGAACTCGCCTATTAGGCGATAACCACGAAGACACTCTACGTTGTCGAAAAAGTTATGGAATAATACTTCGTGATTTGGGCCGCTTCGAAGAAGCAGAATCCACATTTCTCGATCTTTGCGACATTCGGTCTCGAACAGTTGGAGTTGAGCATATGGCATCGTTAGCGATGCGCTTTCATCTAGCCAAAACTTGGGCGGCTCAACGCAGATGGACTGAGGCAATTAGCGAGTACCGTGCAGTTCTAAGCGCGGAGCGGAAACTGCTAGGAAGCGAACATGTAGATGTATTAGACACTCAGACACACCTGGGGATCGCATTGAATCAAGGAGCTGGAATTAATAACAATGATCGTCGCGAGGCTCGTGTATTGCTGGAAGAAGTTTACCACATTTATTGCAGACGCTTTGAGTCGAATCATCCCAATAGTTTGTGGGCACTCGCGGATTTGGGCCGCTATGGTTATGCAATTATGACGCCTCGGGCAATCGTAACTTTGCAGAAAGCACATTTTGGCCTCCGAAAATACTTGGGAAGTAAACATTTCAAAACACGGTCCGTTTACCTAGATTTGAGGGCTATGTATTTGGCGGCTTTCTTGTCGTGGTCCTGCTTATTTTTTATCTTTCTCGGCCTTTGCTCTTTGCCACTCAAATTGTTTGGGATTATCAATTGGAATTGGTGGTTTATTATTTGCTGTATCGCATCTCCCTTGATTGCACAGGCTATAGCTAAAGTGCTTGGGCTGGCTAATCGCTTATTTGAATATGCTCGGCAGCAATTGAAAATCAGACTGAGCGATTAATATCAGACGATTACCTTCATCACACCCCTGCCACACGCACGGTCGCGTAGCTTTTCTTGCCTTTGCGTAGGATGCAGAGGCGGCCGCCGAGGAAGTTTTCGGGGGTGAGCACGGGTACTTCTCCGGCTGGTACTTGGGCGTTGTTGATGTAGAAGCCGCCGCCTTTCATGAGTCGGCCGGCATCTCCTTTGGAGGTGGCGAGGCCGAGGGTGACGAGGAGGTCGGCGATCTGTGGGATGCTGGCGAGTTCGACTTCGGTGCTCGGTGCAGAGGCAGTGGCTTCGATGAGGGTGCCGACATCAGCCGTGGCCAGATCGGCACCGCCAAAGAGGGCCTGGGAGGCGAGGATGACTTTTTGCAGTTCTTCTTCGCCATGCACCATGCGGGTGACTTCGGCGGCGAGGCGTTTGTGGCCGCTGCGCTGTCCGGGATTCGCATTGTGCTCGGCCTCGATGGCTTCGATCTCTTCGTGTGAGAGCAGCGTGAACTGGCGCAGGAAGCGCGGCACGTCCGGGTCTTCGGAGTTCACCCAGAACTGGTAGAAGGCATACGGGCTCGTCTTGGTGGCGTCCATCCAGATGGCACCGGCTTCGGATTTGCCGAACTTTTTGCCCGAGCTCGTGGTGATCAGCGGGAAGGTGACCACGTAGGTCTGCTGTCCGCGCATTTTGCGCACGAGGTCGATGCCGGCGGTCATGTTGCCCCACTGGTCGCTGCCGCCGATCTGCACCGTGCAGCCGTGGCGCTCATTGAGCACCACGAAGTCGTACGACTGCAGGATCATGTAGGTGAACTCGGTGAACGAGATGCCGCTTTCGAGACGGGCGCTGACGGATTCCTTCGCCAGCATCCATGCGATGGTGAAATTTTTACCAATGTCGCGCAGAAGCTCCACGGCGCTGAGTTTGCAGATCCACGAGGCGTTGTCCTCGATGATGGTCTGTTCAGGGACGAGGATGCTGCGGATCTGCACCTCGATGCGCTTCACAAATTCAGCGACGGTCTCGGGCGTGTTGAGCGTGCGCTCGTTGGCCTTGCCGCTGGGGTCGCCGATCAAGCCGGTGCCGCCACCGACGATGGCGATGGCCTTGTGTCCATGCTCCTGCACGCGGCGCAGGGCCATGAGCGGCAGCAGATTGCCGATGTGCAGACTGTCAGCGGTGGGGTCAAAACCGCAATAGAAGGTCTGCTGCGTCTTGAGGGCTTCCTTGAGGGCTTCGAGGTCGCTGCACTGCTTGAGCAGGCCGCGCCATTCGAGATCGGCGATCAGGTCGGTCGTGGGCATGAGAAGGGGAAATGACGAATGACGAATTTAGAATGACGAAAAGGCGGTGGCCCGCTCAACTTCGTCCCTTGCGAGGTGGATGGCGGTGAGACGCCTTTAGGGCGTCGAGCCCGGTTCAGAGCGCAGGAGCTGGGAACCGTTGAATCTTTCGTTGGGCTTGAAGAGCCAGCCGGGGCTTTCATTGCGGACTTCCCAGCGGCGAAGTTCAAACTCAGGCAGCACGAGGTTGCTGTTGGGGTCGAAGACCTTGCGGCCCGTGAAGCGGCCCCAGAGGGTGTACTCGGCATTGTGATCGTCCCCGTAGGCGTAGCCGCCATCGGTGGGCTGCTCGGGCAGACGATAAGGGATCTTCTGGTGGCGCTCGTTCATGATGACGAGCTTTGAGTTCTCCCAGGTCTGCCCCGGACTGCGCACATAACCCCAGAGATGGGTGTGATTGATGTAGAACCGGCGGCCGATGAAGTAATCCCCGCGCGGCTCCATGGCGATCTGACGGTGGCGTGCCTCCACCATGGCAGACTGCTGGGGAGTGAGACCGGTGGTTTCACAGCCGGTGATGAGGAGGCTGGCAAGGCAGAACAAAAAGGAGAAGAGAGCGCGGCGTGGCATGGCTGCGCACACTGTGAAGCGTGCCGGAGCCGTCGCAATGGGAAAGGCGCAACTTGATGAAAGTCAGCCAGCCTCCCCTTCGTCAACGGGCCATGCGTTTTCTGCCCCTTCTTGCTCTCTTTGCTTCAGCCGCCTTTGCCGCCGACACGCCGAACATCGTCATCATTCTGGCCGATGACTACGGCTATGGCAGCGCCGGGTGCTACGGCGCGGATGGCAAGCTAGTGCAGACGCCGAACATTGATCGCCTCGCCAAAGAGGGGCGGCGTTTCACGGATGCAAACACCACCTCTTCGGTCTGCTCACCCACACGTTACTCGGTGATGACGGGGCGCTACTGCTGGCGCACCTCCCTCACGCATGAGGTGCTGGGCACGTTTTCTCCGCTGCACATCGAGACGACGCGGCTGAACATGGCCTCGCTGCTCAAAAAGCACGGCTATCAAACGGCTGCGATCGGCAAATGGCATCTGGGCTATGGAACGGATGATGGCTCCCTGAAATGGCGCACGGACTACACCGCTGAGCTTTCTCCCGGGCCACTGGACATCGGCTTCGACTACCACTTCGGTGTGCCGAGCAATCATGGCGATCTCACCGGCGTGTTTGTGGAGAACCGCTTCGTGTATGGCCTGCGCAGCGGCAAAATCCCCGCCGGCATGAAGCTGCACGGCCCGGATTCTGACGATCCGAATTTCAAAGCCACCTACGGCCCCGAAGACACAGAAGGCGGCAAGGCGACCATCCTCGATCTTGATGCGCCACGGCGTGTGAATGAACGCGTCATGCCGCTGCTCACCACCAAGGCGGCCGAGTGGATCACGCAGCAGAAGAAGGGCACACCTTTCTTTTTGTACTACACGCCCGTCGCGGTGCACAATCCCGTCACGCCCGAGAAGGACATTGCCGGACAGAGCAAGGCTGGACCTTACGGAGATTGGATTCTCGAGCTCGACCGCAGCGTGGGCGGTGTTTTGAAAGCGCTGGATGACAAGGGCATCGCGCAGGACACGCTCGTTATTTTCACCAGCGACAACGGCGGTGTGTTCACGCCCACGCGGGACACCGTGCAGACGCAGGCCTTCAAAGCCGGGCTCAAAGTGAATGCCGGTCTTCGTGGCGGCAAACACGATGTCTGGGAAGGCGGCTTCAAAGTGCCCTTCATCACCCGGTGGCCTGCGAAGATCCCTGCGGGCACCGAATGCAATGACATGATCAGCGTAGCCGACATTCTGGCCACCACGGCGGCCATCGTCGGAGAAAAGCTGCCCGCTGCCGCCACGGCTGCAGAAGACAGCTTCAACGCGCTGCCCGCCTTCCTCGGCACCCAGGACGCCGCACCCACTCGCGATCATATGTTCATCCACAGCTCCGACGGCGTCTTCGCGATTCGCAAAGGACCCTGGAAATGGATCGAGGGCATTCCTGTCAGCGACATCAAACTCGGAGCACGCAAGGCCCACGCGACACAGTTCAAACCTCAGCTCTATAACGTGAAGGAAGATCCCGCCGAGACGACAGATGTCAGCGCGCAGAATCCTGAGGTGGTGAAGGAACTGAGCGCCCTGGTGAATCGCTATCGCGATGGCGGCTACAGCCGCGAACTGCCACCCATCGTGGAGAAAAAGCCGCAGGCGGCACTTCCCGCACTCTCGGGAAGCCCGGTGCTGGCGCAGGCTTTCAAAGCATTGCCGGTCAAACCGTGGACCCTGACACGTGGTGCCTGGCAGGTGCATGATGACGCCATCTGGAATCCCGCGCCAAAGACCGAGGAACAGGGCGCTACATTGACCGGACCTTTGCCGATCACGGACGGCACCTTGCAGTATGACATGAAGCTCCACACCGCAGGTCGTCATTCGCTGCGCATTCACACGGCTGGCAAGCATTCCTTCCGCCTCGTTGTCAGCAGCACGGTGCTGGAGATCACCAAGAATCCCGACCAAGGGCAGGACAAGAGCCAGACGGAGCCGCTGGCCCGGCAGAAGATCAAACTCAATGCCGAAGACTGGCAGACACTGCGCATCACCTTCAAAGGCGATCAGGTGACCGCTCAAATCGCAGGAGTCACGGCGACAGGCAAACACCCGGTGATCGCTGAGGCCAAGGAGCAGGTCAATTTGATCGTGTTTGATGGTGAGTCTGGCTTCAAGAATTTGCAGGTGGTGAAGTGATAGCATCAGCCGTTGAAAAGGAGTCCATTGTGGCAACGGTCCGCATTTCCTGCCTCTCTACATTCCAAGGACGGCGCACCTTTTTGAGCGCCCGCGACGCTGCAGACCCACAAATTCGGACCCGCACAGCGGTTCCCTACCAGCGCTGCGGCACGCGCTGCTCTGGATGGTGGGGCTGCGTTGCGCGCGTTCGTTCCATCGTGGGCTGCCGCCTCATCGCATGCCCCTTTTAAAAGCTCCTGCGGGCGTGACGTGCGGAGCAACGGACCTGTATTCAACAGATCATGGTATGAACAAGTCCTGGCATGCGCTTTCTGTCGAAAAATGCCGTGAGCCGTTTCGATTCCAGAGGCTTCACGGCTCAGAGACAGGCCTGTTTTCAGCGGATCGTGATATAACGGATCCACGTGCCAGCGCGACCGTCAGCGGCAGCCAGAAAAGAAGTCCTTCGAAACGTGGCGCAGTTGCCAACGAGGCCAGTGATTCGCCATCAAACAGCAACCCGCCGCAGCCAAACGCCAGCAGCGCGATCCACGTGGCATCTCCTTGAACAGCCAGTCGACGTGCACGCTTGATTCCATGGCTGAGAACCAGCAGCAGCAGTGCCGCACCGACGATCCCACCATGTACGAAGGTGGCCAGGAAGGCGCTGTGCAGGTGAGACATCATGGAGATGTCAGCTTTGGCCTGCAGTTCGCATTGCCAGATCCCGCACACTCCCCACTGGCCGGTGCCAAGCCAGAGATTGTCCATCGCATTCCACCCAGCCCGGTAGATATCGAGGCGGCTGTTGTCGCCACGCTCGACCGCTTTTTGAAAATGATGGGTGATGCCGGGCGCAGAGGCAGTGACAGCCGCCGGTTCCGAACGCCAATGCGCCAGGTGTGCAAACAGCGGGGCGCTGGTGAAATAGACCGCTCCTGTCAGGAGGAACACACAGACCGCCACCCTGCCACGCCGCCAGCCGCGTGCTGACAGCAGCACCGCATGGCCGCATGCCAGTGCCAGCATGGCACCGCGACTGCCGGAAAGAAACGCCGCGAAATGCAGCAGCACGATGGCGGCCCAGGCGATCCTGCGCGGCAGAGGCGTGGCCTCATGCTCCATCAACGCCGCGAGCCACAAAGCGGCAAAGCCGAAGATCAATCCCGTGCAGACCGGATTGAGTCCCCCGTGAACGAGCAGATTCATGAGCCGCTCTCCCGCCTGATGATGGGGCAGCACGAAATACGAAAGCAGGATGCTGATCAGCGCGGCGAGAGCACTCGTCATTCCCGTCACCCAGCCCACGGCGTGCAGGGATTCACGGCTTTGCGCCTGCTGCCAGACGAGCGCGCAGAACATCACCAGCAGGCTGACGCCGACGATGCCACGCATGATTTCATCCAGCGTGCGATCTGGCATGAAGGGGACCTGGATGCAGGAGCGCAGCGTCATCCACAGCAGGAATGCGACGACTGAAAGTGCGCCGGCATCCGTCTGCCAGCGCCTGAGGTGCGGCGTCCAGTCTGTCAATGCCAGCGCGGGCAATCCTGCGATCAACAACCACCCGAGATGCACCCAAATATTGGGCAGGCAGGAATGACCCGCCACAAAGCCGGTCACGGCGATTTGTCCCGCCCAAATTCCGGCCATGGAGCGTCGCAACTCATGCGTTGCGCACTCGTTGATGAAGGCAGGTGTCAGGCTTTTCACGCAAACCAGAGTAAGGCCGCAAGCAGGATCAGCAAGAGCGCACAGGTGAGCGCCGCCATGGCTGAACCCTGCCAGGAAAGCGGCTGCACGACAGCCTCTGCGGGATTGCGCGGATGGTAATACACCGGCACCTCCGAGCCCTGCGTGAGACGGGTGATGAACTGCGTGGTTCGGCCGGCCGCGTTGCCCACGGCCTGATGAGTGAAGCGGTTGCCTTCAAAAGTTTGCCCGCCCACGGTGTAGGAGTAGCGCAGCACCGGGTCATACAGCAGGCAGCCGTCCGGGGTTTTCTGTTTTCCGCGCCGCATTTCCGCCATCACCACGCGGCCCTCGGTGCGCCGCCAGCCACGCATCGACCATGCGGTGCTGAAGCGACGGAGAAAATAGATGAAGGCAAACAGCGCGAAAACGGCACCAAGAAGTACGATGTGGGTCATGAGAAGAAGTGGCTTGCGGCACTCCAAAATGTGAGCAGTTCACCGAACTGCACGAAACACTATCGCCACACTCAGGCCTGCTTGCGGCCGATGAAGATGCCGTAGTTCCAGACACCACCGTAGGCGGCGAAACGCTCATCGAGCAGCGGTGCAAACTTCCCGCTCAGATACGGCCAGAGGTGGCCTTCCATGCGCACATGGTTCACGCCCATCCAGTTCCGAAACCAGGAGAAGTATGAATCGGAGAAATCCACCACGGCGATGCAGCCGCCTTCGGCAAGATCCTCCCACGCGGCATCAATCGCCTTTTCCCAGCCGGGATTGAACATGGACAAGGCGTACGAAAACAGCACGAGATCATAAGGCTTCCCGTCTTCATGAATGGGGGCTGAATAGGAGCGACGCAGCAGCGTGATTTTGTCATCACGCACTTTCTTCGCGGCAATGGCCAGCATCTGTTCGGAGAGATCCACGCCCGTGATGTGGGCCTGTGGAAAGCGCCGGCGCAGGCCTGGCAGATTGCGTCCGGTACCGCAGCCGACTTCGAGAATGCGCTGTGGTTTGCTCACGCAAGAAGCGCGCATCAGCACGCTCTCGCGCCCAAACAGAAAGCTCCAGCGCGTGGCGTCATAGATGCGCGAATGGAACTGGTAGTAGCGTTCCAGCGCGGCACCTGTGCGATGGGCGGATGAGGATGTGTCTGCGGTGATGCTCATCACAGCACCTCCGCAAAGTGCAGGCTGCCATAGGTGCCCACGCGATCCAGCTGATGCAGGGCTTCCGTGCGTTCCGGGAAGAAGCGCACGCGTGAGCGGATCGAGTCAGGCACAAACTCGAGGTTCACACCTGCCGAGCGCATCAGGATCTTGGCTCCGGGGGCGCTATTGGCGAGGATCAGCTCCCATTCATCCCGCAGAGCTTCGGTGTCATGGGCCGCGAGCCAGTCTTGATGATCCAGCAGCACGAAGTGCGTGTACTGGCCGGGATACTCGCGCAGGAAACCCGAGAGCGTGGTGGTGTAGCTCTTCAGGCGGTCCACGCGTGACTTCAGCTCTGGCTGGTTTTCCTGCTTCAGATAATTCGGGCAGCAGCCCAGGGTGTAGGAGCCGGTCATGTACACGCGCCAGAAGTAGTTGTCGCTGATCGGCAGCTCCGTGAACACATGGCGCAGCTTGTCCTTTACATAATCGGTGAGCCCGCCGGGATAGGAATCCTGGATCAGTTTGATCTGCGGACGCGGTACGCCCAGCAGCGTCATCAGTGTGGGCTGGCGCAGCAGCCAGTTGCTGAACGGCCCCCAGATCTCGCGTTCGAAGAGTTCATACGCGCTGCGCTGTTCCTCCAAGGAGCGGGCATCCAGCAGGCAGGTGGCGAAGTTCTTCACGTTCGGGCGCAGCTTGAAGAGCGCATTGCCCATCACATACGCGGCGATGCCGGAGGTGCCGTGGTAGTAGAACGACTTCTTGAGACTCGTGGGATTGAAGAAACTGATGCGTTTGTCCCAGAACTTCCGTGCGGGTTCGGAGAGCGTTTTGCGCACACGGTCATAAACAAAAGCGTACTCAGCATGCGAGCCGAAGCCGAACATCTCAAACAGCTCTTCAAAGTTGCCCTGGCGGATGAGCGCCTGCTTGAGTTCCAGCAGTGCATTCTGCCGGTAGTTCATGTCCACCGCGTGGATCTCCGCCGGATTGTCCAGCAGGTAGTCGAGAGCGTTGCAGCCAGCGCTGGTGATCATGACCACGCGGCTGTTCGCATCGAGCTTCATCAGCTGACGGTCGAGCCGCGGATCCTCCCATGCCGTGTTGTAGATGAGGTTGGAATTGTGAACATGGCGGAAAACCAGGTCATGAGCCGATTTCAACATTTGAACCGGACGGCGGGGTGGGGACTCTTTGAGCATGTTCGCGAGGGAGTAGTTATTTGTTCACGCGAAATGTGACAATGAGCCAGCAGGCGAGTGTGTTTGTTTCGTCACACAATCAGAGCGCAACGAATTCGTTTCCATCCATGCGCTGGGCATTTGGCCAATCACGTTTTCATTGCCGCCGATGGACAAACAACACGGCCTGCTGCCACCGTATGCAGCGTCTTGGGATGAGCTTGCCACAGAAGCTTCGGCCTCGTGGCTGCCTGCGGGTTTTGATCATCAGGCACGTCCCCTGCTGGCCTGCTGGTGGGCGGATGTGGTGTGCCTCTTTCGCAGCGCCAAAGCCATGCTGGCGGCCAATCGCTGGAAGCTGCTGGGATTCGTGCTGCTGAGTGTTGCACTGATTGTCTGGCTCATGCCGCAGGATCTCGCCTTGCTGGCGCAGGTGCGGCATGTGGGGGATTCAGTGGAGTGTGAGCGCATCCGCAGCGTGGCGCGGTGGCTGAGCTACTGGGGCGATCTGGCGGGGTTCAATGTGTTCGTCTTCGGCACGCTCACCTGCTTTGCGTTTGTGAGGCGTTCGCCCTTTTTTCGGCGGCTGACTCTAGCTGCAGTCATGGGCACCGTGCTCACTGGCGGCCTGGTCAATGTGATTCGTGTTACCACCGGACGCGCCCGGCCAGGCAGCAACGTGGCGCCCGGATTTTATGGGCCCACCTTGAGCGCCCGCAAACAATCGTTTCCCAGCGCTCATACCGCGACTTCGTTTGGCGCCTGCGTGCCATTGGCAGTGGCATTTCCACCGGCGGGAGTGCCGCTGCTGGCGGTGTCCGGCGGCGTTGCATGGTCACGCATGCAGAACAATTGCCACCATCCCAGCGATGTGCTGACCTCTGTGCTGCTGGCATTTGCTTTCGGTGTACCGCTTGGCCTCACCGTGCGCCGCATGCGGCGTGCAGCACCTAGCGTTTGATCAAGAGCTGCACCTCCGCCCAGCTGAAGCGTGCCACGTTGAAGCCTTCAATCATCTGGCTCTGAACGCCGACTGATTCAATCTGCAAGCTCGCTGTGTGGTCCTTCGCGGCGGTTCCTTTCGGTGCCGTTCCCAGCAGTCCTTTGAACCAGCGGTCCAGCGTCCACTCGCGTTTGAGCACCACCACAGCGACAGGGCCGGATTGCTGAAGCAGGCGCTTCGCTTCGTTCACATCATCCGTGAACTGCGAGATGCGGTTCGTGTAAAACACCAGGCTGGGCTCCGTGTAACCGCAGCCATGCAGGGCCATGTCAGACGGCAGCGTGCCGAGTTGCCCGGCGACACGCACTGGCACCGAGGTGGAACGCAACTGCTGACCGAGCAGCGAGAGACTCAGGCTCGTCAGCGCCACCGTCAGGAAGACGAGCACAGTGTTGCGGCGCGTCATGCCTTGTTTCCACACTGCGCAGGCTACGGCACCTCCCACGGCCAGAACACAGGTCAGTACCAGCAGAGCGCTGTACATCAGATCCCGGATGCTGCCTTGCTGGATTTGCATTGCAAACATCCAGCCGCCTGCAATGAGAGCCGCCATCCCGAGCGTCAGCCATTTCGCCGCAACGGGGACTGCACGAATGCGGTTTTGCCATGCCAGCGCCAGCAGCACGATGAATGCCGGATACCCCGGCATGACGTAGTGTGGAAGTTGCGTCGCATAGAAAAAGAAGATGAGCTGCGGCGCGAGAAACCACGCGGCTAGAAACGACGTCTGCGCTGTCCAGTTTATCCGCAGACTGCGCCACACCGGCAGTGCAAAACCCATCCAGGGAAAGAGGCTCAGCCAGGTGGTGAGGAGGTAGAAGCCGGGGACAAACTTGCGGCCATTGAACACATCCGTGCCGCGTTTCACCACATGCTCGCCCATGCCGGTCTTCCAGAATGCACCGTTTGTTTCGATCAAAGCCGGCACACCCCAGGCCGCCACCATTGCCAATGCGATGCACAGGCCGGACACCGCCTGCAGCCTGCCCCACGGCAGCGGCTTCTTCCAAAACACCCAGCGCCACAGCACGAGAGCCAGCGCGGGTACCAACCAAGCGATGGGCCCTTTGGCCAGAAACCCAGCGCCAAGTGACAGCCACAGGCACCAAAACCAGCCGTGCCACCGCCGCAGGGGCGGCTCTGTCAGCAGCTCCAGCAGAGCCCGGCATGCCAGCGCCACCAGAAGGATCATCGGCATGTCCGCCACGCATAAGCGGCCATGCACCAGCGACTGCAGGCTGGTGAGCCAGGCCACGCCTGCCACCAAGCCCGCGCTGGCATTTTGCGTGAGTTTTCGCGCCATGCCCGCCACAACGAGAGCGGTCAAATAAACGGCCGCGATGCTGTGCAGCCGCGCCGCCAGCTCGTTCACACCGAGAAGGAAGTAGTGCAGCCGCATCCACCAGTAGGTCAGCGGCGGTTTGTCGAAACGATACGCGCCGTTGAAATAGGGGATTGTCCAGGTGTCCCGATCCATCATTTCCACCGTGGCGTGGGCAAAGCGCGGCTCGTCTCGGTCCATGAGTGGGATCGTGGACGTTCCCGGCAGATACAGCAGGAGGGCGAGCACCAGCAGCACCCACCAGCCATGCTGGCGGCAGCGCTGGTCATTCCAGAATGGCGTGGCGGACGAACCCATCACGCCATTTGGCATGAGCGCAGGCTTCTTCCGTCAGCAAGTTCCGACGATTTTGTCACACGGCGACCGCCGGTTAATACAGCAGGAAGCCGATCTCGCTGTCGGTGAGCTGGGATGTGTCATCCACCGCCAGCAGAGCCTGAGTGTCAAAGGTCGCCTCCCACGGAGTCTCCGCCGCTGCAGCGAGCAGAGGCAGATCAGGCACGGCCGTTGCGGGCGCTTCCTGTTTGGCAAGCTGAGTCTCCGCCGCAGGCTGAGTCTGGAAAATCACGAGTGCCAAAGCGAGGGTGGCCACGGTGACCGTGGCGAAGGCCCATTTGGCGGCAGGGGCCGCAAACGAGACATCTTCCCACCAGGTGCGCAAAGCAGCGAGCCAGCCGCGATCCTGCGGGGTCTGGCGGGCGGCACGCACGACGTTCTGGGCAAAATTGGTACGCACTTCGACCGCGCGGGCCTGGGCCAGCAGCTTGGCGATGGGGTCTTGGGGCGAGAGGGGTTCCATGACGGACGGGGGGTATGATCAGTCTTTCAAACAGCCCTCACAAACCAAAGTTGCACCCAGACTGGATTTTTTTGCCAGCATGAGCCAAAAGGCTCCGAATCTGCGGGCATTTTCAAATTTCCGCCCATTTCCGCCCGCATAATCCATGAATGTTTTACTCCGCTGCCTCTGCCTGCTGGTCGTGCTGGCGACATGGCTGCGAGGGCAGGAAGAGCCGTCATTTTATGACCGCATGTGGGCCTATCCGAAGCTCTATACCAATCCCAAAGGGTCCTTCCTGCGCGAGTTCTCCCTGATCGGTCGCTACGAGCTGCAGAACTACCAGGTGGACAGCCATGAGGGCAACGCCTCTGGCTGGGAAAACCGCCGCATCCGCTACGGCATCCGCACCCAGTTTGCGGGCAATATTCAGTTCAGCGCCCAGATCAATGCGGATGCCGATCAGGGGCTGCTTTACGAACGACTCTGGAGCCTGATCCTCACCTGGAAGCCGAGTGATCTCTTTTCGGTTTCGCTTGGGAAGATACGCCCGCGCTGGTCACAAGAGTGGGCCAAGAGCTCCTATGAGCTGCTGACCTTCGAGCGAAGCCTGCTGGTGGACACTGCCCGGCCCTTTTACCTGCCAGGTGTCGCCATCGACGGCAAAAAAGGACGGTGGGACTGGAATGTCGGCATCTATGGCGGGGACTGGGACCGCGAGCTGGGCAGCTTCAATGTGGGGGCTCTCTACGTGGCCAGCCTGCGCTACGACCTCACCCAACAGACCGGCCTTGATCGCGCGAATGTCCGCCTCGACTACATGCAGGATGATGGACGACGCGGCAAAACCGGCAAAGGCCCGTGGGACACCAACATCGCCCTCAGTGCCGATCTCAAAGACGGCCCGCTGGGACTGATGACCGAGGTCCTGATGCTGACGGGCAACGTGGACACCACCTGGGGCCTCACCTTCATGCCCAGTTATGATCTGACCTCCAAAGTCCAGCTCGTCCTGCATCTCCACGCCGCGCGTTCGGACGCTGCCGTCATCCGCGACTCCCGGCGCTACGAGCGAGAGGTCAGCACCCTGCCGCAACGCGGCATGGGCAGGCACTATGAGTTTGCCTACCTGGGGCTCAACTACCGCATCTATGGTGACCGGTTGAAACTCATGACCGGAATCGAGTACGCGCACATGGACGGCGTGAGAGGCACCGAGGTTTTCAGTGGCTGGACGGGTCTGAGCGGCATCCGCTTCAATTTCTGATCAGCCCGGCGGCCATTCCAGGCTGCGCCCTGCCAGCATATGCACATGCAGGTGTGGTACGGATTCGCCTGCATCTTTGCCGTGATTGATCACCAGACGGAAGCCCTTGCTGCGGTCTTTGATGCCCAGTTTGTCGGCGATTTTCCCCGCAGCGAGCAGCAGCGCGGCGAGCGTGGCCTGATCCTCTGCCACGGCTTCACCTACCCGCGGAATCAGCTTCTTCGGCACGATCAAGACATGGATCGGAGCCTGGGGATTGACGTCGTTGAAGGCGGCGACCAGATCGTCCTCATAGACGAGCGGGGCGGGGATTTCGCGATCGATGATCTTTTGAAAAATGGTCTTCTCACTCATGGCGGATTAACGGAAAAGTTCCGGCTGCTTGCCATCGCGCGGACGGCGTTCGCCGAGGCTCTTGATCTCGTCGATGAACTCGCCCACGTCCTCAAACTGGCGGTACACCGAGGCATAGCGCACGTAGGCCACGTGGTCGATCGACTCCAGGCGGCGCATGACTTTCGCGCCGATCACGGTGCTGGGGATTTCGCGGTAGCCTTCTTCTTCGAGCTCGTTGGCGATGTCATCCACCAGCTGCTCCAGCTGCTCCATCTTCACCGGGCGCTTTTCGCAGGACTTGCGCACGCCGCCCAGCAGCTTGTCGCGGTTGAAGTTCTCCCGGGCGCCGTTGCGCTTGACCACGCGCAGTTCTTCGCGCTCCACAATCTCATAGGTCGTGAAGCGGAAATCGCACTTCATGCATTCCCGGCGGCGGCGGATGGCATGCCCTTCCCGCGCCTCGCGGGAGTCGATGACTTTATCCTGTGAGCTTCCACATTTGGGGCAACGCATTCAGTCGGGGGGTAGGGGTGGGGAATGTGCTTTCTCGCGGGCAGTATGGCAAGCAGCTTCGTAGATCGGGCTTTGCGGGCGGATTTTCGCGTTTATCGTGGGTTTATGTCCCGCATCATCCTCGGCGTCACCGGTTCCATCGCAGCTTACAAGGCGGCGGACCTCGCCAGCAAGCTCACCAAGGCCGGCCATGGGGTGACCTGCGTGCTGACGAAATCGGCGCTGGAATTTGTTACGCCCCTCACGCTGGGAACGCTGTCTAAAAATCCCGTCATCACCGACCTGTTTGCTGAAAAGGAAGGCTGGCAGCCCGGGCACATCCAGCTCGCCGACGAGGCGGATCTGCTGCTCATCGCCCCCGCCACCGCGAATATTCTGGCTTCCATGGCCAATGGCTTTGCCCACGATGCCCTCACCGCCATCGCCCTGGCCACCCGCGCCCCGATTTTGATCGCCCCGGCCATGAACGGCAAGATGTGGCAGCACCCCGCCACGCAGAAGAACGTGGAAACCCTGCGCGGTTTCGGTGCGCAGTTCGTCGAACCCGCCTCCGGCATGCTCGCCTGCGGCTATGAGGGGGTAGGACGGCTGGCGGAGGTGGAAACGATCCTCCAAGCAGTGGCGGGCGTCCTGGCCACCCGCTAAAACGCCCCTTGGCAGCCAGCCCCACGTCCGCTATCTTCCGCCCATGCACGAGCACGACGACACTGGCGACAAGCTGGAACACGCGTATTTCTGCTACCTCGCGGACAAGTTTGAGCGGGAGCCTGAGCTGCTGGAGATTCCGCTGCGCAATATCACCCGCTGGGTGCATCGAGGGCATTGGGCTATTAAGCGCCTCATGCAATGGCAGGACCTGATCACCAAGGCGCAAGCAACCCGTGATGGAATGCGAGATTTGGGAAAGCTGCTCCGCGCTGATGATGAGGAGACACGTTTTCTCAAGGGATTTGCTCCTTTCCCAGGGGTGCTAAGCGAAGAGGAGAGTGACCGCTTTTTATGCAGCTCCAGGCACTGACTCACATGGCCACGGCAGCCTCAAGCCTGGTGCCAGAAATTAAGATCATTGTCTTTGGCTCCGCTTCCGCCTTTGCAACCTTTCCAGAATTGCCGGAAGCCACCACTATTTATGAAAACACCAACGATGCTGACTTCATCATCGACCCGTGGAGCGACGAACTGGGGGCGATGCTGACCAAGTGCCTCGGCAAAAACAGCCCATTCTTTGAAATGTTCGGCTATTACGCCGACATCGTTCGCCCCGCCGCTTTCGGCAATTTCCCACCAGACTTCCGCGATCGCCTGGTGCCTCTGGAAGGCTGCCCGCGAGTGTTTGCACTCGACCCGCACGACATGGCCGTGGCCAAGCTCTTTGCCGGACGGCCCAAGGACATTCGGCTGCTGTCATTCCTTTTGGCCACAGCAAGGCTGGATGAAGCGAAGGTGCGCAAACTGCTCTGGGACACGCCGATGGAGGAAAAGTGGATTGTGAAAACGCACGCGGTCTGGGATCAAGTCGTGGCGGAGGCGGTGAAGCAACGACGGAACTGAAGAAAAGGCTTTTTTGCAGACGCATGCGGCAATGCTCGCAAGGGAAGGGTGAAATTTTTGCATGGCTTCACCGGTTTTCATTGACGCTATTTCGCTTCTTTTCCAAAGTCGGTGTTCGTGGGAAATTCGAGTGATCAACGGGGGATGCATCTGCTGGCTGAGGAACAACTCAGTGCGGGCGCGGATGCTTTTCTGGAGACGATTCGAAGCATGAAGGAGCCGAAGGCGCTCGCAGGGCTGGCGGAGAAATGGAAGAATGATCCGCGGCCCTGGGCAAGAACGATGATGCAGCGGTACCTGGAACTGCCCTTCGACAAGCCGGGGCATCAGGTGGTGGTGAAACGGCTGTTCAAGGCTGCGGAGCTGCGAGGGGATGATGCGGTGATGGCTCGCTGCCTGGTGGCGTTTGACCGGCTGGTGCGGCGGGTGCGCGCCAAAGAATTTCAGTGGGACCGGGTCACGCGAGTGATGATCCAGTCGGAGATTCTCAAGACACCGCGCGATGTGTTTTCGAAAGTGATGTCGAAGCACCTCACGCCGAAGAAGCTGGAGAAGTTTCGTCTTTTTAAATACCGCACGCGCTACTACCTGCAGCGGCGGGTGTGGCGGTACTTCCGCAAGCTGGGGTTCAATGAGGGGCCGCGTTATCTTGCGGCGGTTGGGCCGGCGCTGGCAGCTTTTCAGGACGCAGATCTGGCGGCGGGGGAGCACCTGATGGACAGCTGGAGCCTGATGCATGTGCTGCATGGCGAGAGCCAGGCAGTGGAGTTCAGCAATTTGCGGGCGGTGCTGAAGGAAGGACGCACGCTGGCGGACCTGCGGCCGGAGCCGGCGTTTTCGAAGCACTGGCGCACGCCGGAGGGAGTGGTGGCAGCGCTGGAGCTGATTGTTGCTGCGCAGTCGCGGCTGGTGCGGGTGTGGGCGCTGGCCTGGCATCAGGAACTGGCGAAGACGATCCTGGTTGCTCCTGCGGCGGACGTTTTGACCCGCATGCTGGCGCATGGCGATGAGGAGGTGCAGAGCTACGGCGCGCAGCTGCTGGCCGAGTGTGCGGAAGCGGCCAACTGGCCGCTGGAGACATGGCTGAAGCTGCTGAAATGCGAGAACCCGCGCGTGGCCCAGCTGCTGTGCGATGCGATGCTGAAGCATGTGCGTGATGAACGGGTGACGCTGGCGCAGCGTGTGGAGATCGCACTGGCGAAGGCCACGCCGATCGCACGGCTGGGGTTGCGACTGCTGGAGAAGACCCCGCCGCGTGATGTCACCGAGCGCGATGTGATTGCAGGTCTGTGGCGGGCGCAATGTCTTAGCATTGGGGGCGAAATCGCGCGCTGGGCGCTGGCGCAGCTTGGCGCGGCGGAGGTTTATCAGATGCCGGTGGTGTGCCGTTTTTTTGACAGTGCGAATGCGTGCATTCGTGAAGGAGCGTGGGCCTGGATGACGCAGGAAAGTTCACCGGGATGGCCGGATGCGGCGCTGTGGAGCCGGCTGGCGGAGACGCCGTATGCGGACCTGCGCGGCCGCATGGTCGATGCGCTGACGATGCGCGCCGGGAAACCGCCTGTG
>NZ_JBAQCR010000413.1:0-6937 GCF_049294395.1 Prosthecobacter sp.
CCGATGCGCCGATGCGCCGATGCGCCGTCTCTCGAGATTCCACTCCACTGCCTTGCTGCGCACAAACTGCAGCGCCCGCGCCGCATCCAGCAGCGGCCCCTGCACCGGCGGCACCAGCCCGTCCGCCTCCGCATCCGGAATCAGCCGGTAGTTGATCGACACCACCGAGATGCCCGCATTGAGGTAGGGCTTCTCATTGTTAAAGGCCCCCTTGTCCCCGTTTAGCCAGCCCCCGCCGTGGATGAAAAACACCACCGGCGTCGGCGTCTCCGACTTCGCTTGGTAAAAGTCCAGCCTCTGCCGCGCATGCGGGCCGTAGGGCTCATCGGCGAGAGTGGGCTTGCTCGCAGGCGCGTCCGCAGCGTGCAAATCCACAATTGAGCCAAGCAGCAGTACAAGGAGAACAGCGGCAGCAGATTGCATCGCGGTGAAAAGGTGCCAATGGGGGCGATCTTTCAGTTTCATCGCAGGATGCCTGCCCGCCATACTTGTCGGCACGAAAAGCTCAGGCGGGTGTTGGTTCGCGCCAGCGTCCTGGAGTGCGCCGGTCCTCCGGCGCTTTCGAGCGTCCAACGGCCTACGAAAAGCTCCAGAGGACTGGAGCACTCCGAAACGCAAAGCGCACGCAATGCTTTTCTCCTATAGCCACCACCACGTATCAAAACGCAGTCGCGATTTGCCAAAAACCTCGCTCTTCGACAACCTCGCATCATGCCAAACATCATCGACTGGCCTCATGCGCCGCCTCATCGGCTCACCGAGCGCGGGACCTATTTCGTGACGGCTGCCACCTACCTCAAAGCGCATCATTTCCGCAGCCCCCGGCGCCTTGAAGTCGCCCAACGTGGCCTTCTGTCCGTCGCAAAAGAATACGGCTGGGACTTGGAAGCCTGGGCGTTTTTTTCAAATCACTACCACTTCGTCGCCAAATCACCTGCTGATCCTGGTTCGCTGCAGGACATGCTCAGAGTGCTGCATGTGAAACTGGCAGGCTGGGTTAATAAACTGGACGAAACTCCGGGCCGCAATGTCTGGCACAACTTCCGTGAGACCCAGCTCACGCATACGACCTCCTATTTCGCACGACTGAACTACACTCACACAAACGCCGTTCATTATGGGTTGGTCCCCATCGCCAGAGACTACCCCTGGTGCTCGGCGGCATGGTTCGAACAAACCACCAGTGCAGCCATGGTGAAGTCCATTCAGCGCTTCAAGACTGACAAGGTGAAAGTGGAAGATGATTACGATGTCGATCACGATTGGTGATTCAAACCCCGCGGCCAGCTTCCTAGAACCGAAGCGCACGCATGGCTCTGGACCATTTGCCACGTGACAGCGTCCTGGAGTGCTCCAGTCCCCTGGAGCTTTTCGCAGGCTGGGGAGATGTCGCAGACCACGAGACGCTCGAAAGCGCCGGAGGGCCGGCGCACTCCAGGACGCAAAGCGTACGAGGAGCTCAGCCTTATGAACAGCTATACCGCGATCTCCGCTTTGATCGCCGGATGCGGGTCATACCCTTCCAGCGTGAAGTCCTCGTACTTAAACGCGTCGATCTCCTTCACGTCAGGATTCAGCTTCATCACGGGCAACGCACGGCACTCGCGGGTGAGCTGGAGGCGGGCCTGCTCGAGGTGGTTTTTGTAGAGGTGGAGATCGCCGAAGGTGTGGACGAATTCGCCGGGCTGGAGGTCGCAGACCTGGGCGACCATCTGGGTGAGCAGGGCGTAGCTGGCAATGTTGAAGGGCACGCCGAGGAAGAGATCGGCGCTGCGCTGGTAGAGCTGGCAGCTCAGCTGGCCGCGATCCACAAAGAACTGAAACAGGCAATGGCAGGGTGGCAGGGCCATCTTTTCGATGTGCGGCACGTTCCAGGCGCTGACGATGTGGCGGCGGCTGTAGGGATTCGTTTTGATGCCGTGGATGAGGCTGGCGATTTGATCGTGTGTCTCAGCCCCCGGAGCCCCCTGCCAGCGCCGCCACTGCGCGCCGTAGACGGGGCCGAGATCGCCGTTTTCGTCCGCCCATTCGTCCCAGATGGTGACTTTGTTGTCGCGCAGGTACTTCACGTTGGTGTCTCCCTTCAGGAACCACAGCAGCTCATGAATGATGGAGCGCAGGTGCAGCTTCTTGGTGGTGACGAGCGGGAAGGTGGTGCTGAGATCGTAGCGGCTCTGCTCGCCAAACACGGAGTACGCCCCTGTGCCGGTGCGGTCCTCACGGTAGCTTCCGTGTTCGAGCACTTTGCGCAGCAGGCGGTGGTATTCTTCCATCGTCCAGCCATAGCGGGGTGCGGGCAGGATGCAAAGGTTTCGGAAAGTGGGAATGCCGGAGGGATGGCCGCAAAGAGGCGCAAAAAAGGCAAAAAGGTGAAGCACGCTGCGGCCTGCGCCGTTTTACGCGATTTTCGAAACCGATTTGCTCGCGGGCAGCCGACCATCACCATCTCCCTATTTTTTGCTCCTTCTTGCGCCTCTTTGCGGCCATCTCAACTTCTGCATCCTCAGTTGCAGTGCAGGCTCGCTGCCCCGATGTTGAGGCATGGCCGATCTGCCTGATGACCCCGCGCTGCGCACCCGCATGCAGAAACTCCGCATCCGTGAGGAGGATCTGGAGGAGTCGTTTATTCGCGGCGGCGGCGCGGGCGGCCAGAAGATCAACAAGACCAGTTCCACTGTGGTGCTGCGCCACGTGCCCAGCGGCCTGGAGGTGCGCTGCCAGCGCGAACGCTCGCAGTCGCAGAACCGCCTGATCGCCCGGCAGGAGTTGTGCGACCGATTAGAAGCGGCCTTCAAAAGCGCGCAGATGGAAATCCAGAACGACCGCGAAAAAGTCCGCCGCCAGACCCGCGCCCGCCCCCGGGGCCTGAAGCGCCGCTACGTGGCGGGCAAGCGGCACCGCGCCGGGATCAAGGAAGGACGCGGCAAGGTTGGTGGGGAGGAGTAGCGGCAAAAGGCGAAGGTGCTGCATTTGGAAGGGAGGAGCTGGCCGCACACCTCCGCGTGCCCACGGAGCGTATTGTAGCACCTGCTTTAGCAGGCTCTGGATGGCGCGACAGGAACCTGCTAAAGCAGGAACTACAATACATGCGCCGCATGTCTGCGGAGCCGTGGGACAATGCATAAATCTTCCGCCATGAGCTTCGACATTCGGATTTACTCATTCGTCATTCGATTGACTCACCTCCCTCCCCAGCAGCCAGAGCAGCCTCAGAATGCAGCAGGCTGAAACAACTTCCCTCCTTGCCTCCGGCCACACTCGGGGCATGATCCGCGCTCCCCATGAAAGCGCTCGTCCTCACCGCCCCCTCCGAGTTCAACTACGACCTCGAATTTCCTGAACCCACCGCAGCCGCCGGCGAAGTCCTCGTCAAAATCGCCGCCTGCGGCATCTGCGGCAGCGACATCCACGGCATGGACGGCCGCAGCGGCCGCCGCCAGATGCCCATCGTCATGGGCCATGAAGCCGCCGGTGAAATCGTCGCCGTGGGCGAAGGCGTGACCGACTGGAACCTCGGCGACCGCGTGACCTTTGACTCCACCGAATACTGCGGCGAGTGCGAGGAATGCAAGCTGGGCTACGTCAATCTCTGCCCGAACCGCAAAGTGCTCGGCGTGTCCCCCGGCGAATACCGCCGCCATGGCTGCTTCGCTGAGAAGATCGCCCTGCCAACCCGCATCCTCTACCGCATCCCGGATGACCTTTCCTATGAGAAGGCTGCCTTTGCTGAGCCAGTGTCCATCGCCCTGCACGCGGTGAATCTGGCCGATGGCATCGAAGTGGGAGAAGCCTTCCAGCACGTCCACACCGAAGGCTGCGGCCATGACTGCGAGCACAACCACGGAGCCGAAGTCGAAGACGACACGGACGAAGCGAATGGCGGCGTCGCCGTCGTGGTGGGTGCGGGCTTGATCGGCCTGCTGGTCATTCAGGCGCTGAAAGCACGCGGCTGGGAAAAGGTGATCGCCGTGGATCTTGATGACAGCCGTCTGGAACTCGCCCGCAAGCTGGGTGCCGAAGAAACCTTCAACGCCAAGCAGGAAGGCCTGGCCATGCACATCCGCCAGATCTGCGGCGGCGACGGTGCTGACGCCAGCTTTGAAGTCGTGGGCGCCGGTGCCCCGCTCGATCTCGCGATCCGCAGCGTGCGCAAAGGCGGCCAGGTGGTGCTGATCGGCAATCTCCAGCCAAACACCCCCTTCCCTCTTCAGGAAGTCGTCACCCGCCAGCTCACCATCAAGGGCTCCTGCTCCTGCGCCGGGGAGTACCCCGAAGCCATCCGCCGCATTCAGGACGGCAGCATCCAGGTGGAGCCACTGCTCAGCGCCGTGGCCCCGCTGGCCGAAGGCGCCGGCTGGTTCAAACGCCTTTACGATAACAAGGAAGGCCTGCTCAAGGTCGTGCTGCAGCCCGCGTGATTGCTTCGCCAATGACGAATGTCGAAATGGGGCCAAGACTCCCTGACTCTCTTCATTCTTCCATTCGTCATTCGACATCCGACATTCGTCATTTTTTCCATGATCCGCCTCTTCCTGCTCCTTTCGCTGCCGCTCTACATCCTCGACCAGATCTCCAAGAACTGGATCGTGCAGCATTTCAGGCTGTATGAAACCGAGCAGGAGGTCATTCCTGGCGTCTTCTGGCTGCACCATGCGTCGAACACCGGCGTGGCCTTTGGCATGTTCAACGGCACGCAGTATGCGAACTACGCCTTCGCCGCCGTGTCGCTGGCGGCACTCGTGTTCATCTACGTGATGCATGGCAAAGGCCTGTTTCCCGGCAAGCTGAGCCGCCTTGCTGTGGCGCTGCTGGTCTCCGGCATCTTCGGCAATCTCACCGACCGCCTCTTCCGCAATCACGATGGCGGCAAGCTTTTCGACGGCACGTTCTTCGACGGCTACGTCGTGGACTTCCTGCGCTTCGACTTCGGCTTCTGGCCCTTCCACCCCTGGCCTTCCTTCAACGTGGCGGATTCCTGCGTGGTGTGCGCCGCCATCCTGCTGGCGCTCGCCTCGTTCTTTGAAACGCCAGGGCAGCCGGTGAAGAAGGCGTAGCGAAGGATGACACAGGCTGCCAGCCTGTGGATGTGCTCCCCTATCTTCGCTCGAGCACTGAGCACTTAGGAGAGCATCATCTTTACGCTTCCTTGCAGCCCAAGGGCTTCGACGTGGTCGTAGGATGGGTGTGGCGACAGCCCGCCCGTCTGCGAGCGTACGGCAAACACACGGGCCTGCGAAAGCCCTCGTAGTCGGGCGGTTTGGCGAAGAGGCATTCGCGTGTTGATGAGTGTCTAGTTCGCCAAACACACCCAACTTACGCCCGGACAGCCCCTCACTCCTTCGGCACCGGCGACCAGCGGTAGATGCCGTCGAACCATGACAAACTGCCGGGAGGGGTCGCTTTGCGTTTGGTTTCCACCCAGAGGAAGCTGCCTCTGCGCTTGAGCGTGATGCTGACCTCCTTGGCGGCTTCCGGCACATCTGTCTCGGTGAAGACGGCGGCAGCGGTGGTCTCATCGTTCTTAGAGGTCACCGATTCAGGCGGTATTTGGCCCGCGAGGTCGGAGCCTTGGTTTTCGTTCACCCGCGTGCAGTTCAGGTTCACGCGCAGCTTGCCGTCCTTGGCGCTGCGGATGCTCACATGCCCGCCAAAGCCGTCGTCATACTCGCCATCCCAGGAGGAGCTCTTCAGCACAGCGGGCTGCTGCATGAAGCCGTAGGCCGCCGCTGTGACTTGGGCAAGCTTGAGCCAGTAATTGACATCCTTCTCCGCTGTGGGCGCGTCTTTGCCCGCAGCAGCCGACGGCGCAGGTTTCGCCTTCGCAGGCTCCGGGGGCTGATAGGCGATCTTCATCCAGCGGCCCAGCAGCGCCGGCCAGCGAGCCTTCCAGTCGAGCGGCACCGTCTTGTCCACGCCTGACCAGGTGTGCGAGACCTCCTTCAAGGCCACGCTCAGGCGCTCATCCGCTGCCTGGGATTCTTTCCGGGCCAGTTGCAGCCGCTTTTCATCACTCACACGGCGATAGATGCCCAGGATGCCCGGGTCCTGTGGCATCTTCTGCCCCGGCTTGAACAGGATCTCCATTTTCGACTCCCCGCCCTTGGCGATGAAATACGATCCGCGGTCCTGCCCCTCATCCACCAAGGCGGCAAAGGTAAGAAGATTGTCTTTCCGGGTCCCCTGCCCTGTCCACATGCCCGTCGATCCCGGTTCCGAGGCCCAGCGCATGATCACCTCCACGCCCGTGGCGGAAGTCTGGCGCAGGGTGAGGTAGCGCATACTTTCCTCGTCATAGAAATAAGTCGTGGTCAGCGGCTCAGCACCACGTCCGCACGCAGCCAGAAGGAAGAAGGCCAGAACCGGTATCCGAAAAGGCTGCAGGCAAGATTTCATGGAGGCTCATTCTCAAAGAAGACGCTCCATGCGCAAGAATTAGAAAACAGTGATTTTTTGGCCTCTCTATAATGATCGTATTTTAACGTCATTTGTAACAAAGAAGTCCATTTTTATTTGTTTTCCGGGATTAACATGAACTCAAAATAGCGGTTTCGCGATTCTGCGAAGAGGATTCCCCCATTACAACTCACTGTAAATCAATACGATGTATGGTATCTATACACATATATTTATCAATTTTACAAATATTTGAGTAATTTCTGATATGGTTGTTGCACATTCTATAATTTCCGTTATAAATACTAGCAGAAACAAGAGCCACCCACGCAGCCATGAAAACACTCATCCGCCTCGCACTCACCGTCAGCCTCCTCGCCGTTGCTTCCGCCGCGAACGCTCAGAATGGTTACTCTGCCGCCGGTTACTATGCCGCCCCTCAGGCACAGGTTGCTTACGCTCAGCAGCAGGCGAATGCGCAGGCTTGGGCCGCCTGGAACGCTCAGCAGCAGGCCAATGCCGCTGGCTGGGCCCGCTATTACGC
>NZ_JBAQCR010000414.1:0-5238 GCF_049294395.1 Prosthecobacter sp.
GGGCGCGAGCGCGGTGGGTATTCTTTGATGCAGAAGCTGGGGCTGCTGGTGCCGGCGGTGGCGGGGGCGTTTGGGCTGGCGGGACTGAGTGCGTGCCGGAAGGCGGAGCCGGTGGTGCCGAGGCAGATCATGGTGAAGAGCCGATTTGTGAGCATTCCCATGGACTCGCCGATGCTGGCGGAGGCGGGGCTGACGCTGGATGGGAACAAGTCCGGGCTGCAGAGCCTAGGTATTTTAAACGAGGAGCACGCCAACAACCTGCTGCGCAAGCTGAGCCAGCAGAAGGGCGTGAACCTGATGAGCGCGCCCTCCGTGACGACACGCAGCGGGCAGAAGGCGACGGTGGAGGTGGTGCGTGAGTTCATCTATCCCACGGAATTTGATCCGCCGAAGCAGGCGACGAAGACCGAGCCGCTGATCCCGACGACGCCGACGGCTTTTGAAATGAAGCCGGTGGGGGTGCGGATGGAGGTGGTGCCGACGCTGGCGGAGAATGGAAGCATCGACCTAACGGTGACGCCGGAGGCGACGAGCTTTGAGGGGTTTATGGAGTACGGCAGCCCGATCACGCACGAAGGCAAGGTGGTGTCTGAGAACAAGATCCAGCAGCCGATTTTCCACACGATGAAGACGACGGCGAGCTTTGTGATGGAGTCTGGGCAGAGCGTGGTGTTTGGCGGGCTGGGGAGTCCGGACGCGACGCCGCTGACGAGCAGCATGCCGAAGACGAAGGACCTGGTGTTTTTCATCATCCAGGCGAATGCGGTGGAGGCTAGGAAGGTGGCGGTGGTGCCGAAGGAGACGGCTGCGGTGGAGCCGAAGAATGGTGCTGCAACGGCACCGAAGGAGCTGACGGTGACGGTGCTGGGGCAGGTGAAACGCCAGGGGCTCTATGTGCTGAAGCCGGGGATGACGGTGGGGGATCTGGTGAAGGAGGCGCAGGGGCTGAGCGAGCGGGCGGCCGGCGGGCTGATCCGGCTGAAACGGGGGTTTCAGTTTTCGTTTGTGGATCTGGAGAAGGACGGCGCGAAGGCGCTGGAGGATGGGGATGTGCTGACGGTGCCGGAGAAGTGAGGGGGCACGGAGGGGCGCCCTGCGCTGAGCATTGCGCGGCGCATGTTTGTCACATCACCCCGGGCATTGTGGGGGAAGATCAATCGGCGATCATTTCCACATCGGCGACGTTTGCGCCGACGTGGCCGTCGCTGAAGATGGAAAGGAGGATGGCACCGCCATCGTAGGCGATGGCATAGCCGTTGTCGGTTTGCTCGAGGCGAAGGTTTGAGGAGGAGCCGGCGCTGGCGTCCCATGAGAGCTTGTCGAGGGCGGTGGGGCTGGCGACTTTGGCAGCGGCGGCGCGATTGTGAGTCTTGTAAGCCTGGAAGAAGCGCTGGGCGACCTGGGCCTCGGTGAGGATGGTGGCTGTGCTGACGGCACCGGGTTCATCAACGCCATTGGGCGGTGGCAGTGTCTCGCAGGAGGTGAGGCTGAGGGCGAGAGTGAGCGAGGAGAGGGCTGTGAGAAGGAGGTGGTGGCGGGACATTTCTGCATGTGGCGAGGAGGGAAATCTGCGTCAAGCGGGAAGGAGGAGGGCGCGAGATTTGCACTGTGTTTCTACGAGACAGACCTGTAATAATGGGTGAGACGAGGTGGGTGAGGAGAAGAGCGGAGTGGGGGGCTAATGGGTGAGGGCGTAGAAGACGATGTTGATGCCGAGGGGGTAGGCGTGTTTTTCGGAGACGTGGGTGAAGTACCAGGGATCGCTTTGCTCCTGCTCCCAGCCGTCGCCGAGGTCGTTGTTGAGGCAGATGAGCATGACCATGCGGCCGCGATCGTCGAAGACGGCGCGGAAGCGGGGTGTGGCGGAGTCTTTGCGGATCTCGTTGTGCATGTTGGTGCGGCCATGCTGGTTCATCTCGGCCCAGTAGACGTTGCTGTGGACCTGGGGTGGTGAGGGGAGATCGTAGACGCTGTGGAAGATGGGGTGATCGGGCTTGAGCTCTTCGTAGTTGCGGTCGGGCCAGATTTTTTTGAAGGCGGGCTCGAAGCCTTTCCATTCATCGTTGCCCCAGAAGTCGTCCATGAGGATGAAGCCGCCATTGAGCATGTATTCGCGGAGGACGCGGGCCTGGGCGGTGGTGATGTCCATGTGGCCGGGCTCGGAGACGTAGAGGAAGGGATGGTGGCGGAGCTGGGCGGGATCGATGTCGAGGATGACGGGATAGGGATTCACCTGGACGGAGGTGAGCTGGTGGAGGCGGAAGGAGAAATTGAGATCGGCCTCGGGGTAGTCGGCGGTCCAGCGGCCGCCACGGCGGAAGGGGTAGCAGAGGCGTGCGAAGGTGAAGACGTCTTTGGGGAGGTCTGCAGGGAGGTCCCAGACGGGGAGTTTTTGGCCGTAGTGGCGCCAGCCTTTGAACTGGCGTGCGTCATTGGGGAACTGGACTTCCCTGCCCCGGTAGGTGGCGCGGCGATTTTCGGGGACGCCCTGGGAATGGGACTGCCCCAAGGTGAAAAGCGCGAGGCATGGCAGGAGCCATTTCCAGAATCTCATGGGTGGGTTTTACCCGATGAGGGGGAGGGATGGCGAGAGGTTTTCTATTGTGGACGATTTATGATGGGCTGTGGCGACAAGAAAGCTGGCCGTCCTACCGCTGTCTGCCTGTGCAGCGGTGGCAAAAACGCCCCCCCTCACCCCAACCCTCTCCCCGAAGAGGAATCATCGTTGTTGGCGTATGTCAGGGGCGAGGAGAGGGAGAATCGCTTTGGCCGCCCTGGATTTGTCGGACACGAAATGATGCCAAATCCACTACATCGCGTTATTCGGCGATGAGCTTGTTGAGCGTGTAGTAGGCCATGCGGTGCCACAGGGGGGAGCCTTCTTTGGCTTTGAGCTGGGGGAGCTGGAACTCGTGGACGTAGCCGGGGCGGAGGGTGGTGCAGGTGACGTCGAGGACGAGGCCGTCGGAGGAGAGTTTACTGGAGGTGATGAGGAGGGACTGGGTGTCGAGCTCGTCGCCGCCGTATTTGCTTTGGAAGGGGTAGGTGTAGCTCTGGCCGGTGAGGGTGGCGAGGCTGGCGGGGTCCACCGGGAGGGTGAAGGTGAAGCGGAAGCCGGATTGGGTGAGCTCCATTTTTTGGACTTCGAGCGGGGTCTTCTGGGTCCACACAATGCGCTGGAGACCGAAGGGACGATTGCCTTTGCTGTTCCAGCCGCGGTTTGACTGGCCGACGACGAGGGAGCCGTCCTGGAGGAAATTGAGGGCGAGGGCGGCGCACTGAAGGCCATCGATGAAGGGGAAGCAGGCGCCCTGGTATTCGCCGCCGACTTTTTCGAGGAAGACGCGGTTCACGCCGCTGAGGACGAATTCGCCGAGGAAAAGCTGCTTTTCGAAGGGGCCGAATTTGCCGGGGCTGAGATCGCAGGCGATGCCGGTGCCGCTCTGGCCCATCTTGACGTAAGGGAGCCAGACGGCGGGCGGGGTGTAGCCCTGGACGGTCTTCATGGCTTCGGCGACGGTGATGCCATCGGGCTGCTTGGCAGCGATTTTGACCGGGGACTCGGGACGCATGGCGTCGGGGATGGATTCGGCGTGGGAGAAATAGGCTCCTTTGCGGGCGTGCATCAGCGGTGTGGTGGGCATCCAGTTGCCCTGCTGATCGGTGATGAAGATGTCGCCTTCGGCGTTTTGGCCGATGCCGCAGGGGCTGCGGAATCCGGCGCAAAAGGGTTCGAGCTTGCCGTCTTTGGTCATGCGGACGACCCAGCCGCGCCAGAGGGGATGCTTTTCTTCATCGCCCGCGCCTTTCCAGGCTTTGCCCATGCTGGAGTTGAGCGAGGTGTAGAGATTGCCTTCTTTATCGAACACGGGGCCGTAGGCGTACTCGTGGTAGGCGCCGGAGACGCCCCAGCCCGTAGAGGCGCAGACGTATTCGTCGGCTTTGCCGTCGGAGTCGGTGTCGCGGAGCTTGGTGACTTCGGAGCGCTGGGTGGCATAAAGTGCTCCATCATGCCATGCGAGGCCGAGGATTTCGTGGAGGCCGCTGGCGAAGAGTTTGAAGTCGGGCCTGGCGGTATCGGAGGGATTTTGGGCAATCCAGACTTCTCCTTTGCGGAGGCCGACGGCGAGTTTGCCATCGGGGAGGATGGCGATGCCGCTGGCTTCGAAATTGACGCCTTTGGGGAGCTCGTAGGTTTCGGTGCGGTAATAGGTGGATTGGTCCTGGGCGAGGGCGGAGGTGGCGAAGAGGAGCAATGCGGCGAGGCTATCTCGAAACTTTGGGAGCAATGACGGGATAGACCAAAGCGGTGTCGACGAGGCAAGACTGCGCTTGCCTCTCTGCCACCGCACTCCAAGACGCTTCGCGACTACCATGACAGGATCTCCTTTGTTTGCTTGCCGTTGCGGGTGATGATGTGTTCGAAGCTGCCTTTGAGGGGGCGGAGTGTGTCTTCGATTTGCTGGCCGTTTTCGAGATAGCGGAAGGTGGGGATGCCGTCTTTGCCGAGGGTGTAGCCGCCGAAGATGCGTTCGCTGGTAGTTGCTGGCATGGGCTTGATGTCGGTGCCGAGGGGTTTGATGGGGGGCATGGAGCGGTCCTGCCAGTTGCTCATGGCATCGAGGAAGCGGCCTTTCCAGAGGATGGCCCAGCGGCTGGTCTTGGCATCGAAGGCGGCATTGAGTCCGCCGGGGAAACCGACGCCGATGGCGTGGGTGCCGACGCCTTCGATGAAGCTGCGGAAGATGATGACGCGCTTTTCGGCATCGGGCTTCAATTCGAAATCGGCGGATGACATGAGGCCTTCGGGGAGCGGCTGGCCTTCGATCTCGCGGAGGTAGGTCCAGATGCTTTCGATTTCCTGATCGGCTTTTTTGCGGCCGACGAACATCGGCGGCATGACGGTGCCGGGCTGGGTGACCTGGGGATTGAGAAGGAGCTCTTTGAAGTATTCGGGCTGCAGGCGCTCCACGGTGTGGGTGAGGCGGATGACGGGTGGGCCGAGGGATTTGCGATCCTTCATGCCATGGCATGCGACGCAGGCGAGTCCCTTGGCTCCGAGGAGCTGGCGTCCGGCTTCGGCGCGGTGGTGTTTGGCGAGGCCGCTGACATCTATGGTGAAGGGTTTTTCCAGGGCGTCCGCTTCGTTCAGCCAGGAGATGAGCATTCCAGTTTGTTCGCGGCCGAAGCTGGGCATGTGGGTGTCCATGTAAGGACGGACGCTGCCGTCTTTGCCCC
>NZ_JBAQCR010000415.1:0-6976 GCF_049294395.1 Prosthecobacter sp.
GTTTTATACCCAGGACAGTTGAAAATGAGTCTGAAGGAACAGGTCTGTTTTCCAAGCAGAGCATTAGGCCCGGCGCTTCATGCTGGAACGTAGGATGGACGTGGCGACAGCCCGTCCGTCCATGAGCGTGAGGCAAACGTCTTGAGTCTGCGAGCGTTCGGGCAGCCTTGAGCGCACCGTGGGCGCACCGTGGGCGCTGGGGCGTGCGAACGTCCTCGCAGCCGGGCGGTTTGGCGGAGTGGGCGCTGGAGCATGGGCGGTCCTCGACGCCAAACACGACCGACCTACGTTCCAGAAAGCACGCATGTCCTCTCAGCAAACAGACCTGTTTTCAATTGAGCATGGTATTACCGCCTCTCTGCTTGGGTCCGCATAGACTCTTTTTAGCTGCTAATGGTATAAAACCCAGCGCACGTACTGTAGTCCCGGCTTCAGCCGGTTCCGGAAAAAGCGCCGCAATTCCCCACGCCTTCCAGCATCACAAAAAAACCGCCGTGCAGCAGCGCTGCACGGCGGTCGTAATCAAATCAGGTCTCTCAGACCAGCTTACTTGGCAGGCGTGCCATAGACCTGAACTTCACAGTAGTGGTTCATGTCGTTGCTGGTGTTGCCATAGCTCCAGAGGCGCACATAGCGGGCCTTGATGCCCTTGGCGTCAATCACGCGGCCATGGTTGGTTTCCACGTAGGCAGGGTCATTGCCCTTGCCCATGGCGGAAGAGTCGTCGTGGTCGGAGTTCCACAGAGTGGTCACGCCTTTCTTGAACTCAGGATCGTCGGACACCTGCACTTCCACGTCGATGTAGGCCTGGGCCTGCTTGTGGTAGTGCCACATGGCGATCTTGTAGATGTTCGACTCGGCGCCGAGATCGATCTGCACCCACTGTTTGCCGGGCATCAGTTCCACGAAGGAGCCGTCAGCACCGTCGGCGTCGCCGTCGGTCACGAGGCTGAGTTCACCGATGATCGGCGCACTGTCAGAACTGGTGACTGGCTTGCCTTTGGCAAGGTTGGTGGTGCCTTTCGGGACCATGATGGATTTCACGACCTTGCTTGGGTCGGCCTTCTCAAGGTTCGGCAGCTCAGCAGGCACCGGGGTGCCGATGAACATGGGCTTCGGGAACTCGAGCGCGATCTCGACAAGATCACCAGCAGGAGCGGCTGGGGCTGCTGCGGCGGCTTTCGTTTCTTCTTTCTTGCCGCAGGAGGCAAGGCTGAGGGCGAGCGCGAGGCCCGTGAGGATGTGGAGGGTGTTTTTCATGGGGAACTTGGCTGGAGGTTGAGTGAATGTTGAATTTCCGCAGCAGATCACGCCTGGAAGTCTTCGGGCTTGAAGATGTACTTGCCGCCCGCAGCGGTGGCCTCGTAGGCCTTGAGCACCGTGACGCAGGACCGGAAGGCGGCTTCGACGTTGCAAGTCAGGTGCGCGGGGTCTTTGGCCTGCACAGCTTCGATGAAGTTCGCGATATGCGGCGTGTGCGGCTTGACCTTGAGCTTGCGGGCCAGCTCCCATTGGGAGAGGGCCTTGCTCTCGCGCACGTCGGCCACGCTGACGGCACCGTAAGACGGCGGTTTCGGCTTTTCCCAGTCACGGGGATGTTCCCAGAACTTGTTCTTCGCCTTGTCCGCCGCCTTCATGATGGGCGGGTTCTCACCCAGGGCGTATGACTCCCAGTCCTGGCCGGGTTCGGCGTAGAGCTGGTTGCCGTTCGTGTCGAGTTCGGAGATGATCGCCGTGCCACCGATGCCCATGTGCTTTTCATACGCACCTTGGGAACCCGTGGTGGTCAGCACCTGATAGTAGGCGCGCAGAGCACCGGCAGGGGTCTTGAATTCGTAGATGCACATCATGTTGTCGGGCAGCTCGAATTTCGGGCGGCCTTCCGTGCCATCGAAGTAATCCACGCCGCCTGAGGCGATGACCGACACCGGAGTGGACTCATACATCCAGTTGAACATGTCGATCTGATGCGCGCCGAGGTCGGAGAGAGGACCACCGCCATACTTCTTGAAGAAGCGCCAGTTGCGGAACTCCTCAAGGCTGCCGTAGCCGTTCTTCGTCAGCACATCCTGAGGAATCTCATAGCCCTTCACCGCACCCTGCGGGGCGCTGCCGGAGACACCACGGTTCCACTGCGCATAGGCATGGGTGATGCGGCCGAGCATCTTGCCGGGCTTGATCACGTTGTCGCGCAGGTTGATGTAGCGCGGATTGGAGTGGCGCTGGTGGCCGATCTGGAAGATCCCGGGGTTCGCCTTGCCGGCGCGCACCATGTCGCGTGCTCCCTCGATCGTGTTGCTCATCATCTTCTCGCAATACACGTGCTTGCCCTTCTCAAGGCAGAGGCGCGAATACGGGGCATGCATGAAGTCCGGCGTGGCAATGAAGACGGCCTCAATGGACGGCTCCTTGTCGAGCATCTCGTTGATGTCTTCGTAGATTTTGATCTCGCCTTCCACCTGGTGCTTGTTCTCACCGAGGAAGCCGCCACGCGTCTTCGCGATGGAGAACTTCCAGATGTCGCACATGGCCACCCACTGGATGCCAGGAACGTCTTTGGAGGCCACGCGGAGCGCGTTGCCCTGCGCACCGCAGCCGACGAGCGCGCACTTGATCGTGCGGCCTTTTTCGGTCGCTTGCGCGATCGCGCTCTTGCTGGTGGCGAGATAGATTCCGCTGCTCGTCAGAGCACTGGTGCGGAGGAAGCCGCGACGGTCCATGAAACGGGACAGTGGCGCTGGGGAAGGGGAGGGAGGCTGGGAATTCATAGGTGCAATCAGGCGTGTGGGTTCACTGCCAATGACGACGTGAAGTCGTGGTTATGCCTTCTTGCGGCCAAGGATGCCGTCGATCGAGAAGGTTTTCGCCTTCGAGGTCACCAGCGCGGCGGCCACGATCAGGATGGAAAGACCGATGTTGCTCACCACTTCCGTGTCATCCGGCAGGGCGGCAAGTCCCAGACCCAGGGAAAGGAAGACCAGACCGGCGGCCAGCAGGCCAAACTCAGTGCAAATGCCAATCGCCACCCAGATGCCGACGGGCACAAGAATGTAGCCGATGGTGGCTGCGAATGCGTCACATGCCCATTGTGGCATGAAACTGTTGTCGCTCATCAGCTTGGCCAGCGGCCCGGTTTTCTTCGAATAATTGTCCAGACCAAAGCTCACCGTTGGTCCGTTGCCCCAGCGAAACTTGTCAAGGCCTGCCATGAACAGGCGCATGCCGACCCAAAGACGGAGCAGAAGATGTGCAAAATCGTAACTGAGGCTGCCGCAGCATTTGGAGGAGGAAGAGTCGGACATGGATAGGGTCTGGGTGGCTGATTGAAGTGAGGCATTGATTCTGAACCGGGGCCCTTGGAAATCCAGCAAAATTTAGGATGTACATACTTCGCAGATGTGAACGACCACAGTGGGTGAAAAAGCTGGATCGCGCCCTTTCCGTCAAATGTCACAATTTCAGTGTTGCAGGGGGGGATTCCGTGGCTTCTCGCTCAGCGTGCTTGCCATTCTGGGCATCTCCGCTTAAAAAAGACCGCTTAATTCATCCCATTCACTCTCTATGAGCTCCCTCTCGTCTCCCAAGCTTCCAGCCCAAGGCATCCTCGAACCTCTTGGTGATGAGGATCGCGACATTCTCAGCGGCTACGGTGAATTCCTTCCAGTGCAGCCGGGTCAGCACCTGATTGAGGAAGGCCAGCAGCAAAACAGCCTCTTTTTCGTCGTCTCCGGCAAGTTCCACGCCACCGCCATGCGCGGCGGCCACAAAGTCCTCCTCGGCTCCATCCAAAAGGGGGAAACCATCGGCGAAATCAACCTGCTCGATCCCAATGTCGCCAGCGCCAGCGTGACCGCTGTCGAGTTTTCCCAGGTCTGGCGCATCGATGGCACCACCCTCGAAAGTTACATCAACGAATACCCGCGTGCCGCCGCCTGGCTGCTCATCGGTGTCGGCCGCACCATTTCCCACCGTCTCCGCGCGGTGAATGAGAAGATCGCCGCCTTCTACAGCGCCTGATTCATGCACGTGAGGCGGATTGTTTTGCGCTCGAGTGAATCGTGCGTTGCAGTCCGCCCTTCACGATGGAAAACTTCCACATGTCTGGCCTGCTGCCCTTTCCTCCTCACACTTGGCTGGAAGCCATCCAGGTCATTTTCCTCCTGTTTGCCGGTCATGCGGTGATGGACTATCCATTGCAGGGCGAATTCCTCTCCACCTGCAAAAACCGCCACCTTCTCTACAAACTGCAGGATCCCTCCCGCCCGGTGCAGATCTGGCCCTGGTGCATGACCGCCCATTGTCTGATCCATGCCGCCGCCGTCTGGGCCATCACCGGCTGTTTCATTCTCGGCTCCATCGAGTTCGTCCTGCACTGGCTCATTGATTTCGCCAAATGCGAAAACAAAACCACGTTCGTTCAGGATCAGGCGCTGCACTTCATCTGCAAAATCGCCTACGTCGTCGCCGCGATGCTCTACTGAGGTTTCCAGTTCTCCGTTCGCAGTTCACGGTTCCCATGCTAACAACAGGGAACTAAAAACCGAGAACAGCGAAACTTCGTCATGCAGCGCACCGCCATCCTGAACGTCGTCGGCCTCACCACCAGGCTCATCGGCGAGCACACCCCGGCCATCCGTGCCTTCATCGAGCGCAACCGCTCCACCCTCATCGAGCCCGTCCTCCCCGCCGTCACCTGCACGGCCCAGGCCACCTACCTCACCGGCCGCCTCGCCCGCGATCACGGCGTCGTCGCCAACGGCTGGTATGACCGCGACTACGCCGAGCACCGCTTCTGGAAACAGCCCGAGCAGCTCATGCAGGGCGAAAAACTCTGGGAAGCCCTTCGCCGTGTCGATCCCCAGTTCACCTGCGCCAAGCTCTTCTGGTGGTTCAACATGTACTCCACCGCGGACATCTCCATCACCCCGCGCCCGCTCTATCCTGCCGATGGCCGCAAAGTCTTCGACATCCACACGCATCCGATGCCCCTGCGGGGTCGCATCAAAAAAGACCTCGGCCCCTTTCCCTTCCGCCACTTCTGGGGCCCCGGCTCCGACATCAAATCCTCCATCTGGATCGCCGAAAGCGCCAAATGGATCGAGGAAAAGCACTGGCCCGGCCTCTCCCTCGTTTACCTCCCCCATCTCGACTACAACCTCCAGCGCGTCGGCATCGACATGGACAAAATCCGTTTCGACCTCCGCCAGATCGACAACGTCGTTGGCGATCTCATCCGCTTCTACGAAACGCGGAACATCAAAGTCGTCCTCCTCTCCGAATACGGCATCACCAATGTCGAGCAGCCCGTCCACCTGAACCGCATCTTCCGCGAGAAAGGCTGGCTCAACATCAAAGACGAACTCGGCCGCGAAACCCTTGATCTCGGCGGCTCCAAAGCCTTCGCCATCGCCGACCACCAAGTCGCCCACATCTACCTCAACGATCAGAGCCTCCTCGCCAGCGTCCGCAGCACCCTCGAAGCCACCCCCGGTGTCGCCCAGGTCCTCGGCAAGATGGAAAAACACCTCGTCGGCCTCAACCACGAGCGCAGCGGAGATCTCATCGCCGTCGCCGATGCCAAAAGCTGGTTCACCTACTATTACTGGCAGGACGACCGCAAAGCCCCCGACTTCGCCCGCTGCGTGGACATCCATCGCAAGTGCGGCTACGACCCCGCCGAGCTCTTCCTTGATCCCGCCATCAAGTGGCCCAAGCTCAAGATATCCGGCAAGCTCGCCAAAAAAGCCCTCGGCCAGCGCATGCTCATGGACGTCATCCCGCTTGATGCCACCCTCGTCAAAGGCTCCCACGGCCGCATCCCCGAAGACCGCGCCGACTGGCCCGTCCTCATCGGCGATTTCGATCAACTTCCCCGCACCGGCATCCTCTCCGCCCACGAAGTCTGCAACCACCTCTTCCGCCTCTGCTCCAGCGGGAATGGGTATGCGGGTGTCTCCCGCTAGAGAACGTTTAACCTCCTAAACTGGGAACCTTGCGCCCGGGAAATTCTCCGACGGCCTGTGTGTGAAGTGGTCCGCACACTCTGTGTGCGGTTTATAGGCAATCTTGCACACGAGGAGCGGCGCAAAGGATGAGGCGGGTCTTAGTTACTCCAGCGCTTTAACGGCGAAATCTAAAGCTGTCATCATTTGGTGGCTATTCAACCTTCATTTACGGGCAAAAAACATAAAAATGTGGGTTGTGCGTGGGTGTGACTGTGTTATGATGTGGAAGGTAACGGCTTTTATTCGCCTCTTCTGTGTATCCATGGTCTTCCTGGCTTTGGCGGAAGGGACGGGCTGTTGCCTAATGAAAACGACACTAATGAAAATCACACTGATGACCCAGCCGGGTGCCTGCAACGCCCCGGCATTTTATAGCTAGTCACCTGGATAGTTCCTGGTGGCTGGTTTCCGCGACTGAATTCCATGTCCACGACACCCAAACCCAAACAAAATAATCCGTCCAACGACGATCGTTTCTCCAAATACGAACAAAGTTGGAACATCACCTTCAAAGATTGCTTCCTCGCGTGGCTCAAGTCAGAGAAGGTTCCTATTAGGAGATTTATGCTAATTCTCTTTATCTGCCTGCTGGCAGGTATTTCGGTACTAGCATGGCTCTCAGCTCCTCCCCAAGCTTACTGGATCGCCTCCTTCACGTTTATTGTGACCTTGGCGACCTCTCTTTATCTCCAACATTTTGAAAAAGGATAAGATCAGATTGAGCATGGACGTTACTCCAGAGGCAAAAGACAGACTGGAATCCGTTCAGCGCAAAAGCGGTGCTGGCACTCTCATTGAAGTTTTCAAAAAGGCCATGGCTCTATATGAGCTTGTGCTGGATCAACAGGCCTCCAAGGGCAAGGTGATCCTCGAAAACCCCGATGGTAGTCGCGAAGTACTGCGCATTCTCTAACTCATTTAACTAACTTCTAGCCAGCGCCCGGCTTGGGGCGTCGTGCGACAGTAATGAA
>NZ_JBAQCR010000416.1:0-21488 GCF_049294395.1 Prosthecobacter sp.
GTGGAGCACAGCTCAAAATGCGGAGCAAAACCCTTGCTAAGCGATCCCAGAGACACGAACCATCACCACTCCCAGCCGTGAGCATCATAGCTTAACTTCACGCAATCCTGGCCGAAGAACGGGGTCCACCTCAGTTCCTCCGCCCTGTCTGCATTCGCGCAGACCGCCACCCCTCAAAAAAACGTCCTCCTTCAATGCGGCTGGGCCACGAAGAACATCGGCGACATCGGCCACACTCCCGGCACACTGCGCTTCATTGAGCAGTATCTGCCGGAGGCGAAGGTCATCCTGTGGGCGATGAACACGAATGAGGCGGTGGATGCGATGCTGATGAAGCGGTTTCCTAAGCTGGAGATCGTGAAGGGCTCGCTTACCAAAGAAGGCGGTGCGGTGCAGGAGGCGGTGAAACGCTGCGACTTTTTCCTGCGCGGACCCGGCATGGGGCAGAGCACGGATTCCATGATCTACTGCCAGAAGATGGGCAAGCCCTGGGGCCTGCAAGGGCAGTCCTACTTCCCGGACATGGTGACGGGGAAGGATGCGGAGAAGCGCATCGCGCTGTTGAATAGTGCCGCTTACATCTACTGCCGCGATTCCAAGACGCTGAAACTGCTGCAGGACGCGGGCGTAAAGCCACCCGTGCTGGAATTCGGACCCGATGGCTGCTTTGGTATTGATGTGCGTGATGACGAAAAGGCGCTGGCACGGATGAAGAAGCACGGCCTGGAGGAAAAGAAGTTCATCACCATCCAACTCCGCACGCATTCCCCCAGCAGCCCCGGCGTGGATGACAAACGGCCGCAGAAGCTCAACCCACTGCATCCCACGCCCGAGAACATCGCCGATGACACCCGCCGCGCGAAAGTCTATCAGGACCTCATCGCGATGTGGGTGAAGGAGACGGGGTTCAAGGTGGTCATCGCCCCGGAGGTGAACAAGGAGATGGAGTACAACAAGAAGTTCATCTACGACACCCTGCCGGACGACCTGAAGCCCTACGTGGTCAATTTCGACGAGTTCTGGAACGTGGACGAAGCCTGCTCCTTCTACGCCCGCGCCCACACCGTCATCTGCCATGAGCCGCACACGCCCATCATGGCCCTGGCCAACGGCACGCCGATGATGCACACCTTCTCCGAGTTCCACTCGCCGAAGTGCTGGATGTTCAAGGACATCGGCCTCGAAGAATGGGCCCCTGAATTCGACGCCACTCCGGCCACGAAAATGTTCGAGATCCTCATGAGCATCCACAAAGACTACTCCGCCGCCCAGGCCAAGGTCAAAAAAGCGATGGCCTTTGTCGAGGAGCGCGCAGCATCACAGATGAAGGTGCTGAAGGGCGTCATCAAAGCGTGAGTCACTCGCAGCGTAATCACAGTCCAAATAGACTGCTGCCAGGCGGAGCGTTTTTGGAGTGCTGCTGCGTAGCTGCCGCTTTCGAGCGTCTCGAGGCATTCGTGTACTCGCCGGCTTGCAAAAGGCTGCTGGCTCCCGCCTTTGGAATTCCTTGGGTATTTGCTTACCATGCGGCACGTCGAAAGCGGTAGCTGCGTTCGTTCCTCACTTCGCGACCGCAGTCCAAATGGAGGCGCCCTCAGGACTACTTTGCCTCAGCCTTATGCCCTTCAGGCGCATTGAGCGGCTTCACCCGGAACAGCCGCAGAATAACCACAAAGTACAACGGCACGAAGAACAGCCCCAGCAACGTGGTCGTCACCGCACCACCGACAATCCCTGTGCCAATCGCATTCTGACTGCCAGAACCCGCGCCGGTGTTGATCGCCAGTGGCAGCACCCCCAGACCGAAGGCGATGGACGTCATCAAAATGGGACGCAGACGCTGGCGAACAGCATGCAGCGCGGCATCGATGAGCGTGGCTCCACGATCAAAGTGTTCCTTGGCAAATTCCACGACAAGAATCGCGTTCTTGGCCGAGAGGCCGATGATGGTAATGAGGCCAATTTGAAAATAGATGTCATTGGGCATGCCGCGCCACTGCGTGGCGGCGACAACCCCCAGCGCACCGAGCGGCATGTCCATCATCACCGAGAACGGAATGGCCCAGCTCTCATAGAGCGCGGCAAGGCAAAGAAAGACCATGAGCAAAGCGATGATGTAAACCGATGAGGCCTTGGAGCCCGACATCTGCTCTTCATACGACAGCCCCGCCCAGGCAACGCCAATGCCTGGCGGCAGTGACTTCGCCATCTGAATAATCTCGTGAATGGCCTCGCCGGAACTGTGCCCCGGAGACGGCTCACCAAGGATGGAAAGCGACGGCGAGCCATTGAAGCGCTCAAGCTTCGGCGAGCCCATTTTCCAGGAGGCGCTGGAGAAGGCGGAGAACGGAACCATGCCGCCCTGGGCATTGCGCACATACCAGCGGTTGATGTCCTCCGGCAGCATGCGGAACGGTGCGTCCCCCTGCATCATCACGCGTTTCACGCGGTTCTTGTCGATGAAATCATTGATGTAGGTGGAACCAAGGATGGTGCTGAGGGAGGCATTGATGTCTGCCAGAGAGAGACCCAGCGCGCTGGCTTTTTCCTGGTCGATTTCGATCTGATAAGCAGCGGTGTCCGCAAGTCCATTGGGGCGCACTGAGGCGAGGAAGGGATTTTTCGCGGCCATGCCGAGAAGCTGACCTTGGGCATCCATGAGTGCCTCATGCCCGAGTCCGCCGAGATCGACCAAGCGCATGTCAAAGCCTGTCGCGGTGCCGAGTTCCAAGACTGCGGGTGGCGCGAAAGCGAAGGCGAGAGCTTCCTTGATCTGCCCAAACTTGCCCAAGGCGCGCATCTGGATGGCCTTCACTTTCTGCGCCGGCAGTTTGCGCTCCCCCCAGGGCTTGAGTTTGACGAACATGAGCACCTGGTTCTGCGCATTGCCGCTGAAGCTGAAGCCCAGCACGCCGAAGCCGCCTTCGACGACGTCCTTTTCCTCCTCGAAGAAATGCTTCTCCATTTTCTTCAGCACTTGATCCGACTGGTCCCGTGTGGAACCGGGCGGAAGCTGGGCCATGGCAAAGAGCACACCAGTATCTTCATCCGGCAGGAAGCCGGTGGGCGCGCGCTCGAAGAGAAAAACGACCGCCACGCCGATGGCGATATAAGGGATGAGCGCGAGCACATAGTGCCGCAGGAACACGGCAACCGCGTTCGTGTAATGATCCGCCGTGCGCTCGAAGGCGCGGTTAAACCAGCCGAAGGGGCCGCGTTTGTTGATGCCATGGTCCTTGGCCACCGGCTTCAGCAAGGTGGCGCAAAGTGCCGGTGTGAGAATCAGCGCGACCAATACGGAGAGCGTCACCGAACTGACGATGATAAGAGAGAACTGCCGGTAGATGACACCGCTGGACCCCGTGAAGAAGGCCATAGGAACAAAGGCCGCTGAGAGTACCAGTCCGATGCCAACGAGTGCACCGCTGATCTGATCCATGGATTTTCGCGTGGCCTCCTTCGGCGAGAGCCCCTCCTCCTGCATCACACGCTCGACGTTTTCGACCACGACAATGGCGTCATCCACCAGCAGGCCGATGGCCAGCACCAGACCAAACAGCGTCAGTGTATTGATAGAGTACCCGGCCGCTGACATGACACCAAAGGTACCGAGCAGCACGACAGGCACGGCGATGGTGGGGATCAGCGTGGCGCGCCAGCTTTGCAGGAAAACAAACATCACCACGAAGACGAGAATGACAGCCTCAATCAGCGTCTTTACCACCTCCTCCACGGAGATGCGCACAAACTGCGTGGTGTCGTAGGGATAGATGGCCTTCACGCCCGGTGGGAAGAACTGCGAGAGCTCCTCCACCTTCTTCTTCACGATGTTCACGGTTTCCAGAGCATTGGCACCCAGCGCAGGCCGGATGGCCATGCCGCTGGCAGGCATGCCATTGTAGCGCGCCATGACGTTGTAGGATTCACTGCCCAGCTCTGTCCGCGCAACATCCCGCAGGAAGACACGCGAACCATCCTGACTGACGCGCAGCAAGATGGCGCCAAACTGCTCCGGCGTCTGCAGGCGGCTCTGCGCCATGACCGTGGCATTTAGAAGCTGGCCTTCCGCCGCGGGCAGCGCCCCCAGCGCACCGGCAGAAATCTGCGCATTTTGCGCACGCACGGCAGCGATGACGTCATTCGTGGAAAGCTGATACTTGGTCAGCTGGTCGGGATTCAGCCAGATGCGCATGGCATACTGCGTGCCGAAAGCCTGGATCTCACCCACGCCCTGCAGACGGCTGATGGGATCCTTCATCACACTGGCATTGTAGTCGGCGAGGTCGGTGTTGGACATGCTGCCGTCCGTGGAGATGAGACCCACGACGATGAGGAAGTTGCGCACCGATTTGTTCACCTGGACGCCCTGCTGCTGCACTTCCAGCGGCAGCGATGGAATGGCGAGCGCGACCTTGTTCTGCACCTGCACCTGCGCGGTGTCAGCATTGGCTTCACCATCAAACGTGACGGTGATAGTCGCGGTACCGTCCGAAGTACTGGCTGATTCAATGTAGCGCAGGTGGTCAATGCCATTGAGCTTCTGCTCAATGACCTGCGTCACCGTATCTTCCAGCGTCTTGGCCGAAGCGCCAGGATACGTCGCGATGATCGCGATGGTGGGCGGCGCGATGCTCGGATACTGGGCGATGGGCAGACTCTCGATGGAGAGCGCCCCCGCCAGCATGATGATGATGGCGATGACCCACGCGAAAACAGGCCGGTCAATGAAGAAGCGTGACATCGTGGATTACTTGGCGGCGCCAGGGGTTGGAGCAGGAGCATCCGCAGCGACTTTGACCGGCGCACCGGGGCGGATCTTCTGAAGATTGTTGATGATGAGCTGATCGCCCGGCTTGAGCCCGGAGGTGACCAGCCATTGATTGCCGACAGCACGCGGAGTCTCCAGAACGCGCAGCTCGACCTTGCTCTCCGCTCCGATCACCATCGCGGTCGGTTCGCCCTTCGAATTGCGAGTGACAGCCAGCTGCGGCACGAGGATGGCATCCGGCGTGGTGCCTTCTTCCAATCGGGCGCGTACAAACATGCCTGGCAGAAGATCACCGCGCGGGTTTGGAAACACAGCCCGCACGGTAACGGAATTGGTCAGCGTATTCACTGTCACGTCAGAAACTTCCAGAGTGCCTTCCTCGGGATAGATCTCGCCGTTTTCGTACACCAGTTTCACGCGCGGCTGACCCGAGGCATCCGCCTTGAGCCTGCCGCTCGCGAGGGCCGCCTTCAGGCGCAACAGGTCACTGCTGGGCTGGTTCACATCCACATAGACCCGGTCGATCTGTTGCACCGTGGAGAGCAACGTCGCCTGATCTGTCCGCACATAAGCCCCCTCCGTGACCTGCGAGAGACCGATGCGTCCGGTGATCGGGGACGTCACCTTGGTGTAATCGAGATTGATTTTCGCCGTCTTCACCGCCGCCTGGCCTAGCAGCACTTCCGCCTGATTAACGCGCTGGCTGCCTGAGGCCTCATCATAGTCCTGCTTGCTCACGGCATGGGAGTCGATCAACGACTTCATGCGGTTCAGTTTCAACTGCGCGGAGTTCAGACCCGCTTCGGCACGGGCCAGCGTACCCAACGCACTTTCGTAAGAAGCCTCATACTGCGCCGGATCGATTTCATAGAGCACCTGCCCTTCCCTCACATCGCTGCCCTCCTTGAAGAGACGCTTCAGGACGATGCCACTGACTCGCGCCCGCACCTCGGCCACACGAAAAGCAGAGATGCGCCCTGGCAGATCCTGCGTCAGCGTCACCGGCGTCGTCACAATGGTGATCACGCCCACTTCCATGGGTCCGGGTGGTCCCGGTGCTGCAGGGGGAGGCCCCGAAGGAGTGCGCCCGCAACTCGCGAGCAGCAGCGCCAGCACGAAAAGAGGGTGTTTAAAAAATGGATTCATGCTCAAACAATTCGTTTCCAGCGTCCTTCTGGACGCCGCTGATCTCACGCAGCAAACGTAAATACAAGCAACCAACGAATCTGCCAACTTTCCGCCGCTCTCAGTTTAAACAGGCGGCTGCCGCCACATTTAGTTGAGCAAATATCATTACGTGAGGCATGCCCCCTTGCATCACGCCTATCACCATTCAGGCCCGCACCACCACTCGTGCATCCAGCGCGATGATGCCCTCCGGGGTCGACAGCAGCGGATTGATGTCCAGTTCAACGATGCGCCGCTCGTGCTGCACCAGCCGGGCAAATTTCACCAGCGTGTCATCCAGCGCAGCCAGGTCCACCGCCGGCTGGCCGCGCACGCCATGCAGCACTTTGGCGATTCGCGTTTGCTCCACCCAGCGCCGTGCCAGCGCATGATTCAGCGGGGGCAGTGCCAGCGCGTGATCCTGCAGCACTTCCACCAAAGTTCCGCCCGCACCAATCAGCAACACCGGACCGAACTGCGCGTCTGCGCTCGCCCCGAGGATCAATTCAATGCCCTTCTGTGTGACCATTCGCTGCACCGTCACCCCTTCAAAAGCAGACAGGCCATGCAGGTGCGTGACGTTGTCACAGATCAACCGCCACGCCTGCTGCACTGCGGCGGCATTGAGCAGATTGAGCTGCACGCCACCACAGTCGCTCTTATGCGTGATGGTGGAGGAAAGCAGCTTGACCACCACAGGATACCCAAGTGCCTCTGCCGCAGCGACAGCCGCAGCTTCATCGTAGGCCGCGCGTGTCTCCACGATGGGAATTCCGGCCACCTGCAGCAGTTGCTTGGCTTCCTGTTCCGTCATCAAAGTGCGCCCGCTCTTCAATACTGCGTCAATCATCTCACCCACCAAAGGCAAAGCTTCACTGTCATCATCATCGGCATGGGCACTCAGCGTTTCGCTCAGCCAGATCAGGCGCAGCCGATGCTCACGCATGCGCACAAATGCCAGCGCAGCTTCATCGGGGTAGTCATATGTCGGCACCCCGGCCAAATTGAGAATGCCGCGTCCCTCTTGGACACTCTGCGCCCCCATCCAGCTCGCCAGCAGCGGCTTGTTGATCTGGCCTGCGATCCGCGCGACCTCCTGCGCGATGTTCGTGGGATGAGTCATGGCCTGCGGAGTCAAGATGGCCAGCACGCCGTCCACAGCTGCGTCGCCGGCAACGATCCGCAATGCTTCTGCAAACCGAGCCGCGTCCGCATCGCCCAAGACATCGACTGGATTGTGATGGCTCCAGTGTGCGGGCAGCAGCGCGTTCAATTCCGTCATTGTCTTCGCCGAAAGCTCCGCCAGCTCCCCATGACCAAGCACCAGCGCATCCGTCGCCAGCGCAGCGGGACCACCCGCATTGGTCACGATCGCGAGCCTCCGCCCCGTGGGCAGCGGCTGCTTGGCCAGCACCTCGGCCATGTCGAACAGTTCCTCGATCGTATCCACGCGCAGCACACCGCTTTGTCGCAGTGCAGCGTCCAGCACCGCATCGCTGCCCGTCAAAGCACCGGTATGTGAAGCGGCTGCACGCGAGGCTTCTGCCGTGCGGCCGACCTTGATCACCACGATGGGCTTTTGCGCCGCGACGGCCCGCGCCGCCGCCAGAAATGCCGCCGCATCATGCCCCACGGACTCCATGTAAATCACAATGCTGCTCGTGTTGGGATCCTCCCCGAAGTGCCGGATCAGATCCCCCCAACCCACATCGGCCATCGCACCAGTGGAAACAAACGCGCTGAATCCCACATGCTGGTCATGGCTCCAGTCCAGAATAGCCGTGCATAGCGCCCCGCTCTGGCTCAAGAAGGCCACCCTTCCCGGCTGTGCCACACTGCTGGCAAACGTCGCATTCAGGCCTGCGTGAGGATTCATCAAACCGAGGCAGTTCGGCCCGATCAAGCGCATACCATGCCGCTTCGCCGCCGCCAGAACCTCCGCTTCCAGCTTTGCACCTTCTGGCCCCGTTTCCTTGAACCCTGCAGAGATAACAATCCCCGCCTTCACGCCCGCCATCCCAGCCTCCTCCACCAGCTGCGGCACCGTGCTTGCAGGTGTCACAATGATCACCATCTCAGGCACCTCAGGCAGGGCCGCAATATTCGGATAAGCCTTCACGCCGCACACCTCCGCACGTCTGGTGTTCACCGGAAACACCGGGCCTGAAAAGCCGCGCAGATTTTCCCAGATCGCACGGCCCACACTGCCGTCACGCTCCGTGGCTCCGACAAGAGCAATGCTGCGAGGCTGGAAGAAGGAGGTGAGAGACATGCGGAAACCTACGAATGGAATGAACCACGTCTCAACGCATGTTGTGCATTGTTGTGATCATACTGGTTGGATGGGGGCCTTGTGGCTGGGTGTTCATCTCCCCCTTCCCCGCGTGGCCTCACTCCCTGCGTTGTTCATTACTATTGCGTGATGGGTTCACGCTGCTGAGCCCTTGACCCAGGACCATGTGGTGTCAGGCACCATGCTGATCCTGAATATTATGTCCCGGGGCTGGCCCGCTCGCACCGGAAAAGGAAAAGAACCGTCCTTACCCCTCTTCCCCTGCGCAGCACGACCCACAGGCGGCGTAGCACTCGTCGCAGATAAACTCGTCACCAAACTTCCCCGCTTCGGGTTTGCCGCAGCGTTCACAGGCAGCTTGCAGTTGCTCATTCGCTGCGGTGGTTGTCTCATCACTCATGCGTCATCTTCTTCTCGGCCTCCTCCACACGCAAATCGCCTTTGCTCAAAACAGCGATCCGTTTCCCACGCCGCCGAATCAAAAGGGCCTGCAGGTGCAGATGGTGGATGATGCGCTGGCGATTGGCATTCACCACGCGGGCATCAATGTGAACCTCACCGGCCTGTTTGATCCCAAATCGAAACCTGAAACCGGCGAGTTTATTTTTAATCAAAATTATCTCGCTTCTCTGGACCGCCAGATCAAGCCGCTCTCAGACAAGGGCGTGCTCGTGTATCTCATCATCATTGCCTATCCCTCGAAAAACCCGGCCATCGACGCCGTCGTGCTGCATCCGGGACATCGCAAAGATTACAAGTTCAGCGTCGGAGCCGTGAACACGACGAGCGGGTTTCTGAACGCCGTCATGGACCTGCTCGCAGAACGCTGGAGCGGAGCGCATTCCGGCCACGGACGCGTCTGGGGCTGGATCATCGGCAACGAGGTCAATTCTCACTTCCTCTGGAACAACATGGGCCTCGTGCCGCTCGAAACCGCCGCCAGCGAATATGAAAAGGCCTTCCGCATCATGCACCAAGCCATTCGCAGACACTCTCAGAACGCCCGCACCTATCTCTCCTCAGATCATCATTGGCGCAGCAGCATGCACAATGTGAGCCCGCAGGAAGCCACCCCGGGCCGCGACTTTCTCGACACCTTCGCGAGACTCGTGCGTGAGCGCGGCGACTTCGACTGGAATGTCGCCTGGCATCCCTACCCTGAGGACCTCGGCAATCCACGCGCCTGGGCGGATAAAACCGTCACGCACGATGACAACACCAACAAGGTCACTTTCAAAAACCTCGAGGTGCTGCCAAAACATCTGGAGCGCCCTGAACTTCTCTTCCATGGAAAGCCACGCCGCATTATCCTCAGCGAGCAGGGTTTCCACACACTTCTCACGCCCGAGGGAGAAAAGCTTCAGGCCGCCGCCTACGCATATGCATGGGAGAAGATTCAAACCCAGCCCACCATCGACGCCTTTATTTACCACCGTCATGTAGATCATGCTCACGAGGGTGGCCTGAGGCTTGGTTTATGGCGCAATGCACCAAACTCTGTCGCAAATCCGCACAGCAAGAAGCTCATCTACGAACTCTTTCAAAAAGCCGGAACTCCGGCATGGCGTGCCGCCGCCGATGCGCTGCTGCCAGTGACGGGCTTGCAGGTGTGGGGCCGGTAAAGCTGGAGTGATACGAATGTCGCAGATGAACACACATCTGTGCAGATGACAGGCATAGCGACAACAGGTGGCACGCATGCTGCATAGCCATGCACATAGCCTGATGCCTCGCCTGAAGGTTTATTCACCTCCGCACTGTGAAACTTCTTTTGCGCCTAAAATCGACTCTGCCTTTCATCCTTCATCCAAGAAATGAACTTCTGTACGCAGCTTTGATTCGTATCTGTTTTCATGAACGATTTGACACGTTCGCCCTCTATCATTGCAGGAACGGGATCCTGCATTTTCTCAGCACGAGCAACAGATGAAACCCATTGTTGAAATGCTCTCCCCGCTTGCAGCCGCCGAACCGGTGGTATGCGAGGTCGTGCGCGGACAGGATTTTGGCTGTGTGTGGCATTACCACCCGGAGTGTGAGATCACTTTGGTGTTGAAAGGCGGCACTGAACGACTCATCGGCAACAACATCTCTTCGATCCAGCCTGGAGATCTCGTCTTTCTGGGCTCCAATGTGCCGCACGATTACCGCAACCAGCCTGCGCCGGGCACGCCTCTCACAGAGGTGGAGGCCATCGTCGTGCAGTTCATGCCGCAACTGCCAGGACATGAGGACTGGATGCAGCGCTCATCCATGACACCCGTGCGACGGTTGTTTCAACGTGCTGACCAAGGCCTGGAGGTCACAGGCATCACCCGGCTGACCGCCACGCGCATCGTTCAGGAAATGCTCCATGTGCATGGCATGAAGCGAGTGATCCTGCTGCTGCAGTTGCTTGATCTGCTGTCAAACTCAGAGGAACTGCGGGAAATCTCATCTCCTGTCCTGCCGCAGCCACGACCCGGCACATCCGACCGCATCAGCATGGCGTGTGAATTCATCGCATCCCATCTTCCAGAACCTATTTATGTGGCCGATCTGGCAGCCATCGTCGGCCTTGGTAAAAGTGCTTTCAGCCGTCTGTTCAAAAAAAGCACCGGACGCACCGTGCCTCAGTATGTGAATGAGCTGCGCATCGCGCGTGCCTGCCTTCTGCTCGCAGAAACAGACCTGACCGTCAGCCAGATTGCCATGGACTGCGGCTTTGTATCACCTGCGCATTTCCAGCGGCAGTTCAGAGAGCATCAGCACTGCGTCCCCCTGGTCTATCGCAGCAGGATCATGCAGCCTTCCTGAAGCAGAATGCACAAACAGCGTCTGCTTTGCTCAATTCGGGGTCTGCAAGGACGGAATGGTGGCCTCGCGCATGCTTAGAACAAGAGTTCATCGAAGCATGCAGACAATTCTGTGAAGCCTGCGCCAAACTCTACCCCCTCTGAAACGATGCCTCAAACCAAAGGACTGTTGATCGACATGGACGGTGTGATCTACCGCGAAAACCAGCTGCTGCCCAAGGCGGCGGAATTCATTCATCACCTCATCGAGACTTCGACCCCTTTCCTCTTCGTCACCAACAACTCTGCACCCACGCCCGAAGATCTGGTCGTCAAACTCAACCATCTGGGAATCCACGGGATCTCAGCACGTCATTTTTACACAGCCGCCATGAACACCGCCGAGTTTCTGGCGGAGAACCACCCTTGCTGTACAGCCTTCGTCATGGGCGATGCAGGGCTGACATTGGCGCTGCAAAAGGCAGGCATCCCCAATGATTCCATCCGCCCCACGTACGTGGTCGTTGGCGAAGGCATGCAATCCACGGAAAAACTTTCCAAAGCTCATGAACTCATCGAAAAAGGTGCGCGACTGGTCGCCACCAATCCAGACAACTGGTGTCCCGTGAAAAAGGAAGTGACCCGCCCCGGCGCAGGTGCTCTGGCTGCGTATCTGGAAGCCAGCACGGGACAGCGCGCCTATTTCCTCGGCAAACCAAACCCCTACATGTTCCAGCGTGCAAGGCGGCTGCTGCAGCGCCACACCGAAGAAGTGATGATGGTAGGTGACACGATGGAGACAGACATCCGGGGTGCCATCGAAGTTGGCATGCAGGCCTGCCTGGTGCTGACCGGATCCACACGCCTCGAAGATCTGCGCAATTACGTCTACCAGCCCACCTGCGTGCTGGAGGGTGTTGATGAACTGCTCGAGGAGCTTCGAGGATCAGGCACCAGCAGCAGCAGGCTGCAGTTTCTCTCCAGTGTCACGACCGCTGCTCATAAGAAACCGGGTGCAAAGCATCCCGACCAGCGTACCGAAATCCCTTATCCGCGCCCACGCCCGGCCATGACCAAGTGACTTGGCATGCTGATTTACATGCCTGGTGAAGCCAATGCCTGCATGCCATCATCGTGCCCTGATGGCTTGTAACAATCGTTTGCACAATTAGCGTCTCATTTGCGCGATTCGGGGTCTGCATGAATGCTGGAGTGGTCTCGCAGGTGCTTAGCGAAGGAGTGCTGAATAAGCATCACTTATGCAATACCTCACCTTTGTTTGCCGCTCACTTCGAATCGGCCATCTGTGGATCGCAGCACTTTTGCTGACTTCTCTCACCGCCGGCGCCCAGACACTGACATGGGATGCCAACACTTCCACCAGCGGCCTGCAAAACGGCAGCGGTGTCTGGAACACTTCAAACACCAACTGGCTTGATGGCTCCACAAACACTTCCTGGGTGAACTCCACCACGGCCATTGCGGACATCGGTGGCGGCTTGATCACCACCACCGGAACCTCCTCAGCCCCGATCACCATCACTGTCCAGACGGACATTCAGCTGACCACCCTGAACTTCCGCGGCTTCACCACCACGCCGACCAGCTACAACATCTACACGCTGCAGGGGGACGTGGCCGGACGCATCATCGACCTCGGTACAAACGGCCTGATTCAGATGGAAAACCTCTCCTCCGGTGGCTCCCAGTTCGTCCAGCTCGGCAGCAATCTCCGACTCAAGGCCAATAACCTGCGCATTCAGAAATATGGCAGCGGCACCGCATTCCAGTACATCACGCTGGGAATGGTCACCAACCCGGACTTGACGGGCACGCTCACGATTGCAGGCAGCATTTATGCCACACTCGGCGCTCCTAACACCGTGCAAAATGTCAGCGGCATCGTGGTGGAGGCGGGCGGCTCTGTGGTGCTGGGAGGCACCAACGCCAACTACAGCCAGTCGTTTTACCTGGCGGGCTATGGCAACAGCCTGACCTTCTCCAGCACCTCCTACGGAGCCATCCGCTTCACAGGCAACAACACCATCGTGTCAGGCGGCATCACCCTCACGGCGGACGCGGGCGTGCACACCAACTTCAGCGGAGCATTCGGGACGACCGGCATTCTCATCAACTCAGCGATCACCGATGGCGGCAACAATTACGGCTTCACCCGTTTTGCCTTCACGCGTGGCGACGGCACCTTGACGCTGGCCGCCGCCAACACCTATGGCGGCGCCACTACTCTGGGCCGTGCTCTCAGCACCTACTCCGGCGGCGTCACCATTCTTGATTTCACTGCAGCCACCTCGCCGCAGGATGACATTCTCTACCATGGTCTCGCCACGCCTGGAAATTTGAACTTCATCGGTGGAAATTCCGTCAGCGTCCTGCGCCTCATGGGCAAGGACGGTCAGACGGACAGTCAGCGGCTTGCCAATGTGATCGTCAGCGGCACTCACAGCTCCCTGGAGCTTTATTCGGGTGTGGGGGGGACGGTCAATCTCAGCCTGGGCACGCTCACACACACCGATGTGAATGCCACTCTGGCCGTTGTCGCACCGACCTCCGGTGCCATCACCACGACACAGGCGGATGGTTTCGTCGGTCCGTGGCTGACCTACACCGGTGGCAATGGCAGCCGAAGCTGGGCGCTGCCCGCGGGTGGACTGCTGGGCAACGGCTACGCAGGTGACATCTTCTACACAACGGGAAGCAGCCTGAGTTCCACGCCTTTTGCCACCACCTCCAATGTGGGCATCAACAGCAGCTCCACCGGTGCTTTGACACTGGGTGCAGGCACCACCTACCTGAACACGCTGTCCATGGCCGACATCACGACGGACCGGCAGATTTCCCTGGGCACAGGTCAGACACTGCGCCTGGGCACACAGGGAGGGATTCAACTGGTCAATGGCGCGCGCAGCCTGACGGTGGGAACCGCAGGCTTGACCAGTACGCTTTCTGCCGGCGGCACGGTGACTGCCACCGCCGGGCAGCTCTTCCTCACCAACAATTCGACCACCGAGCTTCTGACCATCAACTCCAACCTTGCCAACAACGGCACGGGCATTGTCTCGCTGGTGATCAATGGTGCACCAGGTTCACGCACCGTGCTGACTGGAACCAACGCGCACACCGGCGGCACGCAGATTTCCAGCGGCATTTTAGAGGTCCGCAGCAACGGGGCGCTCGGCACATCAGGAACGGTCACCGTGGTGGACGGAGCCACCCTGGCACTTTCCGGGGGCGTCACCATCAGCCGCGCCCTCGCAGCCATTGGCGGTTTTGGCGATGCCAACAACGGCGCCATACGCAGCCTCAGCGGCGACAACTTCATCACCGGCTCCATCTCCCAGAACGCCATGTTCATGATCGCCGCAGACGCCGCCGCCACGCTCACGATCCAGGCCTCCAGCGTCATCTCCTATTCCTCCGTCATCACCTTTGGGGGAGCGGGCACCGTCACGGTCAATGCAGCGCTCACCGGCGCAGGTGCTGTGAGCAAGATCGGCACAGGCACTCTGATCTTCGGCGGCAACAACACCTACACAGGTTCAACGACGGTAAGCTCGGGAACCCTCAAACTGGCAAGCACCACCGCGGGCGGGGCGACCAGCGGGTTCCTCATCACCGCCGGAGGCACCGTGGATCTCAACGGCCAGACCACTGACCGCAGCTTCATTTCCATCAACGGCGCTGGCGTCGGCAGCCTTGGCGCTCTCATCAACAGCAGCGGTACAACGGCGGTTGTCACCGGCACAACGGCGCTGGCCACCTCCACCAGCATCGGCGGCTCCGGCAACATCACCATCAGCAATTCAACCGGCATCACCGGTAACGTGCTGCTGACCAAGACCGGCAGCGGCACGCTCACGGTGATCGACTCGACGACGACGAGCGCGCGTACCGGAACCACCCAGATCGACGCCGGCACCCTGCGGCTGCAGGCGACGGCCGCCTCCATCGCCCCCGTTGGCACGGGTTCTTTCGCGCTCAATGGCGGCACTCTGAGCCTGGGATTTGACGCCACCACAACCTTCACCAATGTGGTCAACCTCCTCAATGACAGCACCATCATCGCTGACCGGGCCACTTCGGGTGCAGGCGGCACGATCACCACTCTGAGCACACTGACCCTTGGCACCAATACCTTGACGGTGAAAGCGGGCGAAAACGTCACCAGCGGCACGATCGGCCTGACGTTGGGCGCGGTCAGCATCGGCGGAGTCTCCATGCGGCCCGGCAACCCGACCTTCGATGTACAGAGTTCGGCAAACGCCGCGCTAACGCTCACTTTGGGAGCATTCACCGATCAGGGCATCTCTCCAAGCACGATCACTTTCCAAAACAGCGGCACGGTGGCCAGCACGGTCACACTGGGAGTCGCTGCCACCAGCTTGGTCGATGGCACGGCCGTGAATCTCGCGAACAATGGCGGAGCGCTGACATTGAATCTGAATGTCGCAAGCGCGCTGGGCACTCTGGCGCAAGTGAACGTCGCTTCAGGCAACACTCTCAGTCTCGGCGCTGCGCAGACTTTCGGCTCGCTCGCGGGCAGCGGCACAGTCACCGCCACCGGCACTTTCATTTTAACCGTCGGCAACGCTCTGAGCTACACGCTTCCGGACACCCATTTCAGCGGCGTGCTGTCCAACGGCACAGGGACACTTGCACTGACCAAACTGGGGCTCGGCACGCTGACCCTGGATGGGAGCGATTCGAACACCTACACCGGCGCTACGACGGTCAGCTCGGGCACCTTGGTCCTGGCGAAAACCGGCGGTGCCATTGCGATCAGCGGCGGCGTCCTCACCATCGGGAATTCTGCCAGCGGCACTGCGGGCAATGCCACCCTGCGCCTCGGTGCCAGTGACCAGGCCGCTCCACTTTTAACGGCACTGACACTGAATGCGGGTTCGACCCTGGACCTGAACGGCTTCAATCTGACTGTGCTCACCCTTTCCTCTTCGTTTGGCACCACGATTACAGGTAGCGGCACTCTGACCATCAATCAGACAGGCGGAACGATGACATTCTTCGGGGTCAGTACCATCAGCAGCAGCAGCACGCTCCAACTGACAGGGACAGGAGTGGCGGCCACCCGCACCATGGCCATCACCAGTGTGACCGACCAGCTCACCATCAGCGGGAATGTGACCCAGGGTACAAACATCGGCAGCATCGTGGCCGGAAATTCCGCCCAGACCGCACTTGGCACCCTGATCCTGGCGGGTAACAATTCCTACACCGGCAGCACCACCGTCAGTTCCGGCATCCTGAACATTCGCAGCGCGAACGCCCTGGGTTCGACTGCCGGCACCACCTCCGTCACCAACGGCGGCACCTTGCAAATTGAGGGTGGCATCACCACGGCGGCGGAAAAGCTGACCCTCAACGGCGGCTCAGGCTTTGCAGGCTCCAACGGCATCCACATTCAGACCGGTGCCTTCGTCAATGTCAGCGGAGTGAACAACTTCACAGGCCTGCTCACACTTGCCACTTCCGCAGTCACCATCGCCTCAGACAGCGGCACGCTTAATCTCACGAATGCGGGAACAATCACAGGCGCGGGCATCGGCTTGATCCTCGCTGGCGCGGGAGATGGCAGCATCTCCAGCATCATCGGCACCACCACAGGAACACTGACCAAGAACGGCACAGGCACCTGGACCCTTCTCGGCGTGAACACCAGCACTGGAGCCATCTCGATCAATGCAGGAACCTTGAAACTCGGCGATGGCACCACAGGAAGCTGGAGCTCTGTCGCCGTGCCAGATTTGACCTACACTGGCAGCGGCACCTTTGAATACGGCGGCGCCACCCTCGCCAGCACGCAGGCATTCGGCGCTCTCACCCTCACCTCCGGCAGCGGTGTTCTGAAAGTGGATGCACCTGCCTCCGGCACGAATGCCCTGACCTTCACCTCCCTCGTCACTCCGGCACTCGGCTCAGGCCTGAACATCGTCTCACCCGCCAGCACCAGTGTGAGCATCACCGGCACTACCAACACGAATGGCATCATCAATGCGCGCCTTTATTTCAACGGCGCTGATTTCGCCGCATCCACCTCCGGCGTCATCGGTGCGGCCACCACCACCACGGCCACCAGCAGCCTGACCGCAGGAAATCTCAATCCCTACCTGATCAGCGGATCCTTTGCGCAGACGAGTTCGGCCATCGTCAATGCAGGCATAAAATTCTCGGGCGGTGACACCCTGACCCTCGACAGCGGCATCCTGCTGACGATCAACAACGGCACGAACAGCGCCGGTGGTATTTTGATCACCGGCGGCGTGGCTGCTGTGATCGCAGACGCAGGCTCCGCCACCGGCCTGACCACGGCCGGCAGTGGTGATCTGGTGATTGGCACAGACGCTGCAGGCGACAGTCTGAGCATTCAGGTCGCTATCACCAGCACCACCACGGGGGGATTGACCAAAAACGGTGCAGGCACGCTGACGCTGACCGTTGCCAATGCCTACACCGGAGCCACCAGCATCAATGCCGGCACTTTGATTCTCGGCAACGCGGCAGCACTGAGCTCATCCACCGCAACAGTGCAGGTGGGCGCGGTGCTCGACCTCAACGGCAAAATCATCATCAACACCGCCACCTTAAACGGCACAGGAATCAGCAATGCGGGGGCGCTGATCAACAACAGCGTCACGAATGCCAGCATTGGGGCGCTGACCATCGGCTTGGGCAATGGCACGGGCGGCATCGGTGCCAGCATCGGCGGCACAGGCAACATCACCTCCACTGGAGTACTGACTGGAAACAACCTCCTGGTCAAAACCGGCCCGGGGACTCTGACTGTGGGCAACAATGCCGGCGTTGCGCTCGCGAGCACACGTACCGGGGCGACTCGCATTGACGCTGGCACCCTGCGCATCAGCAACTCCACCTCCGCCCTCGGCACCTCCGCAGCGGCGATTATCCTCAATGGGGGCACCTTGAGTCTCGGCAGCACGGCTTCGGTGGTGGCCCATCCCGTCTCTGTGACGGCAAGTTCCACCATTGTTTCCGATGTCTTCACCGCCGGTGCCGGTCTCCCTCACACTCTCGGAGTTCTCGCCATCGGGGCGCAGACCCTGACCATCCAGGCTGGAAGCAATGTCACCACCGCGAGCACCAATGCTGGAATTGCCTTCGGAGCCACCACGCTGCTCGACAACCCCACATTCGATGTACAAAGCCCCGCCACATCGACCAACGGCATAACCACGCTCACCTTGGGTGCCTTGAATGACCAGGGCGTGGCCAAGACGATCACCTTCGCGAATACAGGAACATCCGCCACCAACAGCAACGTCACCCTTGCGACAGCCATGGCCAGCCTGGTGGACGGTACGGTGGTGAAGCTTAACAGTGGCACGAATGCCGGTGTCACTTTGAACCTCAACATCGCCACAGTGCTGGGCACGCTGGCGCAGGTGACGGTGAACGGAAACAGCGTGATCAACCTCGGCGCCGCGCAGACCTTCGGCTCTCTGGCAGGAAGTGGCACGGTCACCACCAGCGGCGTCTTCACGCTGACCGTCGGCAACGCCAACAGCAGCACCCCGCTGAGCACGACCTTCACCGGCACCTTGAGCAATGGCACCGGCACTCTGGCGCTGACGAAAAACGGTCTGGGCACCCTGACACTGGCTCCCACAACTTCCGCCTACACCGGTGCCACGGTTGTCAGCGCAGGCATCCTGAAGCTGGGCAACTCCACCGCACTGGGCACCACCAGCGGCGTCACGATCAGCGCCGGCGCCACCTTGGATCTCAACGGGCAGAGTACAGACCGCAACCTCATCTCCATCAGCGGCATGGGGCTGAACGGTGGCGGCGCCATCACCAACAGCAGTTCCTCTCTTGGCACGATCACGGGCACCGTGGTGCAGGGGTCTTACGCCAAAATCGGCGGCACGGGAGACATCCTCATCAACAACGCGGGCGGCATCACCGGCAATGCGCTGCTCACCAAGTTTGGCACCAACACGCTGACTGTCACAAGCGTTGCAGCCAGCGCACGCAGCGGCACAAATCAGATCGATGAAGGCACGCTCCGGTTGCAGGCCGCAACAGCCATCGCCGTGGTAGGCACCGGCGCCATGGCCATGAACGGTGGAACTTTGAGCCTGGGCTTTGACTCCAGCGGCACAGTGGGCGGAGCAGTGAATGTTTTGGCCGACTCGACCATCATCATTGACCGCGCCACCGCCGGGGCAGCAAGCACCACACTCACACTGGGTGCCGTCATCATCGGCGGCAACACTCTGACGGTCAAAGCTGGCAGCAATGTGACAAGTGGCACGATCGGCCTGACCCTCACAACCATCACCATCGGTGGCCCATCACTGGCGCCTGGGAATCCCATCTTCGATGTGCAAAGCACCGCCAGCGCAAACGCACGTCTAACTCTGGGAGCCTTGACCGACCAAGCCATCGCACCACGCATCATCACTTTCCAAAACAGCGGCGCAGGGGCCAGCAGCGTCATACTTGCCGCAGCGGCCAGCAGTCTGGTGGATGGCACTCAAATTAATCTGGCAGGCACCGGCGGCGCGATCACACTGAGCCTAAACAACGCCACCGCGATCGGCACATTTGCCCAGGTGTCCATGGCCTCAGGTAACACCCTGTCCCTTGGCACCTCACAAACAATCAGTTCACTTAATGGCAGCGGCACGGTGACAACCACGGCCAACTCTGTTCTCACCATTGGCAATCCGCTGAGTCAAACGATGCCCGATTCCACTTTCAACGGTGCTTTGACCGGCACAAGCCTCTCTGTGGTCAAGGCCGGAACCGGAACGTTGACTCTCGGTGGCAGCACCGACAACACCCTCTCCGGATCTTCGGGGCTCACGGTAAACAGCGGCACGCTCGTGCTGGCGAAAACAGGCGGCGCCGTGGCGGTATCGTCGAAACTGATCATCGGCACAGTCGGTGCCGCCTACGGCAGCGCCACAGTAAAGCTGGCAGGAGCCAGTCAGATCTCTGCGACAGCCACGGTGACCATGTATGCCCAGAGCTTTCTGGACCTAAATGGGTTCAACGCCTCCTTGGGTGCTCTCAATGTCACGCCTGGCGGCACGATTTTCAACAACGCCACGGGTACCACCACCACGCTGACAGTGGGCACAGGAGACACCTCGGGCCAGCAACTCGGTTCAATCGTGGACAACACCAGCGGCACAGGCACTGTGGCATTCACAAAGACCGGCTCAGGAGCCTTTGTCCTGGGGGGATATAACACCTACACCGGAGCCACGCTCGTCGAGGCAGGTTCCCTGCATGTCGGCCTCTCAGGCATGGGAACCACCGGCACAGGCGCGGTCACAGTGCAAAGTGGCGCGACTCTCCTCGGCACGGGAGTCATTCAAGGCTCCAGTTTCACAGCGGCCAGCGGCTCCACCATTCAGGTGGGTGATGGCACCGCTCAGGGGAACTACGGCACACTCACCTTCCAGCCAGTTTCAGGTTCCGGAACGATCGATTTTCAGTCGGACAGCACGATCATTCTCGGGCTAAATCCAAGCGGCACCTCCGATTTGCTCAATATCGTTGGCACTGGCTCCACAACGCTGCTGTTCAGTGGCAATCTCACCATCACAGCCACGGCTTTTACCCCCACCGCGCCAGCAGTATACAATCTCCTCGACTGGTCCGGTCTCGCATCTTCGCCTACATTTGACAGTCGCTTTAACTACATCGGCCAGCTTTACGGGAACTCGGACGAAGCCGCCGGCTTCGACCTTCCCGATATCTCAGGCTCAGGCTACGCCTGGGACATCAGCAATTTCACAACCAATGGTACCATCGCCATCGTCCTCGTGCCAGAGCCTTCCCGCTGGATGCTATTGGGATTGAGTCTGGCCATGCTGATGATGAGACGCAGGCGCTAGTTTCTGGCTGCTGAACGAGAGTGCACAAAAAGGGTCAGATTCGCCTTATTTAGGGTCTGCGCGATGCGTCCCATGGTCTCGCGAATGCTTAAGAACGAGGCGTCATGCAACCCTCAGCCATGCAACCTCTCTCTGCCGTCGCTCACCCCACACGGCGTAGCCGCATCTGTGCACCTCTTCTCGCGCTTTTGTTTTTGCCCTCGCTTTCCCTTGCCGCCACCCTCTTCTGGGATGCCGACGGCACCTTCGGTGGCGGTACCGGCGGCAATGGAAACTGGAATACGACCTCTCTTTTCTGGACCAACTCCACTGCCATGCAGGCATGGACCAATGCCACCAACGACGTCGCTTCCTTCGGAGGCACGGCAGGCACAGTCACCCTCACTGAGGCGGTCACCGCCGGCGGTTTGACATTCAGTGTGGATGGCTACACGCTCGCGGGCAATGGAAACACCCTGACCCTCGGCGGCAATGTGATCGTCACCAATGCCGGCACACAGGCGCTGATCCAGTCCAACCTATCCATGGCCGCCGGTCTGTCCTTCTCCGGCTCAGGCACCCTGACCTTTGACACTGCCTACAGC
>NZ_JBAQCR010000417.1:0-3244 GCF_049294395.1 Prosthecobacter sp.
CGGTTCAGGCAACGTGATGACGGTAGCGGCACCCAACACCGACTCAGGAGTCTTCCTGCGCGGCCAGCACAAGTCCCAGGTGAACATCTGGTGCTGGCCGGTTGGATCTGGCGAGGTGTGGGGCTACCGGACCGATCCAGCCTTTGACGCCAAGGTGCATGCCGGAGTGACACCCAAGGTGAAAGCGGACAAAACGATTGGCGAGTGGAACACGTTCCACATTATCATGAAAGGCGACCGCCTGACCGTCACGCTCAACGACAAGCTGATCATCCACGACGCCCAGCTACCTGGCATTCCACGCCAAGGACCGCTGGCCCTGCAGCTGCATCCTGAACGGAAGGACGGCGAATGGGGGGCCTCGCTTGTGCAATTTCGGGACATCCGCATCAAAGAGCTAAATGGTGATGCTGCGCAATAGCGTCCTTCCATCTTGTTGGAATGCGTTGCAAACAGGTGGCTGTAGGTGTCGAGGATGGTCTCAGTTCGCTCGGGCAAAGGATGCTTGGCATTTCAGCAGCAGCGCAGGTGGCGTCTGGCCGGACAAATGAGACGAAACAAGTTTCAGGAACCAGAATCAAATATGCCTGATTGTCCCTAGCGAGGAGGAGAGAGCGCACGGCGGCAAAGAATGACCAGCATCCCGGTTCATGTTCACGAACTGAAGTCGGCAAGCGAGCAGTCGCCTCGCCAATCATGTCATTACAATGTAAATCTAGGACCGACATGGCACTTGCGTTAACCAAACAGCTGAGGGGGCGGGCGCGGACGAGAGGTCAGGTGATCGTAATTCCCGACCTTCTTCCATTCCTGGCGGGCAGACTATCCGTTTTGGCACGGCGGGCGATTCAATAGGCTCTGTGGCCACGACATCGGAACACCACCGACAATTCAAGGGTCTGTCCTCCGCTGGATCAGGTCTTATCAAAGTCGAAACCGCTCAACACGCCGGTTGGCCCCTGCCATTCCGTAACGGATTTATAACGGTTTTTTGTGCATTTCGGTGCAATTTCAGACAGTTTGGCACAACTTTAGCCGATTGCCCCGTCACATTTATGACATCAGTAAATGACTCATCCTGAGTGACTTATGCACTTTTAAAATGGAGCCAGCAGTCGGGGTCGAACCGACGACCTGCGGTTTACAAAACCGCTGCTCTACCACTGAGCTATGCAGGCACATTCGTGAGGGGCTGTGATAATAAACGCCCGAGTTCATTCGGCAAATGGATTTACAACAGGATTAGCCGATAGATGGTCCCCTCCCCCGCATGCTCATCACCAGCTCCTCCAACGAACGCATCAAACACGCCCGCAGAGTCCGCGAAGGCCGTGAGCGCGACCTGATCTTCATCGAAGGCGAACGCCTCGTGGCTGAGTGCATCTCCTCCGGCCTCCCACTTCAGGCCTGCTTCACCGCCGCCGCGCCTTCCGCTTCCCAGCTGGCCCTGCTGGAGCGCATCTCCTGCCCGGTCTTCCAGCTCTCGGAATCCGTCCTCGAATCCTTGAGCGACACCACCTCCACCCAGGGCATCATCGTCATCGCTGAGCGCCCGTGGCCCGCGCTGGATGCCCTCTTTGCCAGGCCTGCTCCCCTCATCCTCGGCCTCGACCGCATCCAGGACCCCGGCAATCTCGGCACCCTCGTGCGCACCGCCGAATCCGCCGGCGCGAGCGGCATTTTCTCCTTCGCAGGCTCTGCGGACGCCTTCTCCCCCAAAACACTGCGCAGTTCCATGGGCTCCGCCTTCCGCCTGCCCATTCTGCCGGATGTCTCCGGCCTCGGCACCATCGAGACCTGCCGCAGCCGTGGTCTCAAAACCGTCGTCGCCACCGGCGAAGCCGATCTTCTCCATTACGACTACGACTGGCGACAGCCCACCCTCCTCATCCTCGGCAACGAAGGCCGTGGTGCCAGCGCCGAGATCATGGCCGCCTGTGATGCCCGCGTCCGCATTCCCCTCCACTCCCCCGTGGAATCCCTCAACGTCGCCGCCGCCGGAGCCGCGATCTTGTTTGAAGCGGTCAGGCAGCGCCGATAGCCTCACCCAATCTCCGGCAGCTTCCACTCCCCACGAAACGGCCGCGCATTCATGAGCGCGTTTGCCGCCTCGTCATTGGTGAAAGTCTCCGCCTTCGGATCCCACAGCAGCTTGCGTTTCGCCTTCAACGCCATCGCTGTGAGCTGCGGCAGCGTGTCCGAACGCACCGCCGTTTCAATGTCACAAATCGCCCGCTGCTTGTTCTTGATCGCATCCACAAAATTGCGCGTGTGCTCGATGCTGGCGATGAGCTTGATCGGCATCGTCCCCTCTTTGTTCGCGGGATCGCGCAGGATCGCATCATCACTCGCCTTGATGTTGCCCCGCAGCACATGAACCCAGCCGTTTTCACCAATGAACCGCGTGCCATGGCCGATGCCCATGTTCTTCTCGTTCACAAACGTGATCGGTGCCGCATTCGCATACTCCATGCGCATCTTCCACGTCAGCACAGCATCGCAGCCGCCTTTGTCAGGATACGTCGCCTCCCCTTCCACGCTGATCGGCCCCGTATCATCCGTCCCATTGCCCCACTGCGCGATGTCGAGGTGATGAATCCCCCAGCATGAGATCATGCCGAGAGAGAAATTCGTGATGTTCTCATGATTGTCGCGCTTGAGCTTGTCCACATTGAACGAAGACATCGGCGCAGGCCCCACCCAGCGATCCCAGTCCACCTCCGCAGGCACCGGTTGCTCCGGAAAATCAGGCCCGATCTTTCCTCCCGGCACGCCCACTTGAATCTCCTTCAGCTTGCCCAGCCGCCCGTTGCGCGCCAGTTCACAAGCCCAGCGAAATTTCAAATCACTGCGCTGCTGCGTGCCGAACTGAAACACGACGCCCGTCTTCTTCACCGCCGCCCGCACATGCTTGGACTCCTGCATCGACATGCCCATCGGCTTCTCATGGTAGATGTGCTTGCCATTCAGAATCGCATCCGTGGCCGGGATGCTGTGCCAGTGCACCGGCAGCGCCATCAGCACCGCATCGATGGACTTGTCCCGGTTAAGCTCATGAAAATCCCCCGGCACCTTCACATCCGCACTGCCATAACGTTCCGCCACTGCCTGCTGCGCACGCTCAATGTTCTTTTTGTTCACATCACAGACCGCCGTCACCCGCACATCCTCGTGATTCAAAAACGCCCGCATGTCATGCGTCCCCTGCGATCCCACCCCAATGACCCCCAGTGTGATCTTGTTC
>NZ_JBAQCR010000418.1:0-13094 GCF_049294395.1 Prosthecobacter sp.
GCATGCAATTGATCATCCAGTGGATGCCGAACTTGTCTGAGAAGGAGCCGAAGTAGGCACCCCAGAACATGTCCTGGATGGGCATTTCGACTTTGCCGCCTGCTGAGAGGGCGGTGAAGAGACGGTCCGCTTCTTCGCGGGTGTCGGGTTCGAGATTGATGTGCACGTTGTTGCCTGGGGTGCACTTGAAGCCCATCGACTCGGGGGAATCGGTGCCCATGAGAACGTGCTCGCCGAGGGTGGGCAGAGCGATGTGCATGACGAGGTTCTTGTCGGCCTCAGCGGCTGGCGGGCAGTCCGGGCTGGCGGGGATATCACCGAAGCGGGCGATGTGACCGACGTATTCGGTTTTGAAGACCGACTTGTAGAAGGCGAAGGCTTCTTCGGTGTTGCGGGGAAAGTTGAGGTAGGTGCTGACGCGGGACATGGTAGGGCAGTGGGTTGAAGTGTTACTTGCTCATGAGTTCAACGAGCTGATCAAATGCCTTGCCCCAGCCGTCCATGAAGCCCATGGCGGCGTGCTTTTCGCAGGCCTCCTTGGTCCAGTGGCGGGCGCGGGCGGTGTAGCGGGTTTTGCCAGTGGGCAGGGTTTCCCAAGTGAGGATGGCGGTGAAGAAGTGATTCGGATTGGGTTCCCAGTTGGGCAGATAGCCGTCGGTGAAGACGATTTTTTCGTTCGGCACGACTTCGAGGTAAACGCCGACATTGGGGAACTCCTGGCCTTCCGGGCTGCGCATGGTGGTTTTGCAGGTGCCGCCAGGACGAAGGTCGATCTCGCAAGCCGTGGTGGTCCAGGGCTTGGGGGTGAACCATTGGACGAGGAGGTCAGGCTGCGTCCATCCGGCGTAGAGTTTCGCGGCGGGAATGTCGGTCTCGCGCACGAGGACAAGTTCGCGTTCGGCGAGCGGAGATTCGATGGGGGCTGGGAGTGGCATGGTGAGAAAGAAGGTGAATTTTAGATGCTGGGTTTGCGAAAAACGTAGAAGTGGCGGACGAGGCAGATGATGCATAGAGCCAGGCAGAGGGTGATGAGCGTGGCATGCAACATGGTGGCAGTGGTGACGGATATACCGATGCCAAGCATGAGGCTGAGCCATGCAGCGAGGCATAGCGGGCACTTGGGAAGGAGAGCCAGCATGACTCCGGGGATGAACCAGCCGGCGCAGTGTTTCACAGCGCGCAGCTTTTTCCCGAAGGAGCAATGGCAGGCTGTGGTATTCATGCGGCTTTGGGGGTGGCGCTGCAGCCGCAGCATTCTTTGCCGGTGGTGCGGCCGTCGTTTTCATAGCGGTCGTGGCGCTTCACCCAGTCCATGAGATTGCCATTCACATTCTCCATGCGGCCCTTCGGCGTCTGATCGATGAACTGATAGGCACCCAGCAGGACCTCGCCGCCACGGCTGAAGGAGGAGTAGGTATGGTAGATCTGCCCTTCCGCGTCCTTGTAGAAGACGCTGAAGCCTGGCAGTTCTTCGCAATCAGGGCTGTAGTCCTGGGTGTTGAAGTTGTAGGTGATCTTGCCGTCCTTCACGCTCTTCGGTGGGAAGGAGACTTGGAAGTCTTGATTGAAGTCGGAGTGCGCAGCGGAAACCCAGCGAAACTTCCAGCCCATGCGTTTGCGGTAGGCCTCCAGTTTGTCGATGGGGCCGCGCGACACGGCCACGAATGAGAGATCGTGGTGTTCAAAGTGCTGGCGCGCGCCATCCACGTGATCACACAGGAAGGAGCAGCCGGTGCAGCCCTCTTCCCAATCGGGGCCAAACATGAAGTGATAGAGAAACAACTGGCTGCGGCCGTCGAAGAGATCGGCCAGCGATGCCTGGCAGGTGGGAGTGTCGAAGATGTAGGGTTTGGTGATTTTCACCCAGGGCAGTTCGCTGCGCAGGCGTGCCACCTCATCGCTGGCCTCCATCTGGGCTTTTTCCCTGGCCAGCAGGGCACGGCGTGCCGTCAGCCATTCTTCCGGAGAAACAATGGAATGGTCTTTCATGGTATGATGGTTTGATTGAGTTCGGTGCGGAAGGTGGAGGGGGCCTCACTGGACTCCGGGCCGGAGAGGTAGCGTTCCCAGAGATTGGGCACCAGCTTGTGGCCTTGGGATTCGATGATGTCCTGAAAGTCTCCCCAAGCCTGACCGAGTCCTTCATACGGACCGGTGTAAACGGTGCGCACGATGGTGGTGCCGGGGATTTCTCCGGGCTTTACCCGGCCCACGGGCTGCACTGAGCTGGACACGGGCACGCCGACTTCAAAATTGAAGATGCCAGGGGTCATGCCGAAGTGATGTGCAAAGACGGGGCCTTTGGGGCCGATGCCTTGGGCCTGAGTGGTGGCAATGACTTCGTGGATGGCCGGGCCCATCACTTCCTGAATTTGATCACGCGGCACGGTGATGTGGATCACGGCGGCGGGCTGGGCCTCAGTGACAATGGGGGCTGTGGGCTGGTCGAGCATGGTGGTTTCTCGTGAGAGGTTTTCAGGTCATGCTTTTGGGGTGGCTTCCACGATCTTCTTCAAATTGGCGAGGCCTTCGAGAAACTGGTCGCCGCACATTTTTTCGCAGTCCATGAACATGCCCATGATCTTGCCGATGAAGGGTTTCTTGCTCTGCATGGCCCAGGTGATCTTGGTGCCGGAGCCTTCGGGGGTGAAGGTGAACTGGACATCGCTGGTGCCGGCAAAGGGGCGCACAAAGGCCAGTTTCATGCCGACTTTTTCATTCGGCTTGCTCTCCACCAAGGTGGTGCTGCCTTCACCGACTTCATTGTTGCCGGACCACTTGTAGATGGCGCCGACGCCTTCAGGCGGGCCTTCGAGGCTCTTCTTCATGTTAGGATCAATCTTTGCCCAAGGCGACCATGAGTCCCACTGACGGAAGTCGTTCACGATTTTGAAGACTGCCTCAGGGCTGGCGGTGGTGGTGGCGGAACGGGTGACGTTCACGTCATCGGACTGGAAAGAGGCGATGACGCAGATGACGGCGATGATGAGGACGAGGCCGAGCAGGATTTTTTTGATCATGGTGTGCGCGTTGTGTGTTGGAGTTTGAAAGTAGATTACTTGGCGGCTTCCTCGGAGGATGAGCATTTTCCGAGCATGGCATCCCAGCGCTTTTGCATTTCTTCGGGAGATACTTTTTCGATCTCGTGCTGGAGCATCCATTCATGGCCGAAGGGATCGCGCACGGAGCCGCTGCGAAAGCCGTAGAATTGATCGCTGGCTGGCATGAGCGGAGTGGCACCAGCGGCGACAGCTTTCGCAATGGCGACATCTGCGTTTTCAACCATGAGGCAGAATTTCACGGGTGTGCCGCCGAGTGTTTGAGGGGACTTGTTCCAGGCGGGATTTTCATCCGAGAGCATGAGCAGGCTGCCTTGGAGATCGAGCTCGGCATGGCCGATCTTGCCGGACGAGGCATCGGCGAGACGGAAGCGTTCGGTAGCACCAAAGGCTGCGTGATAAAAAGCGATGGCCTCTTCGGCATTGTGCACGGTGATGTAGGGGCTGAAGGATGGGTAGGCGAGTGTGCTCATGGTGGGTGGTTGGTTGGAGTTGGTGTGTGTTTTGATCAGGGCTGGGAGGAGGATTTGACTTCGGCCATGGGGCGGCAGAGATCGGCAATGGGTCGGACTTCAATGGTGGCGCCGTATTGGAGGATGGGGCATTCCTGGGCGATGCGGACGGCTTCATCCATGCTGCCCACAGCGATGCGGAAGTATCCGGCGATGGCTTCCTTTGACTCGGCAAAGACGCCGTCGGTCACGGTTGCCCCCTTGGGGCCGGAGACCAGCTTGCCCTCTTCCATCAAGGGCTGTGCGCCGCGATGGATGCCGGTTTTGCCGAGACGATCCACCCAGGCGTAAAAGTCAGTCATGACGTGCTGGAGTTCAGAGGGAGACATGCCGTGGTTCCAGTGAGTGCCTCGAATGAGCAGCAGGTATTCGTCGGTGGGGTTTTGGGGATTCATGCGGGCGGGGTTTCGTTGGTGATGTCGGAGGCGGTACAGAGTTCGGGATCGAGCGGCCGGACCTCATAATGCAGGCCACAGGGAAGGGTGGGGCTGCGGGAGAGCAGGTCGGCGGCTTCTCGCAGGCTGCTTGCGCTGACGAACCAGTAGCCGCCCACGACTTCCTTGGCCTCGCCGAAGGGGCCGTCGGTGGTGACGCCCGCCTTTGAGACGTTGGCGCGGTCCGTGCCTAGGCGACTGCCGGGGCGCATACGGCCTGCCTCGATGTGGCGGTTCAGCCACGCATAAAAGTCGGTGATGGCGGTGTCGATCTCCTCCTTGGACTTGTCTTTGTCCCAATGTCCGCGCGAGATCACGAGGTAGTCATGGAGGGGAGTTGCAGAGTTCATGGCGAGGAGAGGACGTAGGTCGTTTAGGAATGAATTATCGAGGTTTCAAAAGGACGACGAACGGGCCAGACGAAAAAGGACATCGAAACAAAATTATTTTTGAGCGGGGCTATTTTCGGACTGCAGCGGTTTCACATGCGGTCAGCTGCCGCTCCAAAAAGCTGCGTTCGGAGGGGAGTGCCGCGAGGGCCAGTGCCTTGCGGTAGTGAGCGCCGGCTGCCTCTGCCTGGCCGAGTTCGGCGGCGAAGGCCCCGCGTGCTGAGTGCAGGGAGAGGTAGGCATCAAGTCCCTGTACGGCTGCAAGTGCCTCCAGCCCGCTCTCCGCACCAAGCACACGCCCCACGGCGATTGCGCGATTCAAGGCCACCACGGGCGAGGGCGTAAGCAGCACGAGCTGATCATACAAGGCGAGAATACGTGCCCAGTCGGTGGTTTCATGGCTGGCTGCCGTGCTATGGCATGCGGCGATCCCCGCCTCCAGATGATACTCCGTGAGGGTGTCCCCACGTGCGGAGAGCTGCAGGTGCTGAAGCCCGCGCTGGATGAAAGACTGATTCCAGAGGCTGCGGTCCTGTTCATGCAGGCGCAGAATTCCGCCGGTATCATCGGTGCGGGCCGGCAGGCGTGCGGCACTCAGGAGCATGAGGGCCAGCAGAGCATGGCACTGCGGCAGGCCGGTGTGCTGATGAGTGGCCAGCAGCTCGGTAAGACGGATCGCCTCATGGCAGAGATCGGAGCGTACCAAGTGCTCGCCACTGCTGGCCTTGTAGCCTTCGTTGAAGAGCAGATAGAGGGAGGTCAGCACGGCATCAAGGCGCTGCGGCAGTTCATGCGCCGCAGGCAGTTCAAAGGGCAGCGCCAGCTCGCGGATGCGCTGGCGTGCGCGTACGAGCCGCTTTGAGATGGCGGCTTCACTGGTGACGAACGCCGCCGCGATCTCCGCCGGACTGAGGCCGCAGAGAGTTCGCAGTGCGAGTGCGATCTGGGCCTCGGCAGACAGCTGCGGGTGGCAGCAGACAAACATCAGCCGCAGGGTGTCATCACGCAAGTTGGCATCATCCGGTGCTGCTTCCAGCGGCACGGCCATCCAGCGTGCCTGCTCTGCCGAGATGCCCTCCTCACGTTCGTTCCAGCGCTGTTCGCGGCGCAGTTGATCCAGCGCCAGATGGCGTGCGGTCTGGGTCAGCCAAGCGGCGGGATTATCCGGCACGCCGCGATAGGGCCACGTCTGAAGTGCACGCACGAGGGCTTCCTGCACGATATCTTCCACCCACTGCAGCCGCTGCGCGCCGAACTGACCTGCCAGCGTCGCGACCAGACGCGCTGACTCATGCCGGAAGAAATGCTCCGTGGCAAACTGAGCACTAGCAGTCGTGCTGGAGGGTGCGTCAGACATCGCAGATTCGATTATGCAGAGTCGCCACGTGGAGTTCCATTGGCCTGAAACAGACCGTCCACATAGTCGCGGGCGAGTTTGAGATTGTGACGAATCAGTTCCTGAGAGCGGCAAGTTTTGCCGATGAGCATGGAACCTTGCCAGAGGCTGTTTAGGAACCACGCTACTTGAATGGGATCAAATTTGGTCTTTGGCTTGTGCAGTTTCTTGGCGGCGGTGAGGAGCTTGGCGATGTTTTCGGTCCAGAGTTTCAGTTCCTTCTCGCATGCTGCCTGAAACGCCGGTTTTGTGGCGGACATCTCCTGGGACATCATGCCCACCATGCAGACGACGGCATCATCATTGCGCCGCGTGAAGCCGATCATGATATCAAACATGCGGTGCAGCTGTTCCAAGGGATCGAGTAAGGCGTCCTGCCAAGACTCGGCGTAGAGGGCGGTGCCCATGCGTCCCCACCATTCGATGGCTGCGATGCCGAGGGCTTCTTTGTTTTCGAAGTGGTGGAAAAAGCCACCCTTTGTCATGCCTGCTTCTTTGCAGATCTGATCGACCGAAGTGGCGGAGAAGCCCTGCTGCAGCATGAGGCGCACGGTGGCGTCGATCAACCGCTGACGTGTAGCGGCAGGATCGCGTTCGCGCTTGGTGCTGGTTGCTTTCTTTGACATACAAACCGGTTGGTATGTAACAAAAGGGGCGAGCCCGTCAAAGTTTTTTGCTCTTAGGCGTGGATCAGGGAATCACTTTGCTGCCTCGCCTACGCACCACAGATATTCCTGGCGGGTTGGGCTGGTCTTGGCGGAGCGAAGGTAGATGCGGTTGTCGCAGATGGCGGGAGTGCTGAAGGATTCATCGCCCAGCTGGTTTTGCGAAAGCAGGGTGAACTTCTCTGGAGTCGCCTCAAAAACGGAAGTGACGCCGCCTTTGCTCGTGACGTAGATGCGCGAATCGGCCATGACGGGGGAGCCATAAAACTCGCGGTCCACTTTCTCTGACCACAGCTCTTTACCGGTGGCGGACTTCCAGCAGGTGGCGCGTCCGCCATCTCCCACGGCGAAGACATGGCCGTTCTTCACAATCATAGATGGCACGTAGGTGCGGGTGACGTTCTCCCAGGCGATTTTGCCTGAGCCATCGGCTTCAACGGCCATCGTGTGAGTTTTCGGATAGCCACCGCCGAGGAAGATGCGGCTGCCATCGGTCACGGCGGTGACCACGGTTTCTTCGGTGCTGCCGTCGATGCTCCAGAGCTTTTTGCCAGTGAGGGGATCAAAGCTTTCCACCTTGTTGCAGCCTGCGAGCACGGCCTGCGTTTTGCCTGCGGCGTTGACGACCGCGGGGGATGCGTAGTTCGCCACGGGCGGGCGGTCCTGCTGCCAGACGATCTCGCCGGTGAGTTTGTTAAGGCCGGACATTTTGCCGCCGCCGCGATGATCTGCGGAGACGAGCACGATAGACTGATAGATGACCGGAGAGGAGCCAAAGCCCTGATGCACCTGGAAGTCGCACACGCGGCGCTGCCAGAGCTGCTTGCCGGAGAAATCGAGCGCGGTGGTGAAGATGGCGCCGTTGTTGAGGAAGTTGACGAACAAGCGCTCGCCGTCGCTCACGACATCGGACGAGGCCTGCGAGGAGATTTTGTGGCCTTTGGTGTTGAGGTTGCCGCGATGCACGACGGCTTCCCATTTCTTCTTTCCGGTGGCGCGGTCATAGCAGAGGACGAGCTGCTCCTCGGTCTCCATGTCAGCCGTGGCGAGATAGACATGGTCTGCCACGATGGTTGGCGAGCCATGGCCACGACCACGAACCTCGGCCTTCCATAGGACATTTTCAGCTTCATTCCATTTTAACGGAAGCTTTTGTCCGGCTGCTGCATGACCATCCATCGTGGGGCCGCGCCAGGCTGGCCAGTCGGCGGCGATGAGGTGAGTAGAGAGGAGCGCGGAAGAAAGCAGGAGGGCGTGGAATTTCATGCAGGCGTTGCATAACGCCGCGAAAAGAGGAGTGCTGTCAAAAGCACCGTGGGCCGCACTTATTTCGCAGCGACGGGTTTCATCAGACCGATGAGGGGATGATGAGTGACCGTGTCCCAGGCGATTTCCTACAGCAGCTTGTTGAGCTTCGCCTTGTCTTCATCGCTCATGTCTTTGAGGGCTTTGAAGGCGTTTGGCACCGGCAGGCCTGCGGGGCTGCGGCGGTAGATGATGGCGAAGTGGCAGTAGCTGGAGAGGATCTGAAGCGGCGCCAGCGCGTGGCCCCAGTAGTCGCAGAAGAGTTCGGCCTGGGTTTTCAATCCGGGCGCTTCGCCTTTGAGGATATTCTCACGCAATGTCACGGCCGCCATGCCTACTGGTACGATGAAAACGGACTGCTTTCCCAGCCGCTGGTTGATGCCCTGGACATAGTCCTCGATGTCCTTTGCGTAGCGCATGGTCGCATCGCGAAGTTTGGTGATGTCGGTGGCGTTTTGATCGGCCTTCTTTTTTGTGGCGAGAGGATAGACGGGGTTGTACTCATCACTCGGCATCCAGAACTCCTGCACGGTAATGCGCAGCGCGGGATTGTGCTCGATGCTGAGTTTTACAAACTGCTCGATGGCATCGTCCGGCCGCCAGATGGGGGAGAGGGTGAGCACGTCAACCTTGCCCGTTTTCAGCACCTGCTTTACGGCGCTTTTTCCTCGGGCACGTCCCAATGCTTCTGCACCGTGGAGCCGCCGATGCTCGACAGGCCCACAGGCTGATGCGCCAGCCCGGCAGATTTTGCGATCTCGTCCATCTGCTTGTAGGTGAAGACATGAAAGCTGTGCCCTCAGGTGGCCACGCGCTGCCCAGTGGTGATCGGCGGCAGCAGGTCATCTGCGTGAATGGTGGAAAGGGGCAGGCAAAAGGTGGCGAGAAGGAGCGATGCTTTCATGTGGGTGCAACAGCTGGCTGCTAGAACGACCGTGAGACAAAAATCCACCCTCAAATCGGCTCTCTAAAATTTCAGCATTTCACCCACTGGCAGCGGTTTGTTCAGACGGATGGATTCTTCTGCGACGAGGCAAAGGCCGGCGCTCCAGAGACCGTCCATGCCTGATGCGATGGGCTTTTTGCCGGTGCGTACCATGTCGATGCATTGGGCGATTTCTTCGCGCAGTTCAAAGACTTCGCCGCTATGCTTTTCGAGCTTTACCGTTTCGAGATTTTCACCGTCGAAGACTTTGAGGAAGTATTCGGGTTCGAGGGTGCGATCAAGCGCGCCGCTCCAAGCGGCCCAGAGCGCGCCCTTGGTGCCGCTGACTTTGACGGTTTGGTGGTGCTCGAAGGCGGCGAGTGTTTGCGATACCACGGCGTAGCTGCCGTTGGCGTATTTGAACATGGCGCTGAAGTTGTCGAACAGCGTTGGGCGCTGTTTGTCGCGGGAGTTGGCGTAGGCGTGGAGTTCCACGGGATCGCCGCTGCTTTCGAGGTACCAGCGGGCGAGGTCGAAGAAGTGGATGGGTTCTTCGAGGACCCAGCTGCCGACACGACTTTGATCATAGCGCCAGCCGCTGGCTCCCTGGCGGTAGGGTTTGCGGGAGAGTTCGACGAGGACGTACTGCGGATCGCCGATGGTGCCAGCGTCGATGATTTCTTTGATGCGGCCCCACTGGCTGGAAAGGCGCAGTTCGTGGCCGACGGCGAGATGGACGCCGTTCTGCTGAGCCCCGGCGACGATGGCTTTGCAGTCTTCCAAGGTGATGGCCATGGGTTTTTCCAGGAGGACGTGTTTGCCTTTCGCCATGGCGGCGAGGGCGATCTCTCGGTGCGTGTGGCTGGGGGTGACGATGTCGATGATGTCGAACTCGGACTGAGCGATCATTTCGAGGCTGTCGGCGAAGATCTGCGCCGTGGGGTAGAGCCTGAGAGCTTCTTCGCGCGAGGCTTCTGAGGGCGCGGAAATGGCAACGAGGTGGGCGTCAGGATTTCCTGCGATGGACTGGGCGTGGAATTTGCCCCAGGCGCCGAAGCCGGCGAGAGCGAAGCGAACAGGCGAAGACATATCAATGGCGAGGAGCGGTGGTGAGCGGTGTGACGGGATCAGGAACGCGCCGACCCTGCACTTCATTCAGGCGGCATGCCGGCAGATGCGGCAGGACATGCTTGGCGAAGAGGTCGCACTCTTCGAGATGCGGGTAGCCGCTGAGGATGAAGGCACGCATGCCCATGTCCATGTAGCGGTTGAGCTTGGCGAGCACCTGTTCGGGATTGCCGACAATGGCACTGGCGCAGCCGCTGCGGGCGAGACCGATGCCGCTCCAGAGATGGGGCTCGATGTAGAGATCGGTACTCTGGGCGCGGAGCTCGTCCTGGCGCTTGACCCCGGCGCTCTGACTGTCTTGGGAACGTGCTTTGATCTCGGCCCCTTTTTCGGCAGTGAGTTTGGAAATGAGACGGTCTGCTGCGGCGCGGGCCTCGGCTTCGGTTTCGCGGACGATGACATGGGCACGGAATCCGAAGTCGATTTTGCGACCGTAGCTGGTGGCTTTTTCGGACATAACGCGCATGGTTTCGGCGATGCGGTCCTCCGTCTCGGGCCACATGAGGAAGACATCACAGTGTTTGGCGCACAAATCCTGGGCTGCAGGCGAGATGCCGCCGAAGTAGAGCAGAGGGCCGCCGTTTTGCTGGTAGGGCTTGGCGGGCTCGGTGGTGGGCAGGCTGATGTTGTAGAAGTCGCCTTTCCATTCAAACGGGCCGTCGGTGCGCCACAGCCCCTGCAGGATCTGGATGATCTCGCTGGCACGGGCGTAGCGGACTTCATTGCTCTCCTTGATGCCAGGCATGTCAGAGGAGATGATATTGATGCATAGACGGCCTTTGGCGATGTGATCGACGGTGGCGAGCGCCCGTGCGAGCATGGGGGGCCAGACTTCGCCCATGCGCAGGGCGACGAGCTGATTGATCTGCGTGGTGAGCGGCGCCATGGCGGCGGCAAAAGCCAAGGCGTCCTGTCCGGCGATCCAGCCGGAGGGAAGGAGGATATTCTGGTAGCCGAGAGCGTCGGCTTTTTTGACGATGTCGCCGCAGTGTTCGAAGTTGGAGCGGATGGAGCCATCTGGAATGCCGAGGAATTTGTAATCGTCGGAGCAAAGTGCGGCAAACCAAGCTACTTCACACTTGCGATCAGGGGTGCGAATGGGTAAGTCACTCATGAGAAGATTTTTGACGGGAGGACATTGATCCTGCTGGACAGGGAGAGATCAACAGGCTTTTTATTCGAATGCGAAAAAACCCAATAGTCCAACGTGAAACGCTAGGGGCTGCTGTGCTGCAGGTTCGCAGCGGGCGTGCGACCTCGCGTACGACTCTGGCCAAGGCATTAGGAATTTCGCCTTCGACGACCGGGTTGTATGTGGATCATTTGATCGCCGAAAAGTACCTGAATGAATCGGGCTTGAACCAAGGGCCGATGGGCCGTCCCCGGCGCATTTTGAGTACGCAAGCGGAAGCGGGCTGGTTTGCCGGCTTGGAATTTAATGCCCAGCGCATTCAGGCCGTGGGCGTGGATTTTTCCGGCAGCGTGAAGATGACCTTGGAGCTGCCCTTGCCTGTAGATGTGTTGGCAGATCAGGTGATCAAGTCGATTCTCACCTGCGTGGCCCGGTTGGCCGAGGCGATGCAAGGTCCGCTGCTTTCGGTTGGTCTGGGAGTTCCCGGGCTGGTGGATGCGCATGCAGGTGTGGGGTTGTATTATGCATTCATCCCTGATTGGAATCGGGTGCCGGTGGCTGATGAGATCGGATCCAAATTGAAAGTTCCTGTCATTTTGCAGAACAACCTGAGGGCGATTGCGCTGGCTGAGCGTTGGTTCGGTCTCGGACATGGCTTGAATGATTATGTGATCCTCGGACCTCGGAGTGGTTTTGGCGTCGCCATCGTTCAGGACGGCAAAGTGATCGAAGGTTCGCATCATGCCGCCGGAGAGGTGGGGCGCTGGCCGTGGCCCTTGATGGGAGGAGCTGGTGACGGCAAGGAATTGCACCATGCGCTGAGCGCCCCCGCGACATGGCGGAGGCTGGCAGGAGTGGATGGGCTGGCAACGCTGCCTGAAGATCTGCGCGCAGGTCTCGCGGCTGTTTCTGATTCAGCAGGGCCGGAATGGGAAGCCGTGTGTGCCGACTACGCACGAGTGATTGGCTTGTTGCATATGATCATCGACACCGGGGTTTTCATCCTTCATGGCCCCTTGACGATGCTGGGGGAGCGTTTTTGCCAATCGGTTACAGATACCGCATGCGCGCTGATGCCTGCTTTACGTGGGGGAGGACTGAAAATCGTGCCTTCGACACTGGGTGATAATGCAGGTGCCCTCGGGGCGGCGAGTCTGGCCATGGAGGCTTGGTCTCCTGCCTGAGCATTCCGGCTGCGGGCACAAAAAACCGGGTGGCAGGATTGGTTCCCGCACACCCGGTGAGTGGAGTCTCTTGAAGTATTACTTCTCCAGAGGTTCTTTGGCGGCCTTCCAGCCGGAGATGCCAGCGGAGAGGTGTTTCACGTTCGTGTAGCCGAGCTGGCTGGCGGCATTGGCTGCGGCCTTGTAGGCGCTGCAGGCAGGACCACCACAGTAGGCGACGACGAGAGCACCCTTGTCAGCAGGCAGGGCGCTGGCGAGGTTGGAGCCCTGGGTTGCGAAGTCGATGGCGGTTGGCACATGGCCTGCCTTATAGGAGGCGGCGCCGTTCACGTCGATGACGGTGACTTTCTTGTCAGCGATGGCCTTCTTGAGATCGGCAATGCTGATGTCCGGGAACTCGGCTGCGAAACCGGCGGAGGCGACGAGGGCGAAGACGAGTGCGATGAGTTTCTTCATGATTGGATTTGGGTGGGTTGAGTTAAGTGGTGCGCGTTAGACTGTGCGCGGCAGCGGCCCCGTTTTCCGGGGCAAAGGTTTCAGGTTCGAGAGTATGATGACATCATGCGTGCGAGTGAGATGCAGGAGCCGGCGGGTTTATTCCCGAAAAAAAACAAATTCTGACCTGCTGCGGCAGCGGCTGGAGCAGGGGAGGCGTGGGGGAAACCCGGGAGACATCATGGCAGGCTGTAGATTACAACGTTCCTAGATACGGTTGGTTTTGCCAAAAGATTCAAAAGTTCTTAGAGTGCTGGAATGAAGAGGCGCGCAAAGCCGTTGCGCAGGCGATGCAGGACCGGCGCATTTTCCAGCATCTCGTGTGTGATTTCACAGCTGTGGGCCAGCTTGGCATCCATCTCCGCCGCGAGCCGCTGGCATAGTTCAGCGTCGTGGCAGGCGAGGTTGAATTCAAAGTTCAGGCGCAGGCTGCGTGGATCCCAGTTGGTGGACCCAAGGAAGGACCACAC
>NZ_JBAQCR010000419.1:0-1602 GCF_049294395.1 Prosthecobacter sp.
AGTTACGAGTCTGCCGATCTGCGAGCGTGCTGGCCACAGAGTCGGTCAGTTGGCTGCTACATTCTTACTCACATCACCGTCAACCTGTGCCAAAGCTAGCAACTCAATATACGCGCAGCGCTGTGCCTCACTCTGAGATCGCGCTCAAAGCCTTTGCGAGTGCCAATTCAGGAATCACGTAATCGACAACAAGCCCCAACTCGCGCTTATATTGGGCCAACAGAATTTTCTCCTTTCTGTGAAAATTAGCGTCCGACTTGATCATCTCCTCGACCACCGCCAAAAAAGCATCCCGCTGTTTTTTGGCTTTGAACTCTGACAGAAACATGACTGGGGCTCCTTTACCTTTTCGCATCACTCATCCAAATAAACGCATCTTCCCGCATTCTAAACTTAATACACAGTATGCCGGAGCCTTTTGCGAAAGTCAATCCGCACATGACAATATAAGCGGCGAAGTGCGGCACAGAGGAACATATATTGTCTCGGCCACGCTTACGCCTGGACGCTATCCCCTAACAGGAAGCGCCACGCGGGTTCTGCGCCGAGTTGAGCCTGCTCCACCTCGTGCCCGTTGGCATAATAGAACAAGTCCTTCCGCCGGCGGCGCTGATGCAGAAAAACCGCCGTCTCCAGCTTGTGTCCCAGGTCACGCCCGGGGTACGCCTTGAACGCCGCCACCAGCCCGAGGTCGATGACATGCACGATTTTACCGGGTCGCCGAGCGGCGCTGCTGGCGCGTCAGCGGAGACTCGACCGTCACTCCGCCGTCCGGATCGTGTTTGTGCGCGATCTTCTGCCGCATCATCAGCATCTGCACGATGGACAGCACCTGGCTGACCGTCCAGTAGAGCGAGAGCGCGGCAGGAAAGCTGTAGAACATGAAAAGCATCATGATGGGCATCATGATCATCATCATCTTCTGCTGCGCAGGGTCGCCCATCGACGGCGTGAGATAGCTCTGCAGCGCCATGGTGCCGGACATCAGGAACGGCAGAATATTCAGCGGGATCGGCAGCAGCCCGGCCAGCAGGTTCTCGGGCTCGCTCAGATCCCCGATCCAGAGGAAGGGCGCGTAGCGCAGCTCCACCGCGCTGCGCAGCACCGTGAACAGCGCGATGAACACCGGGATCTGAATCAGCATCGGCAGGCAGCTCGACAGGGGGTTCACCTTGTTCGCCCGGTAGAGCGCCCACGTCTCCTGCTGCATCTTCTGCGGATTGTCCTTGAACTGCTTCTGGAGTTCCTTGAGCTGCGGCTGGATCTCCTGCATCTTCCTCATGCTCACCGTGCTCTTATGCGTGAGCGGCCAGAAGATGGTGCGCACCAGGAAGGTGAGCAGGATGATCGCCACACCGTAATCGGGAATGATGCGGTGGAAGAAGTTGAGCGTCGGCACCAGCAGCTTGCAGAACCAGGAGAAGAAGCCGAACTCCATCACCGCGTCCTTGCCGTCGCCCATCGCCTGCAACAGCGAGAGCTTCTTCGGCCCGATGTAGAGCGTGTATTCACGCGTCATCACCTCGCCCTGTCCCAGCACGCGCCCCGCGAAAAGCACGCGGGCCGAGAGGTGCGCCAAGTCATAGGTCGGCTTGGCCAGGT
>NZ_JBAQCR010000420.1:0-20795 GCF_049294395.1 Prosthecobacter sp.
ACACTGCGGCGTGGCCTGTCCGGTTAGCGCCCCGAGCCAAGCGCCATCAGCAGACCCATCACACTGCCGTAGATGGCTCCGCGCCACCACGTCGAGGTAAGCGGGCAGGTGCCTGAACTGCACTGGCCAAAGTAGCCCAATGCCGAGCCAATGGCGGCACCGATGGCGATGGGAATGAGAAAGCGTGACATGGAAATATGAATGGAGTTTTGGAATCAGCAGCACTTGCCGCCTCCGCAGCAGCCACCACCTTTACCATTGCCTCCTTTGCCGCAGGTGCTGATGCCGAAGGGGGCATAGAGGGGGCAGAAGCGGATGAATGCGGTGAGCAGAGGGACGGCACCGAGGGCTCCCAGCCAGGTGTGATTGACGATGCCGTAGGCGATGAGGCCGAGGCCAACGATGACGCGCAGGGCGCGGTCCACGGTTCCGATGTTGGGTTTCATAGTGTTTTAGGCTTTGGGTTCAGGATGAGAATGCTTGTTGGCCATGAAGTAGAGCACCGGCACGGCCATGCGGCTGATGAAGAGGCTGGCGATCTCCCCGGCCATGAGCGCGATGGCGAGGCCTTGGAAGATGGGATCGGCAAGGATCACCGCCGCACCCACGACCACGGCCATGGCGGTCAGCAGCATGGGGCGGAAGCGCACGGCTCCCGCGTCGATCACGGCCTCGCTCAGCGGCATGCCCTCCTGAATGCGCAGCTCGATGAAATCGACCAGGATGATGGAGTTTCGCACCACGATACCACCACCTGCCATGAAGCCGATCATGCTGGTGGCGGTGAAAAACGCGTCCATAAGACCATGCGCAGGCAGAATGCCGACGAGCGAGAACGGAATGGCGATCATCACGATGGCAGGCGTGATGAAGCTGCGGAACCAGCCAACCATGAGCACGTAGATGAGGATCAAACACGCACCGAAAGCGGCGCCGAGATCACGGAAGACCTCGATAGTGATGTGCCACTCGCCATCCCATTTCAGCGCGGGTTCGGCATCGCTGAAGGGCATGGAGGCATTGAGGATCTGCAGTTCCGCGCCGCTGCCGCCGAACTCGCGTGTGTCAAGTTTCTTGAGCGCCTCATTCATCTTGAAAATGGCGTACACAGGGCTTTCAACCACGCCGGCCACATCGCCAATGACGTAGGTCACGGGCATCAGGTTCTTGTGATAGAGGCTCTTCTCCACGGTGACGTGCTCCACCTTCACCAGCTCACGCAAGGGCACGAGGGGGGAACCGGAGGCACCGGGTTCGGGCAAGGCATTGGCATCTCCAGAGCGCACGCGCAGCGCGAGCAACTCCTCCGGCGTGGTCTTCGCGGAACGTGGCAGTTCCAGGCGGATGTTCACGTCCTCCTTCTCTTCAGGCTGATGCAGCAGATCGACCGTCTCTCCATCCACGGCGATTTTGAGTGTCTGTGAAATTGTGGCGGCGCTGATGCCGTGCAGCGCGGCCTTTTCCTTGTCGATGACGAAGCGCGCCTTCTGCTGGTCGGCCTCGATGTACCAATCGACATCGACCACACCCGGCGTGGACTTGAAAATGTTCTTCACCGCTTCGGCGAGTTTCAGACGGTCGGCTTCATTCGGCCCATAAATCTCGGCGACGAGCGTTTGCAGCACCGGCGGTCCCGGCGGCACTTCAGCAATGGCCACACGTGCGCCATAGCGTGCCGCGATGGCGGCAACGGCCGGGCGCACCCGTTTGGCAATGTCATGGCTCTGCGCCTTGCGTTCATGCTTGCCGACGAGGTTCACCTGAATGTCCGCCACGTTGGCGCCACGGCGCATGAAGTAGTGGCGCACCAGGCCGTTGAAATTGTAAGGCGAGGCGACGCCGGCATAGATTTGGTAGTCGGTGACTTCAGGCTCCGTGCGGATCGCTGCCGCCATCTCCCGCGCCACGGCGGTCGTCTGCTCCAGCGAAGTACCTTCCGGCATGTTCAGGATGACCTGAAACTCGCTCTTGTTATCAAACGGCAGCATCTTCACCTTTACCCAGCCGAGGCCGACCGTCGCCATGGCCCCGAGCAGCAGCACGGTGATGCCGACGAGGAACATCCAGCGCCAGCCGGTGTGATGAATCAGCGGGCCCATCATGCGGCGGTACAGCTTGGTGAAGAAATCTTCCGCGTGCTCAGACGCGAGATGCTTGTGGCCGTCATCCACCGCGACGCCTTCCGTCAGTTTCGAATACTTGCCACCCCAGCGCAGAATGCGGATGGAAGCCCAGGGCGTGACGATGAACGCGATGAGCAGCGACCAGAACATCGCCGCGCTGGCACCGATCGGAATCGGCCGCATGTAGGGCCCCATGAGACCGCCGACAAAAGCCATCGGCAGCACGGCGGCGATCACGGCAAAGGTCGCGAGGATGGTGGGATTGCCCACTTCACCCACGGCTTCGACGGCGATTTTTGACCAGTCCCGTCCCTTGTTCTGCGGCAGGTGGAAATGACGCACGATGTTTTCCACCACGACGATCGCGTCATCCACCAGGATGCCGATGCTGAAGATCAGCGCGAAGAGGGTGATGCGATTCAGCGTGAAGCCGTAGAGGTAAAAAACGAGCAGCGTCAGCGCCAGCGTGGCCGGGATGGCAACGGCGACGATGCCGCTCTCCCGCCAGCCGAGTGTCAGCCAGATCAGGATGGCCACGCTGAAAACAGCGATGCCCATGTGCAGCAGCAGTTCATTCGACTTCTCCGATGCGGTCTCGCCGTAGTTGCGCGTCACGCTCACGGTGACATCGGCGGGAATGATCGAGCCCTTGAGCAGGTCCACCTTGCGAATCACTTCGTCAGCCACGGAGATGGCATTTGCCCCGGGGCGTTTGGCGATGCTGAGCGTGACGGCAGGTTCTTCGTCCGTCTTGGTGCCATGAAGTACGTACTGCACGGCCTCCTCGCCGCCATCATGGATCTCGGCCACTTCGCGCAGATACACCGGTCTGCCGCCGAACACGCCCACGACCACATCGCCCACATCGTGCGCGGTTTTCAGGAAGGCCCCGGTTTCCACGAGCACCTCGTTGTTGCCGGTGGTCAGGCCGCCTGCGCGAAACTGCCGGTTGGCCTGCTGCAGCATGGGCACCAGGCCCGCAGGACTGAGATTGCGCGAGGCCAGCTTCACGGGATCAAGCATCACCCGCACCGCACGGCGCGCGCCGCCCAGCAGATTTGTTTCCGCCACCAGCGGCACCTGTTTGACGGATTCATCCACCTGGGCCGCCAGCCGACGCAGGGTGAGGTGGTCATAGCGTGCGCTGTGGAAGGTGAGCGCGAGGATTGGCACATCATCAATGCTTTTCGGCTTGATCAGCGGCGGTGTGACTCCCATCGGAATGCGGTCGAAGTTCGCGCGCAGTTTCTCGGTGATCTTCACCAGGCTGCGCTCGGGGTCCTCGCCCACTTTGAAGCGCACGATGACCAGGCTCTCGCTGTCGCGTGAGGTGCTGTAGAGGTACTCCACCCCGGCCACCTCCCACAGCAGCTTTTCCATCGGCCGCGTGGCACGTTCTTCGATCTCCTTCGCGGATGAGCCGGGCATGGACACCATGACATCGACCATCGGCACCTTGATCTGCGGCTCCTCTTCACGTGGCAGCAGCACGATGGCCGCCGCGCCAAGAATGACGGAGGCGATGATGACCAGCGGGGTCAGTTTGGAGTCAATGAACATCGCGGCGATGCGGCCGGCGACGCCCAGGTTCTCAGAATGATTGGAAGGTTCGCTCATGGCTGGATCGTCACGGGTTGGCCATCGGCGAGTTTGCTGACATCACTGATCACGACCTGCTCGCCTTCTTCGAGGCCGGACAGCACTTCGATGCTGCCATTGATCGCCTTGCCCGTTTTTACGAGGCGCAGGTTGGCATGCCCTTCTTTGACAACAAAAATCAGCTCCATCTGTCCGCGCTTGATCACGCTGGCCCTGGGAACCATCAGCAGCTGCATTTCCGCCATCGGCACGGCCACACGGCCAAACTGGCCGGTGCGCAGCCCCTCCGCCGCCGGCAGATCCAGCTTCACCTGAAACGTGCGGCTCACGGGATCGGCCACCGGTGCGATCTCACTCACCGTGGCATCGAGCGGCTTCGCCACGGAAGCGATCTTCACCTGCATCTTCGCCCCCATGGTGATGCGGTCCAGAATGGCTTCGGGCAGATCAGCTTCAAAGCGCAGCGTGGTCGGCGCTTCCATTTCGAGCAGGTGCTTGCCCGGCATGGCCAGATCACCCACGTCGGCGAGCTTGCGTGTCACCACGCCATCAAAGGGCGCAGTCACGCGAGCGTAGCCCATCATCGTTTCGGCTTCATGAACACCCGCAGTGGCCACTTTGACACGCGCATCAGCCGCATCGAAGTCCTGCCGCGTGGTGGCATTGCTGGCGACGAGTTCCTTCTGCCGCGCAAAGTCACGCTGAGCCTGATCGAGCAACGCCTTGGCCTGATCCACCTTGGCCTGAATTTCCTGGTTTTCCAGGAGAGCGAGCAAGTCCCCCGCCTTCACCGCCGCGCCGGGCGTGGCGGTGTATTCCAGCACACGCCCGCTGATCTTGGCCTCCACCTGAGCGCGCAATTTGGAGCGCACCGTGCCGACGACTTCTTCGGCCGCCACATGCGGCTGCAGCCGGGCCACCTGCACTTTCACCGTGACGCTGGGCAGGGTTGTCGTGGCGGGAGGGGCGGCCTCATGCCTGCCACAGGCGGCAAGGGCGAGCAGTACGCTGAAGGAGAGAAATCGTTTCATGACGGTCATAAAAAGCGGGGCTGGATTCTTGTTCAGGCTAACAGAAGCAGGCTGTGCAGCGCTCCTCTTATTTAGTGTTTTCCGCAGCAGGAACCGCCCACGCCGAGTTTCTTAAGAATCGTTTCAGCAGGGCAGAAGCCGGTGAAGGCGGACTGCAGCAGATTCGCGCCAACGAAGGCGGTGAGCCAGAGCCAGTTCGGATTCACAAAATGGCTGAGGGCCAGGCTGACGAGGATCATGGTGCCGGCGAGGGCGCGGATGGCGTTTTCGAGTTTCATGGTGAGAGTGTGTGTGGTTGAGTTTTGGGTGGGGGCAAATTTAGCGGGTGACGGCGTCATGCTTTTTGTCGTGCTCGCTCCACCCATGTGCGGCAAAGGCAGAAACGACCTTGGCATGATTCTGAGCAATTTTGACGGCGTTTGCTGTGCGTCCTTTGACTGTCATGCGCACGCCCTTGGCCGTAGGCGTGAATTCGTGGTCCATATCCGTATAGTGGTCGCAGTATTCGGCAAAGGCCGGATCCCAGCGGCGCACGCTCAGCCCATCCGCAAGCCGCGTCTGCATCTGCCCGACATGCTTTTTCAAAGCGGCGGCCACCTTCGGATCATCGCTTTCCGTGACGGCGGTGTAGCCGTCGGCGGTGAACTTCACCTCGCGGCGGATGCTGGCGTGATTGTCAAAAAGGGTGTGGATCTGCTCGCGTGCCTCAGGCGGCATCCCGCGCCCACCGCCCTGCTGGGCGCAGGAGGGCAGCACCGCGAGCGTGCTGAACAGAGTGCAGATGAACAGGACCCCGAAGGTTGAATTTGTTTCCATGATGTTTCTTTGTTTGACTATATGAGTCTATACGCATATAAACACTCAGCGCAAACAATTTTTCCGCCATGTCCGCCCACAGCCAGAAAAAACACCACACCGTCTCCGATGAGGCGCTCGGCATGGTCGCCTCATGGTTCCGCACGCTCTCCGAGCCCAGCCGCCTGAAAATCCTGCGCACGCTGGAGAAGGGCGAGAAAAGCATCTCTGAAATCGTCGAGGCCAGCGGCCTCTCCCAGGCAAACGTCTCCCGCCACGCCCAGACTCTCGTCGATGCCGGCATCGTGGGACGCCGCCGCGAGGGGTTGACAGTGATTTGCTTCATCGCCGACCCCGGCATCACCAAGCTGTGTGACAACGTCTGCAACAACCTCCTGAAGCGCCTCACCCATCAGGTGAAGGGGCTCGGCGGTTCGTGATTGATGAGACAGTCACGCATTTCATTTCGATAAATCCCCCCCCTCTGCATGCAACAACACACGACTCCCTCCTCCACACTGACGCGCCGAAAAATGTGCGGCGCGACTCTCGCGGCACTGGCATCCGCTTCTTTTTCACGCGCCGGGACGCCATCCGCCGAAAAGAAAATCACCCTCGCGTTTTTCGCCGACATCCACGGCCAGCTGGAAGAACACCCGGAAATGTACTGGGCTGGCGGCAAGGATGAAATCGTCACCGCCGGAGGAGTGGCGCGTATCGCGAAACTCATGCGCGAGATCCGCGCCGCCAATCCCGAGGGCACCATCACGCTTGACCTTGGCGACACCATCCAGGGCTCCGGACATGTCGCGATGAGCGAGGGCGTCACCATGGTGGATCCCATCAATGCCCTGAAACTCGACTACTGGCTGCCTGGAAACTGGGAGGTGATCTTTGGCAAAAAGGTGCTGCTGAACATCAGCAAGAAGCTCACGGCTCCGGCGGTCGTCGCCAACATGCGTGATGAGGACACGCAGCAGCGCCTGTTCAAGCCTTACGTCATTCACAACGCTGCCGGACTGAAAGTCGCCCTCATCGGTTTCACCGATCCGGATGTCCCGATGCGTCAGCCCCCGTCCTTCAGCAAAGGCATTCACTATGAAGAGACAGACATACTTCAGCCGCTGGTGGACGAGGCAAAAAAAGAGGGTCAGGCCGATCTCGTGGTACTGATGACCCACATTGGCCTGCCCAAAGCCATTGCTTTGGCGGAAACCCTGAAAGGTGTCGATGTCATTCTTTCCGCTGACACCCACGAACGCACGGAAGAGGCGGTGATCCGAGGCAGCACCTGGGTGGTGGAAGCAGGGGCCTTCGGCTCTCATCTGGGAAAGCTGGAAATCTTCGTTCAGGATGGCAGGATCACACGGCGGGACTGGAATCTCATCGAACTCCGCGCCAGCCACTATGAGGAGGATGCCGCTGTGAAGGAACTGGTGGAAAAATCCCTCGCGCCTTATCGCGACAATCTGAACCGCGTCATTGGCAGCACCCAGTCACCGCTGTTCCGCTACGCGCCGGTGGAGACGCCTGCGGACGCCGTGCTTGCCGATGCGCTGCGCGCGGCAGGCGGCACCGAGATCGCGCTCTCCAACGGATTCCGGTTCGCCTACCCCATTCCCGTGGGGAACATCACTGAAAACGACTTGTGGAACTACTACCCGATCAACTCACGGCTGAAGACCGGCAAGGTCAGCGGCACGCAGTTGCAGCAGTTCTTCGAGCGTGAGCTTGAAAACGTCTTCTCCAAGAATACGAAGCGCCTTTTCGGCGGCTGGGTGCCACGAACATCCGGACTCACTTTCAGCTTCCATGCCGGCAGGCCTGAAGGCCGGCGCATCAGCGACATGCGGATCAACGGCCAGCCGGTGCAGGCGGACCGGCTCTACACCCTCACCTCCTGTGAACGCGAAGGCGATGTGGAAAGCACCGTCTGCCGCATGCGCGATGTGCTGGATGTCAAAGTGCTCGATGTGGACGCACACCAGGCGGTGCGCCGCTATTTGAAGGAGCACTCCCCCGTCATCATGGGCCAGCCCGGCCGGATCGTTTCGCTGGACATCTCTCCGGCCGTCCGCAGCCAGTTTATCAACTGACCATGCACCTTTTCACCACACTTCAAAGCACGCCAAAGGCCAAGGTTTTGGTGGACGGAACCACTCTCATGCTGTTCCAGTTACGCAACTATATGCGTAAACATTCATATAGATTCAACGTGTAAACATTCCATCCCCCATGGCCTCACGCACCAAAAAATCCCTGCCACCGGTCTCCGAGGAGGCCCTCACTTTGATCGCCTCCTGGTTCCGCACGCTCTCCGAACCCAGCCGCCTGAAAATTCTGCGCGCACTGGAAGAGGGCGAAAAGAACATCACCGAACTCGTCACCGCCACCGGCCTGACGCAGGCGAATGTCTCGCGCCATGTGCAGTCACTGGTGGACGCGGGGATGGTCGGCCGCCGCCGTGAAGGCCTGACCGCGATCTGCTTCATCGCCGATCCGAGCATCACCGAACTGTGCGACAACGTCTGCAACAACCTCCTCAAACGTCTCTCTCAACAGGTGAAAAAACTCGGCGGTGCCTGAGCAGCCTGTTTCATCCCCCCATGCCCCTTCGAAATATGATCTGGACCTTTGTTATTCTCATCGCCGTCATCGTCGGCTGGTACTGGTATGAAGGAGACTGGGACCGCCGTCTCTTCAAAGCGGCCCCCGGCTCCGTGTGCGCCAACCTCAATGCCGGCCAGGCCAATGCGTGGCTGCGCGACCACCCCGAGACGCAGGTGCTGGACGTGCGCTCCTCCGGCGAATTTGAAGGCGGCGCGCTGCCCCGCGCGGTGAACATCTCCATCGGCGACGCAGCCTTCGAAACCAAGGTGGCCGCGCTTAACAAGGACAAGCCCGTGCTGGTGTATTGCGCCGGCGGCTTTCGCAGCCGCAAGGCCGTGATCGTCCTGAAACAGCTCGGCTTTCGCAACATCCAGCACATCCACCGCGGCTACATGTCGTGGCAACCCGAATCCCAACCATGAAACACCTGCTCTACACCCTCCTCGCCCTTACCGTCTCCACCTCTGCCGCCGAACCGGAAGTCATTCCGATCCAGGTGCGCGAGAACCTGCGCATCGTTTATCAGGTCACCGATGACGTGGCCCACGACGGCGTAAACAAGGGCCTCTTCTACGCCCGCAAACTCATCAACACCTATGAGAAACACGGCATCGCCGCAGACCAGGTGCACCTGCATCTCGTCTATCACGGCACCGGCATCGCCGCCGTGGTGAATGATGCAGCCCGCAAACGCCTCGGCGTGGATGCGGCCAACCCGAACGGCGAGTTCCTTGCGGAACTCATCAAGCGCGGCGTGCAGGTGGAGTTGTGTGAAAACACGATGCAGCAGAAAGGCGTGAAGCCCACCGAACTGATGCCCGGCGTCAAACTCGTCGTGGGCGCCTTCCCGCGTCTGATCGATCTGCAGCTGCAAGGCTTCGCCTACATCAAGTTTGAATAACCTTTCTTCTCTCCGCCAACCATGAAAACTCACCGCTGGAATCCCTACCTCGTTGGCGCGCTGATCGGCGTGCTGAGCATCCTCACCTTTACGCTGGCTGACAAGCCCATTGGCATCTCCACCGGCATCGCGCAGGCTTCTGGCGCGTGTGCACTGCCCGTGCTGGGCGCGGATGGCGTGGCGGCCAACACATACTGGGCCAAAAAAGCGGTGCCTGCCTGGGACTACGGCAGCCTGTTTGTGCTCGGCTCCTTTTTCGGCGCTCTGGCCAGTGCGCTGGTGAGCGGCAGCTTCAAGCTGGAGAGCGTGCCGACCATCTGGCGCGAGCGTTTTGGCCCGTCCGTTGGCAAACGATTCCTCGCCGCTTTCCTCGGCGGCGTGGTCCTCATCTTCGGCGCACGGCTGGCGGATGGCTGCACCAGCGGCCACGGCATCAGTGGTTCGCTGCAGCTCGCCGTGAGCAGCTGGACCTTCTTCATCGCCATGTTCATCAGCGGCATCGTCACCGCCTTCCTCTTCTTCCGCAGCACCTCCAAATCCTGATCTCATGCAAACATTTCCCGCCTTCATCACCGGCTCCAGTCTGCTCTGGGCCGGGCTGCTCTTTGGTTTCATCTTTGGCGTGCTGCTGCATCGCGGCGGCGTCACGGACTTCAATGTCATCGTGAAGCAGTTTCTGTTTCGTGACTTCACCGTGCTCAAGGTCATGTTCACCGCCATCGTCGTGGGTGGCGTGGGCCTGTTCATCCTGCACGGTCAGGAGCTGTCCAACTGGCACATCAAGCCCGCCCACATGCTCGCGGTCATCCTTGGCGCGCTGCTCTTTGGCATCGGCATGGTGATCTACGGCTACTGCCCCGGCACAGGCATCGCAGCCATTGCGACCGGCAAGCTGGATGCGCTCGTGGGCTTCCTGGGAATGCTCGTCGGCGCAGCAGCTTATGCGCTGTGCTACGACTGGATCGCCGCGAACATCCTGCCAGTGGCCGATCTCGGTAAAAAGCGCCTGCCTGAACTCTCCACGCTGCCGGAATGGGTGTGGTATGCGGGGCTGGTGGTCATGGCGGCCGTAGTCTTCGCGCTCGTCGCACGTTTTGAAAAAACCCAATCCAAATCCTCATGAAGCCCCAACGTCTGGTCATCATCGGAGGTGTCGCCGGTGGTGCCAGTGCCGCCGCACGTGCACGCCGCCTTTCCGAGACCTGTGAAGTCACCGTGCTGGAGCGCGGCCCCCACGTCTCCTTTGCCAACTGCGGCCTGCCTTACTTCGTCGGCGGTGAGATCCCGAATGAGGAGGATCTGCTGGTGCAAACTCCAAAGAGCCTGCACGCGCGATTCAACCTCGACGTGCGTGTGCACAGCGAGGTCGTGTCGATTGATCGCGAGGCCAAAGTGGTGAACGTCCGCGAGCTGACGAATGGCCGCGAATACGCCCTTCCCTACGACGCACTTGTCATTTCCACGGGTGCCGCACCGCTGACCCCGCCGATTCCCGGCATCCAGCGCGAGGGCCATTTCGTGGTGCGCAGCGTGCCTGACGTGGTGCGGATCAAATCATGGATGAGCGAGACCGAGGACACCCGGGCCGTGGTGGTCGGCGGCGGTTACATCGGTCTGGAAATGGCGGAGCAGCTCGTCCGCCACGGCGGCGTCTCCGTGACGCTCGTCGAAGCACTGCCGCAGGTCATGGCACCGCTCGACCCCGAGATGGCCGCGTGGCTGCATCTGGAGCTCAAGCAGCATGGCGTCGAACTTTGCACCGGCAGCGCCGTGGCCGCCTTTGAAGCACCGACCGATGCCGAGCCCGCCCGAGCCTCCGTGGTGGTGCTCAAAGATGGCCGCCGTCTGCCTGCGGATGTCGTCGTGCTCGGCATGGGCGTGAAACCTGAGAGCGCCCTGGCCAAGGCCGCAGGTCTGGAGATCGGCGATCGCGGTGGCATCCGCGTGAATGAGCGCATGCAGACAAGCGATCCGGCGATCTATGCCGTCGGCGATGTCGTGGAAGTGCGCGATGTCATCACCGGGGAGTGGAGCCTGATCCCGCTGGCCGGTCCGGCGAACCGCCAGGGCCGTATCGCTGCGGACAACATCATGGGCCGCAGTTCCGCCTACCACGGCACGCAGGGTACCGCCGTGCTGCGTCTCTTTGGCCTCACCGCAGGCTGCACCGGCGCGAATGAAAAGACGCTGCGTGCCGCTGGCAGAAACTACCAGGCGCTGCATCTGCACCCGATGTCTCATGCAGGCTATTATCCCGGCGCGGAACCCATCGCGATGAAGGTGCTCTTTGATGCAGGCACGGGCAAGCTGCTCGGCGCTCAGGCTGTGGGCCGCGATGGCGTGGACAAGCGCCTCGACGTCCTGGCCACCGCGCTCAAAGCCGGCATGACCATGGATGATCTCGCCGAGCTGGAGCTCGCCTATGCGCCGCCGTTTGGCTCCGCCAAAGATCCCGTGAATCTCGCCGGCATGGCCGCGCAAAACGTGCTCGCCGGAGATGTGGCGCTCGCGCAGTGGCATGAGATTGCCACGCTTGATCCTGACAATTCCCTCGTGCTGGACGTGCGCAGGGCGGACGAGCGCGCCAAGGGCTGCATCCCCGGCTCCATGCACATCCCGCTGGATGAGCTGCGCGGACGCCTGGGCGAACTGCCAAAGGACAAGGAGATCATTGCCTCCTGCCAGAGCGGTCAGCGCAGCTACTTCGCATGCCGCCTGCTCGTGCAGCATGGCTTCAAAGTGCGCAACCTCGCCGGCTCATGGCGCACCTTCAGCACCGCAACCCGCTGATACGAACTTTATGAAAAACACCTTCCTGCGTCGTCTCCTGCCCTGGTTTGCAGTCATCGCCGTGGTCGGAACGGCGTTCTACAAGTTCAAGGTGGTTCCAAAGCCCGTCGAGGAGCCCAAGCTGAGTCAAGACAGCATCACGCATGAGGTGATGGGCACCGGCACGCTGGAAGCGCGCGTGAAGACGACGGTGAGCTCACGCATTCAAGAGCGTCTGGCGGAGGTGCTGGTGGATCAGGGAGATGCGGTGAAAGCCGGGCAGCTGCTCGCCCGGCTCGATGACGCGGAGATTAAGCAGCAGGTGGCCATCGCGGAAGCGACTTTGGCAGCGGCGCGGCAGACAGCGGCGCGAGTGAGCGCGGATCTGGCACGCTCGGAGGCGGTGCTGGCGCAGGCCCGGCTCGATCACAAGCGCATGACCGGACTGCGAACCTCCAACGCTGTTTCCCAGACGGACGAGGACAAGGCTTCGGAAGCGCTGCATGTGGCGGAGGCTGATCTGAACCGCTCGAACGCGACCATCGCCGAGGCGCAGGCCCAGGTGCTGGTGGCGGAAAAGACGCTGCTGTACCGCAAGGAGCAGATGGCCTTCACGGAAATTCGCGCACCTTACGACGGGCTCATCATCCGGCGCACTCGCGAGCCGGGCGACATGCTCGTGCCAGGGGGCTCACTGATGGAACTTATCTCGCTGGAAGAAATCTGGGTGAGTGCGTGGGTCGATGAAACGGCCATTTCGAAAATCGCGCCCGGCCAGAAGGCGCGCATCGTTTTCCGTTCCGAAAGCGGCAAGGACTACCCCGGCGTGGTCTCCCGCATCGGCCGCGAGACAGACCGCGAGACGCGCGAGTTTCTCGTCGATGTACGCGTCAATGAACTGCCAAAGAAATGGACCATCGGCCAGCGCGCGGAGGTGTTCATTCAAATGCCATGAACCTCGCCGTCCGCGACATCCGGCACAACTCGGGCCGCTTTGTGTTTACCACGCTGGGCATCGGCCTGCTGCTGATGATTGTGATGGGCATGGGCGGCATCTATCGTGGTCTCATCCATGAAGCAACGCTGCTGGTGGACCGTGTGGGCGCGGATCTGTGGGTCGTGCAGGGCGGCACGCGCGGGCCGTTTGCGGAGATCTCGCGGATTTCTGCCAGCCTGGAGGACCGCGTGCGCGCGGTGCCGGGCGTGGCCCAATCACGGCGCTTCGTGTCGCATACGATTCAACGCATGCATCAGGGCAGGCCGCTGCGCATGGTGGTTCAGGGCCTTTCGTGGCCGGAGGATCGCGGCGCGTGGATTCCGCTGGTGGCAGGGCGTGCGCTGCGGCAGGCGCATTATGAAATGATCGCCGATCAGTCACTGCACCTGCCTTTGGGTGAAAAAGTCAGGCTCGGCAAGGATGTCTATGAAGTCGTTGGCCACACGCGCGGCATGGTCGGCACCAGTGGCGACGGACTGACTTTTTTCACTGTGAGCGATGCGCTGGCGATTCAATCTGACGTGCCGGGAGAAGCCGTGCGCCTGGAACGCGCCGCACGGCGTGCACGATTGGAGAGCATCGAGATCGGCCGCCTGCAGCCTCTGCTGCTGGATCGCGCCGCCGGACCTTCCGGCAGCATTCCCGCGCTGTCGAAGCCGCAGGTCAGCGCCGTGCTTGTGACCTTGCAGCCTGGCGCGGATGCCACAGCCGTTCGTGCCACGCTCGGCAACTGGCCGGACATCTCGGTTTTCTCCACTCAGGAGCAAAAGGACCTGCTGCTCTCCGGCATGGTGGACAAGGCGAAGCGTCAGCTCGGCCTTTTCCGAGTTCTCCTGATCATCATTTCGACGATCATCATCGCGCTGATCATCTACACGCTCACGCTCGACAAAATTCGCGACATCGCCCTGCTGAAGCTCATTGGCGCCCGCAATGGAGTCATCGGCGGCCTCATTCTGCAGCAGTCGCTTCTCATGGGCGCTTTTGGTTATGCGCTGGCATGGGTCATCGGGCAGTTCACGTTTCCGCACTTTCCGCGTCTCGTCGTCGTGGAGCCGTCAGACCTCATTTCACTCGGCTTCATCGTCCTCGTCATCTCCACACTCGCCAGCCTGCTCGGCATTTGGAAAGCCCTGCGCGTGGAGCCCAACACCGTCCTCTCCGCATGAGCGCTCCCGCCGTCGAAGTCCAGCATCTGCGCAAAGTGTATGGCAGCGGCCACACCGAAGTCGTCGCCATCCGCGATGCCTCGCTGACCATCGCACGCGGAGAGATCGTCGGCATGCTCGGCCCCAGCGGCTCCGGCAAGTCCACCATTCTCACCGCCATGGCGCTGATCAATCCTCCCACATCAGGACTGGTGATGATCGGTGGCGCGGCCGTGCTTGATGGTCCGAAGGCGCTCGTCGATCTGCGCGCCTTTCGCCGCCAGCATCTTGGGTTCGTGTTTCAAAAGGCCAACCTCATCCCCTTTCTCACCGCATTGGAAAACGTGCAGGTCGCCCTCGAAGTCAACGACACCGCCCCGAAGGCCGCTCGCGCACGCGCGATGGAACTGCTCGACTACCTCGGTGTCGGCGAGCGAGCCGGCAACCTGCCCGTCGCCCTCTCCGGTGGCGAGCAGCAGCGTGTCGCCGTGGCCCGTGCGCTGGCCAACAACCCCAGCCTCATCCTCGCCGACGAACCCACTGCCGCGCTCGACAGCCAGCGCGGACGCCAGGTGATGGAACTCTTTGCCAAAGTCGCCCACGAGCGCAACGCGGGTGTCCTCGTTGTGACTCACGATCACCGCACGCTCGATGTCTTTGACCGCATCGTGGATGTGGAAGATGGCATGATCCATGAGCGATCTCTTTGACTCCACCCCTCCAATCTTCATGAAACGCATCCTCCCGCTCCTTTGCCTTCTCGTCACGACCTCCTTCGCGCAAGACGCGAGCGTGAAGCCCGGCATCAACGACAAGTTCCTCGATCCCAAGCTCAAGGTCGGTGAGTGGACACAGAAGTTTGAAACCGAGAGCCGCGAGATCTACCACCAGCGGGCGAAGATCGCCGCTGCGGTCGGTTTGAAGCCCGGCATGGCCATGGCGGACATCGGCGCGGGCACGGGGCTCTTCACGCTGCCGTTTTCACAGGCGGTCGGGGAGAGTGGCAAAGTGTATGCGGTCGATATCGCGAAGAACTTCCTCGAACACATCCAGGCCCGCGCCACGAAGGCCCATGCGGCGAATGTGCAGACGATTCAGTGCACCGGGCGCAGCGTCGAACTCCCGGAGGCCAGCGTCGAGCTCGCGTTCATTTGCGATGTGTATCACCATTTCGAGTTCCCGCAGGCCAGCCTCGCCACGCTGCACAAAGCACTGAAGCCCGGAGGCGTGCTGGTGCTGATTGACTTCAAACGCATCCCCGGTGAAAGCAGCGATTTCGTGATGGGCCACGTCCGCGCCGGACAGGAAGTTTTCGAAGCCGAGATCACCGCCGCCGGTTTTGAAAAAATCGACGAGGTGAAGGACGTGCTGAAGGAAAACTACTTCGTGAAGTTTCGGCGGAAGTAAACAGTTCACCACACTGACATGAGCCGGGGCCCTTTCAATTTGCTCATCGACCTGCTGGCAGCCGCCTGCCTGCTGGCGATGGTGGCCACGGGCTATGTACTGCGCTTTCCGCTGCCGCCAGCCACGAACCGCACGCATGAGCTGTGGGGGCTGTCGCGGCATGAGTGGGGCACCATTCATTCCTGGGCCAGCCTTGTTCTGCTGCTGGTCCTTGTCATTCATCTGGTGCTTCACTGGGATTGGATCGTCACCATGATCCGCCATCGCTTCACTTGTTTTCAAGGCGGTGGTGCAAACGGTGGAAAGCACGCCGGACTGCTGACGCTGGCCGTGCTCTTCATCCTGGCCGGTTTGTTTGCCCTGGCGACCCATCTCGGCGTGCGGGAAAGAGAGGTACCGCTGCATCCGCTCAACGAACCGCCGGACCATGCCGCCTCCGTCACTGCCAGCCCCCGCATGGGCAAGGTCGATTTCTGGAAGGAAATCATGCCTGTGTTTCAAGCATCCTGCATCAGGTGTCATGGACCAACGCGGCAGACCTCCGGCTTCCGCGCTGACCTGCGTGAGGATTTCTTCTCATCTCGAAATGGCGCGCCACTGGTCGTGCCGGGCGACGCAGCCGGAAGCCGGCTCCTCAACATTATCTCTGGAACGCAGCCATCCATGAAGGCTGCGGCGGCGCACCAGCTGCCAGCCGGTGAAATTCTGCTGCTCAAGACATGGGTCGAGTCAGGAGCCGACTGGCCAGCCAGATAGCGGATGACCAGTCTTGAAAAAACAAGGAGAAGTCACTGGCTCCGCATCCACGCCAGCAGACGCTCCGCCGGTTGAAAGCCGGTGGTTTGTGAGACCAGCCTGCCGTCTTTGATCAGCGCAAAGGCGGGAATGCCCTGAACGCGGAACTGGCCGGCGATGTCCTGCCTCTCGTCGGTGTTCACTTTGACGAGGATCGCCGCGCCTGCGGCCTTGGCGGCGGCTTTGGCAAATTCCGGAGCCATCATCTGGCAGGGGCCGCACCAGGGGGCCCAAAAATCAACGACGACGGGCAGCGTACTGTGCGTGATGAGGGCGGCGAAGTCGGCCGCACTCGTGATCTCGACAGGTGCGGACACATGAGGCAGTTCCGCCTTGCAGGTGCCGCAGCGGCCCTGCTGCGCGGCTTTGGCGTAGGCGATGCGGTTGGCAGTGCCGCAGGCGGGACAGGTCAGGATGATGCCGCGTTCATCGGCGGTCAGGTGTGAGCTCATAAAAGACAAGATTGGGTGGACATTAATTATTGTATATACGCATACACGCATATAGAGTTACTGCAACTCAACCTTCCAATTCTCCATGAGCAAGCACCTTCTCATTCTCGGCGGCGGCACTGCGGGCACGATCATGGCCAACAACCTGCGCAGGCGCCTGCCTGCCTCCGAATGGAGCATGACGGTGGTGGACCGCTCGGACAGGCATCTCTACCAGCCGGGGCTGCTCTTTCTGCCCTTCGGCAAGTATGAGGAGAGCGAGATCATCCGCAAGACCCGCGACTTCATCCCGGAAGGAGTCGAGTTCATGCAGGCGGAGGTGGATCAAATCATTCCCGAAGATCATGCCGTGACGATCAAGGACGGGCGCACGCTGAAATACGATCTGCTGATCGTCGCCACCGGCTGCCGCACGGCACCGGAGGAGACGGCAGGCATGCTGGGCCCCAAGTGGCGGGTGAACGTGTACGATTTCTACACGCTGGATGGCTCACGCGCGCTGCGCGAGAAGCTCAAAACCTTCACCGGCGGGCGTGTGGTGGTGCATATCAATGAGATGCCGATCAAGTGCCCCGTGGCCCCGCTGGAATTCACCTTCCTGGCAGACACTTTCTTCCGCGAGCAGGGCATCCGTGACAAAGTCACGCTGACCTACGTCACGCCGCTGTCCGGGGCGTTCACCAAACCGAAAGCATCGAAAAAACTGGGGCATCTGCTCGGGGACAAAGGCATCGAACTGGTGACCGATTTTGTGGCGGAGAAGGTGGATCAGGAAAACAACAAACTGGTGTGCTTTGACGGCCGCGAGGTGCCCTATGACCTGCTCGTCACCACACCGACGAACATGGGGGACGAAGCCGTGCGCCGCTCCGCCCTGGGGGATGACCTGGATTTCATCGCCACGCAAAAGCACACGCTACAGTCCGTGGAGTACAAGGACGTCTTCATCATCGGCGATGCGACGAACCTGCCCGCATCCAAGGCAGGCTCCGTGGCCCATTTTGAAAGCGAGACTCTGGCGGACAACATTCTACTGCACATCGCCGGCAAGCCGCTCAAGGAGGAGTTTGACGGACACTCCAACTGCTTCATTGAATCCGGCAACGGCAAGGCGCTGCTGATTGATTTCAATTACGAATACGAGCCGCATGAAGGGCCGTTTCCCTTCGCCTTCGGCCCCATGCGGCTGCTGGAAGAAAGCCGCGTGAACCACTGGGGCAAGCTGGCCTTCCGCCACATCTACTGGAACGTCCTGCTCCGCGGCTGGCCTCTGCCGGGCATCAGCCGGCAGAAAAAGAAGCCGGCCGAAGCGTAATGATCAACCACACCAACCATCATGAAAAAGACCATCGCAGGAACTGAAATCGACGTGAACGAGGAAGGCTACCTCACCGACGCCTCCCAGTGGAATGAAGCCATCGCCGCAGCCATAGCCTCGGAGGAAGGAATTGGCGCGCTGACGGACGCCCACATGAAGGTGGTGCGCTACCTGCGCGAGCAGCAGGCCAAAGGTGCCGCCCTGACCATCCGCAGCATGGGCAAAAGCGGCGTGGTGACGACGAAGGAGCTCTACGATCTCTTCCCCGGCGGCCCGCTGAAGAAGTCCTCCAAAATTGCCGGCATTCCCAAGCCCGTCGGCTGCATTTAATCCCCCATCTCTTCCGATCATGAGCACCCCAGACGACAAACAACCCGTGAAGAAGATGTCCATCATCGTGAGCCGCGGCTCGTTGGATGGCATCTACCCCGCGCTGATCATGGCCAACGGCGCGCGCATGGAAGGCATCGAGGCCTCTCTGTTCTTCACCTTCTTCGGCCTGAATGCTCTGGCCAACAAGACATTGGACCATCTGAAAGTCTCCACCGTGGGCAATGCTGCCCTGAACATGGCCATGCCGATGCTTGGCCTGCCAATCACGATGCCCTTCCCCACGGTGATGGGCGCCATCCCCGGCGTGTCCGCCTTTGCCACGCACCTCATGAACAAGGAGATGGAGAAGCTCGACATCCCGCCCGTGCGCGAATTCCTCGAACTCATCTCCGACTCCGGCGGCAAGATCTTCGCCTGCAAGCTGGCGATGGACATGTTCAAGCTGAAGAAGGAAGACCTGATGGACCGCGTGGACGACGTGCTGACCGTGGGCCAGTTTTACGAGGAGTCCGCCGGTGCGGGGACGCACATCCTTTTCACCTGATCACCACTGCAGGGTGGACACGTCCACCCGCGTGGCGTTGCGGCTTTCCTTGACGATGTGCCCGTCGGAGAGATGCAGGACGCGGTCGGCCATGGCGGACATGGCGGCGTTGTGGGTGATGACGACGGTCAGGGTGCCGAGCTCACGGTTGATGCGTTCGATGGCTTCCAGCACGGTGATGCCGGTGGTCACATCGAGAGCACCGGTGGGTTCGTCACACAGCAGCACCTCGGGTTTTTTCGCGATGGCCCGGGCGATGGCCACGCGCTGCTGCTCGCCGCCGCTGAGCTGGGAGGGGAAATGATCCAGGCGGTGGCTCAGGCCCACCCGGTCCAGCGCATCCTCCGGCTTCATGGGGTCCGGGGCGATGTCGGTGATGAGGGCCACGTTTTCGCGGGCGGTGAGGCTGGGGATGAGATTGTAGAATTGAAACACGAAGCCCACGCAGTTGCGGCGGAATTGTGTCAATGTGCGCTCGCCGCCGCCGGAGAGGTCCCAGCCTTTGTAGCGCAGGGTGCCGGTGGTGGGGATGTCCAGCCCGCCGAGAATGTTCAGCAGGGTGGACTTGCCGCTGCCGGACGCGCCCAGCAGCACCACCAGCTCACCGGGGTGGAAATCGAGATCGACACCCTGAAGCGCCACCACATTGAGATCGCCGGTCTGGTACACTTTGCGCAGCCCACGGGCCGCAAAGATGGGCTGAACACCCTCAACGTATGGCTGGCCGGGGTTCTTGGTGCTGGACTGCAGGGTGGGTGGCATTCCCACACCTTGCATGGCGAAAGGGATTGTGCCAACACGATGATCGGTGGTTGCGTCCGGCTCTCATCGCGCAAGATTGGACGATGCCCATTTTGGCCAGCGACGACACTCCCGACATTCATACGTCAAGAGTCCAACTCCCCACACGTGAACGCAGCTGCGGGCGCACTCTGGTCATTGGTGACATCCACGGCTGCTCGACCGCGTTTGACCTCATGCTGCAGGAGCTGGCCCCGCAGAAAGACGACGTGATCGTCACCCTGGGCGACTACGTGGACCGCGGCCCGGACACCCGCGGCGTGCTGGACCGTCTGCTGGAACTGGAAAAAAGCGTCCAGCTCGTCCCGCTGCTCGGCAATCATGAGATCCTCATGCTCGATGCCCGCAGCCAGCTGATTGATCCCGGTTCATGGTATGGCGTCGGCGGCAGGCAGACCATGCAGTCCTACGGCGTCATGGACCTCCCGGACTGGAACGCCATCCCGCAGGAGCACTGGGACTTCCTGAGCCAGCGCCTGCGCCGCTGGCATATGAACGACACGCATATCTTTGCCCATGCGAATGTGAACGCCATGCTGCCCATGGAGGATCAAAGCGACGACTGGCTGTTCTGGCGGCGCTTTGATGATTCCCACCCGCATTTCTCGGGCAAGACGCAGGTGTGCGGCCACACCGCCCAGAAGAGCGGACTGCCCCTCATTCTGCCGGGCCGCATCTGCCTCGACACCTGGGCCTATGGGGAGGGCTGGCTCACTTCGCTGGATACCGGCACGCAAACCCTGCTGCAGACCAATCAGCGTGGTGAGGCACGTCGTTACAGCTTCGACGAGGTGCGCATGCTCACCGAAAAAGCGTGACCTCCCCCGCCATGACTCGCGCGCGCTGGATCCTCTCTGCTGCCACACTCTTCGCGCTCTGGCTTGTCGGTGCGCTGGTGTGCCTGCCGCACCTGCAGCAGGATCTGGAAACGGCCGCGCGGGAGGAGCTCTCGCAGCAGCCCGCCTTGCGCAAACGCCTTGGCGGACTGCACCTGGAGTTCGACGGCCAAAAGGCACGCCTCACCGGCAGCGTGCGCACCCCGGAGGACCGCAGCCTGATCGAAACCACCGTGCGCGATCAGGTGCGCCTGCCCGCACCGCTTTCCTTCGGCCTCGGGCGTTCCCTCAATCCGGTCGGTGGTCTGCTGAGCGAGGTCGAGGTCATTCCCAGCC
>NZ_JBAQCR010000421.1:0-13171 GCF_049294395.1 Prosthecobacter sp.
CCACCGGGGTGCCCACGCCCATGAGGTAACGAGGGCGGTCTGCGGGGAGCAGCGCGGCGGTCAGCTCACAGACGTCTTCGCGTTCGTTTTTTTCCTCACCGACGGCGAGGCCGCCGATGGCGAAACCGTCGAAGTCGAGCTGCATGAGGCCAGCGGCGCTCTCGCGACGGAGCTGCGGATACAGCGCCCCCTGCACGATGCCAAACATGGACTGCGGCGAGTCCTCACGCGCGGCGAGACTGCGCACGGCCCAGCGCTGCGTCACCTGCAGGGCGGCGCGCGCGGTTTTCTCATCGGCCGTGGAAGGGATGCACTGGTCCAGCACCATCATGATGTCGCTGCCGATGGCGCGCTGCGTTTGAATGCTGAGCTCCGGGCTGAGCAGGATGCGCTGGCCATCGACGTAACTTTGAAACACGGCCCCCTTCTCCGTCATGGAGCGTGAGTGCGGCAGCGAGAAGATCTGATAACCACCGGAATCCGTGAGCACGGAGCCGGGCCAGTTCATGAAGCGATGGATGCCGCCGAGCTTCGTGAAGACATCCGGGCCCGGACGCAGCAGCAGGTGGTAAGTGTTGGCCAGCAGGATCTGCGAGCCGGAGGCGTGCAGGGACTCCTGCGTCTGCGCCTTCACCGTAGCCTGCGTGCCCACGGGCATGAACAACGGCGACTGAATGGTGCCGTGCAGCGTGTGAAACGTGGTGGCCCGCGCATGCGAATCGCTGGCCTGGGCATCGAGCTGAAACTGGAGACGGGAGGGAGACACGCGATTACTTCTCCGCCATCATGGCCCGCAGGCCGGAGAAGAAATTGGTGTTTTCCTCCTGCGTCGTGGTTTCGTTCATGTGCTTGGTGTAGTCGAGTTCTTCCACGTACTTGCGGTCGAGCTCCTTGAGGAAGGTGCTGGGCATGTTGCTCTGCTTCTTGCCCCACTTCATGCGCGTGCGGGTGTGGCTCAGTGTCAGCTTCTTCTTCGCACGCGTGATGCCCACGTAGAAGAGGCGGCGCTCTTCATCCACGCGGCCTTCATCAAAGCTGCGTTTGTGCGGCAGGATCCCCTGCTCCATCCCCGGCAGATACACGACCGGAAATTCGAGTCCCTTGGAGGCGTGCATGGTGATCAAGCACACGCCCTTTTTCTTTTCGATGTCGTCCTTTTCCTCACGCTCATCATTGAGGCTGACTTCATCCAGGAAACCCGCGAGACCACTGGCGCGGTCGCGTTCGGCATGACTGGTCATGCTTTTGTACAGCTCATTGATGCCGTTCTCCCAGCCGGCGAAATCTTCCGGCTCCTTGGCGGCTTTTTTGAGATGCTCCATGTAGCCGGTCTCAAGAATCAGGGCCTGCGTCATGTCCACCAGGTTGGTTCCGGGGGTGCTGGCCGGGCCTGAGTATTTGACGATGAGCGCAGTGAAAAGGCGGATGGCATTGCGCCCCTTCTCGGGGATCTGGCGCAGGAATTCCTCGTCGCACAGCGCCACCCAGATGCTGTGGTGCTTCTCCATACTGCGCTCACGCGCAAGCTCTGCGGTGGCGCTGCCGATGCCGCGCGTGGGCGTGTTTAAAATGCGCAGCAGCGCCATGTCATCGTGCGGATTGTGCAGCACGCTGAGGTAGCTCACAATGTCCTTCACCTCACGCCGGTCAAAGAAGCTGCGCGCACCCACCACACGGTAGGCGATCTTGCGCTGGCGGAAGGCCTGCTCCAGCACGCGCGACTGATCATTGGTGCGGAAGAGCACGGCGAATTCTTCCAGCGGCTGCTTGTTCGCGAAGTGAGCGGTTTCCACTTCCTTCGCAATCATGTCCGCCTCCTCCTTGTCATCCTCGTTGGCAATGAGGCGGACGAGATCGCTGCCTTGATTGCGGCTCCACAGGGACTTGGGACGGCGGCCAATGTTGTTTTTGATGAGGCTGTTTGCCGTGTGCAGGATGGGCGTGGTGCTGCGGTAATTTTCCTCCAGTTTCACCACATGGGGATTGGGGAAGAAGTTTTCGAACTCGGTGATGTTGGTGATCTCCGCACCGCGCCAGCCGTAGATGGACTGGTCGTCATCTCCCACCACGCAGACGTTGTACGGCGCGGGCACCAAGGCACGCAGCAGGCGCATCTGGAGGGAGTTGGTGTCCTGGAATTCATCCACCATGACGTAGTGGTGGCGGCTCTGCACCGTGGCACGCACATCGGCATGCTCTTCGAGCAGACGCACGCCGAGGATGATGAGGTCATCAAAGTCCATGACATTCAGCCCGCGCATCTCGTCCATGTACTTTTCCATGACGGCGGCATCGAGGCTTTCCTTCGGGTCTCCCAAACCCTCACCGGCGTTCTTGGCCTTGCTGATGCGCGAAAGCGCCATGCTGGGGTCCAGCGTCTCGTCCTTCACCAGCAGGGTCTGCAGCACGCGCTTGATCAGCGTCTCCTGCTCGCCCTGGCTGTAGATGGCGAAGTTGTTCTTGTAGCCCACGTGCTCCGCAAACTCGCGCAGCAGGCGAACGCAGAACGCATGGAAGGTGCCTACCACGACCTTCTTACCAAGGCCGTCGCGCACCATGCCTTTGATACGCTCGCGCATTTCATTGGCGGCCTTGTTGGTGAAGGTGACCGAAAGGATGTTCTTCGGATTGATGCCCTCGTTCACCATGAAGCTGATGCGCGCGGTGAGCACGCGCGTCTTGCCCGTGCCTGCACCTGCGAGAATGAGCAGCGGACCATTGATGGTGGTGGCGGCCTCGCGCTGCTGCGCATTGAGGGTGCCTGTAAATCCGTGGCTCATGGCGCACCCGCACCTCGCACGGGCAGACCACGTTCACGCCATTCATTCAGCACCTGTGGCAGGAGCTTGTGTTCCTCGACCTTGATCCGCGCATGCAATTTCTCAGCGGTGTCGCCGATGTTTACCGGCACCTTGGCCTGACCGAGAATGCGACCGCCATCAATCTCCGCAGTCACAAGATGCACGGTGCAGCCGGTTTCAAGCTCACCTTCATCAATGGCCAGCTGCGGTGCATTGGCCCCTTTGTACTTCGGCAGCAGCGATGGATGCACATTCACAATGCGACCGGCATACGCACTGATCACCGGCTCTTTGAGAATGCGCATGAATCCCGCGAGCACGACGACGTCAATGCGTGCGCGCTCCAGATGCTCGAAGATTTCCTTCTGCGCCGCATCACTGAGCCGGCGCGGATTGTCACCACCATCGACAAACAGCGCAGGCACGCCGGCGGCGCGGGCGATCTCACGGAAACCGGACTCTGCCTGATCGGTGAGGGCGATGGCGATCTCAGCCTTCAACTTGTGATCCGCGATAGCAGCGATGATGGCGCGGAGATTGGATCCTGCGCCGGAGCCCAGCACGGCGATGCGCAGCAGGCCGCTGTTTTTCGCACCAGCATCACCCGCCTGCATCTTATTAATCGTGCGCGTCGTGGAGCGCCCGGGCACGAGGGGCAGGATGGAAATCTGCGTGCCTGCGGCTTCAAGCGCGTTGCGTTCTTCCCGATTGAGGGACTCCACGGTGTAGTCGCCGCCTTTGGCATACACATGCGGTTTGATGGCTTCGATGAGCGAGGTGGCGCGTTCGTCATCGAACACGACAACGGCATCCACGGCACGCAGCGCAGACATCACTTCCGCACGATCATGCTCGGGATTGAGCGGACGATCCGGGCCTTTGAGCTGGCGCACGGATTGATCTGAATTCAAGGCGACCACCATGGCATCTCCGAGCGCACGGGCCTGCTCAAGGTAGCGCACATGGCCTGCGTGCAGGAGATCGAAGCAGCCATTGGTGAACACCAGTTTTTTTCCCTGCTGATCCAGGGTGTCACGCAGTCGCCGGACATCGGCGATGGTGGCGGGATTGTAGTCATCGGGCATGCTTTGCTATTGGCGCGAAGCGTGGCGGATGCAAGGTGGGAGAGGTTGGAAATTTAAAGGATGGAGAAGCCGGGGTGGAGCGGTGGTGGGGGCGTCAAATTTTCGTTGTTGGTTCGGTGATTTTTTCTTCCTTGATTCCGGGGTGGAGTTTGTGGTGCAAGGACAGCGCAACCAGAGCGAATTTGGAGTGCGGCTGCGCAACCCTGAAAGGGTGGAGCCGCCGCTTTCGAGCGTCTCGTGGTTGGCGTGGGGTGAGGGGCTGGCGGAAGTTCACCGGCTGCCGCTTTCGAATAACTCGTGATATGCGTGAGCCGTGCAGCACGTCGAAAGCGGCAGCTGCGTTCGTTCCTCACTGCGCGACCGCACTCCATATCAAACATGCCCGCGCACCCGTATACCACATTCTACCTTGAGCTACCTAGATGTATCTTTACATGCCATCAAGAAGCCCACCCTCTGAACAAAAAAAGCGGAAGGGATCGCCTTCCGCTTTTTGAGAGATGATGGAGATGAGACTCAGCCCTGCTTGGAAACAACCTTGTCGGCGGTGCTTTCGAGAACGGCGGCGCCGGGATCACGGGTGAGGGGCCAGTAGGCGTCCATGTTGAGCTTGGCGGGCGGGGCCATTTTGAACTGCTCCCCGGCCTTGGTGGCGAAGCCCTGATAGGCAAGCGGCATGAGCGTGATGCAGACGCGCTCCTGATCAAACTTCTGCACGTGCAGCGCGGCGGCAAAGGTGCTCTTCTGATCGAGGATCAGGGAGTCGCCAATCTGATATGGGTCAGCCTTGTCCTTGTTGCCCGGAAGCACGATTTCAATGTCCACGTCCTCGATGTCTGCGGAACGCGCACGCACCACCCAGCCTTCGGTGATGACATCCTTGGCGGTGAGAGGGCGCGCATTGATCACCTGGAAGGAGCCCTTCACATAGAGAGGCTGCTCCTGCTTGTAGTTGCGGATGTAGGACCGCTTGAGGAGATCATTCTTCACGGCAAGCTGCTCGCTGTTGAAGGCATAGAACTCGGCCAGCAGATCACGCGCAGGAAGGAACTTGCCCTGCGGCACGGTGTAGTTGGTGAACTTGCGAAGGGGGTCGAGCTTGTCGAAACGTGCGAGCACGCGGTAATTGAATGGTTTTTCAGGGTGGGCGAACACCATGATGCTGAAGAACCAGCAGAAGGTGGCAAAGCCCATCAGCAAAGTGATGAGAATCGTCCACCAGAAAATGCCGCCGGAGTCTTTCTTCTTGGAAAAGCTCCCGCCACCGTAAGAACGGTACTCATTGCCGTCGCTCAAAAATCGGATTTGCATGACAGTTTTGCGAAAATTTTAGTATTTATAGATCAGGAATGTTCAAATTCTACAATATCGACTGAATTTGAAAAGGAAATTTTGTGAATAAGTTGGCAACAAGATTGCTTCAATAATGGCCAGAGGAATCAATAAATCTAAGTCTTAGATTCAGGTAGTCTGAGGTTCAAAGGAGGTGCCGCACCCACAGCTGCGGGCGGCGTTGGGATTGGTGAGCTTGAAGCCGGCATCCGCCAGGGAGTCGACGTAATCGATCTGGCAGCCGCGCAGGTAGCCGAGGCTGTCGTGATCGATGATAATCGAGACACCATCTTGAGACTGCACTTCGTCGTCGGATTTGGCCTGATCCAGGCCCATGACGTACTGCATGCCAGCGCAGCCGCCCTTCTCCACCCGCAGGCGCAGCCCGGTGCCCGCTTCGGCGTTCTTTTCCGCGATGAGGGATTTGAGATGTTCGATGGCGCTGGAGGTGAGGGAAATCATGGTTGGGCAGGCAATGGCGGTCGTGTGTCTGATGGCCGAGAAGCACGGAGATTGCAAATCCCCATCTGGCATCCAAGATAACATTTCTGGGTTGTGGTACAGGCTACGCCTCCCACCCCGCACTTTATCGAAATACATGGCAAAAATACGCATTCTTCCAGACGCACTCGCCAGCCAGGTGGCGGCAGGGGAGGTCGTGGAGCGGCCGGCCGCTCTGGTGCGTGAGCTGGTGGAGAACAGCCTGGACGCCGGAGCCACCCACATCGAGGTGCATGCCCAGCGCGGCGGCATCGCGATGATTCGCATTGTCGATGATGGAAGCGGGATGGACCGGGAGGACGCCATGCTGTGTCTGGAGCGCCATGCCACCAGCAAGATACGGACCAAGGAGGACCTCGGCGCGATCCACACCTTCGGATTTCGTGGCGAGGCGCTGCCCAGCATCGCCAGCGTATCGCGCTTCCGGCTTGCCACGCGTGAGAAATCGGCGCTGGTGGGCACGGAGATCGAAGTGAATGGCGGCAAGCTGGTGGGGGTGCGCGATCACGGCGGAGCCCCGGGCACGGTCATCGAGGCGCGCTCGCTGTTTTTCAATGTGCCTGCCCGCCGCAAATTCCTGCGCACGGAGAACACGGAATTTGCCCACGTGGAGCAGCAGCTCCGGCTGCATGCCATCGCCAATCCGCAGACGGCCTTCACCCTGACGCACAATGGAGAACTCGTGCTGCACCTGCCGGCCACGCGCGACATGCTGGAACGCATTCGCGGCCTGGTGGGGGACGAGCTGGCCTCCAGGCTGCTGAAGGTCGAGGAAACCACCGTGCAGGGCGTGACCGTTTCCGGCTACATCGGCGGACCGGGCATGAGCCGCTCCAACCGCCAGATGCAGACGACGTATCTGAACGGCCGCCCGATCGAGAGCGCCAGCATCTCCTATGGCCTGCGCGAAGGCTACCACACCGCGCTGATGAAGGGGCAGTATCCGGTCACCTTCCTCTTCATCCAGATGGATCCGCACGCGTTTGATGTGAACGTGCATCCGGCCAAAAAAGAGGTGCGCTTTCATGATGGTCACAGCGTGCGAGATGCCATCTCCCGCTGTGTGAGCCACACGCTGGAGAACGCCGCCAAACTGCCCACGGGTCATGCCCCCGCACGCGCCATGCCCGCCGCCCCTGCGGCAGCGCGAGTGCCTCTGGTGCCCGACAGCCGCCAGGAGCAGTTTGCCATGCCGGTGGCGGTTTCGTCCGCACCGCTGCGTAACATCGCCCCTGCACCGGCAACCACACCCGCATCCCCCCCGCGAACGCAGCCAGCCGCCCCCGCCGTCTCTCATCGCGTGGCAGACGTGCTGGAGAGAATCGCCGCTGGTCGCAGCACTCCCGCCATTGAGCCCCAAGCCCCTGACACAGCGGCCCCTGCAGAAGCCACGGAAGAGGAAAAACCCGAAGCCCCCGCCAAAGCCGAGCCCGTTGAGGCCCCGGAGTACCGCATCATCGGCGTGCTGCAGAAGCTGTATGTGCTGATGGAAGGCAAAGAGGGCCTCGTGCTCATGGACCAGCACGCCGCGCATGAGCGGGTGAACTTCGAGAAATTCCGCCGCGCCATCGAATCCGGCGGCGTGCCCTGCCAGCGGCTGCTGCTGCCCGTCACGCTACAAACCACGCCCCGCGACGCCGATTTGCTGCGGCAGAATCTGCCCTCGCTCAACCGCCTGGGCATCGAGATCGAGCCCTTCGGCCCGAACATTTTCAAGGTGGAAACCCTGCCCTCGTTTTTGAAGACCGACGATCCCGCCGCCTGGCTGGATCAAGTGATCGAGGAACTCAGCAGCCTGAGCACCAAATCCTCCAGCCTGCGCCTGAGCGAGGACGCCATCGCCACCATCGCCTGCCGCGCTTCGGTGAAGAGCAACGACGTGCTCTCCATCCCCGAGATGCAGGCGCTGCTGAAAGACCTCTTCGCCTGCGAGATGCCCTACTGCTGCCCCCATGGCCGCCCCACCCTGGTGCAGATTTCCACCAGCGAACTGGAGCGGAAGTTTGGGCGGAGAGCGCCGGGGTAGCACGCCGCACCACGGAGGTTGGGCGTCTCGCCCGATAGGAATCCCATGCCGTCGGGGAAAAAGCCTGCTGTTCATCGCAGCAAGGACGGCGCACCTTTTTGAGCGCTTGCGACGCGACAGACCCGAAATCACGGACGCGCACAGCGCATCCCTACCAGCCCTGGGTGTGCTGCGCGGATGGTAGGGACGCGTTGTGCGCGTCCGTAGATTCCTTCGTCCCAGCGCCACCTGCCAGCCCAGCCGCCCTCCCCCTTTCCTAAAGCGCACGTCTGGCAGAGCTTGCGCAACCAGACCCGGCCCGCCTTTGAGCCGAAGGCTGGAATCCCCCCCGGACCGGTGTCAGGCCGGAGGCCTGACCTCCGTAGGACAAAGAACGCAAATCTTGTGATAAGACCGCCACCTGCCTGCGTTAAAGGGCCGCATCCTCCATCCCCTGCCCTGTCCATGAATCCTCTCCGCAATGACCTCAGCCGCCGCACGTTTGTCTCCGGTGCCGCCAAAACCTTCCTCGGCGTCAGCACGGCAGCCCACTTCGGCTCCCGCATTCTGGCCGCCCCCGGGCAGGGAGCTTCGCCACTGAAGCAGGCGGCGACGGCGCGCAATGTCATCTATCTGTACATGAACGGTGGCATGAGCCATCTGGACACCTTTGACCCGAAGCCGAAGAAGCCGGACGTCATGGGCCTGACCAAGGTCATCAACACCAACGTGGATGGCATCCGCGTCGCGGGTAACATCCCTCTGATCGCCCGGCAGATGGACAAGCTGGCCGTGATCCGCAGCATGATGACGACACAGGGCGCGCATGAGCAGGGCAACTACTACCAGCACACCAGCTACACGCAGCGCAGCAGCATCCGCCATCCGTCCATGGGGGCGTGGTTGCAGAAGTTTCAGGATCGCGGCAATCCCACCCTGCCGGGCAGCGTGATGATCGGCAACGACAGCCGCCATCCCGGCGCCGGATTCTTTGAGAGCCGCTTTGCGCCGCTGATGATCAACGACCCTGAAAGCGGCATCAACAACGTGAAGACCAACCAGTGGTTCACCGAAGAGCGCTTCAACAGCCGCCTCAGCGTCGCCAAGCAGCTCGACCGCCAGTTTGCGGAAACCTACAACGTCAAAAACGTGCGAGCCTACGCCGACATGTATGACGACGCCCTCAAGATGATGAAGAGCGAGGAGCTCGCCGCCTTTGACCTCAGCGCCGAGCCCGACGCCCTGCGCAACAAATACGGCACCGACCGCTTCGGCCAGGGCTGCCTGCTGGCGCGCCGCTTGGTGGAACACGGCGTGCGCTTTGTCGAAGTCTCCTTTGGCAGCTGGGACACCCACAATGCCAATTTCACCCGCGTCCCTGAATTGTGCGACGAACTGGACTCCGCTCTCAGCACCCTGCTGCAGGATTTGGAATCCCACGGCCTGCTACAAGATACCATGGTGGTGCTGGCCACCGAATTCGGCCGCACGCCCGAGATCAATGCGAACGATGGGCGTGACCACCACGCGCGCGGCTTCTCCTGCCTCATGGCCGGCGGCGGTATTCGCGGCGGCCAGGTCTACGGCGCCACGGATGACTCCGGCCTCGAAGCCGCCGTCAATCCGGTGACCATCCCCGATTTCAACGCCACCATCGCCTACGCCCTCGGCATTCCGCTGGATCAGGTGCTCTACAGCCCGAGCAAGCGGCCATTTACCGTCGCGGACAAGGGCAAACCGATCACGCAGCTTTTCGGCTAACAATGACAAGGAGTGGGACTTGCCAAGTCCCATCTGGAGAGGAACCGGGAAGGCCGCCCGCTCCCTTCACGCGAAGCGCATTAGTGGTTCAGCGTGTGATGGCGGCGCGCTCGTAGTGCGCCAGCGCGGCCCGGACCTTCTGGAGGTCAAAGCGGCAGATGCGCCCGATCTTCACCATGGGGATGATCTTGTCCCGCGCCCAGTTGGCCAGGCAGCGGCGGGAGACATTGAGCCTGAGGGCGAGCTGCTCCGGGGTGATCAGTTCAGCTTCGTCTTGTGGCAGGGTTTCATTTGGGTTCGTATTCATAGCAGTGTGTAGTATTTAGTGGTATTGCGTGGTTAAATGCTGGCATGCGGATGCGCAGAGACCTCAGGAGTGCGGAGCAGATGCGAAGGGCCAGGCTTCTGTTTCAGGAAACGACGGCGGTCCAGGTTTGACCTGGGAACGCCACAGGATGGCGGTGCCGGCTTGCAGGTTGCGCGGGTCAGAGTTCTTCACTGCCGGCGGCGCTGTCCCCCTCAGGCGAACGCGTTCTTCACGACGAAGCACCCAAGGATGAAAGAAGTCTTGGGTCCCGTTTTTGAGATGTCAACGACGTTTGGTGAATTTATGCGGCATGAGGGGGCTTGAGGGGTGTCGGAGGGCCTTGCCTGGGCTTCCAGCGGCGGGTGCGAGAGCCATGCGCAAATTCCTCGTGGGCGCTGGAGGGTTGAAAGCTTCTCGCATACCTCCGGCATGCGCCTCTGATCCGGTGACCTGTCTTCGCTTCGCTGCGGCTCTCCGGGAGCTCCTGCTCCACACTCATTTGGCTCCCGCCTGGTTGTATCTTCGGCGAGCCCCTCGTGGCGGCTGGATTTTGCCCTCTCATTCTCATATGAAGCCCACCGCCCCCAAACCGGAGGCCAAGATGGCCCCTCACCTGCCCAAACTCACTCCCCTGCCCCCGCCATTCAGGCCCACATCTTGCTGCATCGTCAAAAACTACCATTTGAGCGCCCGCTCCGCCCGTGTATGAAGCCTGTCCCCCGGAGATTTCTCGAAACCTTCTTGAAAAATCCTAATTATTAGCAAAACTTAAATAATCTATCCTCATGGACGAACTCACCATTTCTCGCATCATCGGACGCGAAATCATCGACTCACGCGGCAATCCCACTGTTGAAGTGGATGTTTACATCGAAGGCGGAGCCATGGGCCGTGCGGCAGTCCCCTCCGGCGCCAGCACCGGCGAACACGAAGCGCTGGAACTGCGCGACGGCGACAAGAAGCGTTTCTCCGGCAAGGGCGTGCTCAAGGCCGTCGATGCGGTGAACAATGAACTCGCTGACGCCCTCATCGGCGCAGACGCCCTTGACCAGGTCGGCATCGACAACGCGATGCGCGAAGTCGACGGCACGAAGACCAAGGCCAAGTGCGGTGCGAACGCCATCCTCGGCGTCTCCCTCGCCGTGGCCAAGGCCGCTGCCGCCACTCTGGGCCAGCCCCTCTACAAGTACATCGGCGGCCCGAACGCCAAGGTGCTCCCTGTGCCGATGATGAACATCATCAACGGCGGCGCGCATTCCGATGCCCCGATCGACTTCCAGGAATTCATGATCATGCCAAAAGGCGCTCCGACTTTCTCCGAGTCTCTGCGTTACGGCTCCGAAGTCTTCCACGCCCTCAAGAAGATCCTGCACGATCTGGGCCTGAGCACCGCCGTCGGTGACGAAGGTGGCTTTGCCCCGACCCTCAAGAGCGCGGACCACGCCCTCGAAGTCATCGCCCAGGCCGTGGACAAGGCCGGCTACAAGCTCGGTGAAGACATCTTCATCGCCCTCGACGTGGCCTCCTCCGAGTTCTACGACAAGGCGAAGAACAAGTACGTCTTCAAGAAGTCCGACAAGTCCGAGCGCACCGCCGCCGAACTCGTGGCCTACTACGCTGAGCTGAAGAAGAAGTTCCCGATCATCTCCATCGAAGACGGCTGCGCCGAAAACGACTGGGCAGGCTGGGGCGTCATCACCAAGGAACTGGGCTCCAACACCCAGCTCGTGGGCGACGACCTCTTCGTCACCAACGTCGAATTCCTCCAGAAGGGCATCGACCAGGGCGTGGCAAACTCCATCCTCGTGAAGGTGAACCAGATCGGCTCCCTCACCGAGACCCTCGACGCCGTCGAGCTCGCTCACCGTCATGGTTACACCGCCGTCATGAGCCATCGCTCCGGTGAAACCGAAGACTACACCATCGCCGACCTCGCCGTCGCCACAAACTGCGGCCAGATCAAGACCGGCTCCATGAGCCGCAGCGATCGTATCGCCAAGTACAACCAGCTTCTGCGCATCGAGCAGGAACTGGGTGAAAACGCCGTTTTCGGCGGCCGCATGAAAGTCTAAGACTCTATGAACTACCGAGAAGTGCGCGCATCCGAACCCCAGTCCCGCTGGGAAGGCTGGGTGCGCGCATTCCTCAAGGTGGCCCGCTTCGTCCTGCTGCTGCTCATTGTGCCTGTGGTGTATGTCCTCTGCGACAACCCGATCGACACGCAGAACGCGATGCGCGTGAAGCTGGAAATGCTCAAAGGGCAGCGCGATGTGCTGCAAACCGACCGCGACAAGCTCCTGCGCCGCATGGAGTGGATCAAAAACGACAACGCCTACCTCGAAATGGCCGCCCGTGACCGCCTGCACCTGCAGAAGGAAGGCGAGTTTGTGCTGAGGTTTTAAGAAGAGAATGCTGGCGGGACACGCCGCATGGATGAGGTGCCGACGATGACGTGGTGGAGCAAGCAACCCCTGCAGGCAGCATGCCCAGCGGAACCTCGCCGATCAGTGATGGCGGAGCCATCCGAGCCTGTAGCGAGGGGTTGAGCGGAGCGACACCCCTCGAACACGCGCATCACGCCTCATCAAGGCACTTGCATCGCGTAGCGATGCCAGCACGGAGCGTCCTCACAACTCCGCAGCCCCAAACGGCACCTCCCTCCACGCTCCGTCAGTCCAGGTACTTCGGCTCAAAACTCACGCCGGATTTCCGCAACATGATCTCCAATTCCTCCCGAAAACTGCGCGTGCGATGGTGCTCCTCCTGCCCGCGCACATACGCCAGCACCTCAGGCAGCACGGACGCGCTCACCGTGAAGGCCGCGTAGCCGTCCTGCCAGGCGAATTCCGGCACGTGCATCTCCTCATGCACCCAAATGGAGGACGCCTTCTTCAACTCCTGAAGCACCTTCGCGATCATGTGCGTGGGCTTCAGCGACACCACGAGATGAACATGATCCGCCACGCCGCCGACCTCGTGTGAATGCGCGCCCATCCCACGCAGCGTTCCGCCGAGATACTCAAACAAACGCGGGCGCCATTCGCGGGAGATCCACGGCTCGCGGTTCCTCGTGGAGAAAACGATGTGGTAATGCAGGCTGGTGTAGGTGTTTGGCATGACGCGATTCATCATGCCTCGGGTACTCCGGGACTCAACCCCACGCCGCCTCGGGAGGTGCCAGGCGACTGTGAGGCACTCGTGCTGGCATCGCTACGCGATGCGCGTGGATTTGCAGGTGGTGTGTGCGTTGTTCGAGGGGTGTCGCTACGCTCAACCCCTCGCTACAGGCTTTGATGAATCCGCCATCGGCAAGAGGGAGCAGCGTTCCTCACATCGCAACCGCAGTCCATATGGGGCGTGGCCACGCGAGGCCTATTTG
>NZ_JBAQCR010000422.1:0-1832 GCF_049294395.1 Prosthecobacter sp.
GGCATTCACCATGGCCTTCATCGAGCAGTCGTTCCAGTTTGCGGAGGCGGGCACGTTGGAACTCCTGCCATTTAGCCTGCTCGGTGTCGGACATCGGGATGGTGCGATCAGCCAATCGCTGCCGCCATGAAGCGGCTTCACGCTGCATCTCTGACAGTAGGGAATGAGGGATTGAATCAGAGAGCCGGAACGTGACAAAATAAGCAGCGCCAGGCAGGCGCCAATGCGGGAGATGACGCGCATAGGTGGTGAAATCGTCCGACGGCATGGAACTGCCGGGATCAAAGCCCTTAAAATCACGCGGCAAAGGAATGACGGCGGGAATCGTCCACAGCATGAATGGAGAATTGGGTGTTGAATGGCGCAATGCAAGCCGTTCGTAGGTTGGGTGTGTTTGGCGCGCCGAGGCTTCTTGTGCCACGCAGCCCCCTTCGCCAAACCGCCCGACTGCGAGGATTACCGTACGCCATGGTGTTTGCAGTGCGCTGGCAGACGGGCGGGCTGTCGCCACACCCATCCTACAATGAGCGCGCGCGCATGAACGCCACGCCTCCCCTCACGCTCTCTAATGTGGTATGAAGTAACACAAAGTTGCAGATTCGGTTTGACTTTGAAAAATCGGACCCAAGTCTTGTTCACATCCTTCGGGTGGCTGGTGTGAAGAACGCGGCGGGCCGGGAGGGGGACAGCGAGGGAGGCAGTGAAGAACTCTGAGTCTCGCACCATGCAGGCCGGCACAGCAGCCGGGCCGGGCGTTCCATGGGGTGCATGCACTCTGTCGGAGGCCGGGCCGGTGCGGGCGGTGCCGGTTGTTTCCGAGGGCCTGAGCCCATGCCTCTGCCACGCATCCTGCGTCTCTGCGCATTCCCAGGCCGAACCATGCCAATCAAATACCACTTATTACCACTTACTGCTATGAATCTGCCTGAATCCGAAAGCTTCTCTTCTGCCTCCACCTCCGCTACCACCGAGCCTGTGCCTGCGCCCGGCATCGGCTCCACCAGCAACGCCTCCTCCGGCCACCCCGGCAAGGGCATCGACTCCTCCTCTTCCACGCCTCCATCCGCAGTCTCTGCAGCCTTCTCCCAGGGCTCCGTGCTTGCGTTTGGCGCTGCCTCTGACGCGTCGCTGCCCGTTGCGGGTGTCGTGGGCATGCGCGGCCTCTTCCGGCGCGTCAGTGGCCGGTTCTGACGCTTCTGCCGCGCCCTCATTCTCCGGCTCCGCAGCCGTCTCGGAGGGCGGGTGGCTCACGCCGGAGCAGATGGCGCAGAAGCTCAATGTCTCCCGGCGCTGCCTGGGGAGCTGGGCGCGGGACCGGATCATTCCCATGATCAAGATCGGGCGGGTGTGCCGCTTTGACCTGCCGCAGGTGATGGCGGCGCTGAAGCAGCACGAGCAGGGAACCCCCAAACGCTGAGAAACCCCATGCCACCACGAACACACCCATGAAACTCGAGCTTGATCGTTTGGAGAAAGTCCGGAAGCGCGGCTCCCGGACCTTCGCCCGCTGCCCGGCCTGCGCTGAATTGGACCGGGACAGGGCGGGGGACAACCTCGTCATCTTTGACAGCGGCTGCTTTTCCTGCGCCGCCTTTCAGCAGGACCGGGGGCACGCACGCCGCATCCTAGAACTGGCGGGGAATGAGGAGGAAAAACGTAAACTCAGCCGCAGCAGCAACGGGCCGAAGGGCGCGTTTCCACCGCCACGAAAGCGGCGGGAGCCTGCGCCCGCGCCGCCGGTGCTGCCGCCGGACTTTGCGGAGATGGTCCGCACGGCGCGCCTCAGGGCCTCCGCCTGCCTGGAAACACAGGTGGTCATCGCGGCGGAGTTT
>NZ_JBAQCR010000423.1:0-14391 GCF_049294395.1 Prosthecobacter sp.
GCCTCCGTGACCGGCTCCGTCTCCATCCACAAGACGGCCAAGGTCGACATGCCGAAGAAGAAGTCCCAGAAGAAATAATCCCATGGACGACCTCCACGTCAATCCCCCGTTCATCGCCACCTCCACCGCCAATCTCGTCGGCGGCCCCCTCGATGGCAGCAACAACTACCTCGTCCCGATTCACTGCCACCAATTCGATCTCGAAGACGGCACCGCACCCACCATCCCCGAGGCACTGACCCTCGACATCGACTAATCCCGCCCCAGAACCAACAACCACGCGGGAGAGGCTCTTCTCCCATCCTCTCCCGCGTTTTCTCCCTCCCATGGCCACCAAACCCCAGACCGCAGACGACGTCCTCGCCATCGCACAGACCTGGACGGCCAAACGCACACCGCGTACCTACGCCAACTACGGCAAATTCAGCAAAGCCATCCGCCACCTCGCCGGCCTCGGCTGGCGCTCCACCGCGATTGTTGCCCGCTTCATCGAAGCAGGCCTCCACCCTGCGGAGAATAAAGACGCCCTCTACGACCACGTCACCCGCTTCCGCCGCAATGAGGAAATCTGAATCGACAAAACCCGCACACACACCCCATGCCCTCGTCCTCCTCCAAACAAAGCCCCGCCGTCACCTTTCTCTCTCACGCCTGGCATTTCTCCAACTACCCCTCTCATCGTCAGAAGAACCACACCATGCACCAGACCTTGGTCATCGCCACCGAGTCCGGCATGCAGTTCAAGGAGGGAGACATCGCCCAAATCTACGAGCTTTTCCGTGCTGAATGGTGGATTAGGCAGAATGCCGAAGGGCATTACTCTCGCGCCTGCGCCGCTGGAAATAACTCCGCCTGCCTCGCTTGGGAGCACCACTTCGGCCGCCCCGCCCTGCTCTGGCCGGAGAAAACCTCCAAGCCTGAACGCCTTTACATTGGCAGCCTCATCACTTGGGAGGGCCTCTCCCTCAAAATCACCAGTTTCAACAACAGTGAGCAGCACCTCATTGCCGTCGGTCCCTCCGGACGGGACAACAAAGACGTCCGCAAAAAGATTGTCTTCACCGAACTGCAGGATGCGCGCAAAGCCGCCGACAAACGGGTGAAGGACTGGATCAAGCGCATTGACGCCACGGCCACCAACAAGGAGTTCAGTGAAGAGAGGGAACAGCTTTCACAGGCCCATACCCTCAAAGCGTTCCGTCACTTTGACCTCGAAAAACTTCACGCTGCGCTCTCCAGCCACGCCAAGAAAATGGAACTCACCCTCAGTTCCAAAGACCATCTTGACCGCTGGCTGGCCGGAGAGTCGCATTCTCTGCGCTTTGAAGATCAAGGTCAAAACTACCTGCGAATTAAAGGTTCCAACCTTGAGGTCAGCAACGGCAACACCGTGCCTGTCAGCGCCGCCTATGCGTTACTCGGCTTCATTCAGGACCACCGGTACACTCAAACATGGAGACGCCCCAGCACGGCCCTTGATTCCGAGTGCTCCGTCGCCGGACATCCTCTCAAGGAGATCACCCGCTCTCACATCATCATTGGCTGCACCACCATCCTCTGGACTGAGATCGACCGCATCACCCAAGACCTCGTCAAAGCCCACCTCCGCCAAAAATGAACGCTACCGCCTCCCCCACCGCGCCCACCGAGCGCACCACCATGAACGGCAAGCCCGTTTTCTTCCGTCCCGCCAAGACCATCATCAACATGACCAGCGGCTTTCAGGAAAAGCTTCTCTGTGACGGCCCCACCTTCTCCACCGGCGATGCCTGCGCCTTCCACTGCTCTTTCTGCTACGTCCCCGCCATGATGCAGAAGGCCGCCTACATGCCCAGAGACCACAAACACGCCGACATGGTCGTCCGCCGCGAGAACGCCGTCAAAGTCTTGCGCGAGCAGCTGAAGAGTATCAAGCCCGCCGTCCGTGACCAGGTGCTCACCATCTACTCCTCTCCATTGGTCGATGTCGCCGCCAACATGGACCTCGTGCGTGAGACAGTGGCTGCATGCATCACACTCCTTAAAGAAACCAAGTGGCATATCCGCTTGCTCTCCAAATCCACCCTGCTGCCAAAAATTGCTCAAGCTCTCATGCGATACGCGGAAGACGGATTCTATCTTGGAACTGACCCTTTCACGCAGGACGACGTCAAAGCCCGCCTCATCTTCGGCGTCTCCACCGGCACGCTGGACGACGAGCAGGCCGCCGCCTTCGAGCAGGGCTGCCCCAAGCCCTCCAAGCGCATCGAGAGCCTCCACTGGCTCCAGAATGAAGGCTTCCGCACCTTCGGCATGCTCTGTCCCTCCCTGCCCCAGCGCAACTACACCCAGTTCGCGCAGGAGCTGCTCCACGCCATCCGCCCGGAGAAGTGCGAGCACATCTGGGCCGAGGTCATGAACCCCCGAGGCAACTCGTTGAGCAACACCGTCTCTGCCCTCCACCACGCCGGCTACGAATGGCAGGCCTCCGCCCTGCAGCGCGTCAGCGAAGACACCGCCGCCTGGGAGGAATACGCCCGTGCCACCTTCCACGCCCTGCGCTTCAACCTCGCGCCCCACACCCACCTGGCAGGCGGCATGCCCCGCCTGCGCTTCCTCCAGTATGTCACGCCCCGCACCCGCGACTACTGGGCCGAATACACCACCCAGGGCGCCGTCCTCCTCGGTGCAGCCGCCCACTGATCCCACCATGAGCCTCTTCCAAAAAACCGCACTTACCCTCGGCTCCAGCGCGATCATTATCGGCTGCGCCAAAATCCACCCCGGCCTCGGCTTCATCTCATGGGGGCTGTTCATCATCATCCTTTTCTGCGGAGACTCCACCGCCAAACCCAACACACCTCCGTAATCCTGCCCACTTCTTCCCCATCATTTTACCCGCCATCATTCTACCAGCCGCTCCCTCTCCCCATGCGTCCTTGGATCAAGTTCAACATCACCCTATTCACCGATCCACGCGTGGACGCCATTGCGTCCGCCATCGCCTCCCATGCCGCACGCTACATCATGGACGCCCAGCACGCCAAAGACCTTTTCGGCGTGACAGAAAGCGTGACATGTCACGCCCTGCGTGACGTGACAGTCACGGCCTTGTTGCGGATATTCATCGCCGGAAACGAGCACACCACGGACGGAATCTTCCGCCACGTCTCCTCCATCGCTTATCTCGATCTCCTTGCAGGCATCACCGGCATGGGTGCCGCCATGCAAAAAGTCGGCTGGGCCCTGTTTGATAAAGCCACCCAGACCATCACGCTGGTGAACTTCCTCGAATACAATTCCCCCGGTAAAAACGGCCAGCGCACGGTCAGCAAAGAGGCCGAGCGCAAGCGCAAAGAGCGTGAACGCAAGCGCCAGGCATCGGAAACGTCCGGCTCCGAAACGTCCAGCTCAGGCCGTGACATGTCACGCGGACAAGAGAGTGACAGTCACGTGACCTCCTCTATCTCTATCTCTATCTCTAACTCTGAATCTGAGTCTGAATCAGAATCTAAGATCCGTACTGGGAGCGCCGATGTTTCATCGGCTCTGGACTCCGGTTCCGGCCAGCCGCCTCCGCCCGCCGATCGCGATCCCCTCGGCACCCTGAAAAAACGCATCAACGATCTCCGGCCCGCATGGACCAAAGCCCCCCACTGGTCCGGAGAGGAGGAACAAGTCCTGTTCGAGGCCCGTCACAACCTGTTCGCCATCGAGGAGCAGGACTGGCTCATCCTCGGCTGGTTTTTCAAATGGGTCACCACTGCCGCCAACACCGGCACCCAGAACGCCGTGCAGGCCACCACCCGCCGTCACCAGTTCGTCCGTGAGCTCGCCTCCTACCTCGATCGCGCCACCACCGCCTGGAAGCAGGAAAGATGCCCCAAACTCGGTGATGCGACGAAACCCTCCTCCAAGCCTAAGCCTAAGCCGAAACCGGCTCCCATGCCCGAAGAACGCGCCACCGCCTCCTCCTTCGCCGCCTCCTTGGCGGCCCACGGCGGGCAGCCTCCACCCGCCCGCCCCACCTCCGTCGCTGACCACCTCCTCAACGATCTCGGCATCCAGCCCCGCACCCTTCCCCCTCCTGACTTCGATTCACCCGCCTACAAAGCCCTCGTGGCAGCCCAGACACAGCAAACCGCCCACACCGCCTCCGCCGCATGAACTCCCCCGAAGACCATCCTGTTTCCAATCTCGCCCTCCACGCCCTGCACATCATCGCCCGCTGCCCGTCATGCACGACGCTGCAGCGCCTCCACGGCACCATGCCCGAGCTTCGCGCCGGTCACCTGCAGCCCCTCATCGATCGCGGCTGGATCGTTTCCCAGCCACCGCCCCGCCAATCCAAAGACAAAGGCTCCCGCTACTCCATCACCGACGCCGGTCACTCCCACATCCGCCGCCTCGTCGAAATCTCCCAGGCCATCCCCGTCATTGCCTGAGGCCATGACCGCCACCTACTCCTGCCTGCTCAAAGCCTGGCACCGCACCGTGAAAAACGGCCTCTGCCTCAACCCCACGCAGTTCCTCATTCTGTGCGATGTGCTCGAAAACCCCGCTGAGAAGATCAGCGCTTCCAAGCGCGCAAAACGCCTGCGCCTCACCCAGCCCACCGTCAGTCTCGCTCTCCGTTTCTTGGCCACCCACAACCTCGCCACCGTCATCGAAAACACCGCCCCCGGCGGCTTCACCCTCACCGCCAAGCCCACCCGCGAAGCCTACCACCTCTTTGGCCTCCGAGGCCCCTACAAAAACCACACTCCCGCCTGAACTCGCCATGTCCTCCCCCACCCTCACATTCACGCCCGCCATGTTCTACGCCTCGCTGACAGGCATCAAGGACACCACCCGCAGGCTGATCATTCCAACCTGGGTAACCACCGACCCTGATAGCTTGGGAGCCATCTCTACCTTTGTTCCTTTCGTTCAGGAAGCCGATAAATGGTGTTACCGGTCTGCATCAGGACTCACCGAACCGATCATCCCAGCTCACTCCCCAGGCCAGATCAAACCCATGGTTACCAGCTGGCGCATCAACGGCAGCTTCGACGATCCCAAATCCGCGAAGTCCGCCGCGCCTTCTGGAGTCACGTCTCCCGCATCCGCAGCTGGCTCCCACCCTGGAAACAGCAACTGCTGCCCCCATTACACCCGCGAGCAGCGCGCCTTCCAAATCTTCAGCGAAGAACGGGTCCCACCGCCCTCACCGTCCGCCGCGAGCGCTTCCAGTGGAAACGCAAAATGACCCGCAAACACCTCTCCATCTCCAATCCATGAAACCGCCCGCCCCCGACTTCCTGCGCGTACTCGTTGAACTGCTCCTCCTGCTACTGCTTCTTTTCGCCCTGCTCGGCTGGCTTGGAATGACCGATCCGGTTCCGGCCAACTTTAAACCTTAAACTTCAAACTTTAAACTTTAAACTTTCTCCCAAATGCTCTCCCCTCTCACCATCCTTGCCCTCCAGCGCTTCACCTGCGTCCTTTGCGAGCAGCCCCTGCTCAATGCCCACACCTACCCGCTCATTGAACCAGGTCAGCTTCTCTCGCAGACCACGGACATCGGGCCCCATCACCCAAGCTGCGCCCAGAAGCACTTGGAGAACCTCCTGCTTCAGGACCCCAACACGCAGACCAACTTCCGCTACATCGCCGGCCTCTACACCGTGCAAACTTCCACCACGTCTCCCAGCGGCCGCATCATCCGCCTGCACGAAGAAGACGCAGACAGCACCGTCATCCACCTCTTCAGCCCGCTCACGGTCAACCTCATCTGCACCGTCGCTCATCCCGCCCGGCCCATGCCCGCGCGTCTCGGAGGTCGCGCCAAAACGCAGCGCCGCCGCTACAACCTCGTTACCCGCGCCGCGGATTACGCCGAGATCGAAGAATGGATGAGCCCCGCCCTGCAGGATGCCGCCAACAACAGCAGGACCGAAGCCGAAAAGTCGGACCTCGTCCAGCAAATCGCCCGCCTCCACAAACACTTCCCCAAACGCACCACACCCGGAATCCAAGAGCCAGCATCACCCACTTCTGAATCCTAACCCACACCACCCATGAGCACACCTGACCTCCTCACACCCACCGTCACAGACTCCGGCACTCCTGTCGAACTTCCCGGCACCGAACCGTCCACCAATGGCACCCCACAGCGCAACGCCCTCAACTTCACCGACCGCTCCAAACTCAGCGAATGGATGAAGCTCCCCGAAAACAAGGAGTACGTTGAAAAACAAACCGATGCCGAGTCCGCCATCCGCGCCACCAACGCCCTCCAGATCGCCATCACCGCAGGCAACATCACCGGCATGCGCAACACCCTTGGCATCACCAAATTCAAGCCCGAGAAACCCGCCGACCCACCCGCCGACGTCGATCTCATCACCCTGCAAAAGCAGTTCGAAGCCACCAAGATCGATGCCGCTTCCACCCGCGAAGTCGTCAATCAACTCATCGCCCACGTGCGGCATCTCCAGATCATCATCATTCAAAACTCCCACCTCCTCACTCCTCCTCCTGAGTCCGTAATGGCCGAATTCAAAGACCTCAAACCGCTCGCGCCGCTGCCCGGCTGAAATCCTGGAATCCTGAAATTCCGTTAATCCTGTCCAAAAAAAACGCCCGCCCCCATGCGAGATCTCAACCAAGCCACCTTCACCGGTCACCTATCCTCGGACGTCCGGAAGTTCGAAACCCACGACCTCAAAAACGGCGCGGAGTTCACCCTCGCCGTCAACGACGAATGGCGGGACAATGACGGCCAGCTGCAAAAACGCACCGACTACATCGGCGTCATCTGCTACGGCCACCTCACCGCCACCGCTCTCCTCCTGCGCAAAGGAGACAGCGTGCTCGCCACCGGTAAAATGCGGAACGAAGACGTTCCTGCAGCTGGTGGCAAATCCGAGCGCAAAACCAAACTCCGCGCCCTTCTCCTCGCCACCCACCGCGAGATCAAACCCGCGTAGCGCAACCGTCCCGGTTGCTCCATCTCCGGCAATCTTCTCTTTCCACGATCAAAATACGCCCAAACACCTATGAACATCGCACACCTGCCACCAAAATATAAACCCAAACTTCATTCCTACAGAAGCGCAACTAACTGCGAAAAGTGCGGAATCACAGCCGCCTACGAAGACGCCCATCCTTCTAATCCATGCTTCCAATGCGGATCAATGCCGCTGGTCGAAGTGATTGCTCGGTGGATTCCAGACCCACGTGGATGGAAGTTTTGGAAACCAAAAACGGGACACTGGAAGATCAAAGACCGCGTCCCAACACCCAAAACCCCACCAATAAATAAACCGCACTGCATTCTCACAGAGTGCCTCGAAGGGGGATTCATCTTGAACGTTTATCTCTGCTCAAATCTCAATGACCCAAAAAACAGAACCCGAGTCCTGCTGAGTTTGACACCGGATGTCAAAACATGGCCTGAAGTGCTTAGGGACGCCGCCTTAGCTATAGAAACAAATTCCGGGCCTCTCATCAGCCACGCCTAACTTCCCCCTCTACCCATGCATCACCTCCTCTACCACGCCCAATGCGCCGACGGCTTTGCCTCCGCAGTCATCGCCCGTCGCGCCCTCATGCTCCAAGACATCCCCGCTGATCAAATCTGCCTCCAGCCCGTCAACTACCCCGACCGACTGCAAACACCACCGGACGGCAGCCTCCACACCGAAGACCACGTCTATTATCTCGACTACACCCCACCTCAAAAGACCCTCGACTTCATTGATTCTTACTGGTGCAAATCCATCAAAGTCACCATCATCGACCACCACGCCAGCGCCCAGCCACGACATGCAGAACCATGGTTCACCAGCGTCTTTGATCTCTCCAACTCCGGCGCGCTCCTGACCTTCGAGCACTTCCACCCCAGCGTCCTCATCCCAGACGCCATCAATCTCGTCTCCTGGCGTGATCTCGGCCACGCCTTCCAGCAGCCACATCACCGCTGCACCGAGCCCGCCTTCAATCTCCACGCCACCCTCATGCGCGCCACCCCGCGCACCCCCGAAGCCTGGGAGCCCATCCTCTTCACTCACTCGACCGTGCTGCTGGGTCGCGACCTCGACATCGGTCGGAAGCTTCGGTCCTTTGATTCAGACGTCATTGACATCGCCGCCCTCCGCCCTCTTTGGCTCGATTTCCACGGCCAGCGCATTCCCGCCATCACCGGCCTCGGCTCCGAGATCATCAGCGAAGCTCTTTCCAAAATGCTGGTCTATCAACGTGAAGCCCCCTTCGCCGCCAGCTGGTACGTCGATCCCACCACCGGCCTGTTCGTCTACTCCCTCCGCTCCCGCAAAAGCGGCCCCAACGTCGCCGAAATCGCCGCAATCATGGCCCCCGGCGGTGGCGGCCACCCCTGCGCCGCCGGTTTCTCCACCCCCATCCCCATTCCCTTCGCGGAATAACTCTCCACTCCACCCGCACCCTCGTCCCCATGCCTACTCCGCAACTCATCCTCGATCTCCACACTGAACTCATCATCGACAACTTCGCCGGCGGTGGCGGAGCCTCCACCGGCATCGAACGCGCCCTCGGGCGCCACGTCGATCACGCCATCAATCACGATGCCGCCGCCCTCGGCATGCACCGCATCAACCACGCCCAGACCGTGCACCACTGTGAGGACGTGTTTGAGGTCGATCCCGTGGCCCTCACCGAAGGCCGTCCCGTCGGCATGGCGTGGTTCTCGCCCGACTGCCGCCACTTCTCCAAGGCCAAGGGTGGCAAGCCCGTGGAAAAGAAAATCCGGGGCCTCTGCCTCGTCATGCTTCGCTACGCCAAGATCCGCAGCCGCGTCATGTTCATGGAAAACGTCGAGGAAATCCAGACGTGGGGCCCGCTGGTGCAGATGTGCAAAAAAGGGGACATCGGCTGGTACCCAGATCCGCAGCACAAAGGCCGCACCTGGCGTGCTTTCCTCGACTGCCTCGGCACCGGCATCGCCGCAGATCACCCTGACCTCCCGGAAATCCTCGAAGTCCTCGGCGGCACCGTCACCGCCGCCGAGTGCATCCGTGGCTTTGGCTACAAGTGCGAACACCGCGAACTCCGCGCCTGTGACTACGGGGCCCCGACCATCCGCAAGCGCCTGTTCATGATCGCCCGCCGCGATGGCAAGCCCATCGTCTGGCCCGCAGCCACCCATGCCGATCCTAAAAAAGCCCTGCCCGGTTCCAAGCTCAAGCCATGGCGCACCATCGCCGAGTGCATCGACTGGAACCTCGCCTGCCCGTCCATCTTCCTCACCGGCGCTGCCGCCAAAGCCGCACGCTGCAAACGCCCCCTCGCAGATCCCACCCTGCGCCGCATCGCCAAAGGCATCGACCGCTACGTGCTGAAATCAGCCCGGCCCTTCCTTGTCAGTCTCACCCATCAAGGCGGAGAACGCGTGGAATCCGTCGATGCCCCCGCCAACACCATCACCGGAGCGAACCGCGGCGAGAAGGCGGTCGTGATGACCAAGTTCCACGGCAGCCACAAGGACCGCGATGACGGCTCCACCCGTGGCCAGTCCCTCACTGATCCCCTGCTCTCAGCAGACACCTCCAACCGCTTCTCTCTGGCCGCCGCCGAGCTTGCCCCCTTCATCACCGAGCACGCCAACGCCAGCACCCAGTGTGCGCAGGTGCAGGGCGGTCATTTCGCCGTGGTCACCGGCACCGTCGTCAATAGTGCTAACGGCAAAACCACAGGACGGGGCCCAAACACATGGAATACCGAAGAACCACTTCGGACCGTGACATCATCTGCAAGCTTTAATCTCGCCGCCGCCACCCTTGTTCATACCGCACACGGCGAGCAGGACAAAGCAGGCAATCCCCGCCGTGGACGTGGGGCCCATGACCTGCAGGAGTCCATGCCTAGTATCTGCGGCAGTCCAGACATGGCCGTCGCAGCCGCCAGCATGGTCAAGCTTCGCGGCACCAGCACGGCCGCAGATGTCGCCGAGCCGCTGCACACGGCCAGCGCCGGCGGCAATCATCACGCCCTTGTCGCCGTCACTGCTATCCGTCATTTCGGCCAGAGTATCGGCCAGCCTGTGGACGAGCCTGCTCCCACCGTAGTTGCAGGAGGCATGGGAAAAACCGGACTGCTCGCCGCCGTCATGGCCCAGAACAACGGCGGCTTCAACACCACCCCGGCTCATCCGGTCGATGAACCCGTGAGCACCCTCAGCAGCACCGGCAGCCAGCAGACGCTCATCACCGCCTCCTGCGCTGCCTACTACGGCACCGAGGAGGACGGCCAGCCCGTGGATGATCCAGCCCGCACCATCACCGCCAAGGCCCGCCAGTGCCTCGTGGAGCACTCCTCCGTGAACTACCTCACTCCGGATCAGTTGGCAGGTGCGCTGCGCGTTGCCGCCTTCCTGCGCGCCCATGGCGTGCAGCTGGAGGGAGACTTCGCCACCGTCGGCGGCTACGTCATGGTGGACATCGGCATGCGCATGCTCACCCCGCGTGAGCTTTTCCGCGCCCAAGGCTTCCCCGAGGACTACGTCATCGACAAAGCCTGGCACATCGATCCCAAAACCGGCACCCTCACCGAGCAACCGCTCACCAAGGCCGAGCAGATCAAGAAATGCGGGAACTCCGTCTGCCCTCCCGTCGCCGAGGCCATCGTGAAAGCCAACGTCCCCGAACTCCGCATCACCCCTCCTGCTCCGCCCAAACCCCGTAATCGCCGCAACTATGCCCTCATCTCTTGATCTCATTCCGCTTTGCTCTGGCCGCTCAGATTTTGTTTCCACATGGGCCAAAATTTGTCACGAAGGACACCACCGCGAACAAGCCTACATTGCCGCCTTGCGCCAGCGCGGCATCATCGCGGCCCATCCAAACGACGGTTGGATCAAACGAGACGAGCAAAAGCTTCACTTCGCCTACCCTCATTTCAATGACGGTGCCAAAACCGGCGACCTTGTCGCGCTTGGCTACGAATTCGATGCCACGACCCTCATCGTCCGCCTCACCACCAGCACGAGCGGTGTTTTATCAAGCATGGAATGGTGGTCATACACCCCAGTCGAAACGCTCAATAACAAAAACCTTATCCCATGAGCGTCTGGTCATCCTCCAACGAAGAGCGCCGCAAGGAAGCCTTCTGGCGCACGCCTCCCAAGGACCCCACGCGCCGCGCCAAGCGCGTCGGCGTCCCGCACTACGCCGGACGCAGCATCACACGCGCAGGCACCCGCGTTCTCATGGCGGACGACTTCATGCCCATCGGTGAACACGCCAGCAAGCACTTGCGCGCCGTCCCCCAAGATTACCTTCTGTGGGTCGATGCCCAGCCATGGTCCAAAACCTGGCACCATTGGCAGCCCGTCGCGGACTACATCTCCCGCTTCATCATCGACGGCTCAGACTCAGACCACGCCGCCGCACTCCCACCGGCAGAGCAGCCCCTCTTCTTTGTCGATCGCCTCCGCCAGTGGCCTACAGCCATCCGGTGCTTCAAAGCAGGCAGCAGCCATCTCCACTGCCTCCCGGGCCACGAGGACAGATTGCACGCCTTCGCCGTCGGGGCCCTCGGCCTCGATCGCCAATGGTATCAAAACGGAGCCCTGCCACACTACGACCTCACCGTCGGCAAACACCAGCAAGCCCTCTCCCACCCCTGCGTGCAGGAAATCCCCGACCTCCAGCTAGTTGAGCACAAAGGCCAGTGGATCCAGTTCTTCCAAACCAAGCCCAAACTCCCCCAGTAGCAGGTGCACGTCACGCCCGAAGCCTAACCCATTTTCCCCACGGAAACCCGCCGGAGCACGGCCCTGCTCCACCTCAAACACAACACACAACAGACACACCCACCATGCTACGCAACATCCAAATCCGCCCCGTTCTCAACGGCTTCCTTCTCAACGTCGGCTGCCAGGAACTGGCCTACACCGACACCAACAAACTCCTCGGCGATCTCGGCGACTACCTCCGCAATCCCGAAGACACTGAAAAACGCATCATCGAAACCGACGGCTTCAACCGCAAGCACACCCTAAGCGCTGGCACCGATCTCCCAGTCCCAACCCAAGACATCTGTTCCCAAGGTGAAGCCGCCATCGGCACGCGCGCCGGCAATGCCATCAGCAACCGCCGCTAAACCCTGTCAAACAACAACAACACAGACACACCCATGAAAAACACACTCAACTTCGGCCAGGCGCTCGAAGCCCTGAAAAAAGGCCACTGCATCGCACGCGCCGGTTGGAACGGCAAAGGCATGTTCGTCTACCTCAACAAAGGCAGCAGCGAATTCCTCAGCCCAGGCCGCACTGAAACCATCGAAGGCGTTTCTGAAACCCTCTTCGAACTCGGAAACACCGGCACCGTCACCCGCCTGCCGAACCTCAACATGCGCGCCGCCACCGGCAGCACCGTCACCGGCTGGCTGGCCTCCCAGACCGATCTCCTCGCCGAGGACTGGATCGACCTCGACGCCGATGCAGCGCCCCCCAGCGAGGCGGCAGAATCCGCTTAAACGCTAACCCCCGTGCCTGTTGCGCCAGCGTTCAAAACTGAGCTTGGCTCTCCCGTTAGAGCCTCGGAACGCAGCGCCGCAGGCCCCTTTTTTCTCCACACCTCCCCATGCAAACTCACCCGCTTCTCCTCACCCTCCCGGACACCATCCCCTCATGGATCGCAGGCAAGCCCGCCAAAGCGATTCTCGAAGTCGTCAACACCGCCTGTCAGTACGCCGGCATCACCGGCCCTGCACAGTTTCGCTTCCTTCTTGAAACCAAGGGCCTCGTCCACCGCATGCCTCCTCACAGCCTCGTGATACGGCACGCCGCGCCCTACAATCGCCCGAATCTCATCGCCCTCACCGCCTGCGGCAAAGACGGCAGCAACCACCGCGTTCACTGCACCCTCACCCTGCCCGAAGATCAGCGCCCCACCTTCGAACGCTTTATCCAGTCCCAAGACCAAGGCTGTTTTGTCCTCAATACATTCCGCAATCCAGTCCTCCCTCCGGGCCTTCCATTGCCAGCCCCTTCCGTTGCCAAATCAGTAGAACCCACCGTTGTCCCACCGGCCCCCGAGTTCGATGACGACGCCCTCGCGATCTACCTTTCCAGCCTTCAGGAACTCGGTGCCCACATCACACAGGACACCGCCAGCATCATCGCCATCCGTTCGACCGGAGCGCTCAACATTTACCGCCACGCCCTAGACGCTGGCTTGATCTACCGCATAGGCAGCACCGTCAGCCTCACCCCGGGCGGGCACTCACTGCTCAAACGCCTTGCCCCCGCCGATGATGCGACAAAACCCGGCCCGTCCGAATTCGACCGCCTCAAGGCCGACCTCATCGCCGCCCGCTCCCGCTTCACCGAGGCCAAAGCCACGCACGACGCCCGCGCGCAGGCCCTCACCACTCTTACCCACCAGCTCACCCAGGCCCGCGAAGCCTACCAAAGCGAAGAACTCAACGCCACCACTCTCCAAAGTCGGCTGCAGAAGCTCCAGCAGGACCTCAACAGCGCCCAGTGCAAGGTGACAGGAGCCCGGCGCCACGTCCTCGACCTCGAAGAACAGGCCCGCGCCCTCGGCACCGACACCCCCGACCTCATTCAGGCCGAGCGCACCCTCAAAGAAGCCGAAACCGCCTACCAGCAACTCATCGCCCTTTAATGCACCCTGAACTTCCACCTGTATTGGACGCCTGCTGCGGCTCCCGCATGTTCTGGTTCAACCGCACCGATGCACGGGCATGTTTCATCGACAAGCGGAGCGAGACGCATTCTCTGCCTGACATCTCCAGCCGTGGGGGCAGTCGCATCCTTGAAGTCAAGCCTGACATCATCGCTGATTTTGCCGCAATGCCCTTCATGGATGGCAGTTTCGCAATGGTGGTATTCGACCCTCCGCACCTTGTGCGGGCTGGAAAGAAAGGCTGGCAGGCCAAGAAATACGGCAAACTCGAAGGCGACTGGCAAGGCATGCTGCGTGCTGGCTTCGCTGAGTGCTTCCGCGTGCTGAAAAACGAAGGAACTCTCATCTTTAAGTGGAACGAACACGAGGTGCCAGTCTCCGAAATCCTCAAACTCACCCCTGCGCAGCCCCTCATTGGTCAGCGGTGCGGCAAGACCGCCAAAACTCACTGGCTTGTTTTTATGAAACTGCACCTCACTTCACTTTAACCCCCATGGACCTCATCACCTTCCCCTCCGGCACTTTCCTCGTCTCCTCCATCCAAGCCTCCTGGAGCATCTTCCACCCCGACAAACCGGGGCACCTCTTCGTCCTCGAACCCGAAGAAGCCTCCTGCATCGACATCCTTGAGCCAGTTTCCCACTACCACATTGCCATTTGACAGGGTGACAAACTCCAGTGCCAAGGCTGGGTGAACCGTCACTACAAACTCCCGCCCGAGAATTTCTTCAAACTGGAG
>NZ_JBAQCR010000424.1:0-24952 GCF_049294395.1 Prosthecobacter sp.
GTGACGCTGCCGCGTGACCCGAAGTTTTGGAGCACGAAGGGGCTGATCACCGATTTGAAGCTGCACACCGTCTGCGAAGAGGCGCAATGCCCGAACCGCTGGGAGTGCTGGAGCCAAGGCTCGGCGACGTTCATGATCGCCGGAGACCGCTGCACGCGTGCCTGCGGATTCTGTGCGGTCAAAACGGCCAAACCTTTTGCACTGGAAGCCGATGAGCCGCAGCGCGTGGCCGAGGCGACGAAGCGCATGGGCCTGAACCACATCGTCATCACCGCCGTGGCGCGCGATGACATGAAGGACGGCGGCGCAGAACACTTTGCCCGGACCATCGAGGCCGTGCGTGAAGCCGTGCCGACTATCACGATTGAGATTCTTGTGCCTGATTTCAACGGCAAGGACGACGCGCTGGAAGTCGTGATGAAGGCGAAGCCGCATATCTTCAATCACAACCTCGAAACCGTGGAGCGCCTGACGCCGCTGGTGCGCAGCCGGGCGATGTATCACCGCAGTCTGCATGTGCTGAAGCGTGCCAAGGCGATGGCTGAAGAACTTGGGACCAAGTGCGCGACGAAGAGCGGTCTCATGCTTGGCCTTGGCGAGACAGAGACGGAACTGTTTCAGGCGATGGACGACCTGCGTGAGCATGACGTCACCGTGCTGACTCTGGGCCAGTATCTGCGTCCCTCCCCGCAGCATCTGCCGGTGATCGAGTATGTCCATCCGGACACCTTTGAGAACTACAAGCAGATCGCGCTGAAGAAGGGCTTCCGCCACGTGGCGAGTGCGCCGCTGGTGCGCAGCTCGTACCACGCTTCGGATTTCAAGCCTGAGCTGGATCTGGAGTAGGCTCGTTAACTCTCGCGGATTATTTGCGGAAACCGCCAGCCATGCGGTTCCAAAAGTTTGCGAGGGAGATCACGAAGCCCAGGGCCACGATCTCCTGCTCTGAGAACAGGGTGGTCAGTTGATTGTATTCCTGTGCATCGTCATGGACGGTGGCCTTGTGTGTCAGTGCCTCAGCCCAGGCCAGGGCGGCCTGCTCATGTGGAGTGAACAACGGGGAACTACGCCAATCGGGGAGCTGTTCGAGGCGTGCCTGATCTTCGCCCAAGTGTCTTGCTTCTGCCTGATGAAGTTGAATGCAGTAGGCGCAGTGGTTGATCTGCGAGACGCGGAGTTCGACCAGTGCCCGCAGGTTGGGATTAATGGAGGTTTGGGCCAGGTCACGCGTCAGATGTCGGAAGCGGGAGGTTAGCTCCGGCTCGATTTGGGAGTAATCAATTCTCATGGGCTGGTTAAAGGGTGCCGGTTTCCAACTGTTCCAGGTAGATGAAGTCGGGCGCTTTGACGCCGGCTTCGGCTCGGATTTGCACAAGCTGGGGAGATTCAAAGAACGTCCTGGCGTCGGCGATGGATGTCCATGCGGAGAAGTGTACGATTTTGTTCGGATCGTCGTGGTAGCTGAGGACCTGATAGGAGCGTTCGCCGGCTGCTTTGCGAATGCCGGCGGCGCGGTCAAAGATGCTTTTCCATGCCGTGTAGTCGGCGACTTCGTGGATGATGAGAACGTGCTGCACTGGGGTGGTGGGTTGAGGTGAGAGCAAAGTTAAAGAGGCATTGATTCTTGTGGAAATGCTATCAATGCATCAGAATGATGCTCTGAAAGCATGAATCGTCCCTCCGTCCATGAGCTTGAGTGCTTCGTCGCTGTTGCCGAGGCTTTGAGCTTTTCCAAGGCTGCCGCGAAGCTCAACCTTTCCCAGCCCGCCTTGTCCCGGCAGATTCAGGGGCTGGAGTCCAAGCTGACCGCCCGCCTGCTGGAGCGCAACACGCGGTCTGTTTCATTGACGCATGCCGGCAGGTTGTACCTGGATGATGCGAAGCAGCTGCTGACCCAGCTTGACCGGGCAACCGAAGTCATCCGCCGCGTGGGGGCCGGAGAACCGCAACGACTGCGGCTGGCCTTTGTGGGTGCCTTGCTGGATGATGGTCTGGTGCGGCTGTTGCAAAAGTTTCGGACCGGGCGTCCCGATTGTCAGATTCACATGGTTGATATGGCCCCGGCAGAACAACTGACGGCTTTGGTGGGCGGAGAGATCGACGGGGCGTTCATCGGTGCGGCACCTGCCAAAGTTTCCCGGCAGATCGAGACCTTGGTCTGGAAGCGAGAGCCACTGCAGGTGGTGCTGCCGGAGCAGCATGCGCTGGCAAATGGTGCATCGCTGAAACTCGCCCAACTCAAGGCTGAAAGCTGGGTGATGGTTTCTGCCAAGGCCGCGCCGGGTTTTCGAGAGCACGTGAGTGTGCTTTGCAGGCAGGCAAAGTTTCAGCCGAAGGTGGTGCAGGAGTCAGATCGTGTGGCGGCTGTGCTTACAATGGTCGCGGCAGGGCAGGGGATCAGCGTATTGCCAGAGTCCCTGTCACGCTGGCTCGGTGTTGGAGTGGTCTTTAAAAACATGCATGAATCGAAAGCGATGCTGACGCATGCCTTTGCGTTCAGGCGCGGTGATCCTGGAGCTGAGTTGCAGGAGTTTGCCCGGATGCTGGCGGCTCAGGAAGGTTGATGCGGTTTTTGACATGCCATGCACAAGCATTAGGCGGAGACTAATGGAGCGGCGTTTAAAGTGAAAGCGTGTTGCGTGCGCGGCATTTCGCGTTCTCTTCGTACAACCCCAACCCACCACCATGTCCATTCGTCCTCCTGCCGAAGCCTACGAGAAAGTTCCGACTGTCATTTTCCCAGACTCCGCCAAGGCGGCCAAAACGCTGGCGCAGGAAGTGAAGCAGTTGATCGAGACCAAGAACAAGGCGGGCCAGCCTGCTGTGCTGGGCATGGCAACGGGATCAACGCCTGTGCCGTTCTATCGCGAGCTGATCCGTCTTCACAAAGAGGAAGGACTGAGCTTCAAAAACGTCATCACCTTCAACCTCGACGAGTATTATGGTCTCAGCGCGGATCATCCTGAGAGCTATTCGAAGTTCATGGCGGAGCAGTTGTTTGACCACATCGACATTCCGAAGGCGAACATCAATCTTCCCAGCGGCACGGTGCCGGGAGATCAGGTCTTCAACCACTGCCGCCAGTATGAGGAGAAGATCCAGGCCTCCGGGGGCATTGATCTGCAGATTCTCGGGATCGGTCGAACAGGCCACATCGGCTTCAACGAACCTGGTTCCAGCCGTGACTCGATGACACGCCGCATCACGCTGGACCGCGTGACGCGCCAGGATGCCGCCAGCGATTTCCGCGGGGAGCAGAACGTGCCGCACTTTGCGATCACCATGGGTGTGGGTACGATTTTGCGGGCGAAAAAGCTGGTGCTGATGGCCTGGGGAGAAAACAAGGCCGTCATGGTGGCCAAGGCCGTCGAAGGGCCGATGACGGAAGTGATTTCGGCCTCCTTCCTGCAGGATCATCCAGATGCGCGGTTCTTCATCGATCACGGGGCTTCCCGTGAACTCACTCGCATCAAACTGCCCTGGCTTGTGGGCCCGGCATCCTGGACACCGCGTGAGACGCGCCGAGCGATGGTGTGGCAGGCCTTCAAGATCAACCGCCCGATTTTGAAGCTGGTGGACGAGCACTACAATGAGAACGGCCTCTCCGATCTGCTCTCCGAGCAGGGGCCGGCTTATCAGCTCAACATCCGCATCTTCAACCAGCTGCAGCACACCATCACCGGCTGGCCCGGCGGCAAGCCTGATGAGGACGACACGTACCGCCCTGAGCGTGCACGGCCGTATCCAAAGCGCTGCCTTGTTTTTAGTCCGGAGCCGCAGGATGCCATCACCGGCATGGGCGGCACGATAGATCGCATGGTGGAACAGGGGCATGATGTGCGCCTGATCTCGCTGACCTCCGGCAGCCTGCGCGTGCCGGACAGTGAGGCGGATAAATTTGCCGAGACCCTGCTGGAACTGGCCTCCAATGCGGCCAATCCGGCCACTTGGGCTGCTCAGGTGGCCTATGCGCGGGAAGCGCTGGGCCTGCTGGAAGCGAAGGGCGAGTTCGGCGAGGACCCGCCGCTGCTGCGGCAGCTCAAGGGCCTGATTCTGCGCGGGGAATTGCGCGATGCGGCGCATACGGTGGGCCTGGCCAATGACCGGGTCACCTTTTTGGACCTGCCCTTTTATGAGCATGGTCGTTACCGCCGCTTCAAGAGCACAGATGAAGATCACAAGGCGCTGGTGCGCCTGTTGCAGGAGCACAAACCGCATCAGATTTACGTCACGGGCGACGCAGCCGATCCATCGAGCGTGGCGGGCATCTGCTTCCGCCTGCTGATGGCCGCGTTGCAGTCGTGTGCGGGCGAGGAGTTCGCGGGTTCCTGCAGCGTGTGGCTGTATCGAGGCAAGGAGCGTCCGCTGGAGCCGCATGAGATCGACATGGCGATTCCGATGAGTCCTTTGCAGATCGAGCGCAAGGCCAACGCCCTGTCTCGCTACGGGGCCTTGTCCTCCCTGGAAAAAGAAGCGCCGGAGACCAATCGTGAAAACGCGCGGCTTTATGATGCACTGGGCCTGGCCGAGTACGAGGCCATTGAGACCTTCCAGCGCTGGCGCCGGGTTTAATCCGTCTTTTTAACCAGCTACCGCGAGCCTGGCATCGCGGTAGCTGCATTTTCCCAGCCGTCGAAGCTCGTCGCAGTGGGCTTCGATGCGCATGCTCTTCATGCTGGGCTGGAACCCAAGCCTGCGTGTGATGCAGTCATGCAGCAGGGCGGTGTGATCATCCTCAAACTCCACCACGCGATCGCAGTCGAGGCAGATCAGGTGGTTGTGCTGGGGCTTGTCGAGGAAATTGGGGTCGTAGTAGGTCTGGTCACGGCCCAGATCGACTTCGCGCAGGAGACCGCATTCCACGAGGAGGGTCAGGGTGCGGTAGACGGTGGCCCGGGAAACGGTGCTGTCGAGTTTGCGCGCCTTCTCCAGCAGTTCCTCGGCTTTGAAGTGGTCATCGGTGGCAAAGGCAGCCTCCACAATGACATCCCGTTGCTTGGTACGGCGCAGTCCCTGGCTGGCCAGATGTTTTTCCAAGCGTTGAGTGATACGTTCGTCCATGTGGCAGAGAGGTTAGCCATGGCTGTGGATCGCGCAAGGCAGGGCTTTTTTGAAGAAGAGGGCGATGAAATGCCGGGTTTTAGGGAAATTGTGTGAAAAAATGCCGTGTAGGGCTGCGAGCTAAGCTGATGCTTAGTTTGTTATAATAGAGCGAACTAAGCGAAAAAAAGGTCGGAGGAGAGTTCCCATATAAAACAGGTCCATTTTGCAAGAAAAGCAGGCGTGGCGTTCAAATTAATTTAAAATAATTATGGATTTTATTGTTAATATTGATAAAATTACCCATACTGCCTGATTCCAAGCATGCCTTTACCATTTTCATTCTCAACCCAACGCCAAAGCTCTGAGGCCGAAAGTCCCGCAGAAGCCATAGCAATGGCTATTGCAGAGAAGGTGATGAACCATGCCCCCGGGCATGTCAGCACCGAGCCTCTGCAGGGAGTTCAGGGAAGCACCTTTACGGCTCCCGCATTGGAATCCCTGCCGCACGCAGTTCCTCAATTCCCACGTCCGGTTGCGGTGCATTCAGCCAATCCGCCCTTCAAACAAGAGCCGGAAGCCGTTCTGCCAGTGGAGATGCAGGTGACAGCCGCAATACCGCCGCCATCATCCCAGGAAGGAATGACTTCCGTCCATGACTTGCCGGCTCAAATCGAGCAGTTGCGCAACGACATCTTCGGCATCGCCATGAACGTGAGCGCCATGAATGATCGTATTGACCGCATGGAGCAGCGGCTTCCACAAGCAGGGCAGTCGGTGCAGGCCGGTATCGCCGCGTTGCGTGGTGAGATTGAAACCTGGCTGGAGAACCACCTCAATGCGGCCGTCGAGCACTGCATGAATCAAATCATCAACCGAGCCAATCCTTCGGCCAACCGTTCCGTCAACTGACCGCCGTATACCTGTTATTCGATCTTACACTTTATGAACTCCCTGAGACTCCGTATCCTGTTCCCCCTCTGGCTATTCGGCTTTTTGCCGGCCATGGGAGCCACCCGAATGATGGGGCAGCCACTTGAATGGTTCTTCGGCATGACAGGCGTCCTTCTCGGTGGCGGTGTCTTTCTGGCTGCCTATTTGATTTCAGGCTGGCTGCTCAAACCGACGACGGCGGTCATGAAGGGCACCACGGCGGTGCTGCGTGGAGTCCCCCCGGACGCTCAGTCCGCTGAATGGCTGCCGGCCGACTTCTGGAAGCTGCGCTGTGACATCAACATGATCTTTGCCAAGCAGCGCCAGGCACTCAATGCCGCCGAGCAGCATGCCTGCCAGACCGCGCAGCGCCTGCTCAATGCTGAACGCCTGTTGCGTGAGGCCTTCACGGCTCTTCAAGGCCTCTTTGCCGCCAGCGATGAAGGGGTGCTCGTGGTGGATGCCCAGGGCTCCATCATCGCCTCCAATGCCAAGCTGGATGATTTCCTCGGCAAGCCGGTCGAAGAAGTTGCCGGACGGGATTCCACGCGCGTTCTCAATGCGCTGATCGAGCGCTTTGAAGAAAAAGCCGTGATCACCGCCTGGATCGAAAAGACCACCACCCATCTCGAAGGCCAGTCTGAAACGCCGCCGCTCGTCTCCACTGACAACCGGGTTTTCTCCCTGCGCTCCAACCCGATGCGCACTGATGCCGGTGAAGTGATCGGACGCATCTGGATCGTGAAAGACCGCTCCGAAATGCGGGTGCTGGAGAACCAGCTGCGCGAGTCCCAGAAGATGGGAACCATTGGGCAGCTTGCCGGCGGCATCGCCCATGACTTCAACAACCTCCTCACGGCCATTCGCGGCAATCTCACGCTCGCCGAGCTCACCCCTGCTTCCAACCAAGCCGGAGTGCGTGACAAGCTGCAGAATGCCAACCACGCCACCACGCGTGCGGCGGAGCTCGTCAAATCCCTCCTCGGCTACTCACGCCGCAGCACCGGTGTCGCCGTACGCAAGGCCACCAATCTCAAGCGCCTCCTGGCGGACGTGCAGAACCTCCTCAAGCACAGTGTGGATCCGCGGGTCACCATTCAAATGCGCGGCGGCATGGATGCCTCCTACGCGACTGGAGACGCCACGCAGATCGAGCAGGTCATGCTCAATCTCTGCCTCAACGCCCGCGATGCACTGCCCGCAGACAAAGGCGTGATCGAAATCGCCGTCGAAAACGTCACCCATCGCATGCCGTCGAAATCAGCGGAAAGTGCTGAGGCTTCCGACTTCGTCATGCTGGTGGTGCGTGACAACGGCCACGGCATCTCTGAGGAGCACCGTCAGCGCATCTTTGAGCCCTTCTTTACGACCAAGGCTGGCAGCAAGGGCACAGGCCTCGGCCTTTCCACCGCGCAGGACATCGTGCGTGAGCACGGTGGCTGGATCGAATTCGACAGCGAAGTGGGCCGTGGCACCGAATTCCGCGTGTTTCTTCCACGCCTGCTCAATCCTGAGCAGGTCGAGGAGGAGACACCGATCGACAACGGACCTGCCATCAACGCCCCGATCGGCGGCCAGACCACCATTCTCGTGGTGGACGATGAAGCTCCGGTGCGCTCCATCGCCATGAACATGCTCGGCTTCCTCGGCTACCGTGTCCTGGAGGCCTGTGACGGCCAGCAGGCGCTCGACATCCTCCTGCGCACTCAGGAGAAGGTGGACGCCGTGCTGCTGGACATCTACATGCCCAAGCTTTCGGGTCGCGACACCTTCAAGGAGCTGCGTGCTGTCGGCAACGATGTGCCGGTGGTGGTTTGCAGCGGTTTTGTGATCGATCCTGACGAATTTACCATTCTCAGCCAGGGCCGGACACCGCCGGTGGACATCATGCTCAAGCCCTACTCGCTGGACGGTTTGAGCAAGGCGCTGGCCAAGGCTGTGCAGAAAAAGCCAGGGGATTCCCCTGTCTTTGAGCTCACCACCAGCCGCGCACCGCAGCAGGCAGCGATGCTTGTTTCCTGAGCACAAGCGAAATCTGGGGGGAAGAACTGCCTGCCGGCGGTCATCTTTCCCCTTTTCGATTGCTGCAAAGGCGCTACCATCCGCGCCCCATGATCAAAGTCGGCCTCGTCTCCCTCGGTTGCGCGAAAAATCTTATCGACTCGGAAATCATGATCGGCCACCTCCAGCAGGCTGGCATGGTCATGACACCTGAGCCCGATCTCGCGGATGTACTCATCGTGAACACCTGTTCGTTCATCGACATGGCCAAGAAGGAAAGTGTCGGTGCGGTGCATGACGCCGTGGACCAGCGGGCGGGCTCGAAAAAGCGTGCGCGACAGAAGATCATCGTCGCCGGCTGCCTCTCGCAGCGCTTTTCAACGGAACTGCCGGGACTCATGCCAGAGGTGGATGCCTTCATTGGACTCGATCAGATCACGCAGGTGGCCCCCATCATTCAGAAGCTCATGGGCACCAAGGATCACGAGCAGGAAAACCTCGTCACCCGCCAGCCGCAGTACATTCCGGATTACGACACGCCGCGCTTCCGCCTCACGCCGCAGCACATGGCCTACATCAAGATTGCCGAAGGCTGCAATCATCCATGCTCCTTCTGCATCATCCCGCGCATCCGTGGCCGCCACCGCAGCCGGACTCAGGAAAGCATCATCAAAGAAGCGCAGCAGCTCATCGCGAGCGGGGTGAAGGAGATCAATCTGATCTCCCAGGACACGACTTACTTCGGCATGGACAAGTGGACGGAAGAGCGCCCCAAGCCGCGCAGCGGGGTCGATTCCACCAAGGGTGAATCTCTTTCCTCACTCATCCGCGAGCTCAACAAGATCGAAGGCGATTTCTGGATCCGCCTCCTCTACACGCATCCCGCGCATTGGAGTGACGACCTCATCCAAGCCATTGCCGAGAGCCCCAAAGTGGCGCGTTACATCGACATGCCGCTGCAGCACATCAGCGACCGCATGCTGGGCCTCATGAAGCGCGAGACCGATGGCGCCTACATCCGCGATCTCATCAAGCGCATCCGTGCCGGCATTCCCGGAATCGCCATCCGCACCACCTTCATCGTGGGCTTCCCCGGTGAGACCGAGGCTGATTTCAACGAACTGCTGCAGTTCATCCAGGACACGAAGTTTGAGCGTGCCGGCGTCTTCAACTACTCTCGTGAGGAAGACACCCGTGCGGCGAAGATGGAGGACCAGATCCACCACATGACCCGCAAGGCACGCTGGAACGAGGCCATGCGCGCCATCCAGCGTAGCATCGAAGGCTTCAACACCACGCAGGTCGGTCGCAAGATGCGTGTCCTCGTCGAGGAGCCTGGCGTCGCCCGCAGCGAAATGGACGCGCCGGACATCGACACGACTGTTTTCGTGAGCAAGAAGCTTCCCGTTGGCAGCTTCGCTGACATCACCGTCAAGGAATGGCGCGGCTACGATCTCGTGGCGGCGTGAGGTTGCTACTTTGAGCCAGATTCCTGCGGTGGCGTTGGAGGTTTCTCACTCCGCTCCTGCCGCTCCGGTAACTTGGCTCGCGTCGCGCGCATGCGTTCCACCATGGGCCTGGTGATAACCCCTTCTTTGGACAAGGCACGGTCCAGCAAGAAGGCTCTCGATTCCTCATCGACGATGGGTTTGCTAAGTGACAGATAGGTGGCGAGAAACTTGGCGTCATTGATGTCGCCCAGAGCATCGAGTCGCAGTTGGGCACGTCTCTTTTGCTCCTCGGCCGTAGCGTCGCGCTCGCGCAAACCCAGGTAGGTGAAGGCTCCGAGCAGGTCACCGTTCTTCTTGTCCTCATGGCAGCGGCGGCAGCTCTCCTGCATGCGGATGGCCCCCAGGGCACGGAACACCTCACCTTCTTGCTTCACCACCAGCGCGTGTCCCGCCTGCAACAGGCGAAATGCCTTGGTCTCAAATTCATCGAGGCCGCGCGGGGCAATGAGCGGCTGCTCACCGTATTTTTTGCGTTCAGATTCACTTAGGCGGCTCACATACAACTTCCCGGCCTGAAGAAAGGATTCATCACGTTGCTTGAAGGCAGCCAGTGTTTTCATCCGCTGGATCGAAGGCCAGAAGTCGTATTTTTCATTATAGCTTTCGAGGCTGCTCAGATAATGGACTTCGGGGGCGTTGAGTACCACCATCATATCTACCAAAGGAACTTCATACTTGCCGTCATCGTCAGACCATGAAGCCCCAAAGTCGCCAGGGAGCATCCAAGCGCCGTGAATAAACCTCATGGTTCGCAAGCGGCCAAATCCCTCTGATCCCAGCAGGGCATTCACCTGCCGTTCGTGGTGGAACAGCACCGGGTTCAGCTGATCATCGATAATCTGAATGCCCTGGTCTTCCAGCACGACTGCCTCCGGGACACCCGCGTGAAGGGGAAGTCCGACCAAACCCCACAACACTGCGAGCAGGGAAGCGCGGAATATGGCTGGCGCGATCATGCGCCAAGGCTAACAAGCCGGGAGAAAGAAGTCGAACGCAAAAAATGCGTCACTCAGCCGCCTTCGGACTGAACCGCTCAGCCACACGCTCCACACCACCGCGTGGTCCGGTCACCGGTTTGAAGGCACCAGACTCCCAGGTTGTTTTTTCCGGGTAGGGGTAGAGGGACATGTCCAGTTCGGTTTTGCCGTCGACGATGCGTTGTGCGCTGAGGGTGTGAGGTGCTTCGCCTTTTTCGCGCCAGTTCATGACCAGGCCGAGCATGTCGGGCAGTTTGTTGATGCCGGGACCGGGGCCGTGGCTCATGCCGGGGACGATGTAGAATTTGCAAAACGCGGCTGCTTTTTCGAGAGAACCGAAGTGCTCAATGACGCGCTCGTAGTAGTCGAGCGTGGCATGGTAGGGCACGCATGAATCGGCGGAACCGGAGATCATGATGAGTTTGCCTCCGCGCTTTTCGAACGGGGTGAGGTCAGGGTTTTCAGCGTTGAGATAGGGGCCGAGTGCTGCGGTGTAGGTGTCGATGTCTTTGCCGAAGTCGAGGCTCTGGAGGTCTTTGTCCTTCCCGAAGACCCACTGGAAAAGATAGAGGTGACCGTGCGCGATCTTGAAGGAACTGCCGAAGGGAATGCCATCGAAAATGCGTTCGCCGGTAATCGCGTGCGTTGGGCCGTCGAAGAGTTTTTTGAGGGCATCGGCGTGCTTGTCGGTCAGCGTGGGATCTTTTTTCCGCGCCAGAGCGATCACTGCGACAATGTCTTTTTCGGTGCAGCGCGGGTCGGAGACCAGCTTGCCAGCAGTCTGTGGGAGTTCACGTGCGGCCATGTATTCGTTGCCGGCGGCGATGATGTTTTCCTCCTGCGACGCGGTGAACGGGCATTGATGGAAGATCTGCTCGTTCCACAAGAAGTAGGCATGCAGCGGAGTGCGGCAGTGGGCGGGGACATTGGCCACGATGCCGTCGTAGTCTTCGGGATAGCGCTGGGCTTCCTGAAGCGCCTGCTGGCCTCCGGTGGAGCCGCCGTTGAAATAGGAATATTCGGGGGAACGACCGTAATAGGCCTTGATGACCTGCTTGGCCGAAGTGGTCATGAGGTGGGTGGCGCGATAGCCGAAGTCTTTCCAGACATCCGGTTTGCCAATGCCGGAATCCGAGTTCGGGGCGGTGCCCATGTCCGTGGTGGCCACGGCATAGCCACGAGCCATGTAGCCCAGCAGGCTTCCGGAACTGATGCGGCCGGCGGCGCCGCCGTTGCCAAGGCCGATGAAGCGGTTGTTCCATTTTTCCGCCGCAGGCAGGCAGATTTCCACATTGATGTTGGAGTCCTTGCCCGGAGTGAGGATGAGCTTCACCACCGAGTGTGGCGGCAGATTTTTGTCTGCGGTGGCGCTGATTTCCTCGGCGAGGACGATTTTACCAGCGTCGATTGGAAGCTGCCTGAGTGTGGCAAGCCGGTCTGTGTTCTCCGGAGGCTCGGCCAGTGCTGCAGTGGCCGTGAATGCTCCGAGAAAAAAGTGTCTGCAAAGCTGCCAGGGAATTCTTGAGGTGGGATGGTTCATAGCTCAGTCACTGAATGATCTGTCCGTGTGGAGCTGGATGTGCTCCGATCATGAGCGTGCCGAATCACGGCGTTCCTTGCAACCCATGAATGAGCTTTCCAGCGCACGATGCGCGACTCCGAGGAGTCAGCGTCTTCTGGAGGTTCGTTTCCGCGCTTTGGTCTGTGCGCGGAGGGTCTCGTTGATTTCTTCCGGAGTCAGGACGATCGCGTGGCGGATGGTGACTTCCTCCAATTGAGCGACTTCAGCCGGCGGGGCGGACGGTGCTGCTGCTGGCGGATTGAGAGGAGCCTTCGGAGGTTCGGTAGCTGCTACGACCAGCGCAGGGGTTGATGACATTGCCGGGGCGGGAAGCGGAGCTGGATTGGTGGCAATCTCTTTTGGAGGGAGCGCGGGCCGAGAAGGTTTATTATTTTCCGGGGTCGTGAGAATGGCCCGGCGGATGACCGGTTCAGCATCGGGTGCCGGGATGCTGCTGACCGCATTCGCCGATGCCACAAGCTGAGGCTGCGGCTGGGAGGGCATGACCCTTTTTTCCGCAGGTTGCTTCTCCTCGCGTGTGATATTTCCGAGGAGGGTAAGTCCTGATGCTTCTGGCTTGAGCGCCACCGACATCGAATGATCCGCTACCACGGCAGGTGGCGGGGATGGTGAGAGGGTGGGAGGCTCGACCAACGCCACGGGCGTTTTATTCACGACGGGCTGGGGCGGTGCCTCAAGGGGCGGAATGGTCGCTGGTTTTGTAGGGGGCTCTGCGACCTTCTCCTGCAAACGGACAGCGACTTGTGGGAGCGAATTCGGCGCCGCAGTAAGCACTCCTGAACTGGCATCTGGCAATTCACCAAAGATCATCCAGGTCAGTGCCCCCAGAAGCATGACCGTGGCAGCCAGGGCCAGCCATGGGAATTTAAACTGGGGATGAGAGGGACGATGGAAATCGAGTGACTTGAGATCACCACTGACAGGAGCAAGGAGGAGGGTTTTCCTCCCATGATCCACGGAGGCATCGACCGGGGCTTGGTCTTCCTCAAAATCGGAGACGAAACCTGCGCTGGTGACTTCCTGTGAAGCAAGCGGGTCCTCGATGGAGTTCATCTCGGCACTGGCTGCGGTCAGGAGGTGGGAGAGCTTTTCCGTGAATTCGGACGGGTAGGGGACGGTGCTGCCGCTCAATGCCCACTGCAGGCACTCATGCAGATAGCCTGCCGCCATTTCAGGCATGCTGGAGGGGAATTCGGCAATCTCGCGCAACTGACCTTCTCCCGTGAGAAGATAGGCCGCCAGACCGATGAAGGTGCGATGACGCTCATCACGGGCAGCGATGCCGCTTGTTTCTTCATCTGGGTTGTATTCCCATGGGCTCAGATCGATCAGCCGTGGCTTGCACAGGCTGCGCATCGTCTTGTGCAGGCGGAGCTTTACCACAAATTTTGGCCAGGCATCCAGCCGCTTTTGATGCAGGCGCTCCAGATCACGAGGGAGGACGGGGCCGTCGTAGCCGACACAGAGTTGAATATTGGCCGGATCCACATCCACGCGCTGAACACCTGTTTCCGCCGCCTGTTCCAAACCTGCATGGATCTGCCGCAGCAGAGTGATGACTTCTCCGGGATTGAGAGAGCCGCGTTTCGCCATGAGGGCGCTCAGGGACATGCCCGGCTCACGCGCTTCAGAAAGAAACGCCCAGTCAGGCCCCTTCCAGAGACCTATCATGTGCAGGAGGTTGGTCTGCCGGGCTGGATCCTGCCGCCAGACCTGCGGAGGAAGCGCCATGAAGTCAGACTGATGAGCGATGCGCTCGGGCGGCAGCAGATGCAGGGTGACCGGCTGTTCGGCGGACACGTTGACTGCCGAAATCGTGAAGGGATGGCAGCCAGAAAGCTCGGGGTTTTGGATCCGGAAACTCGCGCCAAACAGGGTTTTCAGCGGAATTTCTCCAAGCAGCAATGTCTGCAGGTGGGAGACGGGCAGCGTGGAAGGATCTGCCACCAGCAGCAGCTTGGGATTGCGCGCCTGCACCAGCGTGACGTAGGAGCACATTGCCTCGCGAATTTCGTCACGCAGAGACTTTCTCGAAATCGAATGAGCTGAGGGGCTTGTCAGGACCGATTTGATGACGAAGCGCAGGCTCGCTGGCAGTTCTGCGATGATGCTGAAGTCGTCGGGATTGCCGCCTGGATAGGTCTGCCCGGTCATGAGCAGAAAGAGCAAACGGCAGGCCTCGTCAACGAATCGCGAGCTGTGCTGGCCAAAGGCCTCTGACCTTGGTTGTGACAGGCCGTAGTCATACAGCCGGAGCTGCAAAAACTCCTCTTCCTGGGTGGTGACCAACACTTGGTCCATGCGTACCGTTGAGAGCAACTGTCCTTGGTCCTCGGCTCTTCCCAGGTCTTGGAGAAGCTGATGCACCAAGGCCAGCGATGTCACGGTGGGCAGGGCCCCGCGTCGCTGGACATACTCCTGGACGAACTCTCCCTCATTCAGGTCGGTGACGAAATAGGGCAGGCCATCATCAACGCCGACTTCGAGAATCGTCATGAAGGACTGGCCGCGCATGACTGCCGCGCTTTGCAGCAGTTCCAGAGTGCGAAGCTGCAGGCCTTCATCGACCACTTCGGGCGTCACCTCCACTGGGGCCAAGGTGGTATTCGGCTCGTAAAACCTGTGGAGGAACTTGGATGGGCCCCGCGATTTTTTCGCTTTCCGGCGTGCACTGGACTTGGATTTGTGTCCTTCCAGCCGTGGGGCCGCCCACTGGCGGCGCGACTGCCAGCTCACGGGCTTGACCCAGCGTCTCATGGTGGGCTGCTGACTTGGGGCTGGAGCCGGAGCGGCTTTTCCGGTGAAAATATGGAGTTCCACCAAACGGCTGTTTCGCTGATCAAAGGCCAGCATGACCACCTCATCTTGTGCCCGCGGCAACTTGATTGGAGAGCCATTGCGATGACTTGCCAAGGCGAGGGATCCAAAGAGTTGTGGCCCTTCAATCATAACTCAAGCGTGCTGGTATGGAGAATTTAGAGAAATGTGTTCCGTTGGAGACATTGTTCTTGAGTATGATCTTTGCGACTCAATTGTGCAATGGAAATTATATATGATGGATATATATTTGAAAAACGAAGCTAGGTATGACTAATATCGTTTCCGAGTTAACTTGCGAAGGTTGCCCGAAACGGGTCATGCAATCAAAGCTGCTGAGTTGCTTGCTCTCAGGGGCAATCATGCGCATCCTGATCCATGACACGCAGCATTCTTGCCATCGGCGCACATTATGACGACTGTCCCTTTGGCATCCCTGGCACGCTTCTGCGGGCCGTGCAGAAACATCAGCGAGTGGTCATTCTCAGCCTGATCGGTGACTACACCAACTGGCCGCCGGTCAAAGGTCGGGAGCAGGGCCTGCTGGAGCTTTCAAAACAACTTGCCGCTGAGCGGGGCATCGAGATGCGTTTTTTGCCCTACAAGAGCCTGGGCTTCGAGCCGACGCTGGAGACCAAGCGAGCCGTGGCCGAAGTGGTGGCCGAGGTGAAACCCGACACCGCCTTCATGCTCTGGCCGCGCGACCGCCATCCTGACCACGAGGCTGCCAGCGCGATCTGCCATGCGGCCTTGTATCAACCGGCGCGCCTGCTCGGGCGCGATGAGGTGAAGACACCCTCACGCGTGTATTGGTATGACAATGGTCCCGGGCATACGATCGGCTTTGAGCCGGACACCTATGTCGATGTTTCCACCGAATGGCCAGCTGCGAGCGAGTGGCTGGGACGGTTGATGGCCTACGTGCGCAAGGAAGAGTATGACCCTGCCAAAACGGATGCCGCGATGGAGACGAAGAGCGTGCTTTCCCGGTATCGTGGGCTGGCCTGCGGGGCGAAGTATGCCGAGGCTTTCAAGAGCGTGCGCCCGGTGGTGAATGCCGAGTTTTGAAACTCGTGCCACTCTTCCATGAGTGGTACCCCCGGTAGGATTCGAACCTACGACAAATTGATTAAGAGTCAACTGCTCTACCAACTGAGCTACGGAGGCATGTTTGAAACCAAACAGCGTTGGAAGGGAGGGAGTTTTAATCGTGTCTGGGCTTGGTGCAAGTGAGTTTTATTCTTGAAGGTCAACTTTCGGGTGTTGGAGCACCGACCAGAGGGGGGTAGACGCTGGAAACCCGGTATGATTTTGGATGTTTTCCATGCGCTGCCGTGGTATCCGGCCTGCATGCGTGTGCTTGTTTTCTTCCTTTTTGCGTCGCTGCATGCCGTTCTGGCGGCAGATCTTCCCCTGGCAATCACCTTGGCTGGCCAGCCGGGACCTTACACGATCAAGCGATGGAAGAACGACTGGCCGGGCTGTGAATTTGAGGGTGGCATCGCTCAGGGGCGTGTCGCCATTGTCGAAGGCGATGCGTTGAAATGGCTGCGTGTGAATTTTGCCGTCGGGAAGATTGGTCCTGAGGAAGGTGGTGCGGGCTGGCGGATGCCGTTTGGAAAACATGAGACGGCGGAGCTGAGCTACACGCTGCGCTTCAGCAAGGATTTCGATTTCGTCAAAGGTGGCAAGCTGCCGGGACTGTGCGGAGGGCCGGACAATGTGAGCGGTGGTCGCCGGGCGACAGGGACGAACGGCTTCTCAGCGCGTCTGATGTGGCGCAAAGACGGCCGAGGCGAGGCCTATGTGTACCACAAGAATCAAAAGGGTGACTATGGCGACAGCTTTGCCTTTCCCGCTGACTTCCGCTTTCCAACGGAAACGCCGGTCAAGGTGAGGATCGCCGTGACGATGAACGCCGTGGGCAAACGTGATGGCACTTTGCGCGTGTGGATCGACGAAAAGCCGATGGTGGAACGAACCGACATGGAGTGGCGTACGGTGGGCAGCTTTGGCGTGGATGGTCTCTACTTTGAAACCTTTCACGGCGGTGGTGATGCCTCGTGGGCGCCGACACGGGCCTGCTGGGCGGAGTTCGCGGAGATGAAAGCCGGCAGATAGCGATCTTTCAAACGCCTCCAAATTGGGCATTGACCGCGTTCCTGCAAATCAGGACACTCAACGCAATCCCAACCAAGGAGGTCATCATGAATGAACCGCAATCCCGCCGTGCGTTCCTTGCCGATGTGAGCAAGGGAACGCTGTTAGCCACCCTCGGTCCCGCGTTCGCAGCTGAGTTCGGCATCAGCTCCGCCGGTGCGGAGGAATCGTCTGCCGCCTTGAACTTCGGTGACATGGAAGCGCTGGTCTGCTTCATGCAGGAGACGCCGGTGTCGAAGCTGCAGCCTGCGCTTGCTGCAAAACTTAAAGCGGGGGTGTCACTGAAACAGCTGGTGGCCGCAGGCGTGCTGGCCAACGCACGAACTTTCGGCGGCGAGGACTACATCGGCTTTCATACGCTGATGGCGCTGCATCCCGCACTGAAGATGGCCGCGTCAATGCCGGACAAGCAGGCAGCGCTGCCGGTGTTCAAGGTTTTGTACCGAAACACCAAGCGCATGCAGGAACACGGCGGGCGTGGCGAGGAGGTGCTGCACCCCGTGTCTGCTGGCGACGACAAACCAACGGCGGCGGATCTACACAACGTGGTGAGGAGCAAGGACACCGCCGCTGCGGAAAAAATCTTTGCCACGATGATGAAGCAAAACGCGGATGACGGCTTCAACGCCTTGCTTGAATGCGTGCAGGACAACATCGAGGTGCACCGCACCGTGCTGCCCTATCGCGCCTGGGATCTGCTCGATGTGGTGGGACATGAGCATGCGACGACTCTGCTGCGCATGTCGCTGCGCTACTGCCTGAACTCGGAGAATGCCCGCCGCCCCGAATGGGATGAACACAGCAAAGCGCTGTCGAAACTGATGGATGAGTACAAGCTCATGGGAAAGGAGCCGGGTACGAGGTCCATGGAGGACGCCATGGTGGAGAAACTCAGCATGACGATTTTCAGCGGCACGCCGCAAGACGCTTCAGGGGCGGTCGCTGCGGCATTGGCGGAGGGATTTGATCCGCATGAAATCGGTGAGGCGATCTCGCTGGCGGCGAATCAACTGGTGCTGCGGGATCATGGCCGCCCGCCGGAGTGGGAAGCTCCCGGCAAACCGCCTGGCAGCGTGCATGGCGACTCTGTGGGCGTGCATGCGAGCGACTCGGTGCATGCGTGGCGCAATCTCTCGCAGGTCAGCAAGGGGCGGAATGTGTTCGCCTGCCTGATTCTCGGTGCATGGCAGGTGGCGCGTGATCGTGGTGCGGCCACTGGTCAGCACTTTCTCGAATGGGAGCCAATGCCACCGAAGAGATACATCAGTCAGCGCACGGATCAGGTGAAGCTGCTTGCTGAGCTGGATGAAAACATTCGACTGAATCTCCAAGCGCATGCCTCTGGTGTGGTGCATCGCTGTGGAATGCAGGGAATGGACTCGGAGGCTGTGTTCAAGACTTTGCTGCGCTACGCCGTCAGTGAAGATGGTGCGCTGCATGCGGAGAAGTATTTCCAGACAACCTGGGATGAGTTTCACCGTACCCGCCCCGCCTTCCGATGGCGCCAGCTGACGGCACTTGCACGTGTGACGGCGAGTGAGTTTGGCCGTCCGGCACCCGGGCAGGTGGAAGCACGCGAACTGCTGGGGGTGTAAACAGGGGATTTCAGCCTAGCATATAAAAAATTACGTGGCGGATGAACGAGTCATCCGCCACGTGCCAATGGGGGGCTGGCCAGAGAAATCAGAAGATGCCGAGACGTGTGTTGCTGTTCACATTGAGTGGCAGCCCACGAGTTCCCACACGAGCGTTCACGCCCGCAGGCCGGGGGGCAGGCCTGGAATGATAATAGGTCGGGTGATTGTGGCTGTGGCCGTAGTAGCTGTTCCCCGGGTAATACGGACGGGGTGCGGGCGCACGGTGATAATGTCCTGGGCGGGAATATCCTGGGCGGGTGGCCACGTAGCCACCTGCATCCACACAACTGGACAACGTCGCCATGAACAAACCAAGAGTGAATAACTGGATGATGTTTTTCATTGGATAGTGGGGTTCTTGCCAATACATCGTTTGAAATTGAATTGTGGTCGTACTTCCGTGCTTACCTAGCCTCGATCAACTGCACAGCGTCAGCTCCGACGATGCCGTCCGTGTCCTTGGTGCTGATCGTGATGACGGCGCTCTTGTCTGCCGTGAATGGGAAGACGCCAAGGCTGATGAAGAGCTTGTCGATGGGCGGTGCCTTGCGTTGATTCACGAGCACTGTCTGCGTGCCCTGGGCGTGTTCAACGGTCACCGGGACATTGCTGGCACGGTTGGGCGCAGAGGCATAGGACACGCGTACTTCGTATTTGCCTGTGGCGGGGATTTTCATCCGATAGATGACGCTTTTGGCACCTTTCTCGGTGTTGGCGTCATGGATGCTTGAGCCATCGACGGGATTGCCATAGGCGCTGCCGGTCCAGTGTCCGATCTGCTCAGCTTCCTGCTCGCTCATGACAATGCCAGGCAGCTTGGCGGAGCGGACCATGTGGGCGAGCGAGGCGAGTTCGAGCACGGCTTTTTGTTCGAGCAGTTTTTTCCGCAAGGTGGGAACGTCGATGTTTTGCACCGGGGTCTTCGCCTTGATTGCCATCACGGCGGCGAGGCCTGATGCATGGCCCAGTGCCATATAGACCGGCTCCATGCGCAGTGAGCAGTACGCGATGTGGCTGGCGGAAAGGCAGACGGGGACGAGCAGGTTTTCGCACTCGGTGCGCTTGGGCGCCAGGCTGCGATAGGGGATCTGATAAGGCAGTGCCGGGGTGTCTTGAAAGCTGCCCTCATCACGGACGGTGCCGTCTTCGGCAAGGATGCGCTGGACGATGTGGCAGTCGATCAGGAACGAGCCCATGCCGACGGAGTCGTCTTTGAAGATGTCGGTTTGCAGATCCTTCTGCACCATGACGTATTCACCGATCATGCGGCGGCCTTCGCGCACATAGAGCGCGTAGGGCCAGTGGGCGTTGTCAGCGAATTCGTCTTTGCACAAGCCCCAGGAGTTGGTCTGGTCCCGCAGGCTCTGGGGCACACGTTCGTCATGGCCAAGGAACCACAGCATGCCCTGGATGAAGTCGGTGTGGTCCTGCCAGATGCGTGCGCGTGTGGCGGCATCCCCATCAGGGTAGTCGAAGTTTGCGCCGGGATAGTCGGTGGAGAACAGGCCTTGGGCATTGAGGTCGTATTTGCCATTGGCGACATTGCCGAGATGGAACAAGCGGCCGAAGCGAACGCCGGGGAAGGCGTGGATCAGGCGCAGCAGCAGTTCGTATTTAGCGGGATCGTAACTTGCGGGCTTGGGGAAGGGGACCAGGATGTCTGCGCGCTGCGTAACGCAGATGCGGAAGTTGTAGCTCTGGGTGCTTTTGTCCGCGCTGCCGGGGGCGAGCTTGGGATCTGGGAAGACGCCGAAGATGGGTTTGCCCTGCGCATCCAGACCGGAGATGTTCGTGGGGGTGCCGTGAATGTAGCTGGGGCCTTTGCCGCCGATGCTGGGGCAGTCGCTCTCCATCACTTCGATGGTGCGCGGACGAATCGGCATCGGGTGATAGCCCGCAAGCGGCTCGCCATACTGCGCGGTGCTCTCACGCCCGACGATGTAGCTGACCTTCGCCGCCGCCATGAGATCGCCCTCATAGGTGGCGTCGATGAACTCTTTGCCGTGGTAGAGAGTACGGTCGCTTGTGGTGAGGCTGGTGATGCGTGAGCCTTCCTTGCTGATCGACTTGAGTGACTGCGATGTGACCACTTTCACGCCGGCTTCCTGCAGCATTGTTTGAAACGTGGTCATGTTCACGCTCGGCTCAGCATACCACATGGGGGTGCCCGGCTTCGCGGCAGCGGCACGGGCGAAAAACTCGCGAGGGAAGCCGCCGATGGTCTCCTCCTTGCCGACGTCTGAGCGGCAGAGGCCGCCGGTGACCATGCCGCCAATCCATTTTGTGGGCTCGATGACGACAACTGATGCACCTTCACGTGCGGCCATGATGCCGGCGCTCAGTCCTGCGGGAGTGCCGCCGTAAACGACGAGGTCAAAATCTGCCGCAGCGAGAGGCGAGGCGAGACCCAGAAGGAAGAGCAGGCGGTGAAAAAGCATGAGGCGAAAAAAGAGCAGGCGGCAACGCCATGCATCTCTTTTCGCCTCGTCTTTTCAATCGGTGTGCTTACTGCTTGGCAAAGGCCTCGTAGGCTTCGGCAACCTTGCCTTCCTTCTCGTCACCTTTGTGGAAGAGGAAGAGATGGCGCAGGAGGGTGTATTCGCCCTTTTTGAGTTCATAGGCTCCGTCAGGGGCGTCTTTGTCGAGCGACTTGGTGCCGAAGGGATTGGCGGTGAAGAGGCCGTAGGTGCGGACGTGCCATGGGGTGGGGAAGCGAAAGCTGGAAGGATGATTCAGCATGGCGACGCCGAGTTTTTCTCCGCCGACGATGCCGTAGTAATCGCACCATTTGGCGCGTTTGCCCCAGGCTGCAGCATCGGTGAGGCCTTCGCTGTTGATGATGTGACCGCTGCCTTTTTTGTTCTTTTCGATTTCGACGGCCATCTCCGTGGGAACGCGGATGCTGAGACCGGCGTCTTTTTTGTCTTCAAATTTGGCGGTGCCTTCGGTGGCGAGCAGGATCTGCTTCAGCTCGATGCTGCGGCTGCCTGCATCTGCGCGGAAGATCATGGTGCGCTCTTCTTCGAGGTATTTTTTTCCATCAGGATCAAGGTAGTCGATGATGGAGACGAGCACGGCGGAATCGGGTTTGGCCTCCAGCGTCTTGAACTCGCGGTGTTTTTCGCTGCCCAGCTTGCTGACACGTTCCGGGGTCTTGGATGTATTCCCAAAGGTGAGACGTTCGGCCCAGGATTCGATGCCATTGATGCCCTCGCTGCCAAAGCAGATGCCGCGATGGTGCGGGTGGTCATGCTGCTCGCCTTCAATGGTTTTCATCGGGTAGTTGCGCGTCATCTGTTTGCCGGTCGGGCCGAAGACGGGGGCGAGGTAGGGCTTGTTGGCCTGATCGACGATGTATTCAGCGAAGACCTGCCCATCGACTTTGACGATGGCACCGCCCGTGGCAGTTTTTTCGACGGTGAATTGGGCGGCGCTCGCCATGGAGGCGAGCAGGAGGGATGCGGCGAGGAGTAATTTCATGGGTGAGGCAGTGAACGTTGGTGAGATTGAAATGCTTTCGGCTGAGATCAATCCCAGCCGTGGAAGAATTGGAGTGCGGTCCGGCTCGTGTCGGTGGCGACTTTCTCGACGGCTTCCCCGCGCAGGGCGGCGATGGCGCGAGCGGTGTCTGCCACGTAGGCGGCCTCGCAGCGTTTGCCGCGATGGGGCACCGGAGCGAGGTAGGGCGCATCGGTCTCGATCATGTAGCTGCCCGCAGGCACGAGGCGTGCGGTTTCGGCGATGATGCCGGCATTTTTGAAGCTGACGATGCCGGTGAAGGAGATGAGATGGTCGCGTTCCAGCAGCGGCTGAGCCTGCTCGAGTGTGCCGGTGTAGCAGTGGAATACGCCGCGAAGGCGGTCGCTGAAGGGCAGCACGAGCGCGGTGAGATCTTCCCAGCTTTCGCGATTGTGCAGGATCACGTTGAGTTTCAGCTCTGCCGCGAGTTCGAGTTGTGCGGTGAGCACGCGGGTCTGATGCTCTTTCCAATCATCAAGGGTAAAGCCCTCCGGCGGGGCATGGAAGTAATCGAGGCCGATTTCGCCGATGGCGCAGACTTTGGGGTGACTGGCGAGTTCACGAAGCTCGTTGATCCAAGCGTCGCCACTGACCGAATCTGCATCACATGGGTGAATGCCGACAGCGACACGCACATCTGGCTGGTGTTCGGCGATGGCGAGGAGCTTGCGGGCGTTTTCGAGATCCGTGGCCGGAGCCACCATGCGGGTGACGCCGGCTGCGCGTGCGCGCTCCAGCACGGCGGGCAGATCGCCGTCGAATTGTTTGCTGCCGAGGTGGGTGTGCGTGTCGAAAAACATGCCCTGCGCCTTCGCATCTGGGAACCGGGTGTCAAGCGTCACGAATTAGTCCTTTCCTCGTGCGCCCTGTTCATGATAAATCATGCGCATGTCTTTTCGCCGGTTGCTTTTGGTTTTGCCATGCCTGCCAGCGCTTCTAGGTGCTGCACCGGCGGATTATTTTGGCATTCACGTGATCGATGAACAAACGGGGCTAGGCGTGCCGCTGATCACGCTGAAGACGACGAATCACATCGCGCTGACGACTGACAGCGCGGGTTGGATCGCTTTTGACGAGCCGGGGCTGATGAACCAAGCGGTGTATTTCAGCGTTGAAGGGCCTGGGTATGTGATGCCGAAGGATGGGTTTGGCTTTGTGGGCATGCGGCTGACTCCCGTGGCAGGAAAGTCCGTGGAGATTAAAGTGCTGCGCACCAACATTGCGGAGCGTTTGTGCCGGCTGACAGGGCAGGGGATCTACCGTGACAGCACTTTGCTGGGGCATGAGGCGCCTCTGCCGAGCCCCAATCTGTTTGCGGATGTCATGGGGCAGGATTCGGTGCAGGTGGTGTCTTGGAAGGGGCGCTACTTCTGGATTTTTGGAGACACGAATCGCCCCAACTATCCGCTGGGCAATTACCACTCCACGGCGGCGTGGAGCGATGCGCCGGACAAGGGCGGGCTTGATCCGGAGCATGGCATCCACTTTGAATACATCACCGATGAAAACGGGGCGGTGGCCAAGATGCTGCCGATGGAGGAACCCGGCGCGGTGTGGCTCTTTGGCATGCACACGGTCATGGATGCAGCGAAAAAGGAGCATCTCATGGCGCATTTCTCACGCTGGCGTGATCTGGGCAAACGGCTGGAGCATGGTCTGGCGGAGCTGAACGAATCAACGGGACGCTTTCAGCGCACCACGGTGCTGGGGGATGAATTTGACTGGCAGCATCCGCAGGGCAATGCCGTGCGGACCAAAGGGGAGAATGGTGACTGGATTTACTTCTCCACGCCCTTCTGCCGGACTCGGGTGAAGGCGAGCTATGATTCCGTATTAAACACCTCCGCTTATGAGTCCCTGGCGTGGTCGGCGGAGCAGGGTGACTACGTCTGGCAGCAGGCGCAGAAACCGACGACGCAGAAAGACGAGGCAATCCTCATTGCCGCGAAGAAGATGCCCGAAGAAAAGGCGCGCATGCAGGTGGTGGATGCGCAGACAGGCAAGCCGGTGCATCTGCATGCAGGCAGCGTGCATTGGAACAAACACCGCGAACGCTGGGTCATGATCGCGGTGCAGGAAGGCAGCGCGGAATCTTACCTTGGAGAGGTGTGGTACGCGGAGGCGAAGCAGATAGAAGGCCCCTGGCGCAAGGCGGTGAAGATCGCCACGCATCCGAAGTACAGCTTCTACAATCCAAGCCATCATGCGTTTTTTGACCAGCAGGACGGACGCCTGATCTATTTCCAAGGAACCTATGCGGAAACATTTTCAGGCAATCCCATCGCCACGCCGCGGTATGACTACAACCAGATCTTGTATCGGCTTGATCTGGAGGATGAGCGGCTGAAGGCGGCGCGGGTGGACTGAACACGAGTGACGAAAAAGGCACAAGGCCATGCCTTCACGGGGCCTGAGAATTGGGCATGCATGGCGGCATGGAATCACTGCAACGCATGGATTGGCTGGCCTTCGTGGGCAGGAGTTTTCTTGGTGTGCTGTCGTGGCTGGGGCAGATCGCCGCATTGATGGGCGAGCTGATGATCGGATTGAAGAGCGGCAGGTGGAGGCTGAAACTGGTGGCGCACCAGGTGATGGCGATTGGTTACGGATCGCAGCTGGTCGTTGTGGTGACGGGGGCCTTCACTGGTGCGGTGTTTGCCTTTCAGTCCTATGCGAAGTTCAAGGAATTCGGCATTGAATCGACCGTGGGTGCCATTGTCTCGGTGGCGCTCTGCCGTGAACTGGGGCCGGTGCTGACGGGCTTGATGGTGTCAG
>NZ_JBAQCR010000425.1:0-2765 GCF_049294395.1 Prosthecobacter sp.
TGTTGCGCCCGCCACGGGTCTTGCCCATCGCCTGGGCTGCCGCGCCGCCGCGTGGATTGGCCGCGCTCTGGTGCGCCAGAATGTGTGTGCCATCCACCAGCACCACCGTGCCGCGAACCTTGCGCGCTGCCTAGCATCGACGAGCAGTCTGCGCACGGTTCTCGCATACCTCCGGCATGCGCTCTTGAGTAAGAATGCATCGTTCGTGTGATCCGGTGGTTCTCGCTCGGCAAGCCTCGCTGCACCACCGGCTAATTTCTCTGCTCCCTGCCAAGAGAGCAAAGATGGGTGCCTGTGGGCAGAACCGAACTATCTTGAAGATCTAATGTCTGCCAATTATGCGAGCCGTAATATAAGAGGCTGCGCGCAAGGGGTGAGAACTGGTCCTGAGCGCGGGCAACCCGGATTAAGAGCGTCCTTTGATCATGCGGAACACCAGCAAGATGATGATTGCACCGCCGACCGAGGCGATGAAGCCGACGGGTTCGCCCTCAGCATACCAGCCCGCAGCGCGGCCAAGGTATCCGGCCAGCATGGAGCCCACCACGCCCAGCAGCATGGTCACCAGACAACCGCTGGGATCTCTGCCGGGGGTGAGAAATTTGGCGATGGCGCCGGCGAAGAGTCCGATAAGAAGCATCCAGAGAAAGGACATAAATCAAGTGGGGTGTAATGGTGTGAGTTGCACTGTCACATCGCCGCGCAGTGACAATGCGGCTGCATGAGAATGCAGGATGATGCTCCGTGCATGCAAAAGGCGAGGCCTGCTTTCTTATTGAGGCAGCATCTCCGGAGCGGGCAATTTGCCGGGAACGATGTCCACGCGGGTTCCTGGGTTTACCCAGTGACACAAGCGGATGATGTCCCGTGAGCCCATGCGAACACATCCCCATGACGCGGCGCTTTTCAGGCATTTTTCAGCGGTGGTGCCATGGATGTAGATGCAGCGTTTGAAGGCGCGAGCGTTCTGCGGTTCTTTGCCACGCAGCCGCAGGATGCGTGTGACGATGGCATCACCTCCGGGTGTGTTGGCGCGCAGGATCTGTCCGGTGGGCTCGCATCCACGCAGGAGGGTGCCCTTGGGCAGGCCTTCGCCGATGATGTCGAGGACTTCCAGCCGGCCCAGGGGTGTCTGATTGGAGCGAAGCTTGTCGCCCAGGCCAAACTTGGAAGTGCTGACTGGATAGCGTTTCTTCGGGGTATTGTTTTCAAACGTCACCATCATCTGCTGCTCCACACTGACGACAATGCGTTGTACCGGCTGGGGCTGGGGACAAGGACAGCGCCGGGAGAAGATGGCCAGCCATGAGGAATGTTTTTTCGGCGGCTGCACGGGGCAGGGGCATGACTGCGCGCAGCTCAACAGTCCGCAGGGAAGCAGGAACAGAGACAGATGTGCGATGGTGAGCAGGCACTTCGTTGGCTGTTTCATATCTTTTTATCGTGGATGTTTCACCATGTGGACGGGCATTTGAGGTGCAAGGTTTGTCATGACGGCTTCACTTCATCAAGCAGACCCATCCATCCGGACTCTGACAGACGATTCTTTAACCACCAACCCTGATAACTATGAAACACATTCTATATATCATGTTCACCTTTGCGACCGTCCTGACCGTTGGTTGCAACAAGCAGAAACAAGCGATCGACGCGCAAAACGATGCCGCTAAAACCGCGATCGAGCATCAGAAGGATGCCGTGGATGCCAACGCCAAAGAGGCCAAGGCGCAGGTGGAAATCAATGCCAAGATCGACAAGGCCAACATCGAAGCCAAGCAGGCCGCTGATCAGGCTCAGCTGGATGCTGACAAGAAAAAAGCCGATGCCGACGCAGCGGCCGCCAAGGCCAAAGTGGATGCACAGCAGAAGTAACCTGGCTCATGCCCGGAGCGGGCTTAGTGAATGAGCCTGCTCTTTTTTGAATGCAGCCCCTTTCCCATATCCGCAACTTACAGCACAACAACACTATGAAAACATCCACCACACGACTCGCTCTTCTCGTCCTCGCGTCTGCCGCCTGGACGCTCATTGGCACCAGCTGCCGCACCGTTCGTGGCTTTGGCCAGGACGTCGAACATGTGGGCAGCCACATCGAGCGCGCCTCGCGCTAGCTGATGACCACGCTCGTGAAGCAGGCGTTGCCGATGAAGCCGGCAAGGCTTTCAAGCAACGCTTGGTTCATGGGGTGGAGAGGCCGATGATGGAAGAGTTTCATGCCTGTGAGGCGCAGCGCCAGATGGATGACTTCTGCGCCACTGAACCACGAGCTCCGTCATCCACCGCTGATCCGTGAAGCCGGCCTGAGGCCAATTCTACGAACTCGCTTTTTTAACCCGCCAATCAATCTTACCATGAAACCATCCATCATTGCCATCCTGCTCATCGTCATCGGCGGCACCATGCTTGCCTACGAGGGCTTCACTTACACCACGAGGGAGAAGGCCATTGACCTGGGCCCCATCCAGGTGACTACAGAAAAAGAGCACTTCGTTTACCTGCCGCCAGTCCTTGGCGGCGTGCTGGTCATTGGCGGTGTTTTGATGCTGCTCAGGTCCAAAGGGAAGTAATTCTACTTTGGCAAGTCAGCGGGATTTGGGAGCTGGCGGTACGTAGTGGGTGCGGCGGAGCGCTTTGCAGACGCTGCTGGTGGACGTGGTGTGTGGCGAAGGCGCTGGGTTTGCTTTCCCAATAAGTTGTACCCTGTACCAGGGTAGCCTCGCTGAGGCTCGGCAACCCTTCGCTATGATGCGCAGTCCCGATGGGAC
>NZ_JBAQCR010000426.1:0-2036 GCF_049294395.1 Prosthecobacter sp.
GCGTGCCCATGCGTAAAGAGCCAACTGATGCCCAGAAGCATTAGCAATTGACCAAGCCCCCCGCCCGAGAGCCTCGGGTGCATCCAGATTTGGGTGGCAGGCAAGCCTCGTGCAATAGTTCCTCCCCCGGTACTCCGGGGGAGGGCTGGAGTTTGGCCTTTCGCCTATACGTTTCTGGCATATAGCGCGGCACTGGCGAGGGGAGAGGGAGGTTTCTGTGGCTTCTGGTGCGTGCCTGATCGAGCGGGGTGTGTCGGGAAGCCGCAGAAACCCCTGTCTCGGATCTGATCGCCCCAGGTCTCCCAGCGCAACTGGCTGATCAGCCGTTGCGTGGGACAGAGCCGGGGCTTGCGGCCCCGCAGCCATTTGGGATCGGGCAGCGACTGGGGGATTCCCTCGGCTCCATAGGCATGAATGCCGGCCAAAAGCAGCAGCGAGTAGGCCGCCACCGCGACCGCAGGAACTGTTTGCACCGACTTCTCGTTGCGAACCTGCGCCTGGCCCACTCCCATCACGCTTTTCTCGTCCCGGAAGTTGACCTCGATTCCCCATCGCCACAGGTACGCCTGCAGTACCTCCTCCAGCGGCAGGCCAGGGTTGGTGCAGATCAGATAGGCCGGCTGACGGTAGAGCATCTTGCCGCCCTGGCTCAGGCGATATCCCAGCGGGGCAATAACGATCATACGTAAAACCTTCCCCGCTCCGGCCGGACGCCATTTGACGGCGTCCATCGTCTTGATGCGGAACTCATGGATCTTCCCGGCTGCATAGCATCTCACCGTCTGCCACGGGATGGCATCATCCTGGCGGATCTCCTCTGGCGTGGGCAGACGCTGACCATAGCGCCGCGGCCGGCCTCCCACAGGCCTGCTCTGTTCCCCCTCCGGCACACCATACAGCTTGGCATCGCTTCGGATACGCCCAATCAGCGTGGCCTTTTCCGGCAGCTGCTTCATCACGGTGCGATTGGTGAATCGCCCATCCACCGTCGCCCAGAGATCCCGCGCCGTCTGGACGGCCAATAGCGTCAACCTCTCGACCGCCACCGCATTGATGTTCTTCTGCCGCTGAAGTTCCCGATACTCCTGCTTCTGCTGCTGCGTCGCGTTCTTCCTGGGCCGTTTGGCCGTGGGAGCATCCACGAAGTCGATGGGAATGCTCCGGGCAGTACCGCCTTCGCCAAAGGGCACGGCCGCCGACAGTTGCAGCACACGCTGTCCCAGCACAAAGTTGATCTGGAATGGTGGGCCGGTGGGGTCCACACGCCAGGCGACTCCCGGTGTCTTCTTGCCGCTCTTCCTCAGGATCGAATCGTCCATCCCCACCACCAGGGGAGCGCCCATCGGCAGCATCGACTCGACCTCGCTGCGACACACGCCGAAGAGTTGCTGTACATCCACCCGGTCACGCGAGTAGAGCCGATAGTCCGCCGTCCAGTCAGCAAACTGCTCCGCCCCGGTGTAGAGCAGTCCGGTGATGGTGTGGCGGGAAAGACACAGAGCCTGCCAGTAGAGATGGCGCTGCAGGCGGAGGCTTACCCGCTGCTGCAACGAGGCACCTCGGCATTGCCTCAGCAATCGCCCCAGCCATCGGCTCAGGGGGCGCGGCGCTTCCTGGGCGTGGCTGGGGCGGCAGGCACGGCGCGTCGCCTGAGGATCAGGATGTGCCGGTCTTGAATGCTCCACTCGACGACTTCGCCTTTTTGGAAGTCCATGGCATCTGCGACGGGAGCGGGGAGATTGACATACCACTGTCGCGACTCCTTTCGCTGAATCAGTTGGACCTTGGTTGGGTATCCCATAAGCGCGGACTCCTTGTGGTCTAGTCTTATAACTAGACCACAACCCAAACGAAAAAGCAAGCAAAATCTGATCGCTTTGTCGCGGAAAAGGCCAAACTCCAGCCCTCCCCCAAGGGGGAGGAGACCAAGAGCCAGCCTCCCGGCGGCGGGAGCGGCGCATGCGCAGTGGCACCGCCTACCGGATCGCCACCCGCGTGCTCATTTCCACCTGCGTCTTGTGCAGGCGGGCGTAGAC
>NZ_JBAQCR010000427.1:0-3179 GCF_049294395.1 Prosthecobacter sp.
CACAGCTCAAAATGCGGAGCAAAGCCCTTGCTAAGCGATCCCAGAGACACGAACCATCACCACTCCCAGCCGTGAGCATCATAGCTTAACTTCACGCAATCCTGGCCGAAGAACGGGGTCCACCTCAGTATGTGTTTGATGACGAGGCCCTGTTTCAGTACCGCTTTCCCACCTTTGACGGAAAGCGGAGCTACCGCCTGAATCTCGTCAGGGCGGTGCCCGGAGATGAGCCGGAGGTGGCCACTGCCATCGGCGATGAGGTGAGAGCGGAGCTCGTCCAGGAGATCGATGCAGGCTGCCGTGTCAGGCTCAAGACCGGCATGAAGCTGCTGCTGACAGGCTGCGAGCCTCCGCCAAAGCCAGGCATGACGTTTGAGGAGCGCGAGAAATGGTACAAGGTCAGTGAAACGATCTGGTGGCTGATCGATGAAAAGACGGTGGTCAAAGCCCGCACACAGGAGGAGCTGGCGAAGGCTGTGCCTGAACTCAAGACCGCGCTCGGCAGCCTGAAACTCCTGAAAGCGCCGGATCTTTTCGACCACCTCAAAAAAGAGCCGGACATGGCGCTCCCGAAAAAAGCAGTCGCAGCGCAGCCCGGGCTCTCAAAATAACACTCCCTCCCGCCAGACCACCCGCGCCAGCCCAGTCCTTTGCATACCATTGAATGGTATCTTTTCACTTGCATCCCCAAATCCAGGCCCATGCTTTCCAGCATGGCCTTCATCTTCTCCACCTCTCACCTTCCTGAAACCCGCGTCCGCCGCCCTGACCACCTCGAAGACGAGGAGGAAGACGACGTCATGCAGCCCATGCCCCGCGCCGGCGGCGTCCGCGCCTTCAGCCACCTGCCGGTGCGTGACAATCCTGCACCTTCCACCGCCCCGCTCCGGGAAGACAGCCCACGTGAAGGGATCGCCCCGATCCCTCCACGCTCCGCCACACCCTCCAGCCCCGCGCCCACCAGACTGGAGGATCAGGATGATCCCCCTCCTTCAGAAGCCAACCCCGAGGGCGACACCGCCCCGCAAGACCACGCAGACGACAGGCCCTGGTACATGCCCCGCATCACCGCCCAAGACCTGCCCCCGCAGGATCACCCTGAGGACGCACACGCCCCCGCCCCCAAACCTTGGGAAAACACCACCCGCAAATCCGGCTTCGACGAAACGCCTCCCGCAGACCGCAGCGCGTCCATGACGCGCAGCAGCGGCTTCTCCCCCTCCCCGCAAGACCTCCGCGATGCCTTCCACGCTCCCTCCCCGGACTCTCCCACCCGAGAAGCCCCCGCTCAAGACAGCCGCCCCGCCCTGACCCGAGGCCGCATCTTTGAAAAACGCAGCGTTCCAGCAGCGTTTTTGATGCAGCAGCAGATCAAGGATCCCAGCGTATCCTTTTCACAACAACGCCTTCAGGGATCCCATCAAGTGCCTGCCGCGCAACAGCAGGCGCGTGGGGCCAATCCCCCGACTCAGGGCGGTGCGCCCGCAGCGCAGCCGCAAGCCCTGGCTCAAGCTCAGCGTCCAGCGGCAAATCCTGCGCAGAATGCGCTTGCAGCACCTCAGCCTCCAACTGGAGGCCCAGCGGTAAAACAAGCTCAAACACCTCAATTCCAAGTGGACGAGGCGGATGAGAACACTCAGTTCGACTTAACGGATCAAGATACAGGCAAGCTTCTTCAAACGGGAGTCAAATTCGGAGACCATGCTCGCTCAGTTATCAATGAAGAAATCGAGAACTCTCCTGTCGCCATAGCCGCTCTCAACCGAGCGCGGGAACTGTCGAAGAAGAATGTCGTTGTTCATCTTACCAATGATGAACAAGCAACTCCCCGGATTGGTCTCGACGGCACCATCCACATCTATGTGAATCCGAAGACACTCAAGCCGGGGACGCTGGCACATGAAATCTCTCATGTCCTCCAGGGCTGGCACCGCACCATGGCGATGAGGTCTGGCAAACCGCTGACGGGTGCTGACATGAAAGCGGTCAACGCGCAAGGAAAAGCAGAGCTTGAAACCCTCGCACGTGGTGTGACGGATGCGAAGGGAGACGCCAACGAGGAAAGAGAAAATGAAGCGATGCGCGTTGCCAACATCGTCAAAGCCGAAGTCAGTGCGGCCAAAGTCAAAAGGCAGCTTGAGACCCTCAAAAATTCGAATAACAAGGCGGATAAAGATGAGTATAACAGGCTGATCCAAAATCCCGCAGAAATCGCCAGGATGTTTTGGAATGAGATGCGTCCGCCAGATAAACGCATCCCCCCCAGAGAAGGCACAAAACATCAAACCAATACGTATCGAATGCCGGAAAGCAGCATCTACGGAGGGTACGATTTCACCCATGTGCTCAAGACGCTGGGCAACGGAGTGACGCACGAAATACTCATGCATCAAACTCCTGTGAGAGACGAGTATCAACCGGGACCGAATCAAAAGCTCAGGTAAAAACGCCTTCTCGAACAAGGCATGATGGAAAGATGCTCCATAAAGGCTCATAAAGCCCGGTGCATGGGCACACTCTCCCCCTCACCTCTTCCCCTTCCCACGCACCAGCACGCTCTGCACGGCAGCACGCGCCTTGGTGGAGGCGGGCTGGGTTTCTTTGACGGCATCCGTCTTCAGCAGCTCAACCATCTTCGTCAGCAGTTCCGCCACCTTCTCCTCCGGTGCGGCGGTGAGGCTCTGCGCGACATCGCTGATGCGCCCGGCCATCTCCTGGCGAAGTGCTGGAAATGAAACGCTGTAGGGCCAGAGCTTGAGCAGCATGCCCAGCACGGCCTGCTGCTCCGCGGCGGTGAGGGCTGCGCCATTCACAGGCATGGGAGCGGCAGAGGGCCTGCCCAGCCAGCGCACGCTGAGGAGCAGCGCGTCATCATGCCCGGACCAGAGGTAGAGGGAGTAGCGGAGGTAAGTGAGGTCATCAGCCTTCGTGGCAGCGGCTGCTCCTGCCAGGGCCGCGCACTGCCAGGCGGGATCGCACTTGAAGTTTCCCCAGAGTGCGAGGGTTTCAAAAGCCCAACTTTTGGCCTGGCCATCGGTGCTCTGGAGCAGCGGAAGTGCAGCGGGGATGGCCAGAGGCGCGGCGGCGGGCCCCATGGTCTCAAACGCGCGCAGGATGCTTAAACCGAGCATCGCGTCTCCGTCTTTGAAATGCTGCACCAGCGCCGGAACGACAAGGGG
>NZ_JBAQCR010000428.1:0-6434 GCF_049294395.1 Prosthecobacter sp.
CTGCAAAGCCGTGCGGCACGCGCGGCGCTGGCTCCGCAGTCGGAGCTGGATTTCACGTCGATCCGCGAGCACATCGGCGCGGCGCTGTGGCAGACGGTGGAGGCGACGTTTCCGGATGTGATGTCGATGGCGGACGCCGATGAGGACGCCGATCCGCCGGGGGCTTCGTCCCCGCCCATGCTGTCGGTGCGCCTGAAGGCGCTGGATCAGATCGCGAAGCTCTACGACATCACGCTGGAACAACGCCCCGCCGCCTTCGCCCCCCTGCCCTACGCGACGCCGGATGATATTGCGGATGATGTGAGGATGAGGGTGCTGGAGATGCACCGGCGGGGGTGAGGGTCACGACTTGAAGAGGGCCAGGTATTCCTGGAAAACGAAGAGGCGATTGCGGCGCTGGCCGGTCATCTCTCTGAGCACGCCTGCGGCCGCGAGATCGTTGATGAGGGCGTAGAGAAAGGGGGAGATGTCGTTATGTCAAAAAAAGCTCGTATTCTGAAATAACGGACTTCTTTATTTCATCAATTGGCGGATTTTTGAAATAACGAGGCGCGCTATTTCAGGCCAAGCGGGCAGGCATGGGATGGAGGCCGGGTGAGGCCGCTGTTCAGCCAAAGAAGCAGGCGTTTGCGTCTTGGTCGATCACGCGGAGGACAGCGGCCAGCGATGCGACCTCCGGACAGGGCTTGTAGCGGTGCCAACGGCCGTCAGCCCGTTTCCAGAAGAGGCGCCAGACACGCAGACGGGGCAGGTGCTGGATCTTGGCGATGGACTCCTCGGACTGCTCGCCGGGACGCATGAACGCGGGGCGCACGAAGAAAAGCTCGATACTCTGGTCTGTGAACCGCTGCCCCTCGCGCACCTTGTCGCGAAGGTGCAGCGGTGGCCGCCTTCGGGACCAGAAGGATTCTTCAAGCACCTGCATGTGCTCGGTGATTTCGGTGTCGGTGAAAGCCATAGAGGGGAGGTTCGCGACCGCAGTACGGGAGCACGGTTGTATCAATCAAGTTTATTCTGCCAGTGACGGTGGAGCGCTGCTTGGTCAGGACGATGGGTAGGTTCGTCTGGCACTTTCAGGATCACTCCATGCAATGGGTCGTAGTCTGGACCACGGGCACGCCTGGCGACGTGAACGCTCATCGTCTCAGGATCAATGGCGATCAGATACCGGTCAAAAAGAGTGTGGAGATCCCGGCGCAGCAGCAGCCCGTTCTGAATGTGGTTGGAGTCTTCGCTTTGATAACGATCAATGTGAGCCCCTTCGAGTGCTTCAGGCACAGCGCAGCCGGAGATGCAGCAGCGCTCACCATACACGAGCTTGAGAGTGCGGCGGAATGCCGTTTGTCCAGGGCGGTCACGAACCATCCGCGCCGACTTGCCTGCAATGTCGGCTGAGGGTTGGTAATGTGTTCCAGCGGGTGGCACAAAGGGCGGCGGCGTGGCGAAGCGGCACGACTCAAAGTCGGTACTGGCTGCCGCCTGCCATTCTACACTGGCGATAGATGTCCTATCCTCGTCCCTGAAAGTCAGCCGCGCCATGCCGAGCAGCACACCTTCCCGTCGATTAGCTTCCGCATACGGGCGGTAGTCCAGCGTGGCGCTCAACTCTCTGACTGTGACATCGCAGCAGGCGAATCCAAGGCGTTTGCCTTTTTCCCCCACCGAATGACTTAGCGCTTTGGCTTCTCCTTCTTCGGCAAACCAGGCAAGCGGAAGCCAGTCCATCCAGCCCTTCGACTCAGCATCCTGCCATTCCAGCACGATCATGCTTTCGCCGGTCTTTTCTAGAAGGGCCTGATGCCTTCGCAAGATGCGCTCCAAGCCGCGACTCGCTGCCGGCTTTGGCAGCGCCCGGCGATAGGCGATGTGCGATTCCAGAGCGCGAAGCGCCATGGCGAGCCCAGCGTTCCCACGGTCTCGCCGAATCCATGTCAGGTAGTCATCTGTCACCGGGTCGATAGCGCGTTTGTAGCATTGGCCCTTGAGCAGATAAGAGACGTTTGTGGCCAGCATGTAAGCATAGCTTGGAGACAGCCCGGTTCCGATGAGTGCCGTCCGGATTTCGGAGCTCTTGATCTTCCCGTCGTGATAGCTCAGGCCGACAGCGTAGGCAGCTTTGTATTTTTCCTGGGAAATGCTCATATGCTGGAATTGAGTTCCTCTACAAGGGAGGAGAGAAGAGTTGCGGTGGTTTCGAGAATGCGGCATGCTCCGTCACACGGTGCTCGCGAGAGGATGACGACTTGGGTGGCGGCACTGATCGCCCTATATTTTATGTGGGTACTAAGTCGGGGATGAATCTGAAGGCAAGAATTTGCGTGAGGAATGTGTATGTCGTCGCTGAATCGGACGCCGAAACGCTGGACGAGGTGGGCGAGCTAGAACACACTCGCACACGCATGGCCGTTCCCCTGCAACCCAAAATCTACCACATTGTGCACGTGGACCGGCTGGCTTCGGTGCTGGCGGATGGTGGGCTTTGGTCTGATGCGAAGGTGCAGCTGCGGGCTTCGCCAGGAACGACCATCGGGATGAGCAGCATCAAGGCGCGGCGTATGACCACGGCGCTCACGAGCCATCCGACGCTGAAGGTGGGGGAATGTGTGCCGTTTTATTTCTGCCCGCGCTCGATCATGCTTTATCTGATCTACCAAGGTAATCACGCTGAACTGACGTATCGGGGAGGCCAAGGGCCGATCATTCATCTGGAGTGCGATCTGCAGGCGAGCATCGCGTGGGCGGAGGAGCAAAAGCGGCGCTGGGCTTTCACGCTGTCCAATGCGGGGTCGAACTATTTTGAGGATCGGGCTGATACCGCACAACTGGGAGAGATCAACTGGAAGGCCGTGGAGGCCAGGGAATGGAGCGGCAGCGGTGTTGACCGAGCCATCAAGGAAGGCAAGCAGGCTGAATTTTTGCTGGAAGAGAGCTTTCCCTGGGGGCTGGTGGAGCGGATCGGCGTGCAGTCGCAGGCCATGTACCAGCAGGTGGCCGGTCTGCTGGTGGGACAATCGCATCAACCAAGGCTGGAAATCCTGCGCGAATGGTATTACTGAAACAGGAACCGAATTCATGATCATCTCAACTCAGGGCGATATTTTGCGCGACGACTCCGAGGCGATCGTCAACACAGTGAACTGTGTGGGCGTGATGGGACGTGGCATCGCGCTGCAATTTCGCAGCGCCTACCCTGAGAACTACAAGGCCTACGAGAAGGCCTGCCAACGTGAAGAGGTGCAGCCGGGGAGGATGTTTGTCTTTGAAACCGGAGAGCTGACCGGGCCGCGCTACATCGTCAATTTCCCCACCAAGCGCCACTGGCGCGGCAAGAGCCGAATGGAGGACATTGATGCTGGGCTGGAGGCTCTGGTGGAAGTGCTGCGGGAAAAGAAGATCCACTCCATCGCGCTGCCTCCGCTAGGGAGTGGCTTGGGCGGGCTGGACTGGTCTCAGGTACGACCACGCATCGTGGCCGCGCTCGGCGCACTGGATGATGTGAAGGTGTCGATCTATGAACCTGCTGGAGCTCCGGCGGCTGACAAAATGGTGCGTAACCAGGAAGTGCCGAAAATGACAGCGGGCCGTGCCGCGCTGGTGGAGCTAATGCACCATTACCTCGGTGGTTTGCTCGACCCCTTTGTAACGCTGCTGGAAGTGCACAAGCTGATGTATTTCATGCAGGAGGCAGGCGAGCCGCTGAGGCTCAAGTACCAGAAAGCTCCGTATGGGCCATTCGCGGAAAACCTTGGCCATGTGCTGAAAGCTATCGAAGGGCATCTTGTTTCAGGCTACGCCGATGGTGGCGATGCGCCCGACAAGCAGCTCAAGCTGGTGCCTCAGGCGTATGAAGAGGCGCAGCAGTTTCTGGCTGGCAAAGAGTCCACGCGCAAACATTTCACAAAGGTGGCGCAGCTTGTTGAAGGATATGAATCGCCATTTGGACTGGAACTGCTGGCGACAGTTCACTGGGTGGCGAAGCATGAGTCTCCCAGTTCGCTTGCCGAACTGGTGAAGCTGACCCACGCATGGAATGAGAGGAAGCGGCAGTTTTCCCCACGCCAGATCGAAGTGGCTGCGAAATCGCTGCAGCAGCATGGGTGGATCAGCATACCAGGCTTGGCGGCTTAAGCATACACTTGGCATTTGCTGCCTGAATGTTCTTTCGTCATTCGTCGAATCTCGAAGGAGAGAAATGCGCTGCCGTAACTTTTTTCGCGTGAAAAAACATTTTCGCTTGCGGTTTGAAATCTGGGCCCAAGACTTGTTAACAGACAGCCTGACGGAGTGGAGAACTCGGAGGGGGAATTCAAAATGATTTTTTGGACCTCGATTTTTCCTTTTTCTTCGCATGCCTTTGCTCCCCTCTCCTCCCTCTGCCGCGGGCTCTTCTGCGGCTCCTGGGTCCCCGCCTGCTCGGGGTTCTGCTGCTGACATCCTGGCGGCGCTGCGCGCGAAGGCGGCGCTGGTGCGCAAGCGGAAGAAGACTCCTCTCGAAGATGCGCTGGCGGCGGATGGTGGCACGCGCGCGGTGCGGCTGGTGCAGTGGGCGCGGACGCAGAAGGCGGGCTATGATGCGGGGCTGGTGCAATGGCGGGCGAACCGCCTGAAGTGGAGCCAGGAGGCGCAGGATATTTTTGACCATCGTGCACGAGCACGCCGTGAGAAGGCGGAGGTGGAGGATGCGCTGAGCATTTTCGAGATGGCGAATGATTCGGTGAACATCGTGGCTTCGCTGGCGGAGTTTGCGGCGGCGCAGGCGGAGCAGGACATCTATGGCGGGGAGCCGTGGTTCGCAGCGAATCCGGTGGGCCAGGCTGATACGAAGCTGGCGGATGACATCCAGCACCATCTGCAGTGGACGTTTCGCGATGGACGGTTTGTGGATGCGCAGTGTCTGGGGATCGACCAGGCGGTGACGCTGGGGGAGTGCTTTATCAAGACGCTGTATGCGACGGATGTGGATGAGCATGAGGCGGCGACGCCGTGCCTGCATGCGGACGGGCAGCCGGTGGTGGATGCGCTGGGCGAGTATGTGACGAGTGATGCGCAGGTGAAGAAGATGGGCCGCCGACTGAAGGGGAAGCTGGAGTGGAAGGAGGTGTATGAGACGCGCCAGACGATCATCCGCCAGGGGGTGGAGGCGGTGCCGATCCACTTCAATGACATCAGCTTTCGTGAGGATGCGCCGGAGCTGGATCTGCGACATACGAATGTGTATGTGAGCGTGGAGATGAGCACGTTTGAGGCGATGCGGCGCTTTCACCTTTCGAAGGAGGATGCGGTGCGCCTGGCGCGCTGCGCGGAGACGCGGATCTGCAGTGATGAGGAGGCGCAGCGTGAGCGGACGGCGGATGCAACGGTGACGTGCGCGCCTGCGGATGAGCCGCTGGGGGAGGTGGAGGCGGAGCAGCTGCTGAACACTCGCGTGAGGCTGATCGAGGCGTACATCCGTGCGGATGTGACGGGGACGGGCAAGGAGGCGCGGATGTGCATGGTCTTCCCGCCTTACCATGAGGACTGGATCATCTGGGCGGATTACCTGGCGAACATTTCGCCGAAGGCTGAGCTGCCGATCAAGTGTGATGTGTGGGAGCCTGTGCCGCACCGGCTTTATGGTCGGGGGTTTTTCGCGAAGTATGCATATCTGCAGACGGCGACGGACAATCTGTGGAACCAGGTGAACTTCCGCAATGAGATGCATGCGAATCCGCTGACGGCGGTGCATGAGGAGAACCTGCAAACGGATGAGGACGGGGGCGAGATGGTGCTAGGCCCGGGGAAGACGCTCAAGCCAAAGGCGGGGAAGCGGCTGGGGGATTGCATCGAGTTTGCGATTTTGCCGGATGCGGATAATCGGAGCCTGGAGCTTTTCCAAACGGGGATGCAGCTGGCGCAGTTGCGGAGTGGGATCACGAGTGCGAGCCAGGGGGATCTTTCGAGCGTGCCGGAATCGAACACGGCGACGGGGATCAAGTCTTTGATCAGTCGTGCAGCAGTGCTGCTGAAGAAGCCGATCCGGAGGCTGCGGAGATCGAAGGGCCGGGGCTTCAGCTATGCGGTGAAGCTGCACTACGCGAACTTTGACCGCGCGGAGGCTTTTGTGTGGGGCGAGGGGCACAACAAGGAGCTGGTGACCATCACCCCGGAGCATGTGCGTGACCTGGACATTGATGTGGAGATGCTGCTGACGCAGGAGCAAAACCAGAACAAGCTGCAGGGCGCGCAGGTGATGATGCAGCAGCTGCAGGGCTACTCGGGCATGCCGGAGACGGACAAGGCGGGGGCACGCGTGGGCGTGGTGCAGGCGCTGAAGGCGCTGGAATTCTCCAACGCGGAGGAGATGGTGCGCAAGCCGGTGGTGACGCTGGAGAGCTGCCTGCCGCTGCTGCCGCCCGAGGAGGCGGAGAAGCTGAAGGGCCTGATGGCTCTGCAAC
>NZ_JBAQCR010000429.1:0-1626 GCF_049294395.1 Prosthecobacter sp.
GCTCAACTCCAGCCCCCGCGGCACGACGATGCGCGTGACGCTGCCGCTGTCGGCGGGGTGATCCGGTTTTGACCACGGATTGCCACTACTGTCCGGTAAGGGACACCGAAGGATTTCGTAACATGCATGACATGAGTTTAATCGGTCAATTTAGGGGTGTGACGCATTTTGAGTGCGCAGGGCTGTTTGGGCCGTCGTCCAAGGTGATAAGCTGCGACCATGGCCAACTCCACTGTGTTTGCACAAGTCATGTCGCTGGGACATCGGGAGGTTTTTCGGCGGTGCGTCGAGCGCTACGGTGGCGACGCACAGCAAAGAGGTTTTTCCTGTCACGACCAATGGCTCGCCATGGCGTTTGCGCAGCTGACCCATCGGGAGAGCTTGCGGGATCTGGAGTCGGCCTTGGGCTCGCGAACCGAGCTGCTTTATCAAATGGGTTTTCGCAGCCGGGTGCTGCGCAGCACGCTGGCGGATGCCAACGAGCAACGCGACTGGCGGATTTATGCCGACTGGGCGCAGGCCTTGATTCGTCGGGCGCGGCAACTCTACGTGAACGAGCCGTTCGCGGTGGAACTCGAGCAAACGATCTACGCGTTCGATGCCACGGTCATCGATTTGAGTCTGACCTTGTTTCCGTGGGCCCATTTTCGGCTGCACGAGTCGGCGATCAAGTTGCACACCCTGCTGGACCTGCGGGGCTCGATCCCCACCTTTCTCGCTCTGACGAAGGCCACGGTGAACGAGATGCTGTTGCTGGATACGCTCCCCATCGAAGCCGGGGCGATCTATGTCCTCGATCGTGGCTACACCGATTTCAAGCGCTTGATGCGCTTCACCACGGCGGGCGCATTCTTTGTCATCCGGGGCAAACGCGCCCTGGATTATTCCGTCGCGGAACGTCGCGCCGTCGACAGCACGATGGGACTGCACTGCGATCAAACCATTCAACTGCGCGGCTACTCTTCGCAGCGTCGCTATCTCGCGCCGCTGCGTCGGATCAGTTACCGCGATCCGACGCACGCGCGCTCCCTGGTCTTCCTTACCAATCTGTTTTCCGCCCCGGCCTTTCAGATCACGGAGCTGTATCGCGCCCGCTGGCAAATCGAACTCTTCTTCCGCTGGATCAAACAGCACCTTTGCATCCATCATTTCATCGGCAATTCCGCCAACGCGGTGCGCATTCAAATCTGGACTGCGGTCAGCACCTATCTCCTCGTCGCCATTTTGAAGAAGACTTGGAAGCTGCAACCGAGTCTGCACGAAATTCTTCAAGTCATCAGCGTCACTCCATTCGAGAAAATACCTCTGCCGGAACTCTTTGCCCGACAATCCATGGACTGCGCGACTATCATTCATGATAACGACGTCCCTAATCTGTTCTCGTGAAGGTTCATGCTGCCGGACAGTAGTGACGGATTACACGGATCGACACGGATAAATACCCGTTACCTGTCATTCTGAACGAAGTGAAGGATCCAGTGGCACGTGCGGGAGCGGACATCATACTGGATTCTTCGCTACGCTCAGAATGACAAACCGAGGGTATCTGTATTATCCGTGGCCATCCGTGTCATCCGTGGTGAAAATCACCGCCGGTTCGCGATAAAGGGATTGTGTTGTTTTTCC
>NZ_JBAQCR010000430.1:0-2802 GCF_049294395.1 Prosthecobacter sp.
GTATTATTTACCAGTGCAGCGGGATTCCGGGCTGCGTCAGCTTGGTTTCCAGCATTTCACTTTTTCTGCTGCGGTAAACGGAAGGCCTCCGCCCGGGCACGGGCTTCCGCGTTCTGCCCGGAAGTCAGATCCTTTTCGTGAGTCTCGATCCACTCGGCGGCGTCGTTGCCGAAGGTGGAAGAGGCCAGGAGGCACCATTTCATGGCCTCCACCAGATCCTTTGGCACACCGGTGCCGTCTGCGTAGCACTTGCCGAGCTGATACTGCGCCCGCGCATCCTTTTGCGCGGCGGCTTTTTGAAACCATTGCACGGCCTGTGCAGCGTCCTGCGCCACTCCCCAGCGTCCGCGTTTGCAGATGAAGCCAAGAGTCACCTGCGCATCGGCATGCCCATTTTCAGCAGCGCGGCGGTACCAGCGCGCGGCCTCGGCGGGGTCCTCGGTGATGCCATCGCCGTGGAGGCAGCACTCAGCCAGCCGGTGCTGGGCCGGGGCAAAGTCCTGGCTGGCGGCCTGTTGCAGAGATTTCACTCCGGCCTCCTTGTCCTGCGGAATGAGGGAGCCGGAGAGCTGTGCCAGCGCGAGCCCATACTGACCTTCAGCATCGCCTTGGGCGGCGGCCTTGCGCCACCAGCGCAGCGCCTCCTTGGGGTCCTCGGGCAATCCGGAGCCGGTGGCATAGGCCGTGCCCACCTTGGCCTGCGCACCTGCGTGCCCCAGGTCGGCAGCCTGGCGGAACCAGCGCAGCGCCTCGGCTGTGCCGCCGCCCTTTTGGCAGCTCAGGCCTTTCGCATAATACGCCGCAGCACGGCTTTGATCGGCGGCCGGATCACTCCAGCGCAGTGGTAGCCAGCCGAACGCCCCCATCACGATGATGAGGATCAGAAGCGCGCCGAACTGAAACAGATGGCGCTTCATGGCACAGGCGCCCCCGCTTTCTTCATGCCGGCTTTTCGCTCGTCGTTGATCCGGGCATTGTGCCTGCGCAGGTCTCCAAGGATGCAGTGACCATGGAGGCCGTCCTTGAACACGGACGTGAAAGGCATCTGCATGTCTTCCTCGTCGAGCTTGCTTCGGTTGTCTCGGTCAACGATTTCATTCACGGCTTTCAGAGCCTCGTTGACCGTGCCGCCTTTTGTCAAGACATCCATGCCGTCATTGGCGGGGAAGGTGTCGTCACGGCACTGTCTGATGAAGCGGAGGCAGGGGGGCGGCAGCAGCAAAGAGGCGCGGGGGGGCAGTGTGGTTTTCGCGTGCTCGATCACTTCGATAAAAGATGCCGGGCATCGGTGAACCCAAGTGGCGCACACCGTTCATTCTCAACCTCAGGGCTCGGTGTTGGCGGAGTTGTTGCGGTGTGGGTGTTGAGGGGATGCCAGGCATCTGGGCTAGGCATCTGGGCCTGGGCTTCAGCGGCAGAAAGGAGCCGCCAAGGCTTGAGAGATCCCCAGTGAAACGCCAGACCAAGCCATTTGCCTGTTTATCCTAAAGATTCCGCCCGGTTTCCATGGATTTTGTAAATCTGTTCGGCGGAACATCATAAATCTCAATTCAGCTTGCAGTTATCCACCTACGGGTATCTACGTGTCCGCTCATCTCACGTGCTCATGAAACACCTGCTCCTCGCCCTCCTGCTGGTCTCCTTTTTCTCCTCAGTGGCCCTGGCCGACAGTCCGGAGGCCATCGCCAAGGACTACCGCAAGCAAGCCGCCCAGGCCCTGGAGCGCATCAATCAGTCTCTGGAAAAAGCCGCCACGCCGCTCATCACCAAGCTGGTGAGCAGCGGAGACACCGAGGGGGCTGAACTGCTGACGTCCCAGCTCAAGGACAAAACCGCCGGAGAGTACGTGCCCACACCGCAGGCCAGTGCGGCGCAGCTCTTCGCATTGTATGACGACGCCCGCGCCAAGGCCCTCGCTCCCGTGCAAAAGTCCAGCATCACCCGCATTGAGAGCCTGCTGAAAACCGCCGGCGGAGCCAAACTGGAAACGGTGACGGAGCTCGGCAAGGTCCGCGCGGAGATCGAGGCGGGGAAGGTGACGGATCCCAAAGCCATACCCGTGGAATGGACCTACCGCTCGTCGCTGACGGGGCCGCCCATGGTCAACGTCTTCTTTGAGCCCAATGGCACGGCCAGGACGGAAGGCGGAGGCGAAAGCAAAACAGGCACCTGGCGGTGGCAAAAGAAGGGCGTGATCAGCGTCACCTGGCCCAAGTACAACTGGACGGTGACGTTCAAGGAAGACTATGCCGAGCTGACGAGTCTGGAAACCCCGCTGCGTTATCTCGTGCCCGTGAAAAAGTAAGTACCCCTCCCCAAACCGGCGGGAAATGCCAGACCGCTCCAAGACCGGGGGGGGCACACTGCCGGTTTGGGTGCCGGCTCAGTGCCTGATGATCCTAAAGAACCCACGCGGGTCTTTTGCATTTTTTAAATCTGTTCGGTGGAACATCATAAATCTCAATTCAGCTTGCAGTTATGTTCCTAAGCGTATCTTCCGCGCAACCAACCCCGTGCTCATGAAACAACTGCTCCTCACCCTCCTGCTGGTCTCGTTCACCGCCGCCTCCGCCCTCGCCGACAGCCCCGAGGCCATCCTCAAGGACTACCGCAAGCAGGCCACCCAGGCCGTGGAGCGTTTGAATCAGTCGCTGGAGAAGGCTGCGACGCCGATGATCACCAAGCTTGTGAAGGATGGCGACACTGCCGGGGCGGAGTTGCTCACCAGCCAACTCAAAGCCAAAGTCGCCGGAGAGTTTGTGTCCACGCCGCAGGCAGGTGCAGTGCAGCTCTTTTCCTTGT
>NZ_JBAQCR010000431.1:0-35694 GCF_049294395.1 Prosthecobacter sp.
CCGCCCATGGCAGGTCTGCCAGCTGCAACCCGCCCGCTCGCCCAAAATCCAGCCGCGCCACCTCCGCGCACCGAAACTGGTGCGCCTACCGTTCCTCTACAAAAGCCAACCGCAGGTCCACGTCCTCCTTCAGCACCAGGAGCAGGCACCGGCCCCATGGTGGGTGGTGGAGTCGGGGCAGCCAGCCCTCTCCCAAAAGCAACCGTCAAGCTGCAGCCCACACAGGCCATGCAGCGCCCGTCCATCTCCGCTCCTCCCAGCGCCCCCGTCAAGCGCAGCGCTGCCGCTGATGCGGAGCAATTCTATGAAGAAAAGGATCCAGAAGCAGGCTTGGTCCCGCTTTCGGTGATCTGCTTTGTTCTGTCCGCCGTTTTGATGGTGGTTCAGATGTTTGGAGCTGATGCTGTCAAATCTGATCCCCTTGGCGAATCCCCGATCATGGTCCCTGCTGACAACAAGCAGGCTTGGGAAACTCACTCCTTGGCAACCGGCACTTGGTCCAACGAGAAGTTCAAAGCAGAACTGTTGCCGATTCCTTGAAAATTTGACGGATCTCCTCAATCTCACTCTCTCATCTCATGCCTCTTGCCTGGTTAGTTTTCATTCTCGCTGTTGCCACCTTGGCTCTCAATTTCCTCGCCCGTAGCGGCGGCGGGATGTGAGTCTCTGACAAGTTTGTGCCACTCTCCATCCATCTTCCCTCCTCGGAGGAAAGATGGATTTTGCTTTATTACACTGACCGAAACTTCAGTCAGTACCACGCAAAGTAGAAAAGAGCGCAAGCCGCGTGTGAAGCCATCGAGAGGAACGCTCCGCAGGTGCCCAGCGAACGCGTCAGCGTTCTGACGGAGTGGGATCGTCCCGATCCCTCCCGCACATGTTCAAACATGCCCCATCAGTCGGCAGACAGACCTGCTCTCAACGGAGCATGGGGCTTTAGGCATCCAATTCAACCTGCGTAGGACAATCTGCCGCCGTGCTTCCAACGCTCCACTGAAAGAGTGCCTTGATGCCCGCCCAGGTTCGTTTTCCAGGCTCCAATCTCAAACCGCCGACAAGCCCTATTGCTTGCCACCGCGGCCACCAGGATTGGGATCCATGTCCAGGTCGAAATTGAATTTGGGGAAGTCCTTGAGCGTGAAGGAAAGCAGAAGGCCGAAATCAGAGATGCCATTGCCATTGTTGCGCGACATCAAACCAAAGGAGGCAATCCAACTGCTCAGATCCTTTGAAAAGCTGTAGCTTTGGAATTGGAGAATGCCGTTCGTCGCTTCGTAGATGTGGTAGGTGTTGAAGCCGTAGTTTTCGTTCAGCCGGGCGTAAAAGCGTGTGTAAACCAAGCTGCTGTTACGAAAGAAGGGATGGTCGTAAATATATTGATGCCCCAGCTCGATGGAAGTGTTTTTGCTCAGCATCCAGGTCACGCTGTTGTTGGCCTCAGTAAAGGCACCAACTCCGCTGGTGATGGGCAACTGCAGATCTGACTTCACAGTAGCCCAGGGCACCGGAGACCAGAAAAGCTCATTGTACACATTGGAAAGGCTGCGACCGTATTCCGGGTCCTGTCCAAAAATGTTCACATAGGTGTTCATCCCCGCCCAAGTGTAGGTCTGGTTGTCGCCACCATCGGGTGTCTCCCAGAAACTGCCGTACCCGTTGCTCGACATGTAGTCGCGCTTCGTTTGGAAAAGATTGCGGAATCCGACACGCGCCACATTCCATGAGCGAAGACTGTCCACAGCCGTAAACAACGGAACGTCAATGGAGCGCGGCCGGGTGGTCGTGGAAAGTCGGTCAATGGCAGGAACCCCCGCATTCTGACTGGCATCCAGATACGAATAGTTCAGGTACGGCTGGAACACATGACGTATTCCATTGATTCCCAAGGATGGCACCTGCACATCGCTCCAGTTTTTGGAAAGTTTGAAGGAGACGTCCAGCCCAGCGCTGAAGATGCCCCGTGCGTAATTTTTCAGGCCCGTGGTGCTGCCCACAATGCCATTGTAGCTCGTGATGCCGGCACCAATTCTGGGCGTCACATTCAGCCAGCCCATGTAGGTCTTCGGATAAAGCAGCTCGTGATACGTATGAAAACGGGCATATCCAGGTTGTGCAAGCCTGCTGGTAATAGCCCCAAGCCCCTGGGTGATATCGACGGGCGTCAGTACGGCAGTTCGCGGAGCTCCCACGAGGCCGAGGAAGGATTCAGGAGCGGTTCCAAGTGGATCACCCAGCACGTTCGGCAGTCCTCCAACTCCAAGGGCCTGCAAACGGATCAACTCCGCTCTTTCCTGCTGCCCAACCATTTCACCAATGATGCCTGCGGTGATGGTACCTTGATGAAACACCCCGGAATTCCACAGAGGCCTGCGGGTAAAGTCGATGGAGAGCTCAGGAAGACGTGTTGTCGTCCGGTAGAAATTGTTCAGCTTGAACTTCGCCATCAAGGTGGCGACATAGGCCTCATTCGTGTGAATGAGCGAGATCTGATTGTCAGGCTCGCGATTGGTGCGGTAATCGTTGAAGAAGAAATCTTCGTAGAAGTGGATGTCGCTGATCTTGTTGATGTCGAAATCAAGATACCAGGTGCTTACATCCGGACCCGGAAGGTAGATGCGGTGCTGAAAATTGACCCGGTATCTGTTCTGCGGCACAGGGTAACGAATGGCACTGGTGGCGTTCGTTGTGGGGTCGGTGTCACGGACACCATACAGCTTCAGAGTGCCAAAATTCTGCCGGTTGGCACTATGACGTGCCGAAAAGAAATCCACGCCAGCACCCACACCACGCTTGCTGCGCAGATCAAATTTGTATTTCGCGAAGGTATGATCCCCATATACAACCGCCATCTGGGTCAACAAGAACGCACCCCAGCGGCTTTGAAAGCCGGGGCCAAAGCGCATGCTGCTGTCTTCATCCAGTGATTTGGTGATTTGAGGCAGCCAGAGAAACGGTGTTTTCCCAGCGTACATTTTCACATCCTTGAGGATGGCCTTGTCCTCTGGATAAACCGTCAATTCTTTGACTCGAAGATGGTAGTTCGGGTCCTGCACATCGTGCGATGTGAACGTCACCCCCTTGGCATCGATCCGGTTTTCAAGCTTGCTCCCCGAGTGGAAATCCTCGGCCTTGAAGAAAAACATGCCTGATGTCCTTCTGAACCCGCCACCCGTGGGACCACCACCTGCTGTGATGCCTGTTCCAGCAATGCTCTGCTGATTACCTGCACCAATGCCCGTGATCACATTGCGGCCTGACATCTCACCCGTAATGGAGTTGTAGGTGATCGAATCCCCATGGTAAAGCATTCCATCCCGCCAGATCGTCACTCCATCCTTGGCGACTACTTCGCCCGTGGACTGATTATACTGCGCACTGCCGCAGCGCATTTCGACATCACCGTAATGAATATGCACATCACCAGTCACTGTCGCGACACCCGTTTCAGGATCCATCGTAGTGGTTAGACCACGAATGTTCAGATCGCTCGTGAGACTGTCGAGAAGGGATTGCCCGTTCGCCGCCCCGGCCAAGGCCAAGGCGCAAACGAGAACCGTCACGCAAAATTTTGAAAAAATCATAACACGAGAGGACATCGCCCTACACGAACAGGCAATGAGAGCGACCTAAATAGGCTACCGGGATCACGGTGACAAGAAAAAGCCGGACTTTTTTCGCTTCAGTCGTCCTCCCGTCCGGGACGCACGGGGCATACACCCTTTTTACTCGGCGCTTGGACAAACTCCAGCAGTCGCCGCGCTTTGTCAGGCCACTCTTGGGTCAGCGCCTGCTCCACCGCCTGTGTCAGGTTCAATCCCCCGCAAAAAAGCTGCTGAAACAGATCTTTAATCGCTCCGCGCTCCTCCGTGGTGAAGCCCTGCCGCCGCAAACCGATCACGTTCAGCCCGGTGATGCGATTGATGCGCTGTGCCGCACAGTAGTGGGGGATGTCCTTGCTGAAGCTGCCGTTCCCTTGGATCACGCAAAAATCGCCGATTCTCAGGAACTGGTGAAACACCGCCCCACCGCCGATGAAGGTGTTGTTGCCCACGTGAATGTGCCCGCCCAGCAGGACCGCGTTGGCCAGGATATTCCGGTCCCCCAGCACCACATCATGCGCCAGATGGCTGCCCACCATGAGATAGTTGCCATCGCCAATCCGCGTCGCCGTTCCCGCCTTGCTGCCGCGGTGAATCGTCACGTGCTCACGAATCACATTCTTTTTTCCCAAAATCACGCTGCTCTGGGTGGCGGGATCAAATCCGAGATCCTGCGGCTCCCCGCCGATCACCGCCCCGCGCCCGATCCGCGTCCCCTCCCCCACGATCACGTGTCCCACCAGCTGGGCATGAGCCTCAATCCGGCACCCAGCCTCCACCACACTCGGCCCTTCGATCACCACATAGGGGCCGATCTCGGCAGAGGGGTCGATTTGGGCGCTCGAATCAATCAGTGCGGTCTTGTGGATCATGCGCAATGACCATGGATGCCCCCTCGCCGTGGATCAATCCTGACTTGCAGCTCATGCAAACTTCCTCTTGGCAGATTGCCTCGCATTGCCTACTGTTCGCGTTCCGCAACGCAGCACCAGGAGAGGTGGTCGAGTGGTTTATGGCTCCAGTCTTGAAAACTGGCGTGGGTTTATCCCCACCGTGGGTTCGAATCCCACCCTCTCCGCCATCCCGTTTCCGAGCACCTTAGATGCTTGGACGGCCTTGGGGATCAAGGGTTAAGGTAGTGACATGTCACCCCAGACTGTCACACTTGACCCCTTTCAAGACATGCCCCGCCAACAGGGTTTGCTGCTTCGCCGCAATCGCTACTACACCAACTTCAAGGTGCCTCTCGACCTCCAAGCCGCCTTTGGAAAAGAGATGATTCGCGAGGCGCTGAGAACTTCGGACTATCGGGAAGCGTGCCGAAGCGTCGTCTATGAGCGGGCGAGGATTGCGGGTCTCTTTGACGATGAACGCCGCAAGTTGGCTGTTTTGAAGACGCCACAGACCAAAACAGAAAAACGCCTTCTCACGATCATTTCAGAACAGGAAGCCTACCAAATGGCAGTCCGCTATCTCGCGAGGTTTGAACACAAGTTCGGAAAATGGATGCAGGATGAAGGGCGCTTCCTTGAACCGCATGAACGCGAGGATATGCGTTCCAATGTTCAGGCCGACGAATACGATTTGGCGCGTGGAGAGGAATACAAGGGGCAGCCGCTAGACGGCACCCGTGAGTTGCTGCAATTCCTGCAAAGCGAAAACATTGAATGCGCTGTCACCAGTCCCGCTTTTCAAACGCTCCGGCCTTTGTTTTTCGCCGCGCATATTGAGTATTTGGGACGCTCTCAAGACATGCTCAAAGGCGACGCAGCAAGAGAGCGAAACCATCAGTTCAAAGGCGTGCATTTTCATTCGCCGGCGATTGTTGAGCAGAAGAAGGGGAAAACGATCAACGATCTTTTAGAACTGCGGAAGCAGACCATTCAGGAGTTCAAGCTGTCCCAAAAAAGCGCCGATGCCTCACAACTGACAGCCCGCCTTCTTCGCGAAGTTTTCGGCGGTGATCGGCAGCTTTCCACTATTCAGCCGGAAGACATCCGGCAACTCTTTGATTTGCTGCGGAGGATTCCCCCGAACGCGACAATGCGCTACAAAGGAATGACGTTGCCGCAGGCCGTAGCGGCAGCAGACAAGGCCGAAGATCAGCGGCGGTTGAGTCCGAAAACGCTGCGCAACAACTACATTCAAATCACTGCCCTGTTCAATCTGGCGATGGGGGAAAAATGGATCAGCGAAAACCCAGTTAAGAGCAAAAGACTGAGCCGGTCATTTGAAGACAATGCTGATTCCCCGCCCCGCCCACAGTTCACGATTGAGGAACTGAACCGCCTTTTCCGCTCGTCGCTTCACACGGAATGCAGCCAAGGGAAGGAACGTGGCGGGCGCTTTTGGGTTCCGCTGCTGTCCCTGTTTCACGGCTTCCGCTGCAATGAAGCCTGCCAGCTTTACAGCGAGGATGTGAAGACAGTTGAAGGCATCACCTTCATTGCCATCCGCGAAGAACGGGAAGACGGCAGCAAATGCGAAAAGAAGCTCAAAACAAAGCAGAGCAAGCGCGACGTTCCTTTGCACCCTGAATTGATCCAGCTTGGCTTCATGGATTTCGTTCAAGAGCGCATTGCAGACCGTTCATGCCCTCGCCTGTTCCCAGAGCTTAAGCCCGGCAATAAGGGCTATTTTTCCGATTCTTTCTCCAAGTGGTTCGCCCGCTTCGTGGAATTGACCGTTGGCAGTGGATGCCGGGCCACCATGCACAGTTTCAGGCATCAGTTCAGAGATGCCACACGGGCCGCAAGGCTCCCCGCTGAATCGGTGGCACGTCTGGCAGGCTGGGAAGACGGTGAAGGCCCGGCAAGCCGTCAAATGAACCACTACGGCAGAGGCGCGGGCTACCTCCGCACGCTGGCGGAAGACATCACCAAGATCGAATACCCCGGCCTCGATTTGTCGCACCTTCACGCAACACCAAAAGCGAAGGCCCAACCAGTTCCCCGCGAGGATTGAGGCAAAGCGACTTTTCAGGGTTGCGCGTTTTCCGCTGACTCTGTAGTTTCGCAGTGCTGGCAGAGATGCCAGCCGAGACTTGATAACCTCGCGTATAGCGGCGGGCGTGTGCCGAGAACACGCCGCTTCCAGACCTGAAAAATGGCCCGGAGGCGGCGGTTATGTCCAGAGCCTCCGGCTTAAAGGCCGTCGCGGTCGTCTATGCGCGATTTATCAACTCTCGGGCCACCCGTTCGGATTCATTCGAGCGTGGTGGCAGAGATTGATTTTCTGCCCTTTGAACACATGGACACACCACAGCCGCCAGCCATCCCCGAAGCCCCCACGCAAACACCAGAAGCAGCGCCCTCAAAGCCGCCTGTCACAAAGAAAGACGAGGTTCTTGGCTGCGGCTGCCTCATCATCGTTGCCTTGGGAATAGCGATGCTTCTGAAAAGCTGTTTCTTTGGCGGTAGCCTAGACCTCTCAAACCCGCCTGCGGCTATTGACAAACTGGCCCGTGAAGCCCTTGCGTCGGCGGAGGGTTTTGAATACATCAAGGTTGAAAAAACAGGCCCAAACCAAGACGGCTATTTTGTGAACATCAGCTACCGCTCTCCCGGTGATTTCATCGGGGGCGAAAAAGGCTCATTTGCACGAATCAAGCGCGACATGAACAGCGCCTATAAAGCGATTTTGGCATATCCAGAATTGGCCGTCGTTCATTTGAAGATCAATGCTCAACTTGAGTTGAAGGACAGCTACGGAAATACGGCTTGGGTTGATGTCTATAGGACTCGCCTTGAAGAAGAAGCCATTGGCAAGCTGAACCGGAAAAACCTCGACCTTGTGGATTTTGAAGGAATTTGGGACGCCGTTTTCATCGCAAAGATTTTCTGGCCTTATGACGACAAGCAAACACGCTAGAACAGTGCTGGCGCTCTTGTTGTGCTCTCTGTCGAGTTGCGGCAAACGCGATTCAGGCTTGGCAACGGCTCCTCCCCCACAAGCCAGCCTCAAGAGGTATCACCACGCCCAAGCAGGAACCCCGGTTTACTTCTTCAAGCCGCTGTATGCCAACAAACCGCACTCTGTTTTCGAGTATGAAACACTGCCAAGCGGTGCCGTGCGCTTCATGGACGCTTACGATCATCGCGAATACTGCATGACGCAGCCTTTCGAGATGAAGGAAAGGCCGTTGCCTGAATCTGCCGTGAAAGACGGGCAAGTGGACATGTCCGAAAAGGAACAGGCACTGAACGACACGCTGAAATACTATCTCATCACCTCGTATGCCACGGTGAAGGGCTACCGCTACAGCACCTTCCGCTATGCCATTGACCGCACCGGCACCGTTCATTTCGAGCAACGCGGCAGCAAGCTGGCGATTCCTCCGCCCTACATCATCGAAGAAAACTTCGTGGGGAAAGGCAACCACCCAAAAATCCCCGACTACCCGCCTTCACCTGACAGGGGTTAGCCGTTTCGGTTTGAACACATGTGCGAGCCTACTAGAGAGAGAAGTCAGAGAGGCAAAAACCACCGGATATGCCATTTTTGAAGAACTCTCCCCGCTCAAGCATTGAATCCATCGCCCTTTTCCCTCGATACGAAGTTCCTTCCCGAAGATGCCGGGGAAGACAAGATTGATTTGGACTTGGGCAAGTGGCGCGTGTTTGGCCTGACTCCCGGTGATGGCGTGGTTGATGAGTTCAAAAGCTACCTGAGTTCCCCGCCCGAAGACGATGCAGATTTCGCATGGGAATCATCAGCCGTTCCGGGTAGCCCGCCTCTGCATGGAGCTTTTCTTTGCCGCCTATCTGGGAAAGAAGACCGGAAGTTCTGGCTACGGAAACAGGCACTCGTTCACCCCACTGATTCACGCCGCATTGAACCGCCTCTTTGCTCCGGCTTCTGCCGTTTCCGGCTGGATAGCCAACGCCTGCCCATCACGGGAGATTGCATTCATAGCGCCAAGTTGCGCCTCTCCCTCAATCTCCAACGATTCATCCGGCATCAGCCCCCGTATGACGATCTGAACAAGTCGTTTCGCCCTCGCCTGCAAAAGCGGAAGGACAAACGCTCCATACATGGTGATGAACAGTCCTTTGATGGAGAAGACAACTGGCTGCCCGACACGCCCGAATGGCGAAAGTTCGCAGCGAAGAAGCACTTGGCGAAGTATTTGGAATTGATCGGAGACCAAATGGGCAAGGAATTGTCCCGCGCCTGCGGCATCATCGAAAAGGGAGTGCTTCAAATTGACCCGGAAAACGATTGGGAGCGAGTTGGCTGGGATCGTGAAGACGAATACAGCCTAAGCCGGGTGGAAACGCTCTGGGAGTTCCCCGCAGACAACCCGATAACCACCGTTTGGGAGCTTGGAACGAAGCTCATGCACCTCTCTAAGGCGGAAGGCACCGCCGCCATGCACGAAATGGAGGTCAAAGAAGCGGGGCGCGTCTTGAACTCGCCCTGTTTTAGCATCCCGATAGCCGAAAACGTGCGATTGAAGCTCTACGCTAAAACCAACAAGCGCATTCGATTCGAGATTGTGCATTCTGAACTGTGGAATCAGCGGGCCGCGCTGCTCAAAGAGGCAGGATTGAAGCCGGAAACAGGCGGGCGCTCATGGAATGAAGTTCCGCACTTGCTCAAAGCACTCCGGCAACGTGCCGCAAAGCACATGAACAACGTCATGGAGCATTTGAGGGCTGTTCCAACGCAAGAGTTGAAGCCCAAAAGGCTCTTGGAACTCCTTGTGGAAGTCGCTTCCGCTGTTCGCCCCACGCTTTCAGCACAAACGCGCATAGACCGGATTCAAACCTTGCTTGTCTGGCTCTGTTTTCACAAGGGCTATCGCGGCGGCATCAAGAAAGGGCCGTATTCCGACGCCCTCAAGACGCTGGCAGAGCGGGGAATCATCCGATTTGACCACCAACGGAAGTTTTACGTTCTCTCGGACGCCTACAAAGACGCCGCAGCCGCCCTTTCCTCGATAGCGGGTGATCCGCTCTTGGCCTTGGTGGGCGTTGATCCGTCTGAATTCGTTCTGCAACCAAGTGGATTGCCTCCCATTCGTGTTCGGGAGTGATATTCTCGGTAATGCCTCAATCTGAGGTTTGGGATCAACGGGCAAAGCGGTAGCAGTCTTGGTCAGGACGGCACTGCACAATGACGCCATTGGCTATCAACTCCCGTATCGCGGACATGACAAAGCCGTTAGTGGCCCCCGTTGCCTCGATTGCGGAGTATGCCTCGATCTTACTGAATTCCTCTTTTCCCATTGCTCGAAGGCTTTGCAGCACGGCTTGAGATTGTTCTTGTGTCATGGGCCTATTCTTGATGCTCCTCTGCAATTTTCAAATTGAGACAGTGCCATATTTTCACGCCTTTTTGCGCTGCGTCCACGTCTCGCACATGTGTTCAAAATATATCTCAGCCCTTCCGAAGCTGATTTTCAGCTCAAAATCCCTGTTTTCGGCTTGTGTTCACACATATACGCTCGTATATGTGTGAACATGGACGGCAAATTTGTAGCTTATTACCGCGTTTCGACAGCCAAACAGGGCCAGAGCGGCCTTGGACTGGAAGCACAGAAGGCAGCCGTTGAAACCTACCTGAACGGCGGCAAGTGGAACCTCGTTGGCGAGTTCGTGGAAGTGGAGAGCGGCAAGAGGAAGAACCGCCCGCAGCTAAACGCGGCCCTCGCCCTTTGCAAAAAGCAGAAGGCAACGCTCATCATTGCCAAGCTGGACAGGCTGGCCCGCAATCTTCACTTCATTTCCGGCCTGATGGAGTCCCGGATTGAGTTCTTGGCAGTGGACAACCCGACAGCTAACCGCCTCACAGTGCAAATCCTCGCCGCCGTCGCGGAGGAAGAGGCCCGCGCCATCTCATCCCGCACAAAGGCCGCTCTCGCCAGCGCCAAGGCAAGAGGCGTGATCTTGGGCACGCACGGCGCGAAGCTGGGAAAGGCCAATCACAAGCAGGCCATGAAAACAGCCCACGACTTGAAGACTACGATTGAAGCCCTGAAAGCGGAAGGCATCACCGCCGTTCGTGAAATCGCCAGCGCGTTGAATGCTCGCGGAATTGCTACCCCTCAAGGCAAGCAGTGGCACAGCACATCAGTTCACCGCCTTATGAAACGCTTAGAAGCGGCGGCTTGATTTGTTGTTGAGAAATGAAGCCTGCTGTTCGTCGTTATGGGCTAATGCCCCCTTCCCCCAAAGTCGTAGCCCTTTTCAAAGAATTTAATTGGCCCCACCTTCCGACAAATGAAGGTGTATTAGAGGAATTGGAGGAACGGCTTTGGAAGGCAGCTTCATCAAGCAGGGGCAATCCCTTGGTCTATTCCGAGTGGGTTGGAAATCTTGCGTTTGTGGTTCCTCAGTATTTCGGGGGAGAGAAATTTTCGATGAGTGTCGGTGATTGGCTTCCGCAGTATTCACACATTATTGGAGACATCCTCGGATGGCTTAACGCAAAAAGCTATGAAGAGCATGGAGTGCTCATTAGCTCTATGGCTGTCAGCAAAGGTGACAACCAGCCCGGAGACAGATTTTACGGCTTATCCAGTGATGTCGGCCTATTTAACGGCAAAACAGAGATGCAGAAATTGAAGTTTTGGACTGAACAAATTGAGCTTGTGAAGAGGGTCGCAAGAACGCGGCAGGTTCCGAATGGCCCCGATTTAGAGTCGTTCCTCATCTTCATTCGAGAGGGGGAAAGTGCGGTCAAAGATGTCCCGACTCGGACAAGATGTGCTGCTCTAGCCGCAGCAGCACGCGAAGCCCATCGACTTCCAAACGGAATACTTGAATGCATTGTGTGCAAATGGGCAAAACCCGTCGGTCCTATCAAGGGAGACATTGTGCAAATGCACCATCTTAAACCGCTGAGTGGATTGCCAAAAAAAGGAATAGTAGTGCAGCTATCCGATGCAAAAAAGCTGTTCATTCCATTATGCCCCACATGTCACGCCTTAGCTCACGCAAAAGAGGGTGGCGGCGAATTTACGCAGGAAGAATTGATGAAATTGCGCAAAGGACAAGTGGCGGCTTAATGCCTGCAAACCCCAGTCGTTTTCAGCCGCTTACATGCTTTGAATCAAGGGTAGCTCCGTGCTACTCTATCCGGTGCCTTGGTTTTGTTTTGCGCATGGTAGTTCCGGGCATTGAACCCCTGAATGCTCCGCCATGCCCAAGCCCGTTTTTATCAAAAAGAAACCCGCCAAGAAACCCGGCAGGCCCACGCTTTTGAACCCCACACGGCAAGCCGCGCTTTTGAAAGCCATTGAGCAAGGAATGCCGCTCAAGCAGGCCGCAGCAATTGCGGGCATGTCATACGACACGCTGAACAACTGGCAAAATCGCGGAGAGAACGAAAGTGCCCCGCCTGAATTTCGCCAGTTTTGCCAGCTACTACGGCACTCTCAAGCCGTCGCCATGCAGGTGCATGTTTCTTCAATTTGCGACGCCGCAAAGCGTGACTGGAGAGCGGCGGCATGGATGCTTGAAAGACGCTGCCCCGAAGACTTCGCCAGACCACAGCAATTTGAACACAGCGGGCCGGGAGGGAAACCACTCATGCCAGACCCCGACGTGAACCATGAGGTTCTGGTTCGTATGAAGAAACAGCAAGGCATCGTTGAACTGCTCAAGAAGATGGGCGGCATCATCAGCGAGAAACGGCTTCAAAAGGAAGAAAACGCCAAGGCCGAAAGAGAAGCCGCCATGCTGCAAAAGCCGTTCGTTTTGAACATGAAGCAGGCCAAGCCAAAACGTGCTCCTCTGCGTGAATAGGCATGGCGTAGTTGCCTTGGGCAAACCTTCCACAATCATCATGGCGAACTTGCCCGCGTGCAAAAACTCATGGTTGAAATTGCTTTTTTAGATTCGTTCCTCCTAGTTGGTGGAAATGCTTACCTACAAATACAGCCCCAGTTCTCGAACCTCCTTTTTTGAAGACCGCAACTTGCGATTTTCTCAGCCCACGGCCCTTAACGACCCGCAAGAATGCTTGCCCATCATTGAAGATTTTTCAGCAGATGAGGTGGTTGAAACGATAATCACTAGACGGATGAGTGATCTACTCGGAGTGCTCACGGCGAAGTTCCCAGGAGCGGGACCAGTAGAGATTGCCGCCATCATCAACGATGCGAAGTCAAAGTTGGTTGAAAATCTTATGCAGGACAAGGCGGTATTTTCCGCCATCGCTCAACAACGGATTAGAAAGCGCATGGATGATGTCATTGGCATTCTCTCATTGAGCAAGGGCTGGGATGTTGGGTTGCTCTGGAGCCACTATGCGGAAGCCTATCGCGGTTTCGTCGTAGGATTGGATAGTGACTCTGAATTCTTTCGGAAGAGAGCAGATGAAGAAAGCGACATTGGATTCCTTTCTGACGTGGCCTATATGGACGACCTCCCGCGTGTTCGTGTGGAAAAACTGAAGCTTCAGAAAGAGCTTTTATACACCAAAAGGGCTTTTTGGGCATACGAATGCGAACAGCGTCTGGTGCGAAGACTTAACCATGGCATCTCGACGGCTTTCAAGGACAACCTTGGAATGCCAGTGGTCTTGTTTGAAGTGCCAATTGAAGCTGTCCGTGAAATAACAATCGGCTTCCGAGCGCCCGACGAGGTGCTCGTTGGGGCATCCAAACTTCGCGCCTCAAGTGGAGGCGGACATATTCAACTATACAAAGCCAGCATCTCAGCCACATCAGGGGCGCTTGAGCGTGCGCCAGTCTAACGGGCGGAGGTGAGTCATTGGAGCTTCCTGTTAGGCCAGTGTAATCATGCGGCGATGCGAGGGCACCCCAAAGGCAACTGCCACTCTACTGAAGCCGCTCGTTTGAACACGGAGCACGCAAAGCTAATGGCGTGCCTCCGTGCTTGATGTGAGCGGAGGCAAGAAACGGTTGCACTGTCACACCGAAGCGGCACACTAACGCACGATGTCACTGGCGTAAGCCATTGATTCTCAAGGAAAAAACGGCAAAAGGGTATTCTCCCACCCTCTCCGCCATTTTACCGACCCAAGGAGGCGCAAAATGCCCTCAGTAGCTCGAAGAGCGAAGGACGCGGCATCTCATCCTTCCGGCTGCCAATACCCCGACCCACTCCGCCATGGGGCAAAGTGCCGCTGGCCGGACTCGAACCGGCAAGGGAGTTACCTCCCAGCAGATTTTAAGTCTGCTGTGTTTACCATTTCACCACAGCGGCGTGGGGGAATGCCTGCGCCGCGCAGTGTAGCGGCAATGCGCGTCGTCTCAATAGCTGAAAATCTCGCCGTCCTTGAAAAAGCGCTTCAGTTCGACTGCGGCGGCTTCTGGGGAGTCGGAGGCGTGGACGACGTTGGTCATCTTGTCCGTGCCGAAGTCACCACGAATGGTGCCCTTGGGGGCGATTTTGGAATCCGTCGGGCCCAGGAGGTCGCGCACGTGGGAGATGATGTTCTCCCCGCTGATGGCCACGGCAATGACGGGCTTGCTCTTCATGAAGCTGGCCACGTCCGGGAAGAAAGGCTTGTCCGCGATGTGCGAGTAGTGCTCCTTGAGCAATTCATCGGTGAGCTGGATCATCTTGCAGCCACGGACGCGGAAACCTTCGTCTTCGAGACGCTTGAGGACTTCGCCATTGATGCCGCGTGCGACGCAGTCAGGTTTGAGCAGGATGAGGGTGGTTTCTTGAGCCATGAGGGTTTTGGGGGAAAAAGGGTTTGTACACTGCCGTCCGCCGCTGCATCCGTCAAGGCTGGGAATGTTTTGCCAGATGGAAACGTGGCGCTAGGCTCTGCGCCGCCTCCCCCTCCGCGTCATGCCTGCACGCTCCTACGCTTTCTTTGATCTCGATCACACGCTGCTGCCGTTCGACACGCAGGCGCTCTTCTGCAATTTCGTGCTGCACCGCGAGCCCTGGCGCGTGCTGCTGCACGGTCTGTTTGTGCCAGTCGCACTGGCTCGCGCCTGCGGTCTTGCCAGCACCGCCACAGCCAAGCGCGCTTTTTTGAGCTACCTGCGCGGCATGCCTCGCGAGCGCCTGGCAAGGTACGCACGGGAGTTCGCCGAAGTCTGTGTTCCCAAGTGGGCCTACCCATCCCTGCGTGCTGAAATCCTCCGCCACAAGCACCAGCACCGCGTGCTGGTGCTGAACACCGCCAGCCCCGACTTCTACGCGCACGAAATCGCCCAGGCCCTCGGGTTTGATCACTGCATCGCCACGCGTTTTGAGGTCGGCGCCAAATTTCCCGGCATGCCCCGGCTCGTGACTGGCAACAACAAGCACGCGGCCAAGATCGCCGCCATGGAGGAGGTCGTGCCCGGCCTGACCGAACTCACCGACCAAGAGCGCGCCCACAGCTGGAGCTACTCCGACAGCGCCGCCGACCTGCCCCTGCTCGAATACGCCGGCTACGGCGTGCTCGTCCACCCCTCCCGCAGCCTCGCCGCCATCGGCAGGCAGCGCGGCTGGGCCATCCTGCACCCCGAGCGCCCCTACGACAACAAGCTCGGAGACATGCTCTGCGTGGTGCTGCAGATGTTCGGTTTGCATCCCGAATGAAGCGCGCCCTTGCTCAAGCCGCAGATAGACTTATGATCGCGCCGGTTTGGCGAGGCACCCGTAGCTCAGTGGATAGAGCAGCCGATTTCTAATCGGCTGGTCGCAGGTTCGATCCCTGCCGGGTGCACCATTCATTATCAATGATTTATCAGATATTCGAAAAACTGGATTTTTTCGCTCGGACATTAATCGGACACTTTCGGACCTGATCCCCATCATATGCGGCAAGGTTGCCTCAACGTTTCCCTGAGCTTTTCAAGCTGTACATGCCTCATGCCGCCCATTCCACCGTAAGGTTATGATAAGGTTTTCAGGCTGTCACTTGCTGGCAATCCCGTTGCGTGGCCCGGCTCGCCAGCTTCCGTGTTCGCGGAGAACAGGCGTGTTTGCTTAGAATGCGCTGAATCCGGTCACGACGTTCGCGGCAGAGCGTAAGGGGGCGCATGGCGAACCTTGATAATCACCCTACCGAATTTCAAGCGAGGAAAAGTTATGGATGAAGCTGCGGGAGCATGTGCTGCGTAGCGATGGCATGACCGCGAAAGCAGCATCGACGGTGGGCTCGCGGATGTTGGAGTTTATTTCAACGCTTCCATCACCTTGCGAGTGATCCTTTTAGCAGTCTGATGTCCTGATCCATTCGCTATTTCTTCTCCAGTCGCATTATCCAAAACAGTCATGTCGAAACTATAAACTTTTTGAAAAGTGCCAAGTTCAAGATCAATGGCTTCAGCAGTCAATTTCATGGTGTAACGAGAACCGCGAGTCCCTGCAAAAGCGGCTCCCGCACCAGGATTCACCGTCAATCCATCAATGATTGACACCTTCCACCCATCCGCCCTTAATGCTGACTTAATTGAATTGGCGAGGTCTCCTCCTCCCATACTTACGGCGATGGTTTTTTTAGATGTGTCAATAGCGCCGATTTTGTTAACATTGAAAGTCATGCAAGAAGCAAGGGCGACACAGAGAAGAGCGAGAATCCATTTCATCTCGCACCCTAGCCGTCATTTTCCAAGGTGGCTTCAACTTTTATGGGAACTCAGATAATGCACAATTCGCATGAAAACGATGGTAGTATTATAAACCCCTTGGAATGAGGTATTTAAAAGATTCCTTACCGGGGGAGGGTGTCAGTGAGGGATGAGGATACTACCAATATGCACATCACAGACAGCCCCAAGAATGCTAACAAAACGGATGCAGGCAACGGCTCGTATGGCATCTGTCGTGTCATCGACGCCTCCCGCTCGCCTTCGCCTGATCCGAAGCGTTCGTCCCAAAGAACCGAGTCCATTGAATATGACGTTTTTAGATTTTAGCGCCTCGGTGATTTCTTCGCTGGCTTGGCCTGCTTGCGTTCTGACGATCGCATACATGTTTCGGACGGAGTTTCGGGATGTGTTATCACGCCTTACTCGACTGAAGTATAAAGATCTCGATGCTGATTTTGGCAGTGCAGTGCGCGAATTGGAGGAGGAGGCCCAGAAGATCGACATTTCACCTGCATTGCCTCCTGCGAAAGCGGAAACACCGACGATTGGAACATCTGACCGTTTGGCTGAGGCTGAGAGGCTTCTTGCTGAATTCCCTGAACCGGCAGTCGCTCGCGCGTGGCAGTCAGTTGAAGACGCTCTGCTAGAAGTTGCCACTCGCTTGGGGGTGGTCGAAGGAGCTAATGTTCGGTCTATGTCGCTCTCCATTATTGCGGCACTTGTGTCTAATGGGCACATGGACCAGAGCACAGCCGAGCTTCTCGGGCGCATGAGGAAGTTACGGAATCTAGTCGTTCACGGTGGTGGGCTGCCGATTTCTTCAGACGAGGCAAGGGAGTTCGTTGCCCTCGCACGAGGGATTACCGAGCGTTTAACCGAAACGAGAAAATAAACCGAGGCCAAACGAGGGCTAACAAAACGGATGCAGGCAACGGCTCGTATGGCATCTGTCGTGTCATCGACGCCTCCCGCTCGCCGTAGCGGCTTTGGAGGCTGTGACGGCGCTCGGTACGTCAAAACGGCTGCAAATGGTCAATGACCACTTTGGGCGTGGTTGTAGTGAGTTCCGCTTTAACAGTTCGGGAAAGCTGGGTTGCACTTGCAAGAACCATCCCAAAGCGATAGCCCCCAGCGCCTTCTGCAAATTTGGCATTCTTGGCGCGGGCTCGATTGGATGGCTCGCCATGAAGGACTCACGCCGGGATGAGGCGGGGCGGGTGAAAATGCCTCTGTGGTTATGGGTGTGGGTGCGTGCTCACTGTCAGAAGTTCCCGTGCTCACAGTCAACGGCTGCTCCTTCAACTTCCCGTGCTCACTGTCAAAGCGACGGCGAATGAGTCTCCGCTTTGCACAGAGTTTTGCACCCTCTTGGGCTGAACGTCGCTTAGCTCCAATCACGAACCAAAGCCGCATATCAGTCCTCTCGGGAAGCCATGGGGCAGCAAATTTCACGTGGCGGCGTGCTCCGGCTCTGCGTGTGATGTCCTTGGCGAGGTATTCTTGAAGTTTTACCCCTCCGCCGTCGGCGTCATGCTGGAAAGCGCGGCCTCGGTTGTCTAGGAGTGTGCAGCGTTCAAGCCACCAGTCGGTGAAAGTTTTTTGCTGCACTTCTGACAGCGGCACGGCAAAGCCGATATGGAAGTTTGCGCAATGACCGCCGTCGGTGCCGTCGGGGTCAAACTCTGTGACTGCGACCATAGCCGGAAAGCCTTTCCTGCGGTGCCAATTTGCCAGCGTGGTTTTGAGCGCAATGAGGGTGCCGCGAAGGGCGGGCCATGTTTTGACGCGATTAGTGGGAGGCGGGTTCAATGTTACCATTGCCTGCCAGTCACGGCTGTGTGCAGTGGCCCACAAGGCATTCAAGTCTGCCACTGAATAGGGACGTGGCTTGCGTTGCCCTTTGCCGGGCCTTGGAGGCACAATGGCTTGGCGTGTGTGCTCATTGGTATGAACACCGCTCTGCGGCGTGTGTAGCTTGTAATCCATCGCCAGCCTCGGTGAGGATTAGGCGAGGGCTTCACGCTCAAACCGTTCGACTTCAGCAATGGAGAAGCGGACTCCACGGCCAATGTGAAGCGCCTTTATTTTTCCGGCTTTGCGCCAGCGGCGTAAAGTCATTCCCGTTACCTGCCAGCGGGCGGCAAGCTGTGCGGGTGAATAGTATGCGACGGGTTTAGTGGCGAGTTTCTCCAAAGGTTTCTGATCCATGCGCACACTGAAACACGCGACGCAGCATGCCCGCATCCAAGTCAATTTTCCAGCCTTTGAATACCGGACTTATGTTCTCTCAAAGCTGTTCCAGATGCCCGTCTCACGGGCGTCACGAGATTGCTTTTTCAATTTCAACATCTTGAAGTGTGAGCTTACTTCCTGCTTGGAAATAGGGAAGCCTTTCGCCAAAAGATACGCCCTAACTTGAACCTGTGATGGCCGCTTGATGCCGCCAGAAATTCGCAAGTGATTGAACGCCACGAAAACGCTGATTAGTTTCGAGGAAGGCGTTTTTCCTTGATGCGGCCAGAACCTTTCTCCACGCCTTAGTTTGGAGTATCCAAGTTCCAAAGATTTGAGCACGTTTCGATTACCGGCGGCTAATTGATCAGCCACCACACGAGCCACGATTTCAGCGCCAGCCCTCGCAGTTTCAGGATCAAAGGCTAGGCCATCCTCCAACAAGGTGAAACCGTCCCACGCCTCCATCTCCCAAGGTTGAAGCCCGGTGACCAGCAGTTCAATTTCCTTTGGCTTTGATCTCATGCGCTGACTGCCTTTCTTTTGGCGATTGCTGTCGATTCTGCGCCTTTGAAGTCGGCGGCAATCACATTGCTCGTTGGCGGCGTGAGCATGGAGCCAAGCCCGATTGTGACTCGATCTTTCTGCGCGGCGTAGTGCTGCGCGGTAATGGCAACGTCTGCATGACGAAGGAAGCGCGAGGCGGCAAAGAGCCCGCTGGCTTGGCAAATGAGTGAACCGGCTTCTTTGCGCAACGTGTGCAGCGGAGTGCGGGAGTTCACGCCTTGGGCTTTGAGCCATGCGCCAAGCCGTGCAAAGGTTTCATCGGCACGATAGGGCCGCCATGTGAGAGAGGTTTTTGGGTTCACGCCATCAAGCACATACTCGGCTTTGGGTGCTCTGGCCTTCATGCCGCGCAAGATGGGAATTACCTCAGCATCTAGCGGAATATCGGCAAGCGAGGTTTCCGCCTTGGGGGCGAAGTGTTCGTGCGCTTCGATGCGGATGAATCCGGCATCAAGATCAACGGATGCCCAGCGGAGCTTGTCGGCTTCGTTTCTGCGGAGTCCTGCGAACAGGCAGAGAATGAAGGCTTTGAATGCTTCACTGTCGCTGTTCGCAAGCTGGGTGCCTGCTTCGGCAATGATCTTTTTCACGTCAATGGTGCTGACGAAACGCATGCTCTGACGAGCAAAAAACTCCACACCGTCGAATGGCAATGGCGATGGTAGCTCGATCTTGGGTGCGATGAAGCGCAATAGCCGTTTGGAGAAAAGGGACTTGGCAGAGCGCAACGTGGCGTTGGCGGTATTGCGGGCAGAGCGTGCTTTGTTTTCGTCGTTGGCGCTGCGGCTGGCAACGAAGGCCAGTTTCCACGCTTCAACGGCGGACGGTGTGACTTTCTCCAGTGGCACAGCATCCACGGCGGCAAGCCACGCGCTCCTGCCATTCCCGCAACGGGCAAAGCGGCCTTTGGTGGCGTCGATCTTCGCCACGCTCGCTACGATGCGGCGGAATGCGCTTACATTGGCCGCTAGCGTGGCCGGGCGCACGTCGGCAAGGGTAGATGCCTCGCGGATGAGGTCGCCCGTTAAAGCGCCTTTGGTGCGTTTCTCGTCGGGCTTGTGCTTGGCTAGAGCGGCATCCCACCCTAAAGCCACAACGTCGCCATAGATGCGTGCCGCCTTGGTGGCTGCGGCTGATTTGTTCGCGGTGCGAAGCGGAAAGGACTCGCGCCGCCCGTTGACCTGAATCTTGCAATAGTAGGCTCCGCCCCACCTTGCGTCTGTCATAAGTTTTCCGGTCTGCTGCCAATAACGGCTGTCCGCCTTGCCCACTGCTTTCTTCGCAGGGACCGCCTCGGACATTCCTCGGACACTTTTTTCATTTACTCCTGATTCCAAATGTTCGCTTCCGTTGGGTGCCAGCGACGCTGTAATCCTTGATTTTCCTTGGTTGCGTGCGCTCATGATGTTTCATAAGCGAACAAACGGAAACAGGCAAAGGAAGGATTTCTAATCGGCTGGTCGCAGGTTCGATCCCTGCCGGGTGCACCATTCTGGAAGAGGCCGCATGAACGAGGGTGGGTTTACACCCCATGGCGGATGCGAGCTAGGCAGTCGAGGATGAGGCTGCGAACAACGGTATCTATCCAGCAACCCACCCGCAGCCAGGTGCGGCGGCGGTCTCGGCGCCTTCATCCCCTACCCGTCATCGCTTTTTAAAACTCCTCCTCTATGCCCGCAGAAGACTTCACTCAAACCCCTGCGGCATCCCCAGAGCAAATCGCCATGCCGCCTGTCTCAGTGGAAGCTGAATCTCAGCGCTTGGAGCTGCACATTCCATGGGTCACCTTCATCAAGGTGTTTGCTGCAGCGCTGACCGCCTATGCCATCTATGTGCTGTGGCCTCTGCTGCTGCTGGTGTTCCTCGCGCTGTTCCTGGCCGTGACACTGCATGCATTCGTGGACTGGCTGGACGGCAAAGGCATGCAGCACTGGGCCAGCCTGCTGCTGGTCATCGGCGGCTTGTTGACGTTAATCGTCTTCAGCCTGGCGCTCATTGTTCCCACACTGCTCGACAGGGCCACAACCTTCAGCCACACCCTTCCGCAGTTGTACGATGATGCCTTCAAGCAGCTGCCCCTCAGCACTGCCATGCGTCTCAACATCACTCACCTCGTGGGCAGCGCGAACTGGTCCGAGGCCTACACCTGGCTGGGCAGTTTCTGGTCCGCAGGAGGCATCGCTCTCAGCGGTATTTCAGAAGTGGTGCTGATCCTGGTGATCGCTCTGTATCTGGTGGTGGATGGCAGCAAGACCTATGAATGGCTGCTGGCCTTCTTCTCTCCCCTGAAGCGTGCCAAGCTGCGCCTCACATCGGGAGAAATCTCCGAGGTCATCTTTGGTTATGTCACCGGGCAGTTCATCACCTCCTTGCTCGTCACGGTGTATGCATTCATCGTGCTGGCAGTGCTCAAGGTGCCAGGGGCCCTGATGCTGGCGCTGCTGGCCGGCTTGCTGGATGTCCTGCCCATCCTGGGCTTCATTATCGCCACGGTGCCGGCGTTTCTGCTGGCTCTGAGCGTGTCCCCCAGGACGTCATTGATCGTCGTGGGCTTGTATCTTCTGTTTCATGCGCTCGAGACTTATTACATCGTGCCCAAAGTCTATGGAAAGCATCTCCGGGTGTCCACACTCACGGTGCTGCTGGGTCTCCTTGCAGGTGTTCTTCTGGCAGGCATCCCCGGCGCTCTCGCAGCACTGCCCATCCTGGCCTCCTACGCGGCGATCGAACGCATCTGGCTGAAACCCTTCCTGCGGGACGGCGTTTCAGAAAAACATGAACAGCAGAAAGACCAGGCGTTTGGTGACAAAGTATGAACAGCCCATGAAAACGGCTCTTGCCATGCTGCGTGAGACGTTCCGTCAGTGGGACGCCCACCGCGTGCCCAAAATGGGCGCAGCCCTTTCTTTCTACACCGTCTTCTCACTGGCGCCTCTCTCCATCATCGTGCTGTCCTTGCTCAGTCTCGTAGTGGAGCGCAATTCAGCGCGCGCCGAAATTGTCAGCCAGTTCAGGAACTTCGTCGGCAATGAAGGCGCGGAGATGATGGAGCTGATTCTGCGCGAGACAGCAGCGACCAGCACCGGCATTTTTGAAACTCTGACAGGCTTTGTGATTCTGCTCGTCGGTGCCTCGGGTGTGTTTGGAGAACTGCAGGATTCGCTAAATCAGATATGGGGCGTGTCCTCAAAACGCCATCCCGTTTTCACGCTGGTAAAGGAGCGCATTTTTTCCTTCGGCATGGTGTTTGTCATGGGCTTTCTCATGCTGGTGTCGCTGCTCTCTTCCGCAGCTGTCGCGGTGGCAGGCGGCCGCCTGCATGCGCGGTTTCCGGCTTTGGACGGCCCTTGGGCCTGGGGCAATGATGTGATCTCGCTGCTGGTCGTCGCCCTGCTCTTTGCGTTGATCTTTCGTCTGGTGCCCGATGTGTCCATCACCTGGAAGGATGTCTGGATCGGCGCCTTAATAGCCGCAGTGCTGTTTGAACTCGGGAGATTCCTCCTCGGCTTCTACTTTGGGCGCAGCGCGTTTGCCTCCAGATACGGAGCGGCCGGCTCTCTCATCATCATTCTGGTCTGGGTGTACTACTCGGCGCAGATCCTGTTCTTTGGGGCGGCATTCACACGTGTCTATGCGCTGAGCCATGGCTCGCATCAGAATGATGACAAACTGACCGCCGCCATCTGATTTCCCATTTTGACCCGCATACGGGTTATACCCCATGGCAGGCACACGCCCGCGCGGACTAGTGTGTCTCCTCGACCAACGAGGAAACGAACCGGCTCATCTGCATCAAGATGCCAGCCGGGGTTAGAAAGAGACACTTATGAAATTCGACTCCATTTTTATCATCATCGCACTGCTTTTGTCCTGCGGAAGCCTGCAGGCGCTGGACATGCCATCAACGCCTCGCCCACAAAATCTTCACCCTCAGCAAAGCTTCACCGAACTCGCAGGCCGCCAGGTCTGGAACTACCAGAATGAAATGCTGGGCAGGATCAAGTTCATCACCGCAGATTTGGAAAATGCCCGCCTCGTTGAGGTGGTCATCGCCTCAGGCGGCTTCTTCGGTCTCGGTGGAAAACTCACCTCTGCACCGCCCCGCGCGTTCAAGCTGGATGAAACCCAGCAGGTGATGCGGCTGGATATGAGCAAGGAACGATTTGAGGCTACACCCGCGTTTAAAACTTCCAATACCGCCGCCTACTCCGACAAGACACGTGTGGCCGCCGTCATCCGCCACCATGGCATGCAACCCTGGTTTTATCTGGACGGGCAGACGGGCGGCAAAAACGCCGAGATCCTTCATCTGGGCCATGTCGAAAGAACCGACCGCATTCTTGGCATGCCCATCAAAAGCCCCCAAGGGCAGTATCTGGGCCAGGTGGGCGGTCTGCAGCTGGACCTGCCCAAAGGGCAGATCATCCATGTGGTGGATGACACTCAGTCCATGGGTGACAATGGCAGCTACATCCTGCAGGCCAGAGCACTGCGGTACAATGCCAGGCACAACGGTCTGATCTTGAATGAGAACCTCAAAACACTCAAAGGCGAGCCTCACTTGCAATGGGTCGGCGGCAGCCGCCAGTCCTTCCGGAAGGAGTCGTTCGTCAATCGCGAGGTGCAGGCTGACCATTCACCCCGCTCCAGACAGAATGCCCAGGCGAGCACTGACAGCAAAGCCACCGCGATGCAGCAGGGGGCCAATTTTCGTGACGTGCAAAAAACCAGCCTGATCAATCAGCGCATCCAGGCTGACCCACGCCTCTCAACCAATGCCAAAAACGTGGAGGTCATCACGCTCAATGCACAGACCACGCTGCGGGGCCATGTGAATTCTGACGCGGACCGACGTAGAATCGGTGAGATCGCCATGAAGGCAGGCAGACCGGAGAATGTGAGCAATCAGCTCGAAGTCAGGCCCGTCCGCGCTGAGCGATAAGCAGCCACTGACATCTCATCTCTGATATCTTGCCGGTGTTCTCTGGGGGAACACCGGTTTTGTTTTTCGGCTCAGTGCCCGGTGTCCACCTTGGCCAGGTGCACTTGGAAAAATCTCGACACTTCAGCAAACTGCTCGTTGTTCAGACGAAACCAATGCCCTTTGTCAGGCACCACGATGAGTTGGGCTTCGACCCCGGTTTCTTCAAGGGTGCGGAAGAACCACTCGCTATGCTCCACAGGAATGATTCTGTCGCGTTGACCATGAATGATAAGGAATGGCGGTAGAGCGCGACTGATGTGGTAGACTGGACTCGCATCAGCAGCCAGATCGATTTTTTTCTCAATCGACCCTCCGAGCAGTTTCTCAATGAGGCTCCGCCCGACGCTGTGTTTTTCATACAGGCTCCCCAGTTCAATCAGATCGGTCACCGGATACAGCGTGCACACCCCCTGTATGCGCGACTTCCCCTCGGTGGCGGCGAGCAGGGCTGCCAGCTGCCCGCCCGATGACTCCCCGCTCGCCCCCATGCGCTTGGCGTCGATTCCATAACGTGCGCCGTTATCCCGCAGCCATTGCGTAGCGGCGCGGCAGTCCTCCAGCTGTGCTGGATACACTGCGCGGTTGCTCATGCGGTATTGAATGGAAGCCACCGCGATGCCTGCACTGGTAAGATCCCGCATGATGACGTGATAGCCCTTGCTGCCGAACCTCCAGCATCCGCCAAACATCCACAGGACCACCGGGGCGGGCTTGGCCGTTTGGGGCACATACAGGTCCATGCGCAGCTTGTTCCCACCCGGCGTCGCGAACACAACATCGCGGTAAACTTTTTCACCCGGACGCGTCGGCCTGTACGTGGAGCAGCTTGCTAAAAGAAGGACGGCGCTGAGACAGCAAAGCCAGCCGATACCTGCGGCTGTTTTTCCGATGGCTGAAACCTGTAGAAGATCAGGAGCGCGTGTGAGCATGGCATGACATATACGCATGCCGCAACTTGTCAGCCATGTCTGTATTGCGGTGTCTGCCAGATCATCCTGAAACTAGACTGCAGCACAATGACAGCACCTTTCACAAGAAGGACTCAAGCATGAATGGCATGCTGCTCGCCGCCAGCTGCGGCAGGATTCCGCCGCTCCATGCACTGGTGCAAATGCCGCACGTCCATCTCACGCGGCAGCGCCCGCGATTTGAGCGCCGCTTTGGCAATGGCCGCGTTTTCCGCCTCGCGCAAATCGTGGCCTTCGACCAAGCATTCCATCAGGAAGCGCCCGGTGGTGAGATGATGGATGCTGGCATGGTAGCTCATAAGGGTGAGGCGGTGAAGGCAGGTTAATAGTAGCGGCGGTCACGGCGGCCACCGATGTAGTTCCCAGCAAGTGCGCCGACACCAGCACCCACGGCGGCCCCGCCGATGCTCCGTGTGGCAATACCACCGACCGCAGCACCACCAAGAGCGCCGATGGCAGTGCCGTTGCGGGCGTTGGGGCCGTTCGTGCAGGAGACCAAGGAAACGGACGAGAGCAGAATGGCGATGTAGAGTGTTTTCATGGATGAAATCTATTCCTGCACGCCTCACCTTGGCCATGGGGTGAAACCCGACTTCAAACAGAACAAAAAAAATCCCGCGCCAAGGAAGGCGCGGGATCAAGGGCGTGAGTCGGGTTTACACGGCAGCCTTATTTCGTACGCACCACGAGCACGCGGCGGTCCTGCTGCATTTGCTCTTCATTGCCCTGGGGAAACATGGGGAACATTTCGCCATAACCATGCGCGCTGAGAGAGCTGGCAGGGATGCCGTAGGCTTGGGTGAGCACATCATACACGCTCTTGGCACGGGCGGCTGAAAGCGCCATGTTGTCTTCGTTCGTGCCATCGGTGCTTGTGTGACCTTCAATGTCATAGACGGAGCCGGGCTCCGTCTTGCTGACGGCCAGGATCACATCCGCGACCTGCTGGAGCGCGACTTTCGATTCTTCATCCAGCAGCTTGGCCGTGGCCTTCTCAAAGAGCACAGGGAGCGTCACAAAGGGCATTTCGCGGCTTTGTCCCTGCTCTTCCACGATCACCACATTGCGTTCTGAATTGTACACTCGGCGTGGCTGGCCTGGTGTTTCAACGACGGTTGTCGTCTTGGTGGTCTGCACACTGGGCTGCGGTGTCTGCGTCACGATCACCACCTTCGGTGCCGTGGACAGTTGGCGGCTGATGATGGTGGCGTCCAGAGGGCGCACCAGAACAGTGGAAGGGGCAACCACCACGACACCAGCCGGTGTGGCAGGTGGGGAGACAACGGTGACCTGGGCATGCAGGGGAAATTGCACGAGGCAAAGAGCGGACATTAGGAACAATGAATTCTTCATAAGATTTTGGATGTGTGTTTGGTTTCGATTGACGATTCCATGTCTCGTCGGACGCACGCTCTTTCACCATGGGGTGAAACCCGACTCGCTGCAGCATGGTGGGGTTACACCCCATGGTGGCAGAAGAGAGGACAATCTACTCTGCGTCCATGAACCACGAACAACCCTTCCAGCCCGCTGAGTCCTGCCTCCGGCGCTCACTGGCTGACCTCAAGAACTTTGCACAGCGAGAACCCGGCCAGGCCGTGGCCGCCGCCGTCGGTGCGGGACTGCTCATCAACCTGCTCCCCACCCGCTGGGTCGCTGGCACAGCAGCCGTCGTCGGGGCCATGCTCGTCCGGCCCGTGTTGCTGTCACTGGGTGTCACCAAAGCCATGGAACTCTGCTGCAAGAACACTTCCCCTAAAGACCACTCATGAACACACCCACTGATATTCCTGCCGACATTCACATCCCGTCTGCAATGGCCAAGTCCGCCACCCGGCTTGAAAACTGCGCACACCAGCACCCGGGCAGCACCATTCTGCTGGCCGCGGGCCTCGGCATTGCCGCCGTCCTCATCGCACGCGCGCTGACTCCCCCTCCGCCGCCGAGAAGTCGTGCGGTGCACTTGCTGGAGGACATCCAGCAGCGCCTTTCCAGCCTGGCTCAGCAAGGCACACAGGCTGTAGGCAGAGGAGTTGACAGCATTGATGACCTCCATCTCGACCGCTCATTCGGCAAGCTCAGCAGCAAGTTCAAAAATCTGTTCCATTAAATCCTTTCGCGCACACCCCATGAAAACAACTTCCATGAATTTCAAACCCATTCTCGGAGTCGCCGCGCTCGCGGCCTTCGGCCTGCTTTCACTTGCACCCGCCACCTACGCCAAAGACAAAGGCGGCAAAGGGAACAACGGCAAAGGCCAGCAACATGGCAACAGCAACCATGGTGAGCACGGTCGTGAGCAGTCCCACGGCAATCCTCACCACGATCATGACCAGCAGGCATATCACGCGCATCCAAGCACGAAGTTCAAACTGAACAAGGGCAACGGACATGCAGGCCCGGGTTACTACTACGGCCCGCCAAACATGCCGTATTACTTTGCGCGCCCCGGCGTCAGCTACTATCCCAGCTATGGCGCCATTCCACCGCAGTTCCGCAATCAGGACGCCTATCGCATGAACTCCGATGACTATCGGGTTCAGCAGGCGCTCGCCCGCCTGGGGTACTATCAAGGCTCCCTTGATGGTCGCATGGGGCCGCAGTCGATGCGCGCCATCAGCAACTACCAGCAGTCGCAAGGCCAGCAAACCACCGGACTCATCAACGCCGTTCTGCTGCGCGCGCTGGGTCTGCAATAACACGCCGCGCTGAACCGCGCACTGCACATGCATTCACGCAGGCGCCTGACGCAAGTCAGGCCGCTTTGTTTTTGCCTCGATGCCTTGCAGTAGGGTTACACCCCATGGCTGCCGCAACCCCGGCGCCGTAGGTTCACTCCTATGACAACACTCGAAATCAAAGGCGACTGGAACATCATCAAAGGCAGCCTCAAACAGAAATGGGCGACGCTCACCGATGACGACCTCCAGTTCGTTGAAGGTAAGCAGGATGAACTGCTGGGCCGCATTCAGAAACGCACCGGCCAGAGCCGTGAGGCAGTGGAAGCAGCCATAAAGGAATACCGCGCCGCTCTTTCCGCTTAATTTTCCCCATCAGCCTGAACCAGTGGCGTTGCTGCCAGACCAGACCGGTCGGCAGCAACGCTTTTTTATGACTGAAATGACGAACGGTGCTCGATGACGGTGACCTGCATGTTCTGCATCGTGAAATTGCCAAACATCGTGGCCAGGGCCACATCGGCGGCATCGCGGCCGTAGGCGACGACGATGCGGTTGCCACGCGTCATGCTTTCCGTGGCGTCAAACGTAAACCAGCGGCCACCGATGTAGGCCTCGAACCAGGCATGCAGATCCATCGGAGAAAGCTGGTGCAAAAAACCCACCACCATGCGCGCAGGCACATTGATGGCACGGCACAAAGCGATGCCCAGATGCGCGAAGTCACGGCAGACGCCCCGCCGTGTGTTCAAGGTTTCCAGCGCCGTGGTGAAGCTGTTGCTGGACCCGTATTCATAGTGGATGTTCTGGTGCACCCAGGTGCGGATCGCGGCAACGCATTGGTAATTCGGCGGCAGATTGCCAATGATGGACGTGGCCTGCGCCGGCAGCTCATCAGACTGGCAATAACGGCTGGGCAGCAGGTAGTGCAGAATGTCCGGCGGGAGGTTTTGCACCAGCATCAGCGGCGCATAAATATCTTCATCCACCCGGTCCGCGACCTGGACGCGATACTGCACGGAGACATGGAAATCCCCCGGAGGCATGACGGTTCTCTGGCAGAGATTGCCATACACATCCGTGAACTCGACCACCGGCACTTGTGGGGAGATTTGAAACTCCTCGCGCATGATCCACTGCGCCCAGCCGCTGCGCGGACGCAGCATGAAAATGGCCGGCACCTCTGCCATGAGCTGGTAGTCTAGCTTGCAGGTGGCATCGAGAATCATGCTGCCACTTCGTTCGGCATGGCCAATGAGCAACCTGAATCACAGCCTGGGTAGGGTTATACCCCATCGCACTCATGCAGCATATGCCTTAACACTCATTCTATGAAACCTTTCGTTCCTCGTGCGTTGGCACTTTGCTTTGCGCTGTTTGCTTGTGCACCACTGACCGCGTCCGAGATGGACTCCCAGATTGAAGCCGCCGCCAAAAACTCCTACGTCTTCAAAAACTTTCTCAAGGATGACGCGATCAAGACGGAGTCCAAAGAGGGTGTGGTGACCTTGACCGGCATCGTCCATGACGATTCGCACAAGCAGCTCGCCCAGGAAACCGTGACAGGTCTGCCGGGCGTCAAGAGCGTGGCCAACCAGATTGAAATCAAAGAAAGCCCGCCGGCCAGTTCCGACACCTGGCTCTACTTGAAAGTGAAAAGCGCACTCGCCTTTCATCGCAGCGTCAGCTCCTACAACACGAAGGTGGAGTTGAAAGAGGGGGTGGTGACACTCACTGGCGACGCCGCCAGCCAGGCGCAGAAAGACCTGACCACCGAATACGCCCAGGATGTGGAAGGCGTCAAAGAAGTGAAAAATGAGATGACTGTAACTGGCAAGCCTGCGGGCCCCACTTTTGCCGAGATTATTGATGACGCCTCCATCAACGCCCAGGTGCGCATGGCCCTGCTCACGCACCGTTCCACCAGCGCCTTCAGAACCCTCGTCGCCACCACAGATGGCGTTGTCATGGTGGGCGGATTCGCCAAAAACACCGCTGAAATAGATCTCGTTACCAAGCTCGTCACCGACATCCACGGCGTGAAAAGCGTCGTCAACAACATGGTCGTCGAAGCTGGTGCCGCAAAAAACTAAACCCACGCTGAATCGCGGTCGGACAGCACGCAAACGCTCTGCCCGGCAGATTCTCCATCCACAAGGAAAGACACCCATCTCATGCTTACAACCCTCGCCATCATTCTCATCGTCCTCTGGCTGCTCGGTCTCGTGACCAGCACCACCATCGGCGGCTTCATTCACATTCTGCTCGTGATCGCCGTCATCTTCATCCTCCTGCGCCTCATCCAGGGCCGCCGCGTCCTCTAAGTCACTGTCCATTTTTATGAAAACACCCGCCATCTTCGGCATTCTGCTCATCATTCTCGGCGTTGCTGCCTTCGCTTACCAAAGCTTCACCTACACCACCACGGAGAAGGCCATCGACCTCGGCCCCATTCAGGTGACGGCGGAAAAGCAGCACACCATTCCTCTGCCTCCCATCGTCGGAGCCGTCGCCCTCATTGGTGGCGTCGTGCTGCTGATGCAAGGCCGCAAAAGCTGAACCCCCAACGACCATGACCATCACCAAAAGCTACGGCATGCTCGCGCTTGCCATCTATCTCCTCCTTGTCGGACTCAGCGGTGCCTTCGGCATCAACCTCGGACAGCTCAACGTTCTGGTGCCCATCACGGCACTCGTTGCAGGTGTCTTGATTCTGATCGGCCGGTGATACCCAGCCTAATTTATACAAAGCCGGGTTGCTTATCAGCAGCCCAGGCTGTCTGCTGCAGAATGACGCAGCCATTGAGAGGTTTATCCTGAGCACTTCCATTTCGCCGCAGCGCATCGCCTTTCTCGGCGATTACCTCCCGCGGCTCTGCGGCATCGCGACCTTCACCCATGATCTGAGTGAAGCTGTCGCGTCTGCTTCTCCTTCCACAGATTGTTTTGTCGGAGCCGTCAATGACCGAGTGGAAGGCTACGATTACCCGCAGCGCGTACGCTTCGAGCTGCTGGAGAAGGATCTCGACTCCTACCGTCGTGCGGCGGACTTTTTGAACTTCAGCAACGCAGACGTTCTGTGCGTGCAGCATGAGTTCGGCATCTACGGCGGCCAGGCGGGCAGTCATCTCCTCACGCTGCTCAAGGAAGTGCGCATGCCGGTGGTCACCACGCTGCATACCGTGCTGCGCGAGCCGAACGCCTCACAGCGCAAGGTGATGGATGAACTCGTGCGTCACAGCGACCGCGTGGTGGTCATGGCGCACAAAGGTGCGGAAATTCTGCGCGAGACTTATCACGTGCCGGATTCAAAGATCGACATCATTGCGCATGGCATCCCGGACATGCCGTTGATGGACTCAAGCTGCTACAAGGAGCAGTTCGGCGTCGAAGGCCGCAAGGTGCTGCTCACCTTTGGTCTGCTCGGGCCAGGCAAAGGCATCGAGCATGTGATCGAAGCACTCCCAGAGATCGTGCGGCAGCATCCAAACGTCGTGTACCTCATTCTTGGGGCCACCCATCCGCAGCTCATCGCGCATGAGGGCGAACGCTACCGCCTGAGCCTCGAACGCCTCGCTGAAGAGCGCGGCGTGAAGGAGCACGTCATCTTTTACAATCGCTTCGTCTCACTGGATGATCTCAAGGAGTTCATCGGCGCCACGGACATCTATCTCACACCGTATCTGAATGAAGCGCAGGTGACTTCCGGCACGCTGGCCTATGTGTTTGGCGCCGGGAAAGCCGTCGTCTCCACGCCCTACTGGCACGCACAGGAACTGCTGGCGGATGGACGAGGCGTTCTTGTGCCGTTCCGGAATCCGGCGGCCATCACCGCAGGTGTCTGCGGACTGCTCGATGATCCCGCACGCATGGAAAAGATCCGCCATGAAGCCCACGCCTTGGGCCGCGCAATGATCTGGCCTGCCGTGGCGCAGCGTTATCTGGAATCCTTTCAGCATGCGCGGGCAGACCGCAAAACGGCACCACGCACAGCCTTCGCCGGCTGGACCTTGGGCAACAGGCCCTACGAGCTGCCACCTCTGCGCCTGGACCACGTCGTGCGCATGAGCGACGGCACCGGCATCTTTCAGCACGCCATTTTCAACGTGCCAAACTTCCATGAAGGCTATTGCACGGACGACAATGCGCGCGCCTTCATCCTCTGCACCATGCTGGATGAACTGGGCGGCCAGCCGCCCGCAGAGAACCTCGGCAGGCTCGCCACCAGCTACCTCGCCTTTCTTGCGGCGGCGCTGGACTACGAGAGCGGACGCTTTCGCAATTTCATGAGCCATGGCCGCCAGTGGCTCGAAGCCGCCGGCAGCGAAGACAGCCACGCGCGTGCGCTGTGGGCCGCAGGCAACGGAGCCGGGCGCTCACGCAATGAGGGCCACAGCCGGCTCTCCGCCCAGTTGTTTGAGCGCGGTCTCACTGCGGTGGTGGATTTCACCTCGCCTCGGGCCTGGAGTTTCACCCTTCTGGGCATTCACGAATACCTGCGCCGCTTCCCCAGCAATGCGGCGATCAACGCCATGCGTGTGACCCTCACCGGTCGCCTCGTCGCGCTGTGGAACGCCTGCGCCACGGAGCACTGGCCTTGGTTTGAAGACAGCGTGACGTATGAAAATGCACGCTTCTGCCAGGCGCTCATCCTCAGCGGTCAGTGGATGCCAGACCCGGTCGCACTGGAGATCGGCCTCAAGTCCCTGCGCTGGCTCGTCTCCATCCAAAAGACGCAGTCAGGCTGCTTCCGCCCCATCGGCAGCAATGGCTTTTACCACCGCGATGGCGCCCGCGCCGATTTTGACCAGCAGCCTCTCGAAGCCCAGGCGATGATCGCCGCGTGCAATGAAGCCTCCCGCGCCACCCAGGATGCCTCCTGGTCACGCGAAGCCAAACGCGCCTTCGAATGGTTCCTCGGTCGCAATGACCTCGGCCTGCCTCTTTACGATTCCACCACTGGTGGCTGCGGCGATGGCCTGCACCACGACCGCGTGAATGAAAACCAGGGCGCCGAGTCCACCCTCGCCTTCCACCTTGCTCTCGCGGAGATGAACTGCGCAGAACACTTGATCACTTCGCCACCCGCCTCATGATTTCAGTCACCATTCGCCGTCACGACATCACCTTGCAGCCTGAATGTGGTCGCGTCATCATTCGCCCCTTCATCCCGGGCAAGCCCCAGATCAGGGCAAACATCCTGACGCGTGCGCTTGCACTGAGCGAAGCGGAGGCAGACCTGCAGTTGCAGGCGATCCTCGCCGAGTTTGCTTCACGTCACTTCGATATCGAGTCTCTTCTGCTCACGCATTATGAAAAGGTGCGTCCGCAGATCGCTGCGCAGCCCACGCTCTCACGCGTCCGCCAGCTTCTCATCGGTGCCCTGTTCTCCGGCGAGTACGCGCTGGAGTCCGCCGCGCTGTTCAATCCCTCCATGGTGCCTCATCCTGATCAGAGCGGAGTGATCGAGGGCGGACTGCGCTTCATCATGAGCCTGCGCGCCACGGGTGAGGGTCACATCTCCTCCATCGAGTTTCGCGCCGGCATCATCGCGCCAGACGGTTCCCTCAGTGTGGAGCCGGTCTCAAATTTTGTCTCTCTGCCGGAGGTGGTGCCCAATCCCACGTATAAAAAATCCCGCTTCATCACAAAACTCCAGGAAATGGGTTTCGTGGACGGCTATGCCACCGCCGTGATGGATCCGCTGGCTGAAGCGTTTACCCTTCATGAGCTCGACGAAAGCGTGCAGCGTGTGCGTCGTGAATCCAAATCCGTCAGCCGCGATCTCCGCCGCGCCCTGGAGTGTTTCCGCTGGCTTGCTGACTCGAACTACGAGCTGAACTTCTCATCCAAGCTCGCCCTGAGCGAACGCATCATCTTTCCTGTCTCGCCCAACGAGACCAACGGCATAGAGGATGCCCGCTTTGTCCGCTTCACCGAAGACGACGGCTCGGTGATGTACTACGCCACCTACACCGCATACAATGGCAGGGCCATCCTGCCGCAGCTCATCGAGACGCAGGACTTTCTGCACTTCCGCGTACTCACGCTCAACGGCACGGCAGTTCAAAACAAAGGCATGGCTCTGTTCCCCCGGCGCATCGGCGGTCGGTATGCCATGCTCTCGCGTCAGGATGATGAGAACCTCTTCATCATGTTCTCGGACAGTCCTCACCACTGGAGCAATCCCCAGATCATCCTGCGCCCCTTGGAGATGTGGGAGTCCGTGAAGATTGGCAACTGCGGTTCACCCATCGAAACGGCTGCGGGATGGATCGTCATCACGCACGGCGTCGGCCCCATGCGCAAATACTGCATCGGCGCGGCATTGTTGGATCTTGAGGATCCAACGAAAGTCATCGGCCGCCTGCACGAGCCGCTGCTGTCTCCCGAAGGCCATGAACGTGAAGGCTACGTGCCCAATGTCGTCTACAGCTGCGGCTCCATGCTGCATGGCCGCGAATTGATCCTGCCCTATGCCATGAGTGACAAGGCATCCGCGATTGCCACCATGCAGGTAGACGAACTGCTGGCAGCCCTGCTGGCCAGCGGAATCTGAGCCCGCCAGACCATTCCACGCCCATCAGTTGCTCAGCGCACCTTGGGGCCTGCGGTTGACTGCTCTTGCGACTCACCTTGCTGCTTGCTTTGCCCGGCCTTCGCCATGCCCAGGGCAGCACCGACGCTCTGCTTGGCAGTCACCGTGCGGTCAGTGGCGTCGATGTCGTTGTCCGCGTCAATGTCCAGTTCCTCACGGTCATCAATCTCGATGCGGCCATCGTGATCCAGATCACGTGAGGGATCGTCCGCCAGATCGATGTCGCCATCTCCGTCGAGATCACGTCTGCCATCGTTCTTTTTGGGAGTGGGCATGGCTTCACTTGATGCCGTGCCCCTGCTTGCCAGCCGCCTGCTTGGGGCCGAGATCCACCCCCTGCGCAGCCAGTGTGTCACGGACGCTCGTGACACCGGAGCCTGCCTTTTTGCCCAGTTCCTTGCCTTTGGCAGCACCTTCTTCACCAGCAATGGCTCCGCCGATGGCACTGCCAATGTTTCCGCCAATGCCGCGTGCGTGATCGATGGCGATATTGGCCGCCTGCCCGGCCGCATTGCCTGCGATCTTGCCCAGCATCTGGCCCACGGACTTGCCTTTTTCACCGAGGACAGCTGAACCGAGCATGCCTCCGACTTTCTTGCCAAGACTGCCGCCCACGTCGAGACCGCCCGCTTCCTGGCCCTCCTGCTTGGCACCCTGCTCCCGGTGACCGCCGATGATCGGCCCGCCCGCTTGAGCGGCCTCGGTGGCGTTGGGACCAAGACGTCCCGGACCCACCTGCGTGCCTCCGGCTCCGTCTTTCTTGCCCTGTCCAAAAAGATTTTTAATGCCCTGACCAACGGCTTCCCCGATCATCTGCCCTTCCTTGGAGCCACCCGCGCCAGAAAGGATGCCCTGCATGCCGGCTTGAAGTTTCTCAGTGGCAGTCATGGGCTTTTGACCGACGGCCTGCGTCGTGCTCCCAAGGTAGGTGCTCTGGGTACCCGGGCCTTGGACAGCAGGGGCAGGAGCACCTTGCGCTTGCTGCGCAGGTGCCTGCGGCTGCTGTTGGTCTGCTGCCTGGGCTTTTTGGGAAGGCTGGGCGGGCACCCATGCCTGCTGCGCGGGCTGCTTCGGCTCCTGTTGTGGTGCGGGTGCCGGGGTCGGGCGCTGCGCGCCAATCACAGGTCCGCCTTTTTTGTCGGTGTCTTCAGGCATGGGCTAGGGAGAAAAGGTTATGCTGATTAGCCGGGCCGGGATCAGGTGTGCCGAGAATTACGCAGAATAATGTGGGCGCCGCCAAAAATCACATCTTCATGCCTTTGCCCATGCCGAGTCCCTGCCCCATGCCGCCGCCGATTTTGTAGCCTTCCTCCTCCAGGCTCATGCGCACTGTTTTGACGCCGTCGTCCACCCCTTTGCCCATGCTGCCGCCGATCTGGCCGCCCACTTGGGAGCCGATTTGATTGCCCACCTGGCCGCCCACTTGTCCACCAATCTGCTGGCCGATGCTGGCTCCCACGGCATTTCCCACCACGGGCACGACGCTGCCCACAGCACCGCCGATGGCCCCCCCGGCAGATTTGCCCACCGCCTGCCCGCCTGCCTTGCCCACGGCACCAC
>NZ_JBAQCR010000432.1:0-8332 GCF_049294395.1 Prosthecobacter sp.
GTCGCGGGGAGTGGTGGCCTGCTCAAAGGGCTCAAACATGCGTTCCTTCATGGCCGCATCGAACCCCCTGCCTTCGTCGTCAATCTCAATGCAGAGCGCGTCCCCTGTGTCGGGGCAGGAAGAAACATCGAGCGAACGAATGGTGACACAGGAGCCTGCGGGAGAAAACTTCACGGCGTTGCGCAGGATGTTCCAGAACACCTGCTGGAGGCGGGTGGAGTCTCCCTGCAGCTGAGGCTTCGCCGCGCGCAGTTCCAGGGCAAAACGAATGCTCCTCTCACGGGCTTCGTCCTGCACCATTTCCACCACATGCCTGAGCAGGGCGTGCACATTGCAGGGCTCGGTGCGCAGGGAGAGCTTGCCATGGGTGATGCGCGTGATGTCCAGAAGGTCGTCAATCAGGCGGGCCTCCAGCGCGATGTTGCGCTCGATCATGCGAAGCTGCTGGCGCACGTCTTCCGAAAGGGATTCGTCCTCCTTGAGCGCGCTTGCGGTCATGAGCACCGGTGTCAGAGGCGTGCGCAGTTCATGGGAAAGCTGGGCGATGAAGACGTCCTTGGCGGCGGAGGCTGCGCGGGCGGTGGTCTCGCTTTCCCGCAGGAGGGCCTCCGCTCTGCGGTTTTCCGTGACGTCAAAAGTGGCGCCGTCAAAGCGGAGCGGCCTGCCGTCCTCGGCATAGAACGGATGGCCGACGGCGCGGATCCATTTGATGCTGCCGTCCTGCGGGCTGACGGTGCGGTATTCGATTTCGAAACGCTGCTTGTTGGCAATGGATTCCTCGATCCCGAGGCGGGTTCTTTCGCGGTCGTCAGGATGCAGGATCGAGTAGAAAAGAGCAATATCCACGCCTGCCTCCGGTGGCAGCCAGAAGTGTTCTTTCACAAGGCTGTCCCACTCCAGGGTGCCAAAGGGGAGATCGCAGAACCAGAAGCCCACCTCGGCGATGTCCTTGACGATTTCCATGCGCTGGGTGGTGCGGAGCAGGGCCTCCTCCGCTGCTCTGAGCTCCGTGGTGTCCTGCACAGTCCCCCTGAGGCCGAGGACTTTGCCATCCGCGCTGGTCACGCGTTCGCCGCGCGTGGTCACCCAGATTTTCTTGTCACCGCAGCGTGCTTCCAGGTGCAGCCGGTAGCCTTTGCCCGTCCGGGCGGTGGTTTGCATGGCCTCGTTCAGCTGGTTCCAGGCCTCCTCGGAATAGAGGGTGCCGCGCTGCTCGCTGAAGGAAGGGAGGCGGTCTCCGGTGGGGTCAATGTTGAAGATGTGGTAAAGCTCCTCGGAGCCAATGATGGCATCCGTGCGTGCATCCCAGTACCAGCTCCCCAGATGAGAGAGCTGCTGGGCCTCGCGCATCAGGCGTGTCTGCTCCAGCAGGGAGCGCTCGCGTTGTTCACGCTCCCGGAGTTCCTGATCCACATGGGCGCGGGAGCGGTGAAGCATCTCGCCCAGGGCGATGATGGCCGTGGCCATGAAGACAAAGCCCGTGACCCCAACCGCCCAGGTGGAGGGCGTGATATCGGGCTGGTTCGGCGGGACAAACAGCCAGAGGGTCAGGAGGAAGCCGATCAAGGCGGCGGCGGCAGTGGCCCGCCAGCGGCAATAGCGGGCTGCGATGGCGATGCCAAAGATGAGAACGAGGAAGGGCAGGCGCTCCCCCAGCCAGGGGGTGAGAAGAGCCCTCACGACAACAGAGCCCAGCATAAAAAGCAGGGCTTTGATAAAGGACATCAGAGAGGTCGTGATACGTGCGCGCGACATAAATCAGCAACAGAAGCGAGCCTAGCTTGAACCTCCTGAGCAGCAAGACGGAATGAGGAATGCTGCGGCAGTACTGGCAGGCGTGGTGCGGGTTCTGCCGGGTCAAGCGGCTAAAACGTCCGTCTCACGCGCCGGTCAAAATCTGCCGCTGCACCCGTAGGTTCTCACCTTCATCAAAGATCGCTCGCACAGGAATTTCAAACCCGGCGATGGCATCGCTGCTCAGCAATCCCTCGGTCTGCCGCTCTGTCGGAGGATAGACATCTCCCGCCAGACGGTACAGTTCCACGCTATCGGCAACGGGGTCGATGATCCAGTACTCCGCCACGCCATGCATCGCATAGTCCTGAAATTTGATGCCGCGATCTCGCTCTTCCGTGGAAGGAGAGAGAACTTCGATGATGAGATCAGGAATGGGAAACCTCAGCATGTCCGGGCCGGTTAGACGAGCCTTGGTCAGGCCAAAAAAAGAGATGTCCGGCTCATAGTCATTGCGCGGAAAGCTACACATGGCTTTCTCGATGTGAACGACGCCGAGTTTTTTCACACGGACATAGGCGTTCATTACATCGTAGAGCTGCTTCGTGGCAAGCAGGTGACGGTTCAGGGCTGGGGAATGCATAATGACCTCTCCCTGGATGAACTCCCATTTGTGTTCAGGAGTGATGTCGGCATAAAATTTCTCTCGGAGCTTTTGCTCGCGAGCTAGAGCCTTTTGTCCCTCCTCCACCAGTTCAGGCAGGGCAGGACTGTCCAGCAGGGACTGTAGGATGGCAGAATTCATGCTGTACTATAACGTTAAGTCATGTCGAAAACATCGACTTTTTCCACGCTCGAACCCAGGCTTTGGATTCGTGTTTTGCCAACTCATCCCCGAAACAGCGCCCCGAGTTTCTTCCCCAAGATCACCCCGGCTCCAAGGATGGTCACGGCAAGGAAGATCATGGCCCACACGCCGAGCGCAGAGGCGAGGTTGGGGCCGCTGCCGAGAGAGAGCACGAGGGAGTAGATCGCCTTGGTGATGGGGAAGTGTGCGGCCTGCTGCGCGAGGATCATGGAGTCGCTCACTTCCAGCATGGCAAAAGAGAAGGCGAGCAGGGCACCGGCGACGAGATTGGGTGCAACGAGCGGCAAAGTGATGCGCCAGAGCGCTTTCTCCGGGCGCGCGCCGAGATTCTGCGCGGCTTCTTCCAGCGTGGGGCTGACCTGCTGGAAGCCAGCCGCAGCAGACCTCACCACGTAGGGCAGGCGGCGCACAGCGTACGCGATGACGAGCAGCAGCAGCGGATCTTCGCCCAGCATGAGCCAGTGGAAGGGCTGGCCCTCCCGTGTCATGGCCAGATAACCAAAGGCCATCACAATGCCGGGCACGGCCAGCGGCAGCATCGCCATGGCATCGAGGAGCTGGCGGCCCCAGATGCGGGTGCGCACGGAGACGTAGGCCACGCCGATACCTAGGACGAGCGCCACGAGCATTGCCAGCGTGGAGTATTTCAAGCTGTTGGTGATGGCGGAAAGCGTGAGCTCATGTCCCAGCGCATCGCGGTAATGCTCCAGCGTCAGCGAGTGCGGAATGACCGTGCCATACCAGTCTTTGGAAAACGACAGCAGCACCACGCCGAGATGCGGCAGCACCGCCAGGAAGGTGACGCCGGCAAAGAACGCGGTGCAGATCCAGCCGAGGCCCGCAGGCAGCGCGATGGTTTCACGCCCCGTAGTGGCACGTCCGCCGCCACCGGAATTCGCGCTGCCAAAGAAGAGCTTGCCGGTGAGATAGAACAGCGTGCTGAAGACCAGCATCACTGCGACCAAGGCGTAGGGGAAGGGGTTCCCGCTGAGGTCATTGATGCTGCGGAAAATCTGCACGGCTGTGACGCGGTCGTAGTCAAACAGCAGCGGCACGCCCATCTCGGTGAAGGACCAAACAAACACGATGGTGCCACCCGCAAAGACACCGGGCATGATGAGCGGCAGCGTCACGCGCCAGAAGCGGCTCCAGGCATTGCAGCCCATGTTTGCCGCGGCTTCTTCCAGAGCGGGATCCAGGTTTGAAAGCGCCGCCGCCGCGTTGAGATAGATGATGGGGTACAGGTGCAGCACCTCCATGACGATGATGCCCAGCATGCGGTGCTGCCCGAGCCAGTCCGTCGGATGCAGGGCGTCCATGAGACCGAGATTGATGAGCAGGCTGTTCAGCGCGCCCGCCTGACCCAGCATTGTCTTGATGCCGATGGCCCCCACAAACGGCGGCAGGATCATGGGCATGAGCACCAGCGAGTTCATCAGCGCACGTCCCGGAAAGGCAAAGCGCACATAGCACACCGCCAGCGGCAGTGCCAGGCACAGGGAGCCCAGCGTCGTCCATACCGCGATGATGAACGAATTCCACAACCCGTCGCGATACAACTCGTTGAGAAACACCTCGGACACATACTCCAGCGTGAACTTGTGATCCGGCCCCCGAAACGCCGCCTCCAGCGCCGCCCAGATCGGGTAGGCAAAGAAGCACGCGAAGAACGCGGTCATGCCCAGAAAGATCAGCAGTGAGAGGGTTTTTGACATGGGGTTGTGGGTCAGCTCATGAAACCCTCAAGCCCACATGGGCAGCAGCCGCTTTCTGCCGGTTGTCTGCAGTGATAAAATCCCTCTGTTGCATGGTGCGTGCACAGGCGATGTGGAGCGCATCATTGGTGCGAATGAATACCGGCGGCGTCACCAGAAAGCATTGTTCGAGCACCTTCACAAACTCCAGCTGCACTGTGGGGGTCTCTGTTTGAACAAGGATCAGGCCGGCTGCTATATCCGCCTCAAAATCTTGAAACAAAAGAGCGGCACCACCGGGCTGAATGACTCCTTCCGACTCGCGGCGCAGTAAAACAGTGCGCAGTTCATGGAGTGTCAGATGTGCGGTGTGCAGCGGGGCATCCAGCACCGCTCTGCTGCGAAACACCGTGCTGTCGCTTTCCTGCAAATAGATTTTTGCCAGCGCGGATGTGTCCCAGTAGCTCATCTTGATCAGTCTCGCAGATCATCCATCACCTGCTGCAGCGAAGCGCCCTGTCTGCCAGTGGCAAGCTGCGCGCTGTGCGAGGCCAGCCGTTTTTCCCATGCCTGCAGATTCACTGCAGCATGAGTTCTGACGCTTTCACCACGCACCTGCCGCATGGCCTCGCGCACCATGCCCGTCAGCGTGGCAGCCGTGGAGGGCTCCAGACTCTCAAGGGTGGCGTCCAATTCTTGGGCAATGCTGCTCATAGAATGATTATTTCAAATTTTCCGCTTAAGTGCAAGCCGAGATGATCTATTCGCCGTTCCGCGCCATGCGGCCGGCCTTGATGTATTGATTGCGAAAAGCGTCTCCAAGTTCACGTGCGAGACGGGTTTCCTGCACCTTGTCACGGGCGGCGAGAATCTTGGCGATGTTGCCGGTGGCGGCTTCGTACTTCACCCGGGTGAGGTCTTCCAGCACCTGGATGGCGCGCTCCGGCATGCCATGATCAATGATGGTCTTCCATGCGGCATGGAGTTCATTGTGGGAGTCCACGCAGATGATGCGGACGATGAAGCGGATGGCATTGAAGGCTGCTGCGGTGCGCGCCGGGTGGTAGGTGAAGGCCTGGGCTTTTTCAAAGGGCGCCTCATGCCCATCGCTCATGCGGGCGATGTTGTCCGGCGTGTAGAAATCATGCCGCACGGGCAGGCGGCGCAGGGCGTGTTCCTTCGGGCCGCCGGGTTCACCGACGCGGTAGCTCCACAGCTTCTGCCCTGCATCACCGAGCACGAACTCGATGAACGCGGTGGCCAGCTCCGGCTCAGGAGCACCGCGCAGCAGGCCGATGGGATCCACACTGACCGAGGTGCCGCCCAGCGGCGCGATGAAGCCCACGCGTGAGGTGCCATCAGCCTTGCGCACGTCCTCTTCCGCAGAGCGTCCGTAGAAGTCGATGCACATGCCCGCAGCGGCATCGCCCTTGGCGACTTCGAGCGGGATCTTGGTGGAAAAGTCGGTGAAGTAACGCGCGTTGGCGCTGATGCGGAGGATCAGGCGCAGCCCTTCATTCCAGCCTTCCGCCACGGCTTGCGCTTCGAGTTGATCTGGTGTGAGCTTCGACTTCGGCACTGCTTTGAGACGATCATACGCGATCTGCATCTGCTGCTGGATGAGCATCTCCAGCGCCTTCGTTACCGAGCCGCTTTTGCCGGGATCGCTCAGGGCGATCTGGCCGTAGTAGCGCGGATCAGCCAGGTTGTCCCAAGCCACGGGATCGGTGGGGATGCCGATGCGGCGCAGCACATCGCGATTGAAAACCATGCCGCTGCTGGAAAGGCAGGTACCGCACCAGCGGAATTGCGGATCGCGAAAGGGCTCGCCGCTAAGTTTTTCGGGAATGCCTGCGTCGCTGAACCACTCCGGGTGCTTTTTCGCGAGACCACTGAGGCCAGTTTTTTCACCGTCACCCGCGACCAGCGTGCCCGCCTTGGCCTGCTGCTCGAAATCATAAGCACCACCGCCAAAGAACACATCGATGCCGGTGCCGATGTTTGAGGCGAGGTAGGCTTTGCGCGCGGCATCTTCGGCTGCGGCCTTGGGGTTCAGGCAGGACTGCGCCACGGCGGGAGTCCATGTCTGATGCAGCTTCGACTGCCAGTAGTTTTGAAATGCCGCTGTGGCTTCGGACTTGATGAGCATCGCGATCTCCGAAGTGCCACCCGGTACGCGCCAGTCGATGAAGATCGTTTCTCCTTTCGTGGCTTTCCAGTGCCTGGCAAACGCATGCCCAAACTCCTCGCGGATGCGGTCATGGTGCGGGGAGATGATGACCAGCCGCCGGTCGTAATGCGCGGGGGCGGTGCTCTGGGTTGGCTTCAGCAAAAACGGACCCGCCAGCGTGGCCAGCATGAGGAAAAAGACCGCGAGTTCCTTCCGCCATATCTGAGCCCACGAGAGCACGGCCTGGGTGCGTGGGTGCTGAAGAATCGCTTTCATCGTCACAAAGCGTCCCCTCCATTTTTTCTCTTCCTGGCAGACTCTGGACCTGAAAGGGTGGAAGAGGAGGATGCCTGATTACCCAGCCCGTCTCTCAGCATACGGAAGGCCCGAGGGCGTGTGAACGCGCTCATGGTCGGGCGGTTTGGCGGAGAGGCATGCAGGTGATTTCGTGAGGACCACGCGCCAAACACACCCAACCTACGACTCGCGTGCTGCGCGGCCCGTAGGTTGGGTGTGGCGACAGCCCGCCCGTCTGCGAGCGTGTGGCAAACACTCTGCGCGCTGACATTTCGTATTCCATCTTCCACAATGTGCCTTCGAATCGCCATGACGGAGGACGATGATCGCCTGAGCGAGCAAGGTGACCAAGTGACCCGGCGCTGTTCCGTAGTACCGGCTTTAGCCGGAATCTGGGAGACGTGACCGGACCGCCTAAAGGCGGAACTACAATACATGCCTGGGGTGGCGAGCAGGTTCTGGGTGTGGCCGTGTGCAATCATCAAGGCCGAGCAGGATGTCCGAATACGCCGCCACAGGGTGTTAAAGAGTGGCGGGGTCATTTGCGCAAAATCACGACATCACCCATCGCGGCCATCACGCGCACTTCATCCTCGCCGGGCAGGCGAAGGTCTTGGGGATTGGTTTCGCAGACCTTGATCAGCGGGCCACCTGTCACTTGGATGAGATACTGCACCGTTGCGCCGAGGTAGGTGGTGTCGATGATGCGCCCGGGGAAGCGATTCGGGGAATCGAGCACGCTGCCAAACGTCAGCGCCTCGGGGCGCACGCTCATCATCACGGGCTGGCCGCTGGCAGGCTGCCAGGTGGCATCGGTGCGGCCACGCAGCACCCCGAAGGGAGTTTCCACATCGTAGAATCCTGCCCGGCTGCTTTCGCGCAGGGTGCGGCCTTCGACGAAGTTCGTTTCACCGATGAACTCGGCCACCATGCGGGTCGCGGGGTTGAGGTAGATCTCCGGAGCCGCACCCACCTGGATCAGCTTGCCGGCGTCCATGATGGCCATGCGGTCGGCCATGCTCAGGGCTTCATCGCGGTCATGCGTCACGTAGATGGCCGTGAGGCCGTGCTGCTTGACGATGTGGCGGATCTCTGTGCGCATTTCGAGGCGCAGCTTGGCATCCAAATTGGACAGCGGTTCATCCAGCAGCAGGCACTTGGGCCGGATGACCAGCGCACGCGCCAAAGCCACGCGCTGCTGCTGCCCGCCGGAAAGCTGCTGGATCTTGCGGGAGCCGAGGCCTTCCAGCTTCACCTGCTCCAGCGCTTCCGAGACACGGTGCTCGATCTCACGGCGCGGGCGCTTCCGCTCCTCCAGCCCGAAGGCCACGTTTTGCGCCACGTTCAGGTGCGGCCACAGGGCGTAGCTTTGAAACATCATGCCCGTGCCGCGTTTGTGCGCAGGCAGGCGGGTCACGTCTTCATCATCAAACCAGATCTTGCCCGCATCCGGCGTGTAGAATCCGGCGATATGGCGGAGCAGGGTGGTCTTGCCGCAGCCGCTGGGGCCCAGAAGGAAGAACAATTCTCCGGATTCGATCTGCAGGTTCACGCTGCTCAGCACGACAC
>NZ_JBAQCR010000433.1:0-11084 GCF_049294395.1 Prosthecobacter sp.
CACCTGCTCCCGCCGCTGCCAAGCCACCGGCCCCCAAACCCGTGGCCATTTTCCCTGACAAGGCGCTCGAAGCCGCCGTGAGAAAGCTGGTCTTTGCCAAGCGCGACAATCAGGAAGTGATCACTGCGGAAGATGTGGCGACTGTCTCCATCATTGAAGGCAAGAAAGCAGGCATCAAGGACCTGACCGGCCTCGAAAAATGCAAATCCCTGGCATCCCTGACTCTGCCGGAGAATCAGATCACCAACCTCGCGCCGATCAAAGGCCTGGAGCGCCTGCAATTTCTCGATGTCTCCAACAACCAGATCAGCGACATCGCCCCGCTGGCCGAGTGCAAGGCGCTGCAATACATCGAGCTCACCGGCAACAAGGTGACGGACGTTTCCGCGCTCGGTGGCATTCAATCCCTGACTTCCCTCTACCTCGCGAACAACCAGATCAAAGACGCCACGGCGTTGTTCAAGCTGCCCAAGGTGTGGACGCTGTATCTCGAAGGCAATCAGGTGAGCAACATCGCCGGCATCGGTGGCATGAAGTGGCTTTCCATGCTCTCCCTCAAAGGCAATGGCGTGAAGGACATCTCGCCTCTGGAGCCCCTGACGGAGTTGCAGTTCCTCTTTCTCGAAAACAACCAGATCACCGACCTCACGCCCCTGCACCGCATGTGGAAAAAAGACAACGACGGCCCGCGTGAATGGGCGCCGTACTGCCAGATTTTCATCGACGGGAATGCCATCGACGATGCTTCCAAAAAACTCGTGGATGAAATGAAGAAGGCCGGCGCACGCATCACGCCCTGAGGTGCCGCCCGCCATGCAAAGTGCTTGCCGTAACAGATGGGTGCGGCTTAGCATGTGGCATGAAAGTGTTGCTTCGCGCTATTACCTTCAGTTTGCTGCTCACTGGAGCGCAGTCTGCCGACCCGCCGCGGCAATGGACTTCCAGCGATGGCAAATCGAAGTTCATGGGCAACCTTGTCGAGTTCTCCGACAAGGAGGTCAAAATCCGCCGCAGCACCGACTTCAACCAGTACCGGCTGGCCTTGGACAAGCTCTCCAAGGAAGATCAGGACTACATCCGCAGCCTGCTGCGCGAGAAACGCCGTGATGCAGGCCTGAAGGAGGGGGCCTACGCCGAGAAGGTCACCGGGCAGTTTGTGAAAGGCGTTTCCAAGCAGGGCCTGAACTACCAGCTCTGGGGCAGCCCCTCATTGGATGGCACCAAGCGCTACCCCCTCGTCATCTGGCTTCATGGCTCCGGCCAGAGCGGCACCGACAACGAATCGCAGCTGGGTGGTGCACCGAAAATCTGGACCAATGCTGAGAATCTGGCCAGGCAGCCCTGCTTTCTGCTGTCCCCGCAATGCCCCTCCGCCGACATCGGCTGGAAGAACCAAGTGGCGGACAACCTGCTCGCGCTCATCGCCGATCTTACCGAACACCTCCCCATCGACGCAGACCGTCTTTATCTCACGGGGTCCTCCATGGGCGGTTTTGGCACATTCAGCATCGCGGCGAAGTATCCGGGGGTCTTTGCTGCGTGCGTCCCGCTCTGCGGCGGGGGCGATGTCAAAAACGCGGAGATTTTGAAACCCATCCCCTTTTGGGTCTTCCATGGCGACAAGGATGACATGGTGCCCGTCGAGCGTTCACGCGCCATTGTGGCAGCTGTGAAGCAAGCGGGTGGCGAACGAATGAATTACACTGAACTGGAAGGGGCCGGCCACGGCATCACGGGCGTCGTATATCCTCGTGCCGATATGCATGAATGGTTGTTTCAGCAGAAAAAGCAGGCCATGTCAGCCCCTTAAATCCGCCCACCTCGAAAGCGATGCTCCACCACCACCACTCCGCCACCTGCCAGCATCATGATGCAGATTCTGCACGCGAACTGGCGGCCACGATGATGGAACGCGCACGTGAAGCCGGCCTGCGGCGCACCAAGGCGCTGGAAAATGTCCTTTCCATCCTCGTCCATTCCCATCAGCCACTGTCACTGGCGGACATCGCAGAGTCCCCCGATCTCACCAGCAGCGCAGACAAAGCCACGGTTTACCGGGTGCTGGTCAAGCTGGAGGAGCTGGGGCTCATCCGGCGGCTGGGCCTGCATGATCGCAGCGCGTATTACACCCTCCTGCAGCCCGGTCATCATGACGATTACCTCATCTGCACCCAATGCGGCCGCATCCAGCGGCTGGACATCGCGTGCCCGGTGGAAGCCCTGGAGAAGCAGATCGAAAAAGAATCTGGCTTTCAGAAGCTCTACCACGAGTTGGAGTTCTACGGCCTATGCCCGAAGTGTGTGGCAGGAAACTGAGAGCTCCCAAGGCAGCTTCATCAGGCAGCTCCGAGGCATAAAAATCCCGCACCGGTATCACCAGTGCGGGATCGAGATGAATGACGAATCGATTAAGGCGAGGTGGCAGCCGTCGAGATCGTGTTGGTCTGATTGGCGTTCAGCGAGCCGTTACCACCAGGAGATGGAGAACTGCCACCAGCGAGGTTGCCATCGCTGTTGGTACCTGTGGTACTCGTCTGGCTGTTGTTTCCGCCCGATCCAGTGTTGGTATTATCGGCCGTGGTGGTGGTGTTCCCGTTGGGGTCGGTCGTGGATTGGTTCACCGTCGTGGTAGTGTTACCGTTTGCATCCTTGCTCTCGGTGATGGTCGTGGTGGTTGTATTTCCAGAGGAGTCCGTGGTCGTGGAAGTACTGGTAGTCACCACCGTACCATTGGATTGCGTTGTTACGGTCACCGTTGAGGTGCCTGTAGTCGTAGTCGTGCTGACAGGCGTCGCGCCTGGCGCAGAGGGATCCACTCCTGGCGCATACGTCGCGGTCGTGACTGTGGTCGTGTCACCGCTCTTGGCTTCGCCCTGAGCCACCATCTGGCCGGCATTTTCAGGAGTGATTTCGCTTGTGGAAGCACCTGCACCATGAGCATCTCCAACGGTCACAGTAATCACTGTTTTGGAGCCATCTGCATTGGTGATGGTGATTGTGTTGGTCGTCACAATGTTGATGACATTACCTTCAGCAGAGCCTGTGCATTGGAAATCCGGCGGGTTGAACTCCGGCTCCCAGCGCAGTGCCAAGTAGCGTGTTTTGACTGCCTTGGCAGGCTTAGCTTTGAGGGTTCCTGTGCCACGAGTGTCCTCAGCCACCGCCACTGGAGCAATGTTGCCAAAATCACTTGGGTCAAAGGCCATGCGACCGCGCCAGTCTTCTTTTTCCGGCAGATTGTCGAAGGCGAACACTTCGAAGCGCACTGGACGTGGCGAGTGAACGGAGGCGAACTCATTCAGAATACGCAGCTGGCCGAAGTCATAGATGATGGTACGATACTTTTCATCGGACTCGGGGAAGGCGAACTTGTTGTAGGTGATGGCGGTATCGAGACCGTTGGCAGGTCTCGGAGCTGCGTAAACGACGCGAGCACCACCCAGACCGTTGATCAGATCCGCTGGCTTGCCACCCTTGCCATCAGCAGACTGCTTGACGGCGTAACCCTTGTCGGTCGCAGCACCAAAAAACTGAAGGTTGCGGATGATCCCCCCTTTGGAGAGAGCCAGTTCAAGTTTGACATACTTGGCCTGCATCCCGGCAAATTTAAATTCCACCGTGCGATCAGCTGCGGAAAAGACCTTCTCTTCGAGAACCGCCCAGCCGTTTTTGTCAGCACTTGCAGAGAGCGTTGCGCGCCCTTCAATGCCGTCGTTCACAAATGAAGAGGATGAAATCAACACCGGTTTGCCGAGGTTGATCAGCAGAAAGCTTTTACCGGCGGAGACCGTCGATGACGCAGTGATGTCACTGGAAAGAATGGAATCTGCACGACCAATGCCAGACGAGCTGTCGAGCGATGCATTGCTGGCAGGACCACTGATCGCGTTTACCGGCTTTTCCTTGATGATCGGAATACGCGACCATTTGGCATGAATGGAACCGGCAGTCAGCAGACTGCCGAGAATGACAATGGTAGAGGCGAGCTTCATGATCAGTTGATGGAAAATTGAGCGTTGAATTCGGAGTATGAAAGCCGGAAAAAATCAGCGTTCGTTTTTAAATTGTTGAATCAACTTATAGTTACACCACAAAGGCCACCCGGTGTAAACATTTTTTCTGTGTCATGAGTGACGAAATAGGACTTGATTAGTTGTATATTCCATATATTCTATAACAATGAAATGTCCGCGCTGCCAAGCAAGCGTCCACTCAGAGCAGAGCACCTGCTCTGCTTGCGGATTTTCAGCGACATTACTTCATAGTTACCTTGGAAATCAATGGGTTAGGTTGGAGCGGATCACCGATGCGGCCCACTGCCTGCGACTGGAAGACACCCGGCGCCTTGAGATCATTCTGGACGATTTTGAACGCAGCTTCCCCCAAGCCTTTTTTGCCGTCTACTTAGGCACGCTGCCCAATAATTTAAGCGTCGCAGAGTTGGGCTTCTGGCTGCTCAATCAAGGAGCGTTCAACACACACTCCGTCAGCCGTCGCAATGATTTTGGCATGGTGCTGGTCGTGGATCCCTCAGCGCAAACCGCCTGCATCACTCTGGGATATGCCATCGAAAAATGTTTCAGCCCAAAAATCATCAGCCGCATGATGCAAACCGCCGGCAGCCATCTGAGCAAAGGTGCTTTCGGGATGGCCATTGAAGCCTCGTGCATTCGCGCGGGCGAAGTGTTGCGAAAACACGCCCGTCCGATGCAATGGCAGCCCGAGGCAGCGGGAATGGCAGACTCCGTTTCTGACATTGGCCTGCAGCCTTTGAGGAGCGGGCATCGGCCCACCTCACGGCCTCTGGCTGATCTACCCGCCCCAAAACATGACCAAGCCATTTCATGATGCAATGGCTGCTGCAGCTCCCAGCGCCAAAAATCTTCCCTTAGTACTGCTGCTCACGCTGCTGTGCTTTGCTGGAAATGCGTCCGCCGATGATGGCCCGCCTGTTGAGAAGGCCGAAGATCACTCATTGCCACTGCCGCGCTGGAGTGAGCAGGAGCTTAGGAAATTCCGCGAAAGTCTGCCCGGTGGCAACAGCCCTGGAGTTCTGCCGCCCAAAAGTGGCGAGTCCGTCTCTGACATCAACGAACTCATCCATACCCCCTTGTCCAGCGGTCCCCGGCTGGATCATTTTTTCAACAACCGCGACAGCGAGCTCTCCCCTCGCCTGCAGGCCGAAGACATGCGGCTCTTTCTCCCCGAAGCCATTCTTGGACTGCCAACGCAAGGCCCGGCCAGCGCGGTGGAACTGCCTACGCCGCTCGCTTCCCTCAAGGATGTGCCCCGTGAATTTCTTGCCGCATGCGCTCAGAGCCTGCCCAAAGAATATCTCATCGACCCTGACCAGCTTGTTCCGGAGATCCAGAATCATGACATGCTGCGCCTTCTTGGATTCCATGCCCAGGATGCGCGCATCAAGTTGTATGTTTTGGTGATTGGACATGATCAAAAGCTTCCCGAAGGCGTTAACCTGGAGAAATTCGCCTCCGGCAGCCTGCTGCTATCAGATGCCTGCCTGGTGGTCTACCCCCTGGGAGAACCTTGGCGGACCCGTTTGTTTGTGAGCAGGTCCATCCACAACCAGATCTCCACGGAATTTCTCAGCGAAACGATTCAGGCATGCCTGAAAGAATCCCTTCAAACCAGCAATGTTCACGATCAGCTGCGTCGCTACACCATCCACCTTTCAACACGACTGTTCTGGCTGCAAAAAGCTCTGGCCCCTGACCCTGCTGGCAAAACGGACAAAGACCAGGCCCTGGCTGAATTCAGCTCCCAATTGAAAGTTCCCGCAGTTCCTCCTAACAGCCAGAGCCTCACCCAAGCAATGATTTGGATGTCTGGCAGTCTGCTGCTCCTCGGTCTCTGCGTCATCGTCTGCCGTCGATTTTTGCACCTTCTACAACTTAGAAAGCAACGCCGCGTCTGGATGCTTGCTGAACCTGACACGGCCCCTCGACTAGGAGGCGCTTTTACCGGCGGTGGCGGCGGCATGATCCGATATGCCTGATTTTCAACAGCTCCCAAGCTTCAATATCCCAGACACTTTCCCAACTTCAATTTGTCAAAACCAATCCTTGAATGATAATTAATAAAATTGACCATGATCATTTAATCCAATGAACCCGGACACGATCCAGTTTCAATGTGGCTTCTGCCACACGATCCTGACGGTGCCTGCTCACATGGCAGGCGTAACGGGTCCGTGCCCGAGTTGCGGACAAACGATCACTTCACCCACGCCTGCACCCGTAGAAGTGCCAGTGCCGCATTGGTCCCCTGCACCTATGGCAGCCCAAGCTGCGGCCCCCGCACCCGCCTGGCCACCAGCTCCGCAATCCCCCTTGATGGGAGAAATGCCAGGGACTGGCATGCCTGCCTCTGGTCTTAACGCAGGACTGCCTCCAAAGCGTGCTCCGGGCCAGCCACCCCTCAGCACTACGTTGAATGTTCCTGCCGGCCAGACGCCGTGGTCTTCGCCTCCGGCATCACCAGCAGCAATGCCGAATTTGGCTTCGCTCGATGTGCCTGCGGGGCTCTCGGGAAATGGACTGCCCAATCAGTCACGCTTCATTCCAGGCTCACCAGCCTTGCCGAACATGGGGCCGCTGGGTGGCTCTGGTGGAATGCCAGGAATGCTCAGCAACCTGCAAGGCTCGTCACTCCTCGGCAGAGATGTTTCCCCCGCACCCATCTCCCCAGTCACACAGCATCTCCATTCTGCAGGTGGTCCCTCGCTCAGTCTGGGTGGCCCCCTTGGTCATGAACCAGCTTCCGCGCCACACATGGCACCCGTTCCATCAGGCAGGAGCATTGCCAGCCTGAGGGCCCCACGCGGAACCAATTTCATCCGGCTCGCGTTCGCGGCCATCTTCCTTCTCGGATTTCTCGCGCTCGTCGGATTCCTCTTGAAGGATTACTTCCCTGGCCTGATCCCCAGCCTGACCGGGCATGATGTGGCTGAAGAAGCCTCCCAGGACGAGCCCGGCATCCCTACGCCGCCCATCCCCAGTCCAGATCCTGGCACATCGTCCAAGCTTTCCAATAACAACACGACAGCGGAAAAGCCTGCTCCTCTTCCTTCATCTTCTTCCGATGCCAAGGCCAAGCCGACATCACTCACGGTTGGCTTTGATCCTCAAGAACCCACGCCCGAAAAAGTGACATCCGCTACAGCGGATGAAAAGACCGCCACAGCCGTTGTACCCAGCCCCCCGTCGGCAACAGGCGCCACACCGATGGCCGCCACACCAGCCCCTCCGCCTGCAGCAGGCACCCTTCTCGAAGTGCCCGCCAAACCTGCCATGAATGCGGAGTCGCCCGGTGCCCCTGCCTCCACGCCCTCCAGTCTGGCACAATCTCACACCATCGAGGAAGATGACGTACCGGCTGCCGCCCAGCCTGCCGTGGAAGCACTCAAAAAGTTCCTCCAAGCAAAATCCCTCGAAGAGCGCCTCAAATACACGCTCGGAGCCGACATGATGAAACCCCACATGGAGCGCTATTACGCGCATGCACCTGACGGCCCCATCTTGGTGGACCGCATTCAGTTTGTGCGCATGGACCCCAATCCCGAGCTCGGTTCCGGCAAGCACTGCATCCTGAGCCTGGAAAACAAAACCTGGGAGTTTTCAGTTCCAGTCATGCTGGAGGAGAAAGAAGACGGCTTCAAAGTGGACTGGGTCGCCTTTGTGGAATTCAAGGACCGCATGCTGGAAAAATTCTTCCAGACATACATGCCCGGCAAAGCATGCTTTCATGTCGGCATCATCCGCCATCATTTCTTCGAAGACGGCGTGCCCAACGTGGATCGCAAGGATGCCTTCCGTGTCAGCCCTGCCCCGCCCAATTCCTTCCAGGCATCCGTATTCCTCGACAAAGATTCTGCCCTTGCCCAGGAATTGCGCGTCCGAATGCCGTGGGAAACTCATGTGTGGGCGGTGGTGGAACTGGAATGGAAAAAACTTGGCTCACAGCAGTGGGTGGAACTCAGCGCGGTCCCGCAGATGCACTGGTATTCCCTGCCAATGGTGCCCAAAGCCAGTGCAGCACCGCCGAAAACCGCCGGGGTGGATGAACTGCCTCCTGGCATTTCTAAAAATGGCAGCCGTGGCAAATCCATCGCCCCATCTAACAACAGCATGCCACCTCCAGGCATTCGCAAGTCCACGCCTGGCCTGCCAGACACGATCAAGCGACCGCTCATCCCCGGCGGCCGCTGAAGTGAAAAAGGACGCAGGCCCTCGACTTAGCTGACTTCCAGCTTGCCCGTGCTGTCTCCCACCTTCTCCGCAGGCACGCCGAGGCGGTCCAGCAGGGAGAGATAGAGATTCGTCATCGGAGTTTCACCCGGGAGCACCATGCGCTTGCCCGGTGTCAGAGTGCCACCGGCACGCCCTGCCAGCAGGATCGGCAGATTGTCGTGGTTATGGCGGTTGCCATCGCCAATGCCGCCGCCGAAAACGATCATGGAATTGTCCAGCAGCGTGCTGTCCCCTTCCTTCACCGATTTCATCTTGTCGAGGAAGTAGCCGAACTGACGCAGATAGAACTGGTCGATCTTCGCAATCTTGGCCAGTTTCTGCGGATCGCTCTGATGATGGGACAGCGAATGATGCGCGTCCGGCACGCCCAGCTCAGGGAAGCTGCGGTTGCTGCCGTCATGCGCGAGCATGAACGTCGAAAGGCGCGTAGTGTCGGTCTGGAAGGCGAGGACCATCAGGTCAAACATGGTGCGGATGTGCTCCTCGTAGGAATCCGGGATGCCCTCAGGGATTTTCACATCCGGCATCTGTGCGGAAAACTTCTCCGCACGCTCGATGCGCAGTTCAATATCACGCACCGAAGAAAAGTATTCGTCGAGCTTGCGGCGGTCTCCCGCATCCACCTTGCCCTGCAGGCTTTTTGCTTCGTCGAGGACGGTGTCGAGAATGCTTTTCTGCATCCGCTTGGCACGCGCCGCTTCCGGCCCTTTGCCTGCTGTGGCACCGAGGCCAAACATGCGCTCAAACACCAAGCGTGGGTCCATTTCAGGAGCCATCGGCATGGTCTCGTTCTTCCATGCCAGATTGAACTGGTAGGCGCAGGAGTAGCCGGAATCACACTTGCCCGAGCTGCGCTGCCCATCCGTGCTCAGCTCCAACGAGGGCAGTCGTGTGAGATGGCCGATCTTTTGCGCTGCGATCTGATCCACCGAGATGCCAAGATGAATGTCTGCACCCGCAGTTTTCTTCGGCATGCAGCCCGTGAGGAAAGTGGCCGTCGCACGCGCATGGTCGCCGCCGCCATTGCCATGGCTGCGGGCGAAATCCTGCATCAGTCCTGAGACCACCATGAAATCATTGCGATGCTGCTCGATCTGTTTCAGCGAAGGCGAAAGCACATAATTCGCACCTTCTCCCGTGGGCATCCATTGCTCCACATTCACACCATTGGGAATGTACATCCATGCGGCACGAATGGGCTTGGTTGCCGGTTTGGTCGCCGCAAACGCACGCGCGCCGAATGATTCCAGCAGCGGCAGTGAAATCATCGAACCCAGCCCCCGCAAAACTTGGCGGCGGCTGAGCGAATGGGCGGCGAGGGAGGTTTCGCGAAACTCGTTCATATACATTGTGATTACGCCGGAGGCGGGAAGAAACTTTCGTGCCAGACAGTAGCATACTGGACGCAACTGCCACGAAAGTAGTTGAAATTCCGCCTAGACACAGCCCGATTAAGCTTTCCCCGCCAATCCCCCTTAAAAAACATGAAGAACACCCGCCTCCTTATCCTTTCCATCGCAACCTTCGCACTCTCCGGCTTTGCCCAGGATGCCAGCGTCGCCACCATCGAACTCAAGCCGGACGCCAAGAATCCGCTGGGCTATGACAAGACCGAGCTCAGCGTCCAAGCGGGGCAGAAGGTGAAGCTCACTCTCAACAACACCGGCAGCATCGCCCCGCAGCCGCACAATTTCCTTTTGCTCAAACCCGGCAAGCTTGACGCCGTCGGCGCCCTGGCAAACGCCATGCTGGCCGATCCCCAGGGCATGGCCAAGAGCTATATCCCGGATGCAGCCAAGCCTGACATCGTGATCAACACCAAGCTCGTCATGCCCAACATGAGCGAAACCATCGAGTTCACCGCACCTGCTGAGGCCGGCGACTATCCTTACATGTGCACTTTCCCCGGCCACTGGCTCCTGATGCGCGGTGTGATGCACGTCACCAAGTAATCAAGCCACTCAGACTCCACTCAAAGCACCACCATGAAATTCCTCCTCATCCCCACGTTCATCGCCTTGATCTCGCTCACTTCCGTCGTTCGTGGCGAGGAGGGCAAGCTCGAAGTCAACGGGCTCACTTTCAAGTTCGCCACGCCTTGGGCTGAAATCCAAAGCACCGGCATGTTCCGTGCAGGAACGCTGTCTGCCAAAGTGGAGGGCGCCGAGAAGCCCGTGGAAGCCGTGTTTTACAGCTTCCCGGGCCCCGGCGGTGGTGGTGATACTGAGGCCAACGTCAAACGCTGGCTGGGGCAGTTTCAGGGCACCCCTGAGTCCAAGCGTGAGGAACTCGACGCCGGAGGCAAGAAGATCACCCTGGTGACAGCCACCGGCACCTACAATGACGGCCCTCCCATGGGTGCCAAAACACCGCGTGAGAACTACAGCCTCATCGCCGCCATTGTTCCAGCCGGAGAGTCGAACATCTTTGTGAAACTCACAGGTCCCAAGGATGCCATCGCCAAGCTGGCGGATGATTTCAAAAAAATCGTCCTCAGCCCTTTCGCCAAGTAAGCGGAGCTTGAAACAACTGGTTCGTTTTCAAAAGCGGGTGGTCCTCCACCCGCTTTTTTGTGCCCATCTGCCGGAGTCGATGCAGGAGTGCACGGTTGTTTTGACGCAAGGGGTTCAAAAAACAAAAGCGAAGTTGGCACGCGCCATGCTTGAGCTTGGATCGGAGCTAAATTCCACCCACTGACTTATGCTGAAACTCAACCACACTCGAATCTGGCGCAGCATGGCAATTGCTGCGGTAGTTGCCCTCACCACACTCGCAATCAACCCCGGCGACGCCCGAGGTCAGACTGCTGCACCG
>NZ_JBAQCR010000434.1:0-12034 GCF_049294395.1 Prosthecobacter sp.
CGACAACTGTGCTGAGGAGGACAGACATCGCATTCAATGCTGGCGAGGTGGTGATACCATAACGGTCAGTTTGGTGCCTGAGAACAGCAAGTAAGCGTGGGTGACGGCATGAAACGACTTCTCTCCGTAGAAAATTTCGCGATTTCTTTGTTTCGGTTAGTCATGGTGAGGATTTTGGTGGTGCCGCGTGCGCAAGCGGATCTGCTAAATTATGAATCAAATCATAACCCCACAGCACTAACCAAACGCGAAGGGAGGGCGAATTTTTCACAGAACCAACCATGCCTGACGCAGGATGCAATTTTCGTCTTCGCCATTTGATGAAAAACACCATTATAGTGTCAATGCGCAAGCATTTGGAGATGAGAGGTCCCATTCCACGAAGCAGCCGCCGATCCCCACCTTGTTTGAGGGATCTCAACGGGCCATAGGCAACAGGGACTGTGGGGTTGTGAAGAGACACCGGCTAGTGGTGCCCGGAATGACCACCGAAGTCGAGATGGATGCCAGGCACACTGAGATGCACGCCATTGTTGCTGTGGTTGGAGCCGTGCCCAGAGCTGTGACCATATCCGTGGTTTGGTGTGGAAGGCTGATAGCCACTGTGTGGGGAGTTTGGCGCATAGTGCTGGTAGCCGCCGTGTCCATAGCTGGGGCTGGGTGCATAATGTGGGTAGCCGCCGTGTCCGCCGCCGTGGTTTGGTGTGTAATGCTGGTTGCCGCCGTGCCCGCTACTATGCCCTGAGTTGTGACTGCCGTGCTGTGAGGCGGAGTGATGCGGATCTCCGGCGAACGAGATGGCGGGAAAAATGACAAGGCCAAGAGTTACGGTCAGGCGTGCGAGGTGTTTCATAGTGGTGGTGTTGATGGATGTGATGAGAGCACAAATGGTCCGACGTAGTGCGGTGGATGTTATTCATGCAAAACTAGGGTTTTATTGCTTTCGGGTCAAATTGACGCCTCATATAAATTGTAGATTAGGTGTAGTAATTTTATTTTCATCCCATTTGACACTGCTGCCAATCTAGGTGCCTTCTTGCTAAGAAACGGTTATATCTCGATCAAACCATGAACACACATCTTGTAAGCACCTTTATTATCCTCATGTCTGCCTTTGCTTTGGCAACGACAGCGGAAGCCCAACACAGCCATCATCAGCACGGGTCAGCGACATCCCGCCACTGCCAGACGGACTACGATCATCGCCCGCACTATTACCACTCTGGCACGCACTATCATTACTGTCCGGGCGGCGGACACCAGCCTGACGGCGGTCACAGCCACGGCGGCAGGAACTACGCTAGCAACTACGACCCGATGGTCGTCGAAATCCAGCGTGTTCTCGCAGTTGGACATTATTATCAGCATGAACATCACCAGGCCGATGGCATCTATGGCCCGGAAACTGCCGATGCGATCCGCAGTTATCAACGGGCCAAAGGGCTCCCAATCACAGGCATGATTGATGCCGCACTGTTTACGGCAATGGGCATCGCCGCACCCGTTTATGGGACAGCAGCCCCCATGCAGGGCCAAGCCCCAGCGCCGGGATTGGCGGGCGGCGCAGGTGATGTTCTGACTCCTGCCGAAGCCGCTGGAATAATGCGTGTGTCTGAGGCGGAGGTTGTCGCCCTTTTGGAAAAAGGCGCGCTGAGCGGCAAACAGATCGGCTCCTCATGGCGCATCTCACGCAGCGCGATCACTGAATACTTGAACAGACCTTGACTCTTCGCTTCGCCATCAGCCCATATGAAAACACGCTTATTCATTCCTGCCTCAGTCTGCTCGGTTCTGGGTCTCCTCTCAAGTAGTTGTGTCATGCCCTATCCGCCGGGTGGCGGCCAGAATTTGTCTGGCACCCCCTATTCATCTGGGCCCACGTCATACTCCAACCCGTATGCTCGTCCTGGCTACAGCTCAGCCGGGAATGATGACGGCAGCACGGTGCACTGCGGTGTGGATTCCGACCATCCGCCACATCGATATCATTCCCGCATGCACCATGAGCATTACTGCCCGGGCGGGCCGCATCACCACCATTGAACGCCATCTTAATGGACGTCAAAACCCCGCCGTAATAGGTTACGGCGGGGTCTTTCTGTCAGACGCGCTCCTGTTTGGGTGGCTCAATGACGGCCATCGCGTCCGCCAAGGTTCGAATGGAAGGTGGGCGCGCTGCCATGTTCCCGTAGATTGCTGCGATGACCGTTGCTTGGGCGGCAGTTGTGGCTGGCGGTGCGGTAACCATACACGGGGTTTCTGTGGCGGTCATAGCCCGTGACGGCGTGTTCCCGGGACAACGGCGTGCCGCATGAGCCACAGTTGTTCGAGGAGTTGCGGCTGGAGCCGTGGCCCTCAAACGCATGCGAAGTGGAAGGAGCGAGAACTGCAAAGCTGGCGGTAAGAGCGAGGAGGGTGATGAGTTTTTTCATGATGAGTGGTGATCCGGATTTATTGGTTGCCGTATTCTTGCGGCGTGAACATGAGACGAGGGTCTGAGGGGCTTATTCGAGGTTCTTCGAAATATTTCTCCCCGCAGCGGCTGGACAATGTCTCGGGGGCTCCTCGCTCACCACGCGCTGCTGGTGCGTGACAGCTTTTAGTATTCGAGATCCTGAGGGGGCTGCTGATTTTCAGCGCGGCAGGCGGCATCCAGCGAAGCACAACATGGGCGCGGCCAGCAGTAGCAGGAACCAGCCACAAACAACCCTGCTGGGAGGGCTGCTCCCAGCAGGGTTGGCTGCTTCGAACTTGGGCCGCATTATTTTTTGGACTCAGCCTGCGTCAGATCATCGAACACGCGCAGGGTAAACCCACCTTTGACATCGTCTTTGCCAGGGCCGGTAGTGTAGAGCCAGTCATCCACATCGGCGATGGGGATGTGGATATCGGCACCGTGCTTTACTTCCTTCAGGGCCACGGGATTGTTGTCCAGCAGGCCGTGGACGAGCTTGTCATCAATCTTGGTGACATGCAGCCACATGAACTCACTGTTCTCACCTTCCATGATCGGACCCTTGACGGAAAAGCTCTGATCTTTGCTCCGAGCTTGGAAAGCCTGGAGAAATTCAGGCCAGTTCTTTTTGGCTTCAGCGCGCGCCGCGATCAAGCGAGGCTCGTCGTCGGGGATGGAAACCGTGCGGAGGGAAGCGGTCTCGTCGTTGTCACTCAGGCCTTCGAGCGGATCCTCGCTTTGCAGATGGGCGATGACCAGCTCCGAGTCATTCGGATGGAACTGATCCGTATCAGGGCTGTAGATGGCGAGAGTTTCCTTGCTCACGAACTGCGCGATGAGCTTGCCGATTTGTTGATAAACACCGCGCAGGTCTGTTTCGTTATTTTTCTCCAGCCAGTCCACCGAGAGCCAGGCGTGGTGCTTCCGAATCCCTTCAGCAAGGGCCGGATCTTTGATTTCTGCGGCGAGCTTGTCGCTCTCCGTGAAGTAGGGCTTGGCCGTACTGTGAATGGCAAACCTGCCGGAGGTGCCTTTCACCACAAAGATCGAATCCATGGTGGTAACAGCGCTTTCAGGCACTTCGCCGCCCCAGGCTTTTGAGGCTGCCTTTGACACCGAGGTCGCCTCCAGCGTCCGCGGTTCACTCAGCAGCAGAACCAGAGAGACGATGCGAGAGGAGGTCCGTTCAACGTTTTCAGTCTGTTTGGCGGGAACCTCCGCCTGGAGCAGGCCGAAGGAGAGCAGGCCGCAGGTGGAGAGCAGGGCAATGCGACGACTCATTGGCGCTTGGAAGATGGGGGTTTTCATAGACGGCGGAGAATTTGGTTGACGATGCTGTTGTGATTGCTGTTGCCGTAGTTGCTGTAACGGTGGCGGCTTTGCCCACGATAATTTGGCGAGTACGCGGGACGAGGGTTGTAATGCCCATTGGGAGAGTATCGGGGAGGGCTGATGTAGCGGGGACTGTAGTGGTGAGTTTGATTTTTGCTGCCACGGTGCTTGTCCTTGGCGATGGCGGGCAGCGCGAGAAGGAACAGCACACTACAGAGCAGCAGGCTCATTCGCCGCATGCAGCGGGAGGAAGATGGGATGGGTTTCAGTTTCAAAATCATCAGGTCATGGGTTCGAGGGTTTGGTCACTCTTTATTCCATCGCAGCACGGGAACGATTTCGCTATAGGGTGTAACCCCTGCCCACGGCTCAGATCACCGGTGAAAATCGAAGACTGAATATTTAAACGCTCAAAACGCGCGCGAGAAACGAACGCACTTCCGGCTGAGAGACCCCAGACGGTCTTGAGGCGATATTAACCAACCCAACCAACCGAAAGGCTCCAATGCAAGACATCCACAAACATCAGACCCCGGAAATGCATGATTGCATCCATGCATGCGAAGAGTGCCACGATATCTGTCTTCACGCGATCCATGACTGCTTGAAGAAAGGTGGCGAACATGCCGATGCTCATCACATCGGCCTGCTGCAGGATTGTTCCCAGATTTGCCACACAGCGCATGACTTCATGCTGCGGCACTCCCATCTTCACCACATCACCTGTGGGGCATGCGCTGAGGTGTGCGAGGCCTGCGCGCAGTCATGCGAGCAACTGGGTGACAACGACTGCGCAGCCGCCTGCCGCAAGTGTGCCGGGGCATGCCGGACGTGCGCTGGGTCAAGCGAGTCGAAAGCCTGAGCCAAGTCTGGCATTCAAACCAAGGGAATGGTGCGCCCGGTCTATGGGCGCACCACTGTCCTACGGTGAGCAGGCTCATGTGCCTTGGCCTAGCCGCGTCTGTCGTGGAACGCCGCTTTTTATCCTTCTCCCCCATGTCGCAAAGGTTTGATAAGCGCACCCCGGCCAGCTGCGCGAACTTCGTGGCCGGAACCCCACTGTGTTGAAATTCCAGAACCAGTTCCTCACGCCGCTGCGACGGCACGCGCACCCGTCCACGGCTGTCTGTCTTCAGATGATCGATGTCGTATCCATAAACGTCGTAGCTGGTCTGCAACGACGTTTATAATACCAGCACTCTCAGATGGCACTCCGCGTGACGCTTACGTAAATTTGCCGTCTTCTGAATTTGGATTGCTAAACACCGCTAGAGCGGAAGTAAGGGGCTTACAGGCAAAGTGTGGCCTAGCTACTGTTTAGTGGTGTCCAGAATGGCCCCGAAAATCTAGATGGATGCCAGGGACGCTGAGGTGCGCGCCATTGTTGCCGTGTTTGACGCCGTTTCCCAAGCTTGGGATCATCGATAGTCGTTAGTGCGTTCTATTGTGGGCAGAGCGCTTTACACCCCGGCTGCCATGGTTATCGGGAGTTTTTCCACAGCGGATTCAGGAGTTTGAAAGAACACGATCTCACCTGTGGTGATGTCATACATTGCACCTACGATTGCAATTTTGCCACTGCTCACCAGCCCGTCCAAAGTGGCGCTGCGTTCGCGAATCATGCGCATTGTCCGCAGAACATTTCGACGTGAGACCTCATTGGCGTAGGCTGTCTTTTCAACTTGTGACCATTGACCGGAGTTCTCGCATTTGGAGCGGTCCACTGATTGCTGAATTTCCGCAATCAGAGAACTCAAGTTCATGCAGCCCGTGGCCTCGCCCACCGTCTTGTGACTGGAGATGAGATCAACCGCGGCGTTCACCGCCCCGCAGGCTGTGTGGCCCATCACCAGAATGAGCTTGGCACCGGCGACGGCACAGCCATATTCCATGCTTCCGAGCACCTTGTCACGGGCGATGTTACCTGCTACCCGAACGCTGAAAATGTCCCCCAACCCCAGGTCAAAGACCAGTTCCGCCGGAGTGCGGGAGTCCATGCAACTTAGTACCACCGCCATCGGGAACTGGCCGGCTGAGGTTGCCCCGACCTGGCGGCCCAGATCGCGGACCAGACGGTTGCCGGTGAGGAATCGCTGATTTCCCTCCTGGAAAATTTCCAGCACCCGCCGTGGTGTCAGCCCGCTCTGAACCTCTCGACTGCTGTAGTCCACATACTGGATGCGGTCCTGAAGCTTAGGGTAACGGTCTTTGAATCCCGCGAGACTGACTTGAACTCCGCGTGCCTCGGCGGTGGTTGTCTTGAAGTCGGTGATCAGGTCAAGAATGTCCGGGTCGATGTAGTCAGTCTCGCTGGCGTCGAGCAGCAGGTGACCTCCTCGGGGAACTTCGCGGAGCGTTGCTTCCAGGGCTGCGCGGCTCAGGAAACTGACTTGGTTGGCCAGTTCGACGCGAAGAACTTCATCTCCGGCGGCATGTTTTTCCATGGTTTTCTTCATCGGCCGGCGCATGTTGCTGTGCAGTATGAAGAAGACGGCAGCACCGAGGCCAATAAGAATGCCATCCAGGAGATCGGTCAGCACGATAGCCACGACTGTGATGATGAAGGGAAGGAACTGCGGACGCCCCTCGCTCCACATTTGCTTCACGAGCTTCGGGCTGGCGAGCTTAAGGCCTGTGACGATCAGGATGCCCGCTAAGACTGAGAGCGGGATATAGTTCAAAAGGGTCGGGATCAACGTAACACAACCAAGCAGCAGCATCCCGTGAATGATAGTGCTCGACTTGGTTTTGACGCCCGCATTGATGTTCGTGGAACTGCGGACAATGACGCTGGATATCGGAAGTCCGCCGAGAAGACCTGCCGCGACATTACCGATCCCCTGGGCCACAAGCTCGCGGTTGGGTGGGCTGGATCGCTGTTCTGGGTCGATCTTATCCACAGCTTCAAGGTTCAGAAGCGTCTCCAGTGATGTGACGAGGGCTATCGTGACTGCCGCCATGTAAATTTTGGAATTGTTCAACACACTAAAGTCCGGGTGGTTGAGAAATTTAAGCAAGCCCTGAATGGAATCTGCCACCGGAACTTGAACCAAATGAGAAGGAGCAATCGCCCAATGACCGCCTGCGTTCCGGAGCAACAGGCTCATGACTATGCCCACGGTGACGACAACCAAAGGTGCTGGAACCGGACTATTCTTCAGCCATTTGATTCTGTCCCATGTCAATAGCAGTGCCACAGAAACTAGACCCACACATGCCGCTCCAGGCTGAATATTGAACCATGTCTCGACCAGTGCGGAAAAAGTGTTCGTGTTGCCGGTCTGATGGAACGAATTATGCCCCATAGGAGCCGCATCATAACCGAGGGCGTGTGGGATCTGCTTGAGGATTAGAATCACACCAATGGCGGCGAGCAATCCCTTGATAACGCTTGATGGGAAAAAGGATGCGATGAATCCGGCCTTGAAGCCACCCAGGGCGATTTGAATCAGCCCGGCCAGCATGACCGCTACCAGAAATGCCTCGAAACTTCCAAGCGCTGCTATTTGAGCGACGACCAAAGCGGTTGAGCCAGCGGAAGGGCCGCTGACGCTGGTATGAGAGCCGCTTATAGCGCCAACGATCAAGCCGCCTATGACGCCTGCGATGATGCCCGAGAAGAGCGGAGCGTTCGATGCCAGGGCCACCCCAAGGCAAAGGGGCAGTGCGACTAAAAACACCACGAGACCGGCGTTCATGTCACGGGGGAGAGATTTGAAATAGAGAGAGTTCATGAGAATGAAATTTTGCGAGAAAGTGAGTTGTTCTAGATGAACGACCAAGAGGAGGATGCTTGAGAAGGTCTGAAAGTTGGAAGCGATTCGATGGCTTTTTACGAGTGTTCAAAGAGCGCCCGGCATAAGGCCTGGGCGGGTGAGTGTGGAGCGGGCTTTGATCACCCGCAGAATTGTGCATATGATTCGCAAGCCGAAGTTAAGGAAAAGGGTGACTGAATGTGTGCGGCAGTCGCAGATATTCAGAAGCGAAGCTTGCCTGGCTGTAGATAAATGGTCTCGAAGCGCCTAGACAGCGTTCGGGCGACGAAGAACAGGATCAAGAAGCGACAATTTTCTCATGCAGATCACTTATTCATTGTTGTGTCGGAGGATGTCGTTTTTTTATGCGTGTGCTCCTGGCAGTCGCGATGCAGCCATCGCTCGATGCGGCCCACCACCCAGACGACGGTGAGCACCATGGTCGTGACTATGCTGGCAAGCAGAAACTCCCGCAGGGCCACGCAGATGCCGAGCGCACAGGCCATCAGCAGTGTTGCAGAAGTGGTAAGCCCTTCCACACGCTGCTGGCTCTCCAGCCGGAAGATGGTGCCTGCGCACAGAAAGCTCACGCCGGAGATAATCGCCCCGATGAGCCCCATGGGATCGAAACGCATGATCGTCGGGGAGATGCCGTCGCTGAAGCGCAGCACCATCACACTGCCAAGTCCGACGAGCAACGCTGCCATGCCAGCCACGAGCATGTGCGTACGCATGCCGGCAGGTTTGTGCGCCATTTCGCGTTCCAGGCCGATCAGCCCTCCTAGGATCATCGCGACGGCGACTTCGCCAATGATTTGATAAGGAGTTTCTGCGGGACTCATAAGATGGGGTTTGCCTGATCAGATAAAATATTGCTCCGGCATGACGCCTGGCGGTTCGAGCTGGAGAGTGGCGTGAGCGATGTCGAAATCTTTGCGAAGCCGCTCGCGGATAGTCTGCACAAGCTCCCAGCCCGTTTCCAGTGTCGCTCCAGGCACGAGGACAAGGTGGGCGCTCACCGCATCCATGCCCGAAGTGATCGTCCAGACATGGAGATCATGCACTGCGGTCACACCGCCACTGACGAGCAGCGCCTTTTCCACCTCGGCGAGGTTGATTCGCGCGGGGGTGGCTTCCAGCAAAATGTCCACGGCTTCGAACATGAGCTTCCAGGTGCGCGGCAGGATGAAAAGGCCGATGACGACGCTGAACACTGGGTCTGCATAATACCAACCGGTGGTGAGCATGATCACCCCCGCGACGATCACGCCGATAGATCCTAGCAGATCGCTCACAACTTCGAAATAGGCACCGCGCATGTTCAGGCTTTCCTCCGATCCCTTCTTGAGCATCCGCATTCCGAGAATGTTTATGACGAGGCCCACCGCCGCCACAGCGAGCATGGGGAGACTCGATACGGCCGGTGGGTCGCGAAAACGCTGCCACGCTTCATACAGAATCCAGAACGATATGCCGAAGAGAACGACGGCATTGATCAACGCGGCGAAAATTTCCACGCGGTAGTAGCCATAGGTGCGCGCGGGTGTTGCGGGTTTGCTTGACATCCAGCTTGCGAAAAGCGCCAGGGCCAGACCTCCAACGTCGGTCAGCATGTGTGCTGCGTCCGCCAGCAGCGCAAGACTGCCGGTGACGAGGCCCCCGATCACTTCGACGATGAAGTAGCTGAAGGTCAGCGCGAAGACCTTGCGCAACTTCCCGCGATCCAATGATGAGCCTGTGCCCGACACAGGAATGGCGGGCTCATCCGGCATAGGGGAATCGTCTGCTTGAGGGGGCTGATTGGTTTGCATCCATGCGTAGGTTTTGTGTTGGCTGTGCAACTAGTGACATGAGAGCCATGGCAGCGGTGGCGATGCCGATGGCTCTCATGAAGAGGACAGTGCTTAGGAGCGTCTGTTTTTATCTAAAGCAGCATAGGCTTGAATCAATGCCGGCCACGGCCGCCGCCGTTGAAGCCGCCGCCATGCCCGCCGCCACCATAGCTGGGGCGTGCGAAACTCCGGCCATAGCTGTGCTGAACGCCATAGCTGCTGCTGTGCCTCGAACTGCTGCCTCCAAAGTTGCGCGGAGTGCTGTAACCAGAGGAGCGTGGGTAGCCGCCGTAGCTGTAACCCGTGGAGCGGGGGTAGCTGGAATAGGCGTTGGCATACCTGCTGATGCCGCCGCTGTAGTTGCGCCCATAACTGCTGCCATATCCGCCGCCATAACCTATGCCTGGAACTTCGCAGCTGCTCAGGCCGACCATGATTGTGAGCAAGAGCGCTGCACGGACGAATGCCGAACGAAGGGGGCTGCCCTTGAGCGATGCGGGACTAGTCTGGCCAAGGACAGCCACTGTCATATTGGATGTTTGAGTTTTCATAGATGTGTTTATTGGACGGTTATTCCAGGGTAAAGCCCATGGTTTTGGTGAACTGTTTTTTCTCAGCGGCTGAAAGCCTGCTGTAATAGACGCGCAAGGTGTAGCCGCCCACGAGCCGACCGTTTTCGACGTACATCCAGTCGGTGATTTCCTCCGGCTGCACGGAAACTTCTTCCCCCAGCCGGGGTGTCTTCAGTTCGACCGGGTCATTGTCGACTTTCCCTCGCAGGTCGCGGCCGTCGAAGTGGACGGAGGCCAGCCACAGGTGCTCGCATGTGTCGCCTTTGGTGCAGCGTTTCTTCAGTGCAAACCCGCTCTGGCCGGATTTGGGAGTAGTGAGCGCGGTGGTAAACTTTCCCAGCGTGCGTTGCGCCTCATGCACCGCCTCGTCCATGGCTTTGTCGGCATCATGCACATGTACAGAAGCGGGCGCACCAGAGATGCTCGCTGGCTGGGCGGGACTATCCGCCGCAAGCTTCCCTGTGGTGAGAAACGGGATGACAGTGAACAGGGCCAGGGTGATGGGCTTCATCCAGGTGGCTGCTTGCGCGGCGGGGTGGTGTATGTTGCGGGTGTCAGCGGACTGGGCGCGCTGATAACCGATTGTGGTTGTTGTTCTCATGATCTAGTTTGCTTGTTGTTTCTTGTTTATTTGCTGGCTTGCGCGGGTGCTTTAGCGCCGCGCAGAAGTCGAAGGGCATTCGCGATGACCAGCAGCGTGGCTCCAGTGTCGGCGAGGATCGCCAGCCACAAGCTGGTGTGGCCGAGCAGGGCGAGGACGAGGAAGATGGCTTTTAGGGCAAGGGCAAACGCGATGTTAAACTGGATGATACCAACGGTGCGACGTCCCAGTATGATGGCTTCGGCAACCATGCCCAGATCATCCTGCATGAGGGCCATGTCGGCGGTTTCGATGGCGGTGTCCGTGCCTGCCCCGCCCATGGCAATGCCAACACTGGCGGCGGCCATGGCGGGAGCATCGTTCACGCCGTCGCCGATCATGCCGACATATTTGAAGTCGGCGATGAGGGCTTTCACCCGCTCGATCTTTTGGTCGGGCAAAAGGTCGCCCAGTGCCTCGTCGATGCCACATTGCTTGGCAATGGCGCTGGCGGTGCGCTGGTTGTCGCCGCTGAGCATGACGATCTTGGTGATACCTGCGCGATGCAGGGCCGCGATGGCGGCTGGGGCATTGGTACGCATGGTGTCACCGACCGCGAGGATGCCAAGCACTTCGCCTTTGCAGCCACCGTGCGGTTTATGGCCCACGACGATCACCGATAAAGCTTCGGCTTCAATGGCCGCGAGCTGCTGCTCGATTTCGGCCGAGCAGACACCGAGTTCATGCGCAAGGCGGTGATTGCCGACGAAGTAGCGGTGGCCATCGAGGTCGGCTTCGGCGCCGCGTCCGTCGAGAGACTGGTAGTTTTCGCTGCGCGGAAACTCGACCTTCTTCTCGTTTGCATACGTAACGACGGCCTGCGCCAGCGGATGCTCGGAGTGGGTGTCGATGGCGGCGGCAATGCGGATGACCTCGATTTCGTCTTTTGAGTTCACCTTGATGACCTTCGTCACGCGCGGTTTGCCTTCAGTAATGGTGCCGGTTTTGTCCATGCACAGGGCCTTGAGTTTGCCAACGGCCTCCAGCACTGCCCCGCCTTTGATGAGGACACCGCGCCGCGCCATGGCAGTGAGGCCGGAGACGACGGATACGGGAGTGGAGATGACGAGGGCGCATGGGCAGGCGATGACCAGCAGTACGAGGCCGCGATAGACCCAGGTGAGCCACACAGCGCCGAAGAGCAGAGGCGGCAGGAGCATAACGAGCACGGCGGCGACCATGACGGCGGGAGTGTAGTAGCGGGCGAAAACATCAACAAAGCGCTGAGACGGAGCCTTTTGAGACTGCGCCTCCTCCACAAGATGGATGATCTTGGCAATGGTGCTGTCGGTGCTCGCCTTGGTGGTGCGCACTTCCAGGGAGCCTGAACCATTGATAGTGCCGGCAAATACGCCATCGCCGGGCTTTTTCTCCACTGGCATCGACTCCCCGGTGATGGGGGCTTGATTGACGGCGGAGGTTCCTTTCAATATTTCGCCATCAAGAGG
>NZ_JBAQCR010000435.1:0-32088 GCF_049294395.1 Prosthecobacter sp.
GTGCTGCCGCCGCCAAGCCTGCTGCCAAGAAGTAATCTCCGCACCTTTTCCAAGATGTGGCTTCCCGAGCGGAAACAACGAGCAGCGGCGTGAACGCGCCGCGTCTCATTGTGGGTCTCGGCAATCCCGGCGAAACCTACCGAGACACACGCCACAACATCGGATTTATGGTGCTGGACGAAATCGCAAGACGCATGGGAGCCGCTTTCCGCGAGGAAAAGCGGTGGTCAGGTCTTGTGGCGAAATTCACGGGCGGTTACTTGCTCAAGCCGCTCACGTTCATGAACGACAGCGGTCGTTCCGTGCAGTCGGTAGGGCACTTCTACAAGGCTTCACCCGCGCAAACGCTGGTGGTTTACGACGATGTGGATCTGCCGCTGGGCCGTCTGCGTTTTCGCACCAGCGGCTCTGCTGCCGGCCACAATGGCATCCGGTCCCTCATTTCCTCACTCGGCTCGGACGAATTTCCACGACTGAAAGTCGGAATCGCTCCGGCGGATGGCCGTCCTGCCGGAGAACGCATGGTGGGCCATGTGCTGGGCAAATTCAGCGCCGAAGAGAGGCCCGTGCTGGAATCTGTCATTCAGCGCGCGGCTGATGCCGTGCTTTCTGCTGTTGATCGCGGCCTGGAAACCGCCATGAATGTCTTCAACCGACAAACCGAATCTTAACCCCCGAAACCACACCACCTATGAACCGCAAATACGAGGCACTCATCGTGCTCGACACCAAAGGCAAAGAAGAAACCGTTGACTCCCTCGTCAGCACCATCAGCAAAGACATGGAAAAGTCCGGTCTGAAGCTTGAGCAGATCGACAACATGGGCAAACGCAAGTTCCCCTTCAACCCACGTCACGTCGAAGGCGGTCACTTCATCAACATCCAGTTCTCCGGCGCACCTGCCGCTCTGGACAGCCTCCGCGCCAAGCTGAAGCTGAACGAAAACGTGTATCAGCAGTATTACCTGAAGCGCAGCGCGTAGTCCGCCGCGTCGGTGTTTTTTCATCACCCCGGTTTCGCGTTTAGGCGCGAGCCGGGGTTTTGTTTTTTTAGCGAAGGGGAGAGGGGGAGCGTTGAGGGGAGCGGAGACAATGTGCGGCGGAGTGCTGTGTAGACGCTGCTGGTGGGCTGGAGGGAGACGGGGTTTGCTTTCCAGATTGGCTAGATTCTGTATCAAGGTAGCCTCGCTGAGGCTCGGCAACCCTTTGCTATGTGACGTAACCCCTTTGGGGCAGGGGAACCGCGATGGATGTTGGACGGATAGGACGGGTGCTGAGAGCTGGGGCTTCAGGGCCTTTTCACTGTTAGGGTGTCACCTTTTGACACGGTCTTTACAAAACTAGGCTTTCCTTGGGTGTAGGGTATAGGCTATTAACTCATCCAAATTAAAGAAAATATGAGGTGCCTGCTTTCCATCCTGCCTGGTGCTTGGGTCTTTTGCCTGCTGACCTGTTTGCCGGCGTGGGCGGGGGGCATGCCGCCCGAAGTGACGGTTTTGTCTGGTGGAGTCACAGGGATCGGGCAGGTGACCGTGAGCGGTGCGGTGGGAGCCAATGATGGGAGCACGTCGGTAGTTTTCGAGTTTGGGCCGACGACAAGCTATGGTTATACCGCTGCGGCGACGCCTTCGACAGTGGACAATGGGACGGTGAAAACTGTGAGTACAGTGGTGAACGGACTGGATCCTGGCGTGACATGGCATTTCCGCCTCAAGGCGGTGAATTCCAGCGGCACGACGTATGGACAGGACTGGGAAGTGATGCCGGGACTGCCAGCGGCTGTGACGAACGCGGCCGCGGTGACTGATTATGCCACGGTGAGCCTCAATGGTGCGGTCAACGGCTGGGGTTCGAACACGACGGTGAGCTTTGAATACGGAACTACGACGAGCTATGGAGGGAGCGTGACAGCCTCGCCGTCTCACGTGGGTGGCACCAGTCCCACGGCTGTGAGCGCGACTTTGGGCGGATTGTTCGCCGCGAAAGTCTATCACTACCGCGTGAAGGCTGTGAATTTTTTTGGCACGGTGTATGGAGACGACGTCACGTTTGTCCCGGGGATGCCGACGGTGGTCACGCTGGCAGCGACCAATGTGGTCGCAGGGGCAGCGAGGATGCAGGGGACGGTGAAGGGGAACGGCTTGCCTGCGACGGTGAATTTTGAATATGGCCCCACGACGGCTTATGGAACCACGGTGCCTGCGAATCCGAGCGGTATCAGTTCGGATCAAAGCACCACTGCCGTGGCGCAAAGCATCGGGAGCTTGAATCCGGCTGCGACCTATCATTACCGGGTGTATGCGGTGACTGCGCTGGGCGTCATCTATGGGCAGGACATGACAGTGACACCGCAGGCTGGGACGCCACCTGCGGCGACGACGATGCCGGCGACCGCCGTGACAGGCGGTGGAGCGACCCTGCAGGCGATCGTGAATGCGAACAATGACAGCACCACGGTGACCTTTGAGCATGGGACGACGACGAGCTATGGGAGCGTGCTGCCGGGCAGCCCTTCTTCTGTGACGGGCAGCAGTGACACGGCGGTGACGCTGAGCCTTTCCGGCTTTGCACCAGGAACAACGATCCATTATCGAGTGGTGGCCAAAAACAACAGCAGCACGACTTATGGTGCGGACAGGACATTCATCACCACGCCGAATCCGCCTTCGGTCTTTTTGTCCGGCTCGCCCACCTGCCTGCCTAGCAGCGCCCTTTTGTCCGGGGCAGTGAACACGAACGGAGGCAGCACGGTGGTCACTTTTGAATACGGTCTGACGACAGGCTATGGAGAATCAACGGCCGCCTGGGAAAGCCCGATAATCAGCGGTAGTGGCAGTGTGAGCGGCCAGATTTCAGGACTGTCTGGCGGGACGACTTATCATTATCGAATGAGGGCCGTGAGTGCAGGCGGGACGGTGACGAGCCAGGATCAGACCTTCACGACACCGGCTGCGGATCCTGCGGCCCCGATGGTGATGACGCTGCCTGCCATGATGGTGAACAGCACCATGGCGACGCTGAGCGGGATGGCCAATGGCAATGGCTATGATGCCCAGGTGTCGTTTGAGTACGGGACGAGCACGTTTTACACGCAGTCGAGGCCGGCGGTTGAGCGAGTGGGCGGCTGGTCGAACACGCCTGTCACCGCCAATCTCAGCGGGCTGACCGCTGGTACGACCTACCATTACCGGGTGCGGGCGACCAACGGACATGGCGGCACGGTCTTTGGTGCGGACAGGACTTTTACGACGGCTGCCACCGGGGTGCCGGTGGCCAGCACGGCAGGCGCCACGCTGCTGAACCCGACACTGGCGCGCCTGAACGCGAATGTGAGCGCCAATGGCGGAACTGCGATCACCTCCATGGCTTTTGAGTATGGGCTAGACACGAGCTATGGCAGCACGGTCTCTCTGGGGGGAGGCATTTCGGGCATGAATTTTGTGACGGTAAAAGCAAACATTCCCTTCGCTGGCAGCGGTGTGACCTATCACTACCGGATCCGTGCAAGCACTGCTTCGGCCACTGTTTTTGGCGAGGACATGACGTTTGTGACACCTGATCCGCAGGACGCCAATCTCGCCAATCTGGGGCTGAGTGGCGTGATGCTGCAGCCTGTGTTTGAACCGGGCACCACCAGCTACACTGCGAGCGTGCCTTATGACATGAACTCCATCCAGTTCACACCGGTGGCTGCGCAGAGTCTGGCCACGGTGCAGGTGAACGGCTACTGGGTGAATGGAGACGGCAGCACGAGTCCGCTGGAACTGAGCCTGGGGGAAAACACGTTTCATGTGGTGGTGACAGCGATCGACGGCACCACCACGCAGGATTATACGGTGAAGGTGACGCGAAGCCTGCCCAAGGCGGGCAATCTGGATTTCAGCTTTGGCGCAGGCTCCGGGACGGCCCGTATCAAGGCCGGGTTTTCCAGTGAAAGTTGCCACCAGATTTTGATGCAGCCTGATGGCAAAATTCTCATGGTGGGAGCCATGATGCCTGGCAGCAGCACGGATGTGAGCCTGGTCCGTCTGCTGCCTGATGGGAGCCTGGATCTAACGTTCAACGGTTCAGGGATGGTGACGACTGACAACGCAGGGCAAAGTGATTTTGCCATGGCGATGGCCCTGCAGCCAGACGGCAAGATCTTGGTGGCCGGCTACACCAGCAATGGCACGGACAATGATTTTCTGCTGCTGCGATACAATGGTGACGGCACGCCCGATGTCAGTTTTAACGGGACGGGAATGGTTGTCACTGCGGTGGGGGGAGGTGATGACCTAGCCTCAAGCATCGCCTTGCAGAATGATGGCCGCATTGTGGTGGCGGGGACCGCCTGGAATGGCAATGACAATGACTTTGCGGTGGTGCGCTACACGAGCGCAGGTGTGCTGGACACGAGCTTTAACAGCACTGGAAAGGTGGTGACTGATTTTGGCAGCCAGTTCAGTGAATCTGCCAATGGAGTGGCGGTGAGCAGCAACGGCCGGATTGTGGTGGTGGGAACGAGTGAGGCAGGTGGTGCGAATCTGGCCTGCTATACCGGCAGCGGTGTGCTGGACTCCAGCTTTAACAGCACAGGCCTGGTGACTACGAGCAATGGGATGAATGTGAAGGCTGTGGCGCTGCAAGCCGATGGCAAGATAGTGGTGACGGGTGTGACCTACAATGGCAGCGACAATGACTTCACGCTGATGCGCTACACCGATGCAGGAGCCCTGGACACGACCTTTGGTGGTACGGGCTCCGTGGATACGAATTTTGGCGTGAACAGCTATGATGACCCTGGCGGGCTGGTGATCCAGGGGGATGGCAAGATTGTGGTGGCGGGGCGTTCCTCAAGCGCCGGGGCAGCGACATTTGCCCTGGCCCGGTATGATAGTCTGGGGGCGCTTGATGCTACTTTTGGCAGCGGTGGCAAGGTGAACCAATCCTTTGGCAGCTATGAGCAAGGAGCCAATGCGGTGGCATTGCAGGATGATGGCAAAATCGTTGCTGCTGGATTTGCCGGAGTGAGCGGGAGTGAAGGCTTTGCTGTGGCGCGCTATCTTGGGGATGGGCCGGGCATGGCCGTGAACCAGATTCTCGGAGGCAATGTGTTTGACGGGCTGACGACGGCTGACATCGGAAGGGGGCTGCCAGGGGCGGTCGTGAGTCAGACCTTCACTCTCAAGAACAGCGGACTGGCTGATCTCAGCGGGTTTGGGCTTAGCATCACGGGAGCTGATGCGGGCAGTTTCACGGCAACTACCGTTCCAGCGGCGCCTGCACCTGCGCTGACGAGTTCGGGCAGCATGACGCTGACGGTGCAGTTCACTCCTTCAAGCATTGGAGTGAAAACGGCCGTGCTGCACATCGCCAGCAATGTGGCGGGCAACAACAGCTCCTTCGACATTGCCCTGACGGGGACCGGCTTGACTCATGCCGCCAACTGGAGGCAAACGTGGTTTGGTACTGCCGATAAAACGGGTGATGCGGCTGACACCGCCGATGCCGACTTTGACGGGGTGCCCAATCTTCTGGAATACGCCCTGGGCATGAATCCCACGGTGGCAAGCTCTCAGCAACTGCCGCAGCCGCAGACTGTGAGCGATGATTTCGTGATGAGCTTTCCACATCCCGCCGGAGTTTCAGGGGTGACGTATGCGGCGGAGTGGAGTGAGACGATGGGCACCAATGACTGGCATGCGGTCTCTGATTCCGGGAACGGGAGCCAGCACGTTTTTCGTGTGCCGATCATGGGCCGCACGAAGATGTTCATGCGGATCAAGGTCTCTGAGCCTTAGCGAGGTCGGATGGCATCGGGGGCAGGAGACCCCGATGCCTTGAATTCCTAGGCGTCGAGACCGAAGGCGGTGTGGACGACGCGGGCGGCGTTTTCGACTTCGGCTTCGTCGACGATGACGGCGGTCTTGATTTCGCTGGTGGAGATCATCTGAATGTTGATCTTGGCGTCTGCGAGGGCCTTGAACATCTTGGCGGCGACGCCGCTGTGGCTGCGCATGCCGATGCCGACGACGCTGACCTTGGCGATGCTGCTCTGGGTGCGAAGCTGGGCTTTTTCACCGAGGCCGGGCAGTTCGGCCTTGAGCACGGCTTCGGCCTTGGCGAGGTCTGCGCCGCTGAGGGTGAAAGAGATGTCGGTGATGCCGTCGAAGCTGACATTTTGCACGATCATGTCGATCGTGATGTTGGCGGAGGCGATGGCGCCAAAGATGGCGGCGCTGATGCCGGGGCGGTCGGCGACGTCGTCGATGGTGACTTTGGCCTGGTTGCGCTCGAGGCTGACGCCGCGGACGACGACGGACTCCATGCCGGGGGATTCTTCTTTCACGATGGTACCGGGGTTGTTGTTCATGCTGTTGCGCACTTCAAAGCGCACACCAAATTTGTTGGCAAACTCGACGCTGCGGCTCTGCATCACTTTGGAGCCGGAGGAGGCCATTTCGAGCATCTCTTCGTAGCTGATCTCGTTGATCTTCTGGGCGGTCTTCACGACGCGGGGGTCGCAGGTGTAGACGCCGTCCACGTCGGTGTAGATCTGGCACAGGTCGGCCTTGATGGCGGCGGCCATGGCGATGGCGGTCAAGTCACTGCCGCCACGGCCCAGGGTGGTGATTTCTCCGCTGGCGGTTTCGCCCTGGAAACCGGCGAGCATGACGATGTTGCCTTCGTCGAGCATCTTCTTCACGGCATCCGGGGTGATGTTGACGATGCGGGCCTTGGTGTGCACGCCGTCGGTGGAGATGCCTGCCTGCGCGCCGGTGAGGGAGACGGCCTTGCCGCCGAGGGCATTGATGGCCATGGCGGTGAGGGCGATGGTGGTCTGCTCCCCGGTGGCGAGGAGGACGTCCATCTCACGCTCGATGGGTTCGCGCTCGGGGGAGACTTCTTTGGCCAGCCGGATCAGGTTGTCTGTGACGCCGGACATGGCGGAGACAACGGCGACGACTTGATTGCCCGCACGCTGGGTTTCCAGAATGCGACGTGCGCAGTTGCGGATACGCTCTGGAGTGCCGACGGAGGTGCCGCCGTATTTCTGGACGATGAGTGCCATGCTGGGGGGTTGGGAAAGGGCGCGGAAAATGGCATGGTGGGGCGGGTGCGCAAGGACGGAGTTTGGAAGGGTGGGGGTGCGTCAAGGCGGTGGTGAACTTCAAAAATCAAAAATCGATTGTTCATCCATCGTTAATCGCGCATGCCCATGACAAGCTTTGGGCCGGAGGATTGACGATTGTCGAGCAATCGATTTTTGATTTTTGAGGTGTCGAACCCCGGCCAAGGTGGCGTGTCGGGCATGACCCACAATGAAGTGCGAATGAAGATGGACGGAGAGCTTGAGCTTACTTGGAAGGGGGGACGAGCTGGCGTTGCTCCTCGGCGGTTAATTCGCGCCATTGACCTGCGCTGAGGCCTAAATCAGTCAGTTTGAGGCCACTGATGCTGACGCGGATGAGGCGGAGAGTGGGGAAACCGACGGCGGCGGTCATGCGGCGGACCTGGCGGTTTTTGCCCTCGGTGAGAGTGAGTGCGAGCCAGGAGGTCGGAATGTTTTTGCGGAAACGGATGGGGGGATCTCGCGGCGGATGAGCAGGCTCGGCGTCGAGGCGCTGGGCTTTGCAGGGCAGTGAGCGGAAGTCTTTGAGGTCGATGCCGGAACGGAGTTTTCTCAAAGCTTCGTCGGTTACGGTTCCGTCCACCTGGGCGTGGTAGGTGCGGGGATGGGCGTGGCGGGGATTGAGGAGGCGATCGTTCCAGCGGGCTTCGTCGCTGAGCAGCAGGAGGCCTTCGGAATCGCGATCCAGCCGGCCGATGGCGTACACGTCTGGCGGGAAACCGAACTCGGCCAGGGTGCGGTGGGAGGGGTGCTCCTGAGTGAACTGGGAGAGGACGTCGAAGGGCTTGTAGAAGGCGAGGAGCATTTACTTCGATCTCAGCGTGGCGAGCTGATGTTCAAGATCGTTGCGGCGCTGTTGGTAGGTGGCCTGTGCCGCTTTGCGAGTCTCCCCCTTGAACACGCCCGAGATGCCTGCAAACAGAGCGAACAGGCCCATGCCGACTGGCACGAAGAAGAAAATACCCGGCACGCGATTCGAACTGGTGAGTGAAGCCATGCTGAAGCACACGGCCGCGAAGAAGACTGTGAACGCGAGGCCAAACCAAGGATTGCCTGGGGCGCGTGGTCCTCTGCGGCTGGGTTCCATGGAATTCATCTGCTCAATGCCCCATTCACGATCCAGTTTCTCAATTTCATTTTGCAATGCAATGACCTCCAGGCTCTCGGCCATCTTGCCGGTGTTTTCGGCGATCTTGGCGACTTCCTCGGTGAAGATGGAGCTTTCGGTGCGCTTCACCTCCAGGCTGCTGTGGCAGAACTGACAGGTGACGAAACGGGTGGCGTCGGAGACTTGAAGCGGAGCGCCGCAGTGGTTGCAACGGACGGAGAGCGTTTCCATGCCGCGAGGCTAGCGGGAGCGCTGAAGATTTTCAAGGGTGGTTCCAAAACGCATCACATCTTCTAATGCGAGGCGCTTTTGCTCGAACTCCTCCTCGGTCATGCGGCGGGGGATGTGATGGGGTTTGTCGAAGACGAGGGTGACTTTGGAAAAGGGCAGGGGCAGGAGGAATTCATCCCAGGTCTTAAACTGGATGGCGTGGCTGTAGTGCATGTGCACGGGGATGATGGGCACGCCTGTGAGCTGGGCGAGCTTGACGATGCCAGGCTGTACACGATGCAACGGGCCACGCGGGCCATCGGGGGTGATGCCGATCTCGTAGCCTTCACGCGCCTTGGCGGCGAGGGCGATGAGGGCGCTCATGCCTTTCTCGGGCTTGGAGCTGGAGCCGCGCTCGGCTTCGATGCCGAAGCTCGCGCAGACATCGGCGATGATCTGGCCATCTCCGCTGGGGCTGGTGAGGATGGTGCCGGGAACATTGGCGAACCACTCATGGTGCAGCCAGGGGATGAGGAACATGCGGTTGTGCCAGAAGGACCAGATCCAGCCTTTGCGCGTGGCATCAAAGACTCCGGCGTCATCCCGCACCTCCCAGCGCAAAGTCGAGCCGATGCAGCGCATGATTCCTGCGATGATCTTGCCTGCGGATTTGATGCGAATTTTAGCCATGAGTGTGAGCGCACTGCATGGCGGTGTTCTGATCTGTGGTCAAGGTGAGGGATGCCGGAGCAGGGCATGAAAAAGGCGGGAGACTTCTCCCGCCGTGGTTGAGTCGTTCATGCTGGCAGAGCTGGCTACCACTTGCCTGCATACATGATGCCCAAAGTGATCAAGCCGCCAACAAAGGCGCCAATGCCCAGGTTAAAACCTGCGGTGAAGTCCGTGGAACCGCCGACAAGAATGGCGCTGTCCTGAATCGCGGAAGGGAGGTAACGCACCTTGGCCAGCGGATCCGTGACAGCGGTATCACTGGCATGGGCGGAGAAATAGTTGGAGGTGACTTTGAAGGTCTGTTTTACAGGGGCGGCGTTTTGCGGGGTGTAGGAAACATCAAACTGGTAGTTGCTGTTCTTTCCTCTCTTCCACTCCCCGCCTTCGATAATGCCATCCACCGTGACGCCTTCCTTTTCCAGTTTGGCAAGGCGCTCTTTCTCCTGATGCCCGTTGTAGGTGAGGAAGGGGCCGGCGATGATTGCAATGGCTGCGAACAGCTTGATTTTGGTGGGTGTTTCCATGTGATTTGGTGGAATTAGGCCGCCGTTTTATCCAAATCAGCCGGAAGGGTCAATGCGAATACTCTTAGATTCAAATCCTTAAACGGACTTGACCAATTCGATCACCGAACGGCCATCTTCACGGCGGAAATCGACGTGGTCGAAGATTTCGCTGATGACATGAAGACCAAGGCCGCCGATGCGGCATTCGATCGAGGGAGGAGCAACGAGCTTCTGAAAGTCCTCGTTGGTGATGCCTGCGCCGTAATGCTCAATGAGGATGCGAACGGAGTCCGGGCCTGATTCCATGCGGCAGGTGGCGGCACGCTCGGTGCTGGTGGAGCAGTAGGCGTATTTGCAGATGTTGCTCATCACTTCGTCACAGCCGAGAACGAGGAGGCCGGTGAATTCATCGTTCAGGCCATGGTAGGCGGACCATGCCTCGATGAACTCACGCACGAGGCGCAGCGTGTCGGGATGGCAGGTGAGGGAGATTTCTTCCGGCGCTGGTGGCGTGTGATCCGTGATCGTCAGGACGGTGGCGTCGTCCTGATAGCTGGAGTCGTCGGCGAAAGTGTGCCATTGCTCGACGAGATGATTTAAGAATCCTTCGCCGCCATGAGTGTGCTGCATGGCGGCGGCGAAGGCTTTGTCTTCGAAGTATTCGCCGGAGCTGTTCTGAACTTCGAGAATGCCATCGGTGTAGAGCATCCACTGGCGGCCGGTGCTGAAGGGGAGCGACATCTCCGCATAGCGTGCGGCGCATGAAATGCCGAGCGGCGCATTGCCTGGGGCGGGGACTTCTTTCCAAGCCTTGCCGTCGAAGACCTGCGCACCTGGAAGGCCGGCGCAGCAGAGCCAGACACGCCGTGTCTTTGGGCAAACGAGCAGGGCATTGATGGCGATGAAGCGGCCTGCTTTCATCACGCCACAAAGGCGTTTGTTTAACGTCGCCATCCATTCGGCGAGATTCATGGAGACGCAGAGATGCGCGGTTGAAGCGATGAGCGTGGTGCCGCGTGCCATGTCGAGAGCTGCGGGCAGGCCCTTGCCGCAGACATCACCGACTCCAAGAAGGATTTTGCCGTCGTCGATCTGGTGCCAGAAATAAAAGTCGCCGCCGACTTCGCTGGCAGGCTCATAGAAGGTCTCGACCGCCACGTTTCCGAGGCGCACCTGGGGTGCGGGGAGGAAGGAGTTTTGGATCTCGGTGGCGAGCGAGAGCTGCTGACGGTTCTCGGCTTCCTGAATGGCTTTCTTTTGCGATTCGAGGCGGATGAGTGTGACAGCGATGAGGCTGCCAAAGGTTTCGAACATTTCCACATCCTGCGGGGTGAAGGATGCACCATTGTTTGGATTGATGGCCTGCATCACGCCGAGGGAACGATCGCCATCGAGAAGGGGAATTGTGACCATCGCACGGGTGACGAGTTCGGACTGGTCGGAGACTGGGCGAAAGTGACGCGGATCGTTGAGCGCGTCCTCGATGTTGACGACCTTTTGGGTCAAAAAGACATCTCCCGCAATGCCTTTGCCTTTGGGGACGCGCACATGCATCGCGTTGATGGGATCGAGTGTGGAATATATGCGGAGGTCTTCGCTGGGGCCATCAGGCAGGAGGACGGAACATACCTCGCAGTCCATCACCTCACGCGAGCGCTGCAGGATGTGTCTGGCGAGTTCGACGAGATTTTGAGTGCTGCTCAGGCGGCGTGCGACATCGAGCAGGACGTTTTGGCGGGAGGTGATGGGCTGGGGATTACTCACGGCGTTTGAAGAGTTCGAGGAGGCCCTTTTTCTTTTCTTCGGGAGTGGCGCTTTCAGGGGGCATGGGATTGCTGGGGACCGGTTTCGTGCCTGATTCGAGTTCTTTGATACGCACGGGGTAGGGATCATGGGTGCGGCGCATGTGCTCGATGAGCTGCTCCTTGGTGGGGACGTCATTGGCTTTGCTGCCAAAGATCAGGCGGCTGGGTTTTCCGGCGAGGGTGCCGGTGATGTATTCGCCCCAGATGACGAGGGCGTTCATCTCTTCCATCAGCGTATTGATTTTGCGCATGGTGGTGTCGAGATGCTTTTCCAAACCGGGGTTTGCGGTGGTGCCGCTCCCCGCGAGCAGGCGGTGGAGATCGGTGGTGATTTCTTCGACGCGTGCCTTCAGGCCGGGCTTGCCATCCGTGCCTGCAAAGGTCTGATTGAGCTCCTTGGAAAAGCTTTCGAGGTTGGCGAGGATGGTGTCTGCGCGAGGGGCGAGACCTTTGTCTGCCGAGCCCTTCGGGCCTTTGACGAGTTCCTGAATGCCCGTGGCGGTGTCTTCGAGCTTGTCGGCCACGGCATTGATCTTTTGACCGAAGCCGGGTGTTTTGCCGTCGCCGGTGAAGGTGATTTTCAGCTCCTGAGTGAAGGCCTCGATGTTGGCGAGGGAGTCGGTGATTTTTTTGGAGGCGTCGCCTTTGCCGAGAGGATCGGTGATCTTTTTGAGATCGGCGGTGATGTCACGGATGTTGGCGAAGATGGCATCACCGCCGGGGATCATCATCTCCAGCAGGCTGCCGAGGCTGGTGGAGGTGAGCCGCGCGCCATCGGCCAGGAGGCCGTCTTCGTCATCGAGGCGTATGAGCGCGATGTGTTTTTCGCCGAGCACCGACTCTGCACTGATGATGACCTTCAACCTGGAAGGGATGGGGGCGGGAGAGAAGACCTCGATGTGGACGCGGACGGTGTTGCTCTCAAGGATGCGGTCAGCGGGGGCGAGGTGTTCGATGCGATCAACGACACCGATGTGGTCGCCCGCGAAGAGCACGCTGGTATTGCGGTGGATGCCGGTGACATCGGCAAAATCCACGGAGAAGCGCAGATGGGGCTTGCGCCAGGGATCGCCTGAGATGGCGAAGATGAGCGCGCCGAGCAGCATCAGGGAGCAGAGAATGACCAGGGTCGCCACGGTGGCATCTTGCTTGTTTTTCATGGCTTGGAGGAATGAATGGCTGAGCGTGAATACGTGCCGGTTTCGTTGAGGCCCAGAAGTGTTTCGCGGTAAAGCACTTCGCCGGAGTCGTCGCTGCCATCGCCCTGCGGATCACCGTTGATGAACTGCTGGACGGCGGGGTGGGGATGCGCGCGGATTTCTGCGGGCGTGCCGGCGGCGATGATCTTGCCCTGATTTGGGCCGGTGCCGAGCATGATGATGCGGGTGCCGATGCGGAAGACGCTGTTCATGTCATGCGTGACGACGACGACGGTGGCGCCGATCTTTTGTGTGAGGCGCTGCGTGAGTTCATCGACCACGGCGGTCATAATGGGATCGAGGCCGGCGGTGGGTTCGTCGCTGAAGACGAGAGGTGGGTCCAATGCGAGAGCGCGGGCGAGTGCGGCGCGCTTCTTCATGCCGCCGCTGATCTCGGAAGGTTTTTTGTGACCATGGCCGGTGAGGCCGACCTGCTCGAGTTTCATTTTGACAACGGTGTCGATCAGGCCGGTGTCGAGCTGAGTGTGCTCATTCAAGGGAAGTGCCACGTTTTCAGCGACGGTGAGGGATTGGAGCAAGGCGCCGGATTGAAAGAGCATGCCGTAGCGGCCGCGCAGCTTGCGCATGGCATCCGCATTCATGGTGGTGATCTCCTGGCCGAATATTTTGATACTGCCGGAGCTGGGTTTTTCGGTGCCGATGAGGTGGCGCAGCAGGGTGCTTTTGCCACAGCCGCTGCCACCCATGATGACGAAGGTGTCGCCTTCGTAGACCTTGAAGCTCACGCCGTTCAGGACTTTCTGAGATCCAAAATGGCGCACGAGCGAATCGACCTCAATGATCGGTTCGCGGGTGGTCAGGTCTGGTGAGGAGTCTGTCATGAATGACACTCAGTTAACGTCGATTCGCAGAGGGACTGGGAGTTGTTGGAGCGCTGTGTGATTGCGGAGCGAATGCGCGGCGGGGCTCCATGCAGACGCTGCTGGTGGGCGCGAGATGTGGCGGAGTGCAGGGTTTGCTTTCCGGATAGGACGGCCATACCCAGGGTCGCCTCGCCAAGGCTCGGCTGACCCTGGGCTATGTTCCGCAGCCCCTTTGGGGCTGGTGGAGATGCGGGGGCGGAAGGCCAAAAAGGGCGATGGTCTTGCCCGGTGGTGAGCCGTGGGTGGAAGGCCAACGGAGTCCGTGAGAGCACCAGCGGTTTGACGCGACTCAGCGACAAGTTCCAAAAATGAATGGAACACCGCTTTAACTGAGATGTGTGCGAGTCAGGCATCAGAAAAAGAACAGGGCGGTGAGGAGGGCGTTGGCGATGAAGACGCTGAGCAAGGAGACAACAACGGAGCGGGTGGTGGCGAGTCCGACACCCTCAGCGCCGCCGGAGACATTCAAGCCGATGCTGCAGGCGATGGTGACGATGAGCACGCCGAAGACGCCGCTTTTGAGCAGGCCGATGCCGATGTCACTCAACGCCACATGCTGCAGCGCGTGAGTGACGAAGAAGGCGGTGGACATGTGCAGGGAGAAATGGCCGATGAGCCAGCCACCGGCGAGGCCCACGTAGATGCTGAACACGGTGAGCAGAGGCAGCATGATGACCATGGCGAGAAAACGCGGAACGATGAGCCATGACATGGGTGGGATGGCCATGACCTCAAGGGCTTCGATTTCTTCGGAGACCTTCATGGTGCCGAGTTCTGCCGTGACGGAGGAACCGCTGCGGCCGATGACGATGACTGCTGTGACCAGCGGTGCGAGTTCGCGAATGAGGCTGGAGGATACGAGGCCGGGGACAAAGGCGGTGGCACCGAGCTTCGCGAGCTGAGCGGCCGATTGCATGGCGAGCACCACGCCGATGGTCAGGGCGGTGAGCGCTGACATGGGCACGGCATGGACGCCAATGCGCACGATCTGGGCAAAGGTGTGGCCGATGCGCCAGCCTCTGCCGCGAAAGGGAGCGACGAAGAGCCAGTAGAGCAGGCTTCCGCACAGTTCGAAGTATTGGCGGAATGCTTCGGTCATGGGCGGAGCTGAAAGGGACTAACGTTTGCTGGTCAGGTCGGGGGCATTCAAAGCGGCCTCAACCGTGGGCAGATGGGTGATGAAGTCGCCGAGACGCACGATTTTGAACGAGGCATCCACTCGGCCTTGAATGCCGGCGAGCGCAAATTCCGTGCCCGCTCCACTGGCGTGTTGAAAGTATTCCACCACGACGGCCCAGACGGGGGTGTTGACGAAGGTCACCTTGGTGAAGTCGATGATGAGGCGTTTGACGCCGGCCTTCATCTGCTCGCGCACGACTTTTTGGAATTCGGGCACGGTCGCGAGATCGGCATCGCCCTCGAGTTCGATGACGACGGCGTTGGGGTGGGTGCGAACGGTTGGTTTCATGAAGGTATCAAGCGATCAGAGCCAGCCGGTTTGATTGAGGCGGCCGGTGAGTTCCGTCTGCCGTTCCAATTGTGCGGCATAGAGCGCAGCGTTTTCGGCATTGGGTTTGCAGCGGGTGGATTCATCGAGCGTGACGAGCCGGGCGCAGAGCTGCTCGTAGCTGACGCGTTCGGTGCCGCCCTGATTGGCTTGGGCATAGGCGGCCTGGATGGCTCCGCCGAGTGCGGCACCTTCGCTGGTGCTGAGCGTGACGACTTCGGCATTGAAGCAGTCGGCGGCGATCTGACGCCAGACGCTGCTCTTGCTGCCGCCGCCGGTGAGGCGGATTTCAGTCGGGTTCATGCCGAGATCACGGAAGCGTTTCAAACCGTAGGCGAGACCGAGAGTGGCGCCTTCCACAGCAGCGCGGGCGAGGTTGGCCGGGGCCATGTTGGTGGGGCGGAGGCCGTGGATGACACCCGTGCCGTTGGGCAGGTTCGGGGTGCGTTCGCCATTGAGGTAGGGCAGGAACATCACGCCGTCCGCACCGACGGGAGCGGTTTTCACGGCGGCTTCGAGCTGGCGCAAATCCCAGCGGAACATCTCGCGCACCTGTTCGGTGACGACGGTGACATTCATGGTGCAGACGAGTGGCAGCCATTGATCGGTGCTGTCACAGAACGCGGCGACTTCGCCCTGGCCATCGACCACAGGGGAACCGGCCACGCCGTAGAGGGTGCCGCTGGTGCCGAAGCTCGCGGTGACGACGCCGGGCTTGATGTTGCCGGTGCCGATGGCGCCCATCATGTTGTCGCCGCCGCCGGCGCTGATGATGACGTCGAAGTTCAGGCCCCATTTGACGGCGAGATCTTTGCGGATGGTGCCGTGAACGGATTTGGAGGAGCCGAGCGGTGGCAGCATGGCGCGCACGCTGGGGTCAATGTAATCGCAGATTTCATAGGCCCACTCGCGGGTGTTCACATTGAGGATGCCCATGCCGGAGGCGTCGCCGTATTCCATGCGCTTCACGCCGCTGAGCCAGAAGTTGATGTAATCGTGCGGCAGAAGAATGGTCTTCGTCTTGGCGAAGTTCTCGGGCTCGTTTTGCTTGAGCCAGAGCAACTTGGGAATGGTGTAGCCGGGCAGCATGGCATTGCCCGCGACGGCGATGACGCCGGGCTGGCCGCCGAAATGATGGGCGATCTCCGCACACTGGGCCTGGGTGGAGGTGTCGCACCAGAGCTTCGCGTGGCGGACGGGTTTGTCGTCAGCGCCGAGAGCCACGAGGCCGTGCTGCTGGCCGCTGACGCCGATGCCGGCGATTTTGGTTTTGTCCTTGCCGATTTGTTCGAGGCACTGCTGCACGGAGGCATCCACTGCATCCAGCCATGACTGCGGGTCCTGTTCAAGATGTCCTGGAGGCAGACCCTCGATCAATTCATAGGAGCTGTGGCCGGTGGCCAGGATTTTGCCCGAGTCGAGGTCGAGTACGATGGCCTTGGTGCTCTGCGTGCCGCTGTCGATGCCGAGGAAATACATGGATGGAAGGAGTGTTGGGGGCGGCGAAAGGTTTACGGTGGGAAGGGAGGGCTGGTCAAGAGGTCAAGCGTTTAAGAATCGGTCATAATTCGTGCAGATTCAGTCATGCAAGGGAAGTCAATCCTTTGACTGAATGTTCCCTGATTTCTTGATGGCGCGCATGAGCCGCCAGCCGAAGAAGAGGGAGACCGCATAGCCCAGGGCGCCGAAGATGGAGACGTCGTAGAACAGCGGGGCGGCCTGGCGGCTCCAGAGTTCACTGGAGCCGAGAAAGATCGCGGCGGTGAGGATGCCGAGGACGAGGCGGTTGACGATGGGATCGAGATGGCGGTGGTCGATGTGCACCGTGAATGAGCCGTCGCGGAAACGGGCGAGCATGTCGGTGATATCGCGAGGCAGCGCGGTGAGGAGACGATTCCACACGCGGAAGGAGCGCCGGGCGCGTTTGGCGATGCGGCCGGGTGAGAACCGGCGCAGCATGAGGCGCGTGCAGTAGGGCTGCATCAGCTCGGCCAGACTCACGTCCGGACTGAAGCGGCGCGAGGTGCCTTCCAGCACGATGAGGGTCTTCAGCAGCATGGCGAGGGACGGAGGCAGCACGATGTGGTGACTGCGGATGATTTCGACGAGGCTGCTCAAGGCCGCGCCGACGTGGATCTCATTGAGCGGATGGCCGGTGTAATCGGCCATGAACTCCTGCAGGTCGGCCCGCAGCTTTTCACGTGAACAATCGGCCGGCACGGCACCCAGGCGCAATACTTGCTCGGCCACGAGTTCGGAATCGTTTTCGACGATGCCGAGGAGCAGGGCCTCGACTTCATCACGCAGATCTTCATCGATGCGGCCGACCATGCCGCAGTCGATGACACCGACGATGTTGCCGGGGAGAAGGATGAGATTTCCGGGATGGGGATCGGCGTGGTAGAAGCCGTCGCGGAAAACCATTTCGAGATACATGTTTGCGCCGCGTTTGGCGAACTCGCCGAGATCCACGCCGGACTGTTGCAGCGCCTCGATGTCGGTGCCGATGATGCCCTCCAGGCGCTGCATGGTGACGACTTGATGTGAGCAGAGTTCGTTGAAGAGCTCGGGGATGCAGACGGTCGGGTCGTCGGCGAAGTTGCGGGCAAATTCCTCCTGATTCTGTCGCTCGTAGGTCAGGTCAAGCTCACGCAGCAGGGTGCGGCGGAACTGGCGCACGACAGCCAGCGGCTGGTAGGAGCGCAGGGCGGGCGAATGCTGTTCCAGGAGCTCTGCGAGCGCCTGCACGATCTCGACATCCGTGGCAGCCTGTTCGGCCACGCCTGCACGGCGCACTTTGACGACGACGCTATGACCCGTGTGAAGACGGGCGGCGTGGACCTGGGCGACGGAAGCGGCGGCGAGAGGGGTGTCTTCAAAGGTGGCAAAGAGCTGCTCGATCGGCTGGCCGAGTTCGGATTCAATCGTCGCACGGGCCACGGCGGAGGGGTCTGGGGGCACGTTGGCTTGAAGCTGGGAGAGCTCTTCGGTGAGTTCAGGGCCGAGCAAGTCGGCGCGAGTGCTGAGCATCTGGCCGAGCTTGATGAAGGTGGTGCCCAGCTCCGTGAGGGCCATGCGCACACGCGCTGCCTGAGTGACGCCGGCGGTAATCGACTGGCCATCAGCGCTTTTGAGGCGATCCTGCAGCCAGGCGTATTTGAAGCCGCCAAACAAATCCGCCAGACCATACTTGCCGAGCACGGCGGCGATTTCCGCGATGCGCTTGGCATAGCGTTCGAGACGGGCGAGGGCATCAATCTTCATTCTAACACAACCTCCACACGAATAAGGGGTCTGACAATGCGGAATGCTCACTCTTGGCTGGCGGTTTTGGCAGGCTTAGGTATCCATGGGCATGAGCACTCCCAAAATTCTCGCCTTTGCGGGCAGCACCCGCAGCGCATCGTATAACAAGCAACTTGTGCGTTTTGCGGCGGAGGCCGCACGTGCCGCCGGGGCCGAAGTGACGCTGGTTGATCTGCGCGACTACCCGCTGCCATTGTTTGACGGAGATTTGGAGGAGCAGCAGGGGCTGCCTGAGAACGCGAAAAAATTGAAGGCTATCTTTCTTGCGCACGATGGCCTGCTGATTTCTTCACCGGAGTACAACAGTTCCATCACCGCCGTGCTGAAGAACACGCTGGACTGGGTTTCCCGTGGTGAGACGGATGACGAGCCCGCGCTTGCGGCCTATCGTGGCAAAACGGCTGCTTTGATCAGCGCCTCTCCTGGTGCGCTGGGCGGTTTGAGGGGGCTGGTGCATCTGCGTGCGATTCTGGGCAACATCGGCGTCATTGTCCTGCCGGATCAGGTGGCTGTGTCCAAGGCCTATGAAGCCTTTGATGACAAGGGCGGGCTCAAGGATGAACGCACGGCCAAGCAGGTGACGCGGGTGGCACAGGGCCTCGTCAATTTCTTGAAGAAGCACCTGGGTTAAGCAGGGGCTGCGGCACAGCTGATGACATCAACGAGCGGCGGCTTTTTTCGTGCCGGGGCCACGGGTGCGCTCGGACTTGATGGGAATGGGGGCGAGCTTGATGGTCTCGACTTGAACAACAAGAGGAGGGGAGACGCTGGATGTGTCCGTGGCGGTCTCACCTTCCGCTGCTGCTGGCGGATGACGCAGGGATGCGATCCTGGCCTGCAGTTCGGCAAGCTCGCGGCGGGCGGCTTCGATCTGGCCGGGAAGCTCCGCGTGCTGGCCGTTCGTAGCTTTGGGGGCGTCTTCCTGAGCGGAATTGCGTCTTGGAGGGGCCATTTGCGATCCGCCCTGAGAACTGTTGGACTGAGCGTCGCGGTAGCGCTGCTCGACGGCAGCGAGGCGTTGTCTGGCATCGACAAGCTGCTGTTTCGTGGCAACGAGATCCTGATTAAGCTGTTCCAATTCGGCGCGCTGTGCCCGGGCATCTGCGATGCGTTTGGTTTCGGCGGCAAGTTCGGCAGCGCTTGCGGCGATGCTTTTTTCACATGCGGCGAGTTCGGCCGTGCGCGAGGACAGTTTCTTTTCGCATGAGGCCAGATCCTCCTGCAGGCGCTGCAGTGAACCTTCGGCGGCTGCGCCTTTCTGCTCCAAGGACATGAGGAGTGCTTCGAGATCTTTGACGGCGGCCTCTTCACGCTGATGCTTGGCGCTGAGCGATGTGCTGGCGGCATTGAGCGAGGCATGTTTGGCCTCCTCTTCTACAATGCGCTTTTCATGTTCAATGATCTGCTGACGAAGGGAGTTTAAAAGCGCTTCGTCCTGTTCGCACTCATCACGCACCTGTTTGAGGCGGGCCTCGGCCTCGTCTTTTTGAGCCGCGAGATCTTCAATCTGCTGCTGAGCTTCGGCTGCCGTGGCGGTGAGACGCTGGACCTCGGTGGACTTCTCGTAATGCTGGGCATTGAGGCGTTCGAGGGCGGCGGTTTTGTCTGCGTGCTGGCTGGTGAGGGAACTGATGGTCTCCAGCCACTCGCGATGGGCGGCTTCAGCCTGCTGAACGGCGGCTTTCGCGGGCGCGAGCTTTTCTTCCTCCGCCTGCAGTGATTGTACGCGGGAGAGATGCAGGGCACGTTCCTTTTCAGCACGCTGCTGCCAGTCGCGCAGCTCTTTTTCAGCGGCGGCGACCTCGGACTTGAGCCGTGATTTCTCCGCTTCCAAATGGGCCACGGCTTCCACAAGGGCGTTGTCGGGAAGCACCGGCGCAGGTGGTGGAGAGGGAGGAGCAGGTTCGGGAGCTTCCAGAGTCGGCGCTTCAGATGCGGGAGCTTCAGGTTCAGGAACGGAAGCCGGAGGGGCAGGCTTTGAAACCGCAGGAGCGACGGGTGTTTCTACGACGGGCGGGCTTGTGGCCGGATGTTCAAGATCGAGCGTGCCAACGAGAGGGCCAAAGGCGATCGTATCGCCGTGGAGCAGGGTGCAGCTAAGCTGGCGTTCGCCATTGACGAAAGTGCCTGCGGAGGATTTCAGATCAAAAACCTGCAGGCTGCCGTCCGCGTTTTGTACGATCTCAGCGTGGTGAGGTGAAATGCGCTCGTCATCGACCACAATATCATTGCCCTCGTCACGTCCGAGGGTGATGTGTTCCTTGAGAGGAACCACCACTTCTTGTCCGTCTTCGAGAACGAAAGTGAGTTTGGCCATGGGGTGTTTTGCGGTGAAACCAGCGCAGCAAAGTCGATGAAGCGCGTGGAATCAATCGGGCATTTGTTTCCAAGGCAAAATGAATGCAGGATTAGTGCCTCAATCCGCAGTTTTTTTGGTCATGCGGTCAATGGCAGCCTCAAAATTTTTGAGCTCGGTGTGGGCGAGATCAGCCTGCTGGCGGAGTTCGCTGCGCTGGCGTTCTGCCTCGGCGATGTCGGCACGCAATTCGGCGAGCCTGCGTTCCAGTTCGCCAAGCCGTTCACGCCGCTTTTCCTCTTCGGCCTGGGAGATTTCGATGTTGTGCAGCAGGGCGTGATGACGCTCCTGCTCCTGCCGGATTTTAGCCTCCAAGTGGCGGCTCTGCTCACGCATCATGGCTTCAGCCGCGAGATTGCCGCGATGCGGTGATTCGTGGCGTGTGCGCTCAACGCGAAGTTGTTCGAGGCGGGACTCCTCGCGCTGAACGCTTTCACGCAGATGGCTGAGGCGCGAGCGCAGTGTGGTTTCCTGTGTGGTGCCGGGCGCCACCGTGCTGCTGGTGCGGCCTCTGACGGGGGCTTCGGCTGTCACAGGTTTGATGATGGCATTCGTACCATGAGGTGGTTCAGGCGTGCCTGCATGCGCCTGGGTGCGTGCGGCGGTGATGAGTTCGTGGAGCCCTGCCTTTTCCCTTTCGATTTCATGCCAGAGGTCCCGTGCTTCGGCGGAATCCTGCGGCAGTGTGGCGAGGCGGGCGTAGAGCTGATCCATGGCCTCTTTCCAGTCTCGCAAAGGCTGGAGCCGGGACAGGAGATCCGCCAGTTCGCCGCGGGCGGCTTCGAGGCTGGAAGTGAGTTGCTGCTGCTGCGCGGCGTGTTCTTTTTCCGCCTCGGCGGCCAACTGACGGACTTCCTCAAAACGTGTGCGCTGGCTGCGCTCAGCAGAGCCAAGCTGTGTGAGTTCGGCCCGCAGGTCATTTTCGCGGGCGTGCAGGACTTCGATGCGGCCCTTCGCGGCACTTTCTTCCCCGGAGAGTGTGTTGATGACGGATTTTTGCTCTGTGATCTTTACCACAAAAGCTGCGGAGGTGGCTTTGGCCTCTGCAAGACGGGCTTGCTCGGCGGCGAGTTGAGCCTGGGTGCCTGTGAGTTTTTGCGCGGTTTCTGCGAGTGTCAGGCACTGTTGTTCGAGTTCGGCTCGGCGGGCTTGAGTTTGCCCCAGCTTCTGCGTTTCGGCGACCAGTGCGGTGTTGCGGGATGTGAGGTCTTTCTCTCGTGCAGCGAGTTCATTATGAATGCTTTGAAGGGACTCCTCGGCTTGCTTGTGTGAAGCAAGAGCCTCGTTCGCAGCTGTGGCGGCCTGTTGGTGGGACTCCTGTAGCGTGGCGATGCGGGAATCGAGATCGCTGACTGCGGCTGTGGAGCGCTGATGATCCAGTTTAAGGGCTGCAATGGTGGCGGTGAGCGTGGCGTGCTGTGTTTCAGCTTCACGGCACTGGGTGCGAGCCTGCAGGAGTTTTGCCTCCGTGCCGCTGAGCTCATGGATGTGTGCCTCGATTTGGGCGCGCTGGTGGGCAAGCTCCTCCAGCTTTTTTTCGGCAGCCTTCAACTGGTCGGCACGGACCTCGGCGATTTCCCGGGTCTCCCTGCCGCGAGCTTCGAGTTCGGCGATCTGGCCGCGCAAAGCGTCGAGAACGGATTCGTCACGCACGCTTTCAGCGCGGATTTGCTGGAGGTGTGCCAATGCCTGATCCCGGTGGGTGGTGAGTCCTTCGAGTTCATGCCTGAGAGCAGCTTCGTCTTGGCGGAGACGGTGCAGATCTGCTGCTTTTTGCTCATGGTCGGCGGCGAGGCGTTGCAAGGCGGTGGTTTGCTCCTCGTGCCGGGTGGTCAGTTTTTGGATGGACTGAAGCCACTCTGCATGCGCTGACTCGGCATCTTGAACCGCCGTCTGGATGGGGGCCAGGCGTTCCTCTTCCGCGCGTAGAGATGCCATGCGGGCAAGGTGAGCGGCATGCTCTGCTGCTGAGCGGGCCTGCCATTCGCGCAGTTCTTTCTGTACAGCACTCAGTTCGGATTCGAGACGTGCTTTTTCGGATTCAAGTCGAGCGGCTGCCGCTTGAAGTTCGGTGTGCTTGAGTGCGTTGGAGTCTTGTCTGCCGCCTCGGTTGCGTTTGCGGGTCGCGATTTTGCCGGCTTTGACCGGCTGGTCGATGGTCACCGCCTGGGTTTCATCTCCTGCGGGGCCGTGAGCGACAGAATGGCCGTTGGCTGAATGATCGGAGAGATCGAGCACGGCGGTGAGCGGACCGAAGGCCAGCTTGTCGCCATGCAGGATGGTGCGGCTGCGGATGCGTTCGCCATTGACGAAGGTGCCTGCGGTGGAATTGGAATCAAACAACTGGATGCTGCCGTCCGCGTTGTGAACCAGTTCAGCATGGTGTTTTGAGATGCGCTCGTCATCGACGACTACGTCGTTGTCTTCCCAGCGCCCGACGGTCATATGATCCGCCAGGGGGACCACGATTTCCTGGCCGTCATCGAGTACAAAAGTGAGTTTTGCCATGGCGTCTGAGGATGTCGAGACTGCGGGAGATACGAATGAAACCCGATTTCGTGTCTTGAATCAATGTTGCATTTGTTTCGATATCGCAATCGTGTCCGGCCATGCATTCTGAAGCCGAAGCCCACCTCTCCAAGCGCTGCCCGGTGATGCGCCGTCTGATCAAGGCCCATGGTCCATGCCTGCTGGTGCCTCAGAAACGTTCGCCGTATGAGGCGCTGGTCAGCGCGGTGGCGCACCAGCAGCTGCATGCAAACGCGGCAGAGGCGATCTTGAGACGCTTCAAGGCTTTGTTTCCCCAGGTGCGCTTCCCACAGCCTGAACAGGTGATGGGCGCCACGGATGAGGCGCTGCGAGGCTGCGGCTTTTCCACGGGGAAGATGCTGGCCATTCGTGACATCGCCGCGAAGACGATCAGCGGACAGATCCCCAAACGTGCAGCGGCGCTGAAACTCGATGACGAGGAATTGATCGAAAGGCTCGTCGCGGTGCGCGGGGTGGGGCGCTGGACGGTGGAGATGCTTCCCATTTTCACCCTCGGCAGGCCGGATGTGTTTCCCAGCGATGACTTCGGGGTGCGCAATGGCTGGCGCGTGGCGAAGAAGCTCGATGAGATGCCGAAGCCGAAGGAATTTAGGGCCCTGGCGGAACGCTGGCAGCCGCACCGGATCCTGGCGGCGTGGTATCTGTGGCGGGCGGCGGATGCGGCGAAGCTCTGAGGGGCCGGGATGGCGTACCGAAACGTGTCATTGCTAATAGCCCTATCGGCGGCTAAGGAAGGGCACATGTCTTTCAAAGCTCTCGGCCTCGACCCGAACATCCTCACTGCCATCGAAGAAGCCGGTTACACGGAACCCACCCCCATCCAGGCTGCGGCCATTCCGGTGGTCATCCAAGGTGGAGATGTGATCGGCATCGCGCAGACCGGCACCGGCAAGACGGCGGCTTTCACCCTGCCGATCCTGACGCGCCTGACTTCGAATCCCGTTCCCCAGGGGCAGCGCCGCCGCACACGTGTGCTGGTGCTGGCACCCACTCGTGAACTCGTGGCGCAGATCGAGGAAAATGTGCTGGCTTATGCCCGACATCTGCCGCTGAAGATCGCCAAAATTTATGGTGGTGTCGGCGAAAAGCCGCAGAAGGACGCCCTGCGTGCCGGAAGCGACATCGTCATTGCCTGCCCGGGCCGGTTGCTCGATTTGATGGAGCAGCGCTGCGCGGATTTCTCGCAGCTTGAATATCTGGTGCTGGATGAGGCTGACCGCATGCTGGACATGGGCTTCCTGCCGGACATCCGCCGTGTGATCAATCAACTGCCGAAGAAGCGGCAGACGCTGATGTTTTCCGCGACGCTGTCGAAGGAAATCGAAACGCTGACGCATGAGTTTCAGCGTGCGCCGAAGATCGTGCAGATCGGCAAGCGTGCGAATCCGGCGGAGACGGTGACCCAGCTGGTTTATGAGGTGCACAAGCATCTCAAAATGCCGCTGCTCTCGCACCTGCTGAAGGATGAAAAAATGCAGATGGTGCTGGTCTTCAGCCGCACGAAGCATGGCGCAGACAAGATCGCCAAAAAGCTGGAATCGACCGGTGTGAAGTGCGCGACGCTGCATGCCAACCGTTCGCAGAACCAGCGCCTGCGCGCGCTGGATGATTTCAAGACCGGCACGGTGCGCGTGCTCGTGGCCACGGACATCGCCGCGCGTGGCATTGATGTGGATGGCATTTCGCACGTGGTGAATTTCGACTTCCCGCACATCGTGGAAGACTATGTGCACCGCATCGGCCGCACAGGCCGTGCGCAGGCCATTGGCGATGCGATCAGCTTCGTCTCGCCGGATGAGCTGCCCGATGTGCGAAAGCTGGAACGTTTCATCAATCGTGGCCTCGTCCGCAAAAAAGCGGAAGGTTTCGATTACAACGCCGCACCGCAGCCCTTCATCGATGAACGGCCGGAGCGCCGGGAACAGCGCTCATCGCAACCACGCCGCCCGCAGGGTGGTGGTGGTCGCCCAGGTGGCGGCGGCGGTGGGCAAGGCGGAGGCCGGCCCGGTGGATTTGGTGGTGGTCGCCCAAGCGGTCAGGGTGGTGGTGGACGTCCGGGGGGCGAGCGTCGCTCTTCGGCGGGTCCAGCGCCTCGGCAGCCAGCTCAGATGCCGCAACAAAACACGACTCCTGATGGCGCAAGGGGTCTGTGGAAGCGGCTGACGGGGAGGTAAAAACAAACTTCAGTTGGTGCGTTTGTGCCAGTAGTCTGGTTCGCGATGCAGATGCATGACTGCCACCACTTCGACCCAATCAGGTTCGGGCTGGTGATACACCAGACCATAGGGGAACTTCTGCAAGAGCTTGCGGCGGTAGGAGGAACCCAGAGACCGCCATGCCTCGGGATAATGAATGATATCTTCTTCAGCGGACTGGATGCGCTGGAAGAACTCCTTGCCCAGTTCTTTGTGACAGCTTTTGTAGTAGCTGGTCGCTTCGGCCAGGTCGAGCCGAGCTTCTGATGTGTACGTCAGGCGCATCAGGCCAGAATCGCCTCGATCTCCTCATGGACTTCTTTACGGCTGTGGGAACGTGTCTCACCCTTTTCCCGGCGCAGCACACGGGCATCCAACTCGGCACGCCAAGCGGGCGACAGTTCTTGCTCGTCATCCAGACTGACCAGCAAGCGCTCGGCAATGTACGAGCGTTCTGGCAGTGGCAGAGACAGAACGTTTTGCAGAACATTGGTGATGTCGATGACGACGGCGCTCATGAGTAGATTTTACAGTATGGCAACGCAGTTTCAACCGGGCATCTGAATGTCGGTGGCAGTTACTTCGCGAACCAGCCCTTCGCCAACGGGCTGGTGGCGAAGAACTCCAGGAGTTGCTTGGCGACTTTTTCGCGACCGCTGTTGCTGGGGTGGGTGCCGTCGCCGCCGAAGTCTTCTTTGGTGTATTTGAGGTCGTCGAATTTGCGGCCTTTTTCGCCGTCGGCCCAAAGGTAGGGGCCCCAGAGGAGGAGGGGTGACTTGGCGAGGGCGAGGGATTTATCTCCGCTGATCTGCTGCTGAATGAGATGACGCACCGCGAAGGCACCCTCATAGGCGTAGGGCTCGGGATTGAGGCCGGTGGTGGCGTAGCCGGCGTAGATGCGGCTGCCGAGATAGGCGATGCGGAGATTTGGGAAACGCTCTTTGAGGAGGTGCAGGACTTTGATGGTGTCGGCCTCCAGCGTGGCCAGGTGCTCGGTCTTGGAGCCGGAGGGGCCGGCGTTGGCGAGTTTTACCCAGGCCACCTGCACCTGCTGCGGGCTGACTTCGGCAATTTTCAGACGGTTCATCGCTTCAGGCCACGGACGGCCTTCTGGCTGGGCCCACGCGGCCATGGTCTGGCCGCCCTGCGCGCAGTCGACGATGGTGAGTTTGTCGGACTTGCGTGAGTCTTTGTCGGCGATGCCTTTGAAGAAGGAGAACTCCTGCGTGGCGTTCGACATGCTGATGGAAACCAGCGCGATCTTGCCGCTGGCAGAGGGGTGGCCCTCGGCATCGAGAGGTTTGATCTGGGAGAGAGCGGTGTCGGCTGACTTTTTCAGAGGCTCAGGCGGTGTATTGCTGCCTTTGCCGTAGAGGCCGCCGTCTTCGCCTTCGTACGATTCTTCGGCGGTCATGTCGGTGAGGGGCTTGAGAGAATCTGGTGCTTTGCGCTGATTCGCCGGACGGCCACCGCCGCCGCCGCGATTGCCACCACGGCTGCGGACTTCCTTGGCATGATCGAGGTACTTCTGATCGGCTTCGCTGAGCTTTTCGCCGCTTTGCTCCCGCCGGAAAAGATCCTGCGCTTTCCGCCAGTCGATGCCGTCTGCGCCTGCACCGGGGTTGGGGTTGGAACTGGAGGAGGGTGGCTGCCCGCCATTGCGCTTGGCAAAGGCTTCGCGTGCTTTGGCGAGGTAGCCGAGTTCATCGCCATTCAGCTTTTCACCGGCATTTTCACGCTGGTGGAGCTTCTGCGCTTTCTCCCAATCGATGCCGTCTTGTCCTTGTGGCGGCAAATCACCGCTCCCACCCTTTTTCTGTGCCTGTGCGTCGTGGGCTTCGCGTGCCTTTTCAAGGAAGGCGTTTTCTTCCGCAGTGAGCGTGGCGCCGCCCTGACGTTTTTCGAACAGCTGGCGGGCTTTGTCGAAATCGACGGGCGCGTCGGCAGACTGGCTGCGCAAGTGCGCGGTGCCGAGGAGGGAGGCCAGGGCGAGGAGGATGGTTGTCTTCATGGTGAGCGTGGGACCCCGCAGCGCTCGTTTGGATTCACTTCCAATCTGATTTAGCGTAAGGGTGCAGGGATAGAAGGAGCAAACGGCGAGCAGATCATATGAAAAAGCTTTCATCGGATCCCTCTGCAAAGAGGCTGCGTGAGGGCATTGAGTTTTTAGTCTTGTCTTGAACGCGGCCAGCCTTCAGCCTGAGCGGCTCCAAGCCATGTCCGATCCCAACAGCACCCGTCGCGTCGTCATTGCCAGCTTCATCGGCACCACCATCGAGTGGTATGATTTCTTCCTCTATGGCACGGCGTCGGCGCTGGTGTTTAACAAGCTGTTCTTTCCGAACTTTGACCCGCTGGCGGGGACGATGGCGGCCTTTGCGACGTATGCGGTTGGCTTCTTTGCGCGACCCGTGGGAGGCATTGTCTTTGGTCATTTTGGCGACAAGATCGGACGCAAGTCGATGCTGGTAACGACGCTCATGCTCATGGGGGTGGCGACGGTGCTGATCGGCCTGCTGCCGACATATGCGCAGGTGGGCGTTTGGGCTCCTATTCTGCTGGTGCTGCTGCGCTTTGTTCAGGGGTTCGGTGTCGGCGGGGAGTGGGGTGGCGCGGTGCTCATGGCCGTGGAGCATGGAGCCACGGGAAAACGCGGGTATTATGCGAGCTGGGTGCAGGCAGGAGTGCCGGTGGGATTGCTGCTGGCGAATGCGGTCTTCATGGTTGTGTCTTCCATGAATGAGGCCGCGTTTCTTTCCTGGGGCTGGCGGGTGCCGTTTTTGCTGGGCGTGCTCCTGCTGGGGGTCGGCATGTTCATCCGGCTGAAGATCATCGAGAGTCCGGTCTTCACCCAGGCCAAGGCGCAGGACGCAGGGCCGAAGGTGCCGATTTTTGCCGTGCTGCGCGACCACCCGCGCAACGTGCTGCTGGCCATGGGGGCGCGCTTCGCCGAAAACGCCTTTTTCTACATCTTCACTGTGCTCGTGCTCAGCTACGGCTCGCAGCAGCTTGGGATGCCGCAGGCCACATTGCTCAATGCGGTGCTCATTGGTTCCGCAGTGCAGTTGGTGGCTATTCCGTGCTTTGGGGCGCTTTCGGATCGCATCGGGCGGCGGCCGGTGTATCTGGGTGGTGCGTTCTTTTTGCTGCTCTTCGCGTTTCCGTTTTTTTGGATGATCGAGACGCGGCAGATGGGGCTGGTGATTTTGGCCGTGGTTATTGGGCTCATCGGCCACGCGGCGATGTATGGCCCGCAGGCGGCGTTCTTCTCCGAGCTCTTTGGGACACGGGTGAGGTACAGTGGTGCGTCGCTGGGGTATCAGCTTGCCTCGCCGCTGGCAGGTGGCATGGCCCCGCTCATTGCCACGGCGCTGCTGGATCAAACCGGGGGCAAACCATGGCTGGTGGCGGTGTATCTGATTGTCATGGCTGTCATCACCTTGGTCGCGGTTTGGCTGGCCGAGGAGACGAACAAGAAGGCGCTCTGAGCTGGGAGGGGTGTCCAATTTGGCCCAAAAAGTGTCCGCCAGAGTCCTACGAACCAGTTGCACTGCGTCCTGTTTAGTCTCCCTTGCCCTTCCTACCATGAACGACGCTTTCCCTGACATCCCCAAAATTCAGTACGAAGGGCCCAAGAGCCGCAATGCGCTCTCCTTCAAGCACTACAACCCTGACGAAATCGTCGGTGGTAAAACGATGCGCTCGCAGATGCGTTTCGCGGTCGCCTACTGGCACGCGATGCGCAACTCGCTGTCCGATCCCTTCGGTGGCGGCACCGCCCAGCGCCCGTGGGATGACGGCAGCAACTCCGTGGCCAATGCGCAGCGCCGCGTGTGGGCTTGCTTTGAGTTCATGGACAAGCTCGGCGTGGACTACTACTGCTGGCATGACCGTGACGTGGCTCCTGAGCTCGACACGCTGGCGGAGAGCAACGCCGCCTTTGACGCTGTGGCTGACGAACTCGAAAAAGCGCAGAAGCAGACCGGCAAGAAGCTGCTTTGGGGCACCGCCTGCCTCTTCTCCCATGCACGCTATTGCCAGGGGGCATCCACGAGCCCGAACGCCGGAGTGTTCGCGTACGCCGCCGCACAGGTGAAGAAGGCGATGGATGTGACGCATCGCCTCGGTGGTGAAGGCTACACCTTCTGGGGTGGCCGCGAAGGCTACGCCACGCTTTGGAACACTGACATGAAGCGTGAGGTCAGCCACCTCGCCCGTCTGCTGCACATGGCCGTGGATTACAAGAAGAAGATCGGTTTCACCGGCCAGTTCTACATCGAGCCGAAGCCACGTGAGCCTTCGACCCACCAGTACGATTCGGATGCAGCGGCCTGCTTGAACTTCCTGCGCGAGCACAACCTGCTGGAGCATTTCAAGCTGAACCTTGAAACCAATCACGCCACGCTCGCCGGCCACTCCATGCGTCATGAGATGCAGGTCGCCGTCGCTGCCAATGCGCTGGGTTCCATCGATGCCAACACCGGCGACACCCTCATCGGCTGGGACACCGACCAGTTCCCGACCAACATCTATCTCACCACCGAGATCATGCTGGAAGTGCTCAAGATGGGCGGCCTCACCACGGGTGGTCTGAACTTCGACGCCAAGTGCCGTCGTGAATCCTTTGAACCTGTGGATCTCTTCCACGCCCATATCGGAGGCATGGACGCCTTTGCACGCGGCCTGAAGATCGCGCACGCGATGATCGAAGACGGCCGTATCGACGCCTTCATCAAGCAGCGCTACAGCAGCTACGACAGCGGCATCGGTGCGAAGATCGAGAAGGGCGAAGTCGGCTTCGCTGAACTCGAAGCGCATGTGCTTGCCAATGGTGAGCCGCTCCTCGGCAGCGGCCGCCAGGAGATGATGGAAAACCTGGTGAACGACTACCTGTAATCAGGGGGGCAACGCGTTGATTCAATTCGTGAGGCGGTCGGCAACGACCGCCTCATTTTTTGGGAGGAGGAGCTGTGTGTTGCGCCTGCACGTGATTTGCAGCAAGCATCGGCATGGCCAATGCGGCACAGAATCATGATGAACAGACGGCGAAGTGGGCGGAGGCGCTCGCGGCGTTGAACGGCGCTGAATTCATTGAGTATCTGCGTGGCTGCCGCTGGTTTGGTGGGAAGGCGCAAACACTGCGCGGGGTGCAGATAATGGAGTCGCTTTCTGTGAGAGATGCGGGGCGGATGATCCTGCTACAGGCGGATTACGACGGAGCGTCTTCTGAGGCCTATCTTTTGCCGATGCGGCTGGCTGAGGAAGACGCTGGGCTGGTTGATGCGCTTGAGGATGGGCATTTTCGCGCGGCATTGCTGGAGATCATCGTCGGTGAGCAGCGACTCTGTTGTGGCTCGGGGGAGTTGGTGGGGATTTGCGGTGAAGTGTTTAAAACTCAGTTGAAGGAGATGACGCAGCCACTGCCTTCGCAAGTGCTGAAGGTGGAGCAGAGCAACTCGTCCATTCTTTACGACGAGCGGTTTTTCCTGAAGCTCTACCGCTGGCCGGAACTGGGTGTGAATCCTGATGTGGAACTGCTGCGCTTCCTCAGTGGAGAGGGGCGATTTGGGAATGTGCCCGGCTACTGTGGAGTCATTGAATACAGGGCGCCGGGTGCCGAGCCGCGGGTGCTGGGGCTGCTGGTGACGAATGTTCCGAATGAGTGCACTGCATGGACTTCGACGCTGCATTCACTGGCTCATAAGCATGAGGCGGATGAAATCATGGGCGGCAGTGATCTTGAACGAGTGCGGTTGCTTGGAGTGCGCACGGCGCAGATGCATCTGGCGCTGGCTGCGGAGACTGAGGATGCGGACTTTGTGCCGGAGGCGTTTACTGCGGCGTATCGGGTGGCGCTTTGCCGGTCCATGGCTGAAGGCATACGGAACATGATGCAGCTTCTGGAGCAGAAGGCGCATGCATTGCCTGATGGAATTCGTGACGAGGTGGTTGATCTGCTGCGACGTGAGCCGGAAATCCTGCAACGTTATTCAAGACTGATGGATGGGCAGGTGAATGCCATGCGCATTCGGATTCATGGGGACTACCATTTGGGGCAGGTGCTTGACACTGGGGATGATTTCATCATCATCGATTTTGAGGGAGAGCCTGCGAGGCCATTGAATGAGCGGCGCATCAAGCATTCGCCTTTGCGGGATGTCGCCGGCATGCTGAGGTCGTTTGATTATGCGGCGCATACGGCGATGGCGCAGCGAACCTCCAGACTGGAAGAGTGGACGGAGGGTGTCAGCCGGGAGTTTTTGAATGCCTATCTGACCACGGCCGAGGGCGCATCCTTTCTGCCCGGCAATGGGGAGGAACTGCGCATGCTGCTGGAGGTCTGCCTGCTAGAGAAGGCGGTGTATGAAGTGTGCTATGAACTGAACAATCGTCCCGACTGGGCGGCCATTCCTCTGCGAGGCATTTTGCGCATTTTGGAACGGAGCGGAGCGCAATGAGGCGGGTTTCGGAAGTGAGGACGCGATTTTGGCGCTGCGGGGCTCGTTGCAGACGCTGCTGGCACCTGGCGTCGTGTTGCGACACTTTGGGTTTGCTTCCCGGTCGTGTGCTGCTGACCCAGGGGAGCACTCGCTAAAGCTCGGCACCCCTGGGCTGTA
>NZ_JBAQCR010000436.1:0-6223 GCF_049294395.1 Prosthecobacter sp.
CCATCACCGTGAAGCCGCAGGAGCGCGGCATGTCCCAGACCGTGACGGATGAGGGAGGCCACGTGACCATTCACCTCAATCCCAGCGCGCTGACCGGCGCCACGCTGTCTCACGAGCTCGCGCACGTCATTCAGCAGGTGCACACCCACCACGCGCTGCAGCACCACCAGCGCCAGCGCAGGCAGATCACCCGCGCAGATTTGGAAGACGCCATCATGGCCGGGCGCGATGCCCTGCACCAGATCGCCCCCGTGAAGGATGAGCGCGACCCCGGCCCTGAGCACAAGGAAAACGAAGCCATGCGCGTCTCCAACATCGTCCATGCCGAGCGCACCGCCGCACAGATGCAAAACCTCCCCGCCGCACAGCGCACCCCCGCCGAGTTCCGCCGCCGCCAGAGCCGCTGTGAAAGCTCCTCCAAACACCAGCACAACCACCACCCCCTGCCCCCCGGCAGCCTGTATGGCGGGTACGACTTCCATCATGTGAAGCAGCTCCTGGGGTTCTGAGTTCGGCCTATGCGCCAACATGGAGCACCGATCTCTGGTTGCACAGTCTCCAAGTGATTCGCCGGAGTGAATCAACCACGGAATACACAGAATACACGGAAACTGAATCAGACTCAGGCTTCCGTGTATTCCATGGTCAATTTTCAGGCTTCTCAAAACCACATACCACCAGACTCTAATATCTTTTACCTTGCATCTCAAAATTCGGACCCAAGACTTCCCTCATGAACCCTCACTCAAAGAGGAGGCGGCTGCGGTGTCAGGTTGGTGATTTCTGCCGCTCTGTGCGGGCTGATCTGGCCTTGCAGGTCACGCGGTGTGTTGTTCAGGTCCATCCGTCGCTTTTGCTCCTCCAGCTTTCTTTGCTCGTTTGAGCAGATGTTCAAAGGTCGTGGGCCTGCATTGAAAGGCGAGTTCCATTTTTAACAACCAAAGCCGAAACGATGGAGGGCCCAGGTGAAGCACAGGCCCGTTGCATGGCGCTGCTGAACCAGCCTCGCCATAGCAGCACCTGCTGGTTTCTGACACGTGCGGCTCCGCCACCCACAGCCCACCAGCAGCGCCGCCAAATTCACCTTGCTGTTCATCCGACCATTTATTATTCTCGGAGACTCACCCAGCCCTTCTCCCATGAAGCTTCTCCTCTCTGGCCTTCTGCTGCTTGCCATCCTCGGCCCAGGCACTGCATCTGCGGCGGATAGCGATGGAAAAAACAAAGCGGCGGCAGCAGACGCAGCGCCGGACATCAGCCAGAAGGCCTATACCGATGCCATGGCCCTGCGCGACGCAGGCAAGCACCTCGCGGCGGAAAAGGCCCTGCAGGCACTGGTGGCGGCACGCAGGGATGCTTTGGGAGCGGAGGCCCCGGAGACTTTGCGGGCCAGAATGATGCTGATGGGGATGGAGCTGGCCCGGCACACGGATGCCGCAGCGGAAGCCAGGAGCTCATCACTGCTCCTGACTCTGCAGCGTGTCCTGGGCCGGGAAGATCCTGACACTCTGCATTTCCAGAGGCACGCCATCTATGCGAAGTCAGCACTGGGCAGATTTGCTGAAGCAGAACAGGAATTCCGCAGCTTGATCCGCACCGACGAGCGGGTGCTCGGCCCGGAGAATGAGGAGATCCTGTACGCCCGTGAGATGTTCGGGCTCGTCTTGATGGACGCAGGAAAGCTGGAGGAAGCCGAAAAGGAGTTCCGCCAGCTGCTGAGCACCTCTGAGAAGGCAGGCGGTGCCAAGGATACAGCCGCCCTGATCGGCAGGCACAATCTGGCTCTGGTGCTGATGTTCCAGAAAAAATATGCGGAAGCCGAGCCTCTGCTGCGCGCCCATGTCGCCTCCTGTACGCGGGTGCACGGCCCCGAACATCCTGACACCCTGAATGCCCGCAACTCTTTGGGGTCGGTCTTCAGCTTTGAAAAAAAACAGGCTGAGGCAGAAAAGGAATTCCTCAGTGTGGCCTCCATCCAGGCTCGCACACTCGGGCCGGAACACCCGAGCACTCTGATGAGCCGGAGCAACTGGGCCAGAGAGCTTCCCGTGCAGAAGGCCGAGAAGGAATTCCGCACCTTGCTGGCCATCTATGAACGGGTGCTCGGCCCGGAAGATCCGGAAACCCTGCGCTGCTGCTTCAACCTGGCAGTGCGCCTGGGCATGCAAAACAAAAACCAGGAAGCCCTGCCCTGCTTGCAGCGCGTCTATGCTGGTGATGTGATGCGTCTGGGGAATGACCACCCTGACACCCAGAAGAGCGAGCAACAGCTTAGGGCCTTGATGAGGCAGCTGCAGCAAGAGTGAGGCACAGGCGTGCGACGAGGAAAAGTGAGGTCCGCATCCTGGCGCGACCTGATTTTCTCGCGATCACGAACATGCCCAACACGCTTTCTGTCTACCGAGGCCGAGCTTCCGGAGCCTTCCTTTGCGTGTCTCCCGCAAGCTCTGGTGAGAGTGGCTCGGCGGCAGGCGCAGGCTCATGCATCTCCTGCGCGTGGTGGAAGCGGTCCAGCCTCATCATCACCGCCTCCGGCACCCGCTGCCGCCATTCTGGAAAGGAGATGAGGCACATGCCGAGGCCGAGAATAAGGAACGCCCCAGTTGCCAGACTGCGCACCTTGGTGAGCGCGTTCATCATCCACAGATGCATCGACATCCCGCTCTGCGCGTAGTTGTCCCAGTTGTCATTGCGCTTGTGGCTGCAGGCAGCACCGGAGAGCGCCAGCATACCCAGACCACTGCCTGCGATAAAGAGCATCGCCACATGCCACGGCGGCAGGTGGGACCACTGCATGCCCAGCACCAGTTTCAACGGCACCGGCACAGCATCCGCGTTTTTGTACTGCTGCCACATGCCGAAATCAGAGTACCTATCGATCAAGATGGCGCACATGAGCACCGCTGGCACGAAGATGAGCAGCCTCTGCCAAGGATCATCCCAAGGCCAGCAGAGCGCCTGCTTTTGCGCACTCGCTCTATCTGCCTTCGGTACCGGCTTCAGCAGATACGCCAGCGGCCACCAGAACCAGCAGGTGGCCTTGATGTTGAGGCGGTAGAGGAAGGCGGGGAGGAAGAAGGGAACAGCAACTAATGGCCAAGCCATCCATTTCAATATCGGGCTTTTCTCTTGGCGCATCGTGCGAGCAAGGCCATCGAAAGCAAAATCCTCTTCTTCTTCGCGGATGCCCGGCAGAAGCTCGGCGGGCACGCAGGAGTCCACACTGGAATTGTTTTCCTGCCAGTTTTCTGCCAGATGCCGCAGCCCTGTGGGCAGATGCCGCAGCGTGGCGGCCACCCGAAAGACCAGGCCTCGGAGGCTTACTCCAACACCCGCAATCCACCCCACAAATACAACTCCAATTATACTGGCAGCCTCATTCTTGAACGCAATCGCAATTACAGTCGCAATCACAGTCGCAATCACGCCTGCCATCGCAACTATACCTGTAATCGAATCTTCACCTCCAATCGCAACCACACCTGCAATGGCACCTGCAATTACACTCGCAATCACAGCCTTGAGCTCCTCTTGACTTTCCTCCGTAACCGTACCGCCACTCGCAACCGCAAAAACCACTGCTAATGCAACCTCACCCGCAAATACCAGTGACAAGCAGCCGATGAGTGCCGACCAAGCCCATAGCGCCCACCCAGTCTGGCCCACCAGCCAGAGTCCGCACAACCACCGGATAAAAGCAAAGGTGGCCATGGCCGTAAGGGCTGCGAATCCACCCCGCCACAGCCAGAGCCGCGCCCTCGGCCACTCCTTATGGTCTTTAAAGCCAAACCAATCCTTCATGAACCACTTCACTCCCAACCTAATAGACTCCGGCGAGCGCAGCAGCAGCAGCGGCGCGATGAAGACACTGCTCAGCAGATGCCAGTGGGTGTCCCAGCGGATGGCAATCCACCAATAGAGCGCGACGGCCACAAGCGTCTCCACACAGGCGAGGACGGACACCTTCCCGGCCTCGCGGCTATCCACCGTGGCATGCCAGACCCACGACCGTGCGGCGGCGTCCGGGGTGCTGGGTGCGGGTTCAGGCATGGTTAAAAAATCCTACGGGAGATGCCGTCATCCAAACGAAGCGAGAGAAGAGTTTCAAGCTGAAGGTTACAAGTTCACAAAATCCCCGCCGCCAGTCCTGAATGGCCCGCTCTTTCTTCGATGCATTCGTTGATACGTCTCCAGTTGGCGCAGCTCTATCTGGCTCTCGTTTGAGCACCTCTCCGCAGCATCATGTACCGCCAGCAGCGGCATTCTCATTATCAGCTTGTCACCCATACTCTCATCCTTCACCCTGGAGCAGCCAGCCCTTCTCCTATGAAGTTTCTCCTATCCACCTTTCTGCTGCTGCTTGCCTCCCTCGGCCCGGGCACGGCCCCTGCGGCAGAGGCCAAAGAAACCACCAAGCCGGCAGCAGACACAGCACCGGACATCAGCCAGAAAGCCTATGACGCCGCCATGGCGCTGCACGACGCGGGCAAAGATGCCGGGGCGGAGCAGGCTTTTCGGACCCTCGTGGAGGCACGCACGCAGGCGCTGGGTGCGGAGGCGCGGGAGACTTTGCTGGCCAGAGCGGCGCTCATCCGCATGGAGATCTACCGAGGCAGGGACACCACGGCGGCATCCCGCATGCAGGCCCTGCTCCCTCTCCTGCAGCGTGTCCTCGGCGCGGAAGACCGCGAGACACTGATCTGCCAGCGGCGGCTTGTTTACGCCACCTGGGACCAAGGCCGCTACGCAGAAACAGAGAAGGCATGCCGCAGCCAGCTCCTCACCGACACTCGCGTACTCGGCCCGGAGGATGCGGAGACCCTGGGCACACGCATGCTGCTGGCGCTCGCCCTGTTCAACCAAATGAAGCGGGAGAAACTGGAGGAAGCCGAAAGAGAGCTCCACCAGTTCCTGGCCATCCATGAGCGACTGCACGGAGCCGAGGGCAAGGAGACCTTGAGCGTCCGGTACAATCTGGCGGCGCTGCTGCTGAAGCAGGACAACTACGAAGCGGCGTAGCCTCTGCTGCGCGGCGTGATCGCCAGCCGCACGCGCACGCTCGGCCCTGAACACCGCGACACCCTGGACAGCCGCTATGCCCTGGCGGTGGCGCTTCGCGACGCAGAAAAATATGCCGAATCAGAAAAGGAGCTGCGCAGCGTGATCCCCATCCAAGCACGCGTCCTCGGCCCGGAAGACCCGGACACCTTGTGCAGCCGGATGAATCTGGCCACAGCGCTGGAGGAGCAGGACGAGCACGCAGCCGCAGAGGCCGAACTGCAGGCGCTGCTGCCCCTGCTCACACGCGTCAAAGGAGCGGAGCATCGCGAGACGCTGAGAACACGCGGTCATCTTGCCACGCTCCTCTTCCATCTCGGAAAATACACCGACTCCGAAACTGAGTACCGCCAGGTGCTCGCCATCCAGCAGCGCGTACTCGGTGCCGAAGATCTGGGCACACTGCTCACACGTAGAAACCGTGCAGCCCCCCTGATCAAACTCGGGAAACTTGCTGAGGCGGAAACCGTTTGCCGCCAGGTGCTTGCCATCCATGAGCGTGTGCTGGGCGCGGAAAATCGCGAGACACTGCGCTCACGGGATCTCCTTGCGGCAGCCTTGTACCAGGGCGGGAAATTCACGGAGGCCGAAGCCGAGTGCCGCCGGGTGCTCGCCATCCGCGAGCGCCTGCTGGGGGCCGAGGACAAGGCAACCCTGGACACCCGCTTCAAGCTCGCCAAGACCCTCAGCGCCCAGGATCGGTACGCCGATGCCGCCCCCCTGCACCGCGCGCTGCTGCCGCTGCTCACACGCATCCACGGCGCGGAGCATGAGGACACCCTCGAGTGCCAGACCTACCTCGCCGATTCACTCTCCCATCTGGATCAAAGTGCCGAGGCGGTGGAAATCTGCCGCCGGGTGCTCCCCATTCTCACACGCCTGTGCGGCCCCGGAAGCGAAGACACCCTGCGTCCCCATTGGACTCTTGCCGCAGCCCTGTCGAAGATGGGAAAGAAGGAGGAGTCCGAGCAGGAATTCCGCAAGATACTCGCCATCAGCGCCAGCAGCCAGGGCACAGACACCCCCTACTCCATCGCCACGCTAAACACCCTGGTGGAGACTCTCAGCAAGCAGGGAAAACATGCCGAAGCCGGGCAGTTGGCCGGCAAGCTCATCGCCATCCGCACCCGCGTCCTCGGGCCCACGCACGCCGAAACCCTCAGCG
>NZ_JBAQCR010000437.1:0-4915 GCF_049294395.1 Prosthecobacter sp.
GGCCAGCCCCGCCTGCGAGGCGAGCGCGAGACGGCTGGTGAGGTCTTCGAGTGTCACCGTACCAAACACCGGGCTGCCGATGTGAGTGCCGGGCAGCAGCAGATTGCCCAGCTCCATGGCGGAAATGGCGCGGCCCATGACGAGCTGGCCGTTGTAGACGAACCCCGCCCCGACACCCGTGCCGGGAAACACGCCAAGCAGCGAACGCGCGCCTTTGCCTGCGCCGAGCACATACTCGCCATAGGTGCCGGCATCGACATCATTCAGCACTGCGACGGGGCATTTGAAATGGGTTTGCAGCAGCTTGCGCAGCGCCATGTTGGTCCAGCCCAGATTGGGCGCGAAAATGAGAATGCCTCTGTCAGGATTCACCAGGCCAGGGCAGCCGATGCCGATGCCCTGCAGGCCCTTGGGATCCACGCCAGCCTCGGCGATGGCCTCATGAATGGCTTTGACGATTTTGTTGCGGCCCTTGGCGGCACCATCGGAGCCGTTGGTGGATTTGCGCGCGGAGCCCAGCACGGTGTAGTTGGCATCGAGAACCGAAGCCATCATCTTCGTGCCGCCGAGATCAAAGCCGATCCAGAAGGGGACATTGCGAAGCTTTTTGGACGGCTTCTGAGACGGTTTCTTGGGCGCGGATTTGGTTTTCGCTTTTTTGGCGGGCATGGCGTGGGAAAGACAGCCCCAAGACACACGGGCTTTCGGATGCAGCAAGTGACAATGTGAACGTGAGCCTTCTTACTTGGACCAATGCCTTGCAGCAAAGTTCAGGTACTGCGTCCAGTCGAAATCAGTGACGTCGTGTTTGCCGGTGCGGATGTGGTAGCCGATGAAATCACCGACAGGGGTGTCGATGGCGGGCTGTGCATCCACGACGACGCCTTTTTTGCCGAAGAGGGCGTAAACCGGGCTGGCAAATTTGCCGGAAAGGAACTCGCCTTTTTGATCGGCCCAGTGGTCTTCGGCGGCACTGGCGATGTAGATGGGACGCGGCGCGGCAAGGGCGATGAGCATGTGCATGTCCACGGGACAGGCGGCGGCGTTTCCGGCATAGTTTTTGTAATTCGGGGTGAACCAGTGCGGGAAGGCTTTGGTGATGATGGCGGTGGTTTCGCCGAAATCGCGCCGCATGAGGGCGGCACCGCCTTCACCGGAATCATTGGAGATGACGATGCCGAAGCGGGTGTCCTGTGCGCCCGCCCAGAGGGAGGTTTTGCCGAGGCGCGAGTGACCGATGACGGCGAGGTGCTTGCCATCAATCTGCGAATCCGTCTGCAGGTAGTCGGCGATGCGGCTGAGCCCCCATGACCAGGCGCCGATGGCACCCCATTCACCGTCCTTCCAGACGGTGTTCGCCCCATCCTTGCTGACAGCGGCGCGGAGACCTTCTTTCCACCCGTCGGCGTGGTCCGGTTCGATGTCGCCGTAGTAGGCAGTGGCCACGGCGAATCCGCGCTTGAGGATCATTTCCAGCGGCCAGCGGCTGCTTTCGGTGCCTCGGGTGGCCTCAGTGGCGCGATGATCGACGATGTTCTTCTCCTTGCTCTCACGCATCCAGCGGGTGCTGAGCGGGACGTCGGTTTCGGTGCTGACGGCATGGTTGCCGCCGAAGCTGAGGCCGACGAAGCATGGCGCAGCCTTGGTGGCATTGGGCGTGTAGAGCATCACATCCATGCCTGGCCATGCGGGACGGCTGGGCAGCGAGATGTGGATGAATTTGCGTGTGGCCAGGCCGCCTAGCGCGTCCGTTTTCGTCGCGGTGACTTCGAATTTGGGCTCACCTATGTCGGCGGGTGTTTTGCCATAGACGTGATCTTCGAAGAGTTTGAAAATCTCGGGCCGGCGCTTTTGAGTCCAGTCATCGACGGTGGTAAGCTTCAAATCAGGCAGCGGATCAGTGCCGACTTTGGCTTCGTCGTAGTTCACCCCGGGGCGCGGGGTTTGAGCCAGGGCGGAGGCGGTGAGCAGGAGAAAGAGGAAGGTGCGCATGGTTGGAGAAGACTGAACGAGGCGGGAGGGCCGAATTGTTCGTGCCTTTGCTGATCAGGCGATGTTTGATCGGCGACCATTTATGAATGACTCTTCTGTACCACCACCACTGCCTGCATCGAAGCCTGTGATGTCCCCAAGCTATTCACGGATGGGAGCTATGCTGGCAGTGTGCGTGATCGCCGCCTGCGTGCTTTTTGTGGTGGGAAAGCAGTCGGCGAACAGGGCGGATGGTGGAACCGAAGTGCATCCGAACCGCATGCTGGAGCTGATGGCGCGTTACGTCGTGGGGGTGCAGGGGCTGATGGGGGGAGACAATGCCCTGGGGGAATGGCAGTCAAACTTTGACGAGCAGCTGATGCAGAATGTGGTCAAGGTTTCCCGTGGAAAGGCAGACGAGCTGCGAGTTTTGATCGTGGAAGGCTGCGTGACCCATGTTTGGCCTGTGAAGGCGAAGTTTGATGCGCTGGCAGCGAAGGATGCGGATTTGCAGGCGGATGTGGCGACGCTGGAGCGCATGAAGGCGATGAACGGTGAGGTGCAGGATGAGGCCTGGACAAAATTCCGGAGGCGGCATGGCTGGATCGCTGAGCTGGCCCGTGCGCAGACAGGAAATGCTGAGGCCAAGCAGACCGTGGCTCAGCAAGGCATGAAAACGGCGGTGGCTTTGATTGGCTTCAGTCTGCTGGGAATGTGCGCGGCGGTGGGTGGTCTGGTGGTGTTGATCTTGGGCATCGCACGCTGGCGCAGCGGGAAGATCCGCCTGACGCTGGCACCGCGCAGCCGTGTGGAGGGAGGAGTGCTGCTGGAGGGGTTTGCGATTTTTCTGGTGCTGTTTGTGTTTCCACCCTGGCTGCTGCGTGTGCTTTCAGTGCCTTTGCCGGGTTGGGCTGCCTACGGGCCTGCCGTGATTGCTCTGGTCATCGGCATGACGTGGCCGGTGCTGCGCGGCATGCAACGTTCCCATTGGCGTGAGGCGCTGGGACTGCACCGTGGGCAGGGATTGTGGAAAGAGATGGGGGCTGGAGTGCTGGTCTGGCTGGCATCACTACCGCTGCTGGTGGTGGGGATGATCGCGGCGTCATGGATCATGAAACTCACGGGCGAGTTTCCATCGCATCCGATTGTGGAAGTTTTTGCGGGTGATGGGTGGGCAAAATTCGGCGCGATCCTGCTGGCGGTGGTGTGGGCGCCGATTTCAGAGGAAATCACGTTTCGCGGGATGCTGTTTCCCGGATTGTCCGCATGGCTGCGCTGGCTGCTGGGTGCGTTGCTGGGCGCATTTGTGTTTGCGGTAGTTCATCCGCAGGGCTGGGCTGGAGTGCCGGCAATCATGGTGCTGGCATGCTCCTTCTCTTTTCTGCGCCTGTGGCGGCAAAGCTTGATCGCGCCGATGACGGCGCACGCGCTGAACAACGGGATCATGTGCGTGGCGATGCTGCTGCTGTGGTGAGAAGCGGGCATAAAAAAACCGGGCTGATTGCTCAGCCCGGTTTGGGTTAACAGGAACTTGTCCTGCAGTGATTAATGTTCGTAGCCTGATTCGCCGTGTTCGGCGAGGTCGAGACCCGTGCTTTCCACTTCAGGCTCAGGGCGAAGGCCGACAACGATCTTCACGATGATGGTGATGACCAGGGTGGCGGCGACGCTCCAGCCAATGGTAAGGGCGACGGCCTTGAGCTGGTTCATGAGCAGACCTTCCTTGAGGCCGGCAACGATGGAGTTGGCCTTCTCATCAGCAAACACGCCGGTGAGGATGGCTCCCATCGTGCCACCGACGCCGTGAACACCAAAGGTGTCGAGGGCATCGTCATAGCCGAGGATGTTCTTCAGGTAAGCAACTGCAAGGAACGGAACGATACCGGCAGCCACACCCATGATCATGGCGGAGTTGGCGGTGACGAAGCCTGCAGCAGGAGTGATGACCACCAGACCTGCAACGATGCCGGAGCAGAAGCCAAGGACGGAAGGCTTGCCTTTGAGGATCCATTCAGTGACAGCCCAGACGAAACCAGCAGTGGCTGCAGCGAGCGTGGTGGTCATGAAGGCATTGGAGGCAATGCCGTCAGCACCGAGAGCGGAACCAGCGTTGAAACCATACCAGCCCACCCAGAGCATGCCGGTGCCGATCGCGCAGAGCACCATGCTGTGAGGTGCCATGGGCTCCTTGCCGTAACCTTTGCGCTTGCCAAGGATGAGGCAAAGAACAAGAGCGCTCCAGCCGGAGGTCATGTGAACGACCGTGCCACCTGCGAAGTCGATCGCCTTGATGGCGGCGTTAGGATTGAGAGGACCGCACATCAGGCCCGTCGTGCTCCACACCATGTGGGCGAAGGGGAAATAGACGGCGAACATCCAGAGGGTGACGAAAACCAGCACTGCGATGAACTTCATGCGTTCGGCGATGGCACCGATGATCAGAGCAGGCGTGATGATGGCGAAGCTGAGCTGGAACATGGCCCACATGGCGTCTGAAATCCACCAGTAGCCGGCACCCGAAGCGTAAGGGGAGACGCCTTCGAGCATCTTATACGACAGATCTCCAATGTAGGCGTTGCCCGCACCGAAGGAGAGGCTGTAACCACATGCCCACCACAGAATGGTAACCAGACCTGCGATGCCCATGCACTGGGCGATGACGGAGAGGACATTCTTCTTGCGGACGAGGCCGCCGTAGAACAGCGCGAGACCGGGGAGGGTCATGAAAATAACCAGCGCAGTGCTGGTCATCTGCCAGGCGTTGTGGCCGGGGCCAGGGCCTGCGATGTTGGACTTCCACACGGTGTCACCATCTTTACCGGCCTGACCATTGGTCACGTATTTTTCCAAGTCGAAAATACGTTGTTCAATGGTTGCAGCGGCAGGCTCGGCGGCGGCTGGAGCAGCTGCTGGGGCCGGAGCCGGGGCGGGAGCTGCCGCAGGA
>NZ_JBAQCR010000438.1:0-3348 GCF_049294395.1 Prosthecobacter sp.
GTCAAGGAGCGTCAAGAAGCATACAAAAAAGTTCTCGGTGCCATAGTATCTGAACAGGCGATTCTTCAGAGCCTTTATCAACCATTGATGACGCACCTAGAAAGCTCCGCTGGCGCCCGCAAGAAAATTTCATTCTCGGTCCTCCGGAGGGTTAATGTTGAAAATTGGGCAGCCGAAGGGGAGTCGTTAATTGATTTGCGCGTAAGCGGTTTGTTGAAAGGCCGAGGAACTTTGCTCAACCTCGCGAATTCAATCCTGAAAGAGGCGTGGATATCAGGAGACGCAGAATCAGCAAGCAACGCAATCAATGAATTCAGGACTAAAATACAGAAGGACTTTTTGGAGCAAATGACGAACGCTGATCCTGCCACATATCGTGCTTGGTCCAAAAAATTCGCTCAATGGCTCTATAGTACTGATCACATTTCAATTGAATATAGCATCGACTATGGCGGGGTTGATATCCGCAAATTATCCCCCGGAACACGTGGCATAGTACTCCTCCTACTATATCTGGCGCTTGATACAGCTGATGAGCGCCCGCTTATTATTGACCAACCCGAGGAAAATCTCGACCCCCAATCAATATTCGAGGAACTGGTAGGCCTATTTTTATCCGCTAAGAGTAGACGGCAGGTCATCATTGTAACACACAATGCAAACCTCGTTGTTAACACCGATGCCGATCAAATAATAATTGCTAACGCCGGATTTTCTAGCGGGAAAGGTTTACCCCCCATTACTTATCTTTCAGGTGGCCTTGAAAGTCAAAACATTCGGGAATCCGTTTGTGCAATCCTTGAAGGAGGAGAGCTGGCGTTAAAAGAGCGCGCCCGCCGTTTGCGCGTCGAGCTTGACCGACCAAGTTAACGCTCAAGCTAAGTATTAACCGTGGACTGATGCCGAGGAAGCACCTAGGAGACGAGACTCGCATGACTTCCCAAACAAGCTTTTACATTATCCTCGGCTCCCTTCTGGTGCCAACGTGTGCCACGATGGGCATGGCCCATGTGCGGCGCTGGCGCAGCGAGAAACGCCAAAGGCAGGCGCGCTCTCCTATTTCTGAAAAGCTGATGCGGCCTGCTGGAGAATCTCTGCGGCTGAGGATCGATGATCTCGGAGAGCAGTTCGGAGAACGCCTCACTTTTGCGATGATCTTGCCGGGGGCCATGCTGGCTGCGGTGCTGCTAACTTCTCCAGATGGCAGCATCTCCCAGAGTCGTGCGGTCGCGGCATTCGTCATCTGCGCCCTTCTGCTGGTCTTCCTATTGCGCCGTGCATTCCAGACGCAGGCGGAACTCTCCCAATGCAGGTTGGGCTTTCACGGTGAGCGAGCAGTGGCGGAGGAATTGAACCAGCTGATGGCTGAGGGGTGCCGCGTGTTTCACGATCTGCCGATGGAGCCGTACGGCAATATTGACCATGTGATTGTCTCCATGACGGGTGTCTTTGCGGTGGAAACCAAGACGCGCCGCAAACGCCCGCCCCCCAAGGGGAAACGGGACTGCGATGCGGTCTTTGATGGCGAGGCTGTCCACTTTCCCACATGGACGGAGACGAAGATGGTGGATCAAGCGAGGATGCAGGCGGAGCAGCTGAGCACCTTGCTGACGAGTGCTGTGGGAGCACCGGTGGCGGCGCAAGCTGTGCTCACGCTGCCTGGTTGGTTTCTCACGAGTCGCGTGCCGCCTGGCAAGGTGCGTGTGCTCAATCCGAAGGGGATCCGAAGCATTGCCGTGGATGCGCGCGCGACGAAGCTGAGCCCGGAGATGATCCAGCGCATCTGCCACCAGCTGGAGGCCAAATGCCGTACGGTGGAACTTTGAATGGCGCGGCATTCAGGCTGGACATGAATATCTGTGGGATAACGGCATTGGGCGTGAGTGTTGGAGTTGCGGCACGTCCGGATCGCAGCGGAGCGCATTGATGACGATGCTGGTGGGCGTGGTGTGTGAAGAAGGTGCTGGGTTTGCTTCCCCGGCATCCTTTTGAAAACCCAGGGTCGCCTCGCTGAGGCTTCCTTCTTCGCTAAAGCTACGAAGGACGCGCGGCTGACCCTGGGCTGAAATCCGCAGCCCCTTTGGGGCTGTTGTGATGCGGAGTGGAGTGGCGAAGGACGGCGTCTTTGTGCCGAATCGTTTTTAAGGTGGCGAGGCCATGGTCATCTGCGGGTGAACAGCGAATGAAGCACCTCCTTAATTACCGAGTGCCGGTCATGGCAGGCTTTTTGTTTTTGTTTGCAAAATGATGACCGCTCTATTCGTCCCTCTTGGGTGTCGTGCGCTTGTTTTTGGCGGACGCCCCTGCCTTTCATTTTAGTCCAAGCCCCCTGCCCTATGAAAATACGTTTTGCTCTTCTTCTGTCTCTTGCTCTGCCCTGCATGCTCCACGCGGAGGAGGTGCCGCCGGTGGTGATTCCTTTGTGGGAGAAGGGGGCGCCGGGGTTTGAGAAGTTGAAGGATGAGCCGGAGGTGATGAAGGGGAGCTCGGTGACGCATGTGAACAATCCGTCGATCACGGTGTTTCCGGCGCCGAAGGAGAAGGCGAACGGGGCGGCGGTGCTGATTGTGCCAGGGGGCGGGCATCGGCAGCTGGGGTTTGGTGGCGAGGGGGTGGAGCCGGCGAAGCTGCTGAACGGGCTGGGGGTGACGTGCTTTGTGCTGAAGCACCGGCTGCCGCGTGAGGAGGGGTCTCCGTACAATATCGACATTCATCCGCGCCAGGACGGGCAGCGGGCGATGAGGGTGATCCGCAGTCGTGCGGCGGAGTGGAATCTGGATGAGAAGCGGATCGGGATTCTGGGATTCTCTGCGGGTGGTGAGGTGGTGGCGATGGTGGTGTACGGCCCGACGGGGGGTGATGCGGGGGCGGCGGATGCGATCGACCGGGCGAGCTGCCGGGCGGATTTTCAGGTGTCGATTTATCCGGGGCCGCTGGGGGTGCCGGCGGGGCCGGTACCGGCGGATGCGCCGCCGGCGTTTTTCCTGGTGGCGAATGATGATACGAGCCACGTGAAGCCGGTGCTGGATCAGCTGGCGAAGTATGAGGAGGCGAAGCGGCCGGTGGAGGTGCACCTGTATGCGCGTGGGGCGCATGGTTTTGGGATGGGGGGACGATCGAAGCTGGCATCGATCCGGACGTGGACGCAGCGGCTGACGGACTGGCTGGGGGATAATGGGTTTTTGGCGGCGGCTGAAGAGAAGGTGCAGCCGAAGGCGGGTGGCAAGTAAAGGCGCGGGCGGGGTAGATGGACAGGATTAACAGGATGGCAGAATTTCAGGATTAGGGGTGTGGTGCGCGTGTGTGGTGGGAGGAATGCGGCGGTGATGGCGGGGTGGTAGATTTGGG
>NZ_JBAQCR010000439.1:0-16386 GCF_049294395.1 Prosthecobacter sp.
GGCTGGCACGCTACTACATCGCCGCCGGAGTCGGAGGCCTCGCCGTCGGCGTGCATACCACCCAGTTTGCCATTCGCGATCCGCAGATCGGTTTGTTCAAGCCCGTGCTCGAACTCGCGAAGGAAGAAATGGACCGCTCAGGAAAACCCCTCGTGCGCATCGGCGGCATCTGTGGTGCTACGCCACAGGCCGTCGGTGAAGCCGAACTGCTGCGCGAGCTCGGCTACCACGCCGGACTCCTCAGTCTCGGTGCGTTGCCTGCGGCCACCGAGGATGAACGCATCGCACACTGCCGCGCCGTGGCCGAGGTGCTGCCCGTCGTCGGCTTCTATTTGCAACCCAGCGTCGGCGGCCGCGTGCTGCCCTACTCGTTCTGGCGTCGCTTTGCCGAGATCGAAAACGTCGTCGCCATCAAGATGGCCCCGTTCAACCGCTATCAAACCCTCGACGTCGTCCGCGCCGTCATCGAGTCCGGGCGCGATGACATCGCCCTCTACACCGGCAACGACGACAACATCGTCGCCGACTTCCTCACCCCCTACCGCTTCGCCGGAAAAGAACGCCGCATCGTCGGCGGCCTCCTCGGCCACTGGTCCGTCTGGACCCAGCGCGCCGTGCAGCTCTTAGACCAATGCCGCAACGCCGCAGCCACGTCCGACCTGCTCTGCCTCGGCATCGAAGTCACCGATAGCAACGCCGCCTTCTTCGACGCCGCCAACGCCTACCACGGCTGCATCGCCGGCCTCCACGAAGTCCTCCGCCGCCAGGGCCTCCTCGAAGGCCTCTGGTGCCTCGACGAACACGAATCCCTCAGCCCCGGCCAGCTTGAAGAAATCGACCGTGTGTATCGCGCCTACCCACATTTGAATGACGATGCGTTTGTTGCGGCTCATCGTGACGAATGGCTGCGGTGAGAGACTTTTTTAAAACCACGATGTCATGCCAATGCCACAGTCTTGATGATGCATTCTTTATTGAGAACGCACCCAATGGGTTTCAGGAGGCACTCCACCAATTGGATATGGCAGACTGGCAGCGTCTATGCGAATGCCCTGATTGTGGTGCTCTCTGGGCAATCGATGAATGGGATAAGTATCAAGTTCAGGTCGTCAGCAGGGTTGAAGACCGAGAAGGCTGGTCGAGGGAGGAGTCAGAATCGAAGAGAAAAGAACTTCTTCGCCGATCCCGAGGCGGTGAAGAGGGTGGCGAATGCATATGGGCTGAATGTCACAAACCACGAATCAGGGGAGTTGTTTACTGCCTTGATCATTTATACAAGACTGGTGCACGGAAATGAAGCCGAATAAAACGGATGCAGGCAACGGCTCGTATGGCATCTGTCGTGGCATGGGCGCTTTCCGTTCGTCGTCGGTCGATGCGAGAAGTCCGAAGCCTATCTGCTAACTGCGAACCCTTAGATCGCCATGACAGAGAATCGAGCCATCCGCATCGCTGAAAGAGAAGGCCTTTGCAGTGTGTCCAGCAACACAAAGTGGCAGCGGCTGATGCCTCTGATTCAAAGTTTCCCGTGCCACAAGCGCATCAAATTCATCGACGTGGCTGAGCCTACGGGTTGGCAGACAGGACTTTGGCAACCACATCCGCATTACGTCGAGGCTTCCGGCGGCCCGGAAGAACTGAAGTTTGTTGAGTGGGTGGAGATTGAGCGATGTGAACGGCGGCACATGGGTAGACTTGTTCAATGCAGCGTTCTTGACCATTCGGATGAGATTCGACGTTCCCTGGAAGAAGCACGTGCCACTTTCAAAGAGACCGACAGTTCATTTTTCATTCTTGGCTACACATGCCCAGCAGTGACTCCCATACCGTTCACGTGAGAACCTGCACTCGATCCTTTTGCATTGGTTTTCCGCCCACCTAATTCAAAAACACCATGATTCGCGCCATTGTTGTTCACCTTTCCACCAAGGACCTGCCTCGGGCACGAGTGTTTTACACAGCCCTTGGCTTCACTGTCAATGAGGGCATGAGCGGAGAGAAGCATGTCTGCATCGTCATCAGCGAAACCATTCACCTCATGCTTTCAGAGGAGTCCGTTTTTACCACGTTCTCCCCACGAGCCGTATGCGACACTTCCAAGTACCTCGAGGTTCTGAACTGCCTCCAGTGCTCCAGTCGGGCCGAAATTGACGATCTGGTTCGGAAAGCCGTGGCCGCCGGAGGCACGACTGTCGAAGAAGCGGAAGATCACGGCTTCATGTATCAGCACAGCTTTCTGGATCCCGATGGGCACGCGTGGAATTTGTTTCACACGAAAGAGGCGCCCTGAATTATTTTGCTACAAACCCGTCCGCCGCATCACGGCTGAAAAAACCGCCGTACCGAACTCACCGCGCGATCCATCTTCTGCTCAGACACGCTCTTCGGCGGTGCGGCAGGCGTGCGCCGGCGAGTGGTAGCCGCAACATTGGTGGAGCGCTTCTTGGTCGCCGTTGTTTTGGGTTTGGCGGTGGAGGCCTTGGAAGGAGCGTCGCTCTTGGCCTCGGCTAAGACCGTTTTCTTGGTCGCGGAATCGGGTGATGTTTCGGTGGTGATGACCACGGCTTTGCGCACTTCCTCCTTCACTGCGGACGATTCTTTGGCGTCGGGCTTCGTGAGTGCGGGCACCTCTTTTTCTTTGGCCACAGATGCCACCAGTTTCGGTGCGGGTGTTTCCTTGGCGGCAGAGGCTGCCTTGGTTGCTGGGGGCTCTTTGACTACCACAGGCTCCTTCGGTGCAGGCGTTTCTTTCACCGCAGCCGTTTCCTTCGGTGTCGTTGTTTCTTTGGACACCGCAGTCTCTTTCGGCGTGGACGCTGGCGCAGGGGCAGCTGGCGTCACAGCCGCAATCACCGGCTTCTCAGGCTCAGCAGGCAGCAGCCCCGGTGTCGGCCCGTAGCCATAGAAGTGCTTGGTGCTGTCGGGCTTGGGCAGGCTGAAGTCGAAGACGCTCACGCCGCTGCGGCGCTCGCCCATGTAGCTGCGGCCGTCGCTGGAGCCGAAGACGACTCGCTTGCCGCTCTTCTTGAGCTTGCCGAGGTAGATCATGACGTGTGTCACGGGCAGCTTGCGCGTGGTCTCGAGGGAGTTGGTCCAGAAGAGCAGGTCACCGGGTTTGAGGTTGGCGAATTCCTCGCTGTCAAAGTGGGTGGCCGTGGGGGTGAGTGAGAGGTGGCTCTTCTTGTCCACCCAGTTGCACATCTCGTCGGACTGCCGCGGCACGTCCTTCAGGCCCTGAAAGTGCAGCACGTGATAAATCGTGCCAGAGCAGTCCATGCCGCCCTTACTGGGTTCACTGGAGCCATACATATAGCCGAGTTCCAAATGCGTGAGCGCCAGGCAGCTCTGCACCAGGCTTTGAATCTGCTTGGGGTAAGAGTCAAACCCACTGATGTCCTCGATGCTGAGCGTGGAAACCACCGCCGGCGTGGGGACGACGGTGGGGGGATCTTCGTTGACCGGTTCGGGGGCAGGCGTTTTTTTCGCCGGCGTGGAATCAGAATTGGCGAGCGCTTTCTTTTTGGAGCTGGTTGCCGACTTGGTCGACTTTTTCCCCTGGGTGGAAGTCGTGGCTGCAAGCAGCGGAGCGCCTGTGCCTGCTGCCATGAGCATGACCAGCAGGAGTCGCAATAAAGTGTGCATGAGTTTCGGGGGGCTGGGAGTTGATGTCGCTTGGTTAGACGCCCCGGTGGGCCAAACTGATCAAATCCATTTTCTGAGGCGGAAGCGGGAAAGCAGGAATGAATCGTTTCTCGCGGCCCCGCTTTCCTTATTAATTAATCCGGCAAGCTGAATGTGCCGGTGCTGACAGCGTACTCTAACACGAATGCAGACAAAGGGGCGCGAATAAGCACAAATCAGCGCTCAGCCACGGACTCCCCATTCCCCAGAAACGGAGCTACTTGGTCTGCATGCGCGAGATCACCGCGCAGATCACTCCCGCCATGAGCAGCAGCGCGGCGACGATGCGGATGCCGTAGGCTTTGCCGGACTCATGGCGTTCGCGGTTGCCCAGCAGCGGCCCGAGCAGCGCGACGACGGCAAGGCTCCACATACCGCGCGTGGCATACACGACGTTCACGCCGACGGCGTCATTGAAGTAAGCGAGCGAAAGACCCAAGGTCATCGATTGCGCGGCGATCAAGGCGCTGCCACCGATGGACCACTGTGTGGCGCGATTCCATGGAATCGGCGGGCGATTGGGCAGCAGCGTCATCGAGAGGAGTGACAGCACACCGGTGGTCCCGGACAGAAGAGCCAGAAAGGTCTTCGGGCCGAATGAGGGCGCCCATTTTTGCAGGAACACATCGGCAAAGGCGTAGAGTGCGGCGCTGATGAGCGCCATGACCACCGGACCCGCCAGCCGCGCGCCTTTCGGCGTTTTGAAATCGGTCGCGCTCATGAGGAAGATCCCGCCCGTGGTGATGATGGCGGCCACCCACATCAGCGGCTTCATGCTGTCGGTGATGAACAGGCTGGCACCCAGCGCGACAAACACCACCTTCGACCCCAGCACCGGTGTGACGAGCGACACATCCCCGCGCTGCATGGCGATGAAGGTGAACCAGCCTCCGACGAAAAACAGCGTGCCCAGTCCGATCGGCAGGTACCAGTCGTGCCAGTTGACGGGCTGCGTTTCGAGTAAAGCGAGCGGCAGAAATGCCAGCGTGCTGGTCCAGTTGTTGATGTGAAAGCACGCCATCGGCCGCGCTCCTTCCGTGAGCGCTTTTTTCAGCAGCAAGGACGCGATCGCGTAGCCGACGGCGGAGCCGAGCGGGAAGAGCAAATACCAGGGCAGATTCATGAGCCGACCAGTTTCAGCCCCCACGCAATGACCAGCGGAGTGGTGACGCAGCTCACAATGGTCGTCGCCATCACGACCTGCACGGCGGTGGATGCATGCCCCCCGTAGAGGCGCGCGATCATGATGTTAAACACAGCGGAAGGCATGGCACCCTGCACGACAATGACGCGCTTCAAATCCAGACTGATCGGCAAGTGGTAGGCCGCCAGCAGAAAAGCCACTGGGATGATGCCCAGACGCAAAATGGGACTGACGATCGCCACCTTCCACTGCATGGCGCCCAGCCCCCACAGATCTGCGATGGAGGCGCCGATGAGCAGCACGGCCAACGGCACCGCGCAGGCGCCCAGCATGGCAAAAGTGTTGTGCGCCACCAGTGGCACATGGGCATGCAGGCCGGTGAAATTCAGCAGCAGCGAGGTCAGAATGGTGAGTACCGGCGCGTTCAGCGCCAGCCGCCACGGGGCCTTGTCCAGGCCCGTCAGCAGCCCGACGCCCGCAGTCCAGCAGGCCAGCTCCACGCCGAGCGTGAAGGTGAAAAGCACACCCAGCGTGCCCTTGTCTGGAAACAACGCGGTGACGATGGGGATGGCCACGAAGCCATAATTTTGCAGGCCGCAGGCCACGCTGAAGGTGCGGCGGCCCTCGCCTTTCTTCAGGCCGATCAGCGGTGCCACAAAATACGTAAACGCGATGCCGAGCGCGACGAGCGCATAACCCAGCCCCGCAGCAATGAGCACCGGTGGCAGCCGCATCACCGCTGGATTTCCCACCACGCGCTCAATGATCAGCGCTGGCGTGAGCATCATCACGGAGAGCTTCATCAGGCTCACATCCGCCTCCGGTTTTAGCAGCCCCGTCTTGCGGGCCAGCGCCCCGGCGGCCATCGTGAGATAGACCGGCACGGCCACGGAGAGAATGCTGAAGTAGTCGAGGTTGGCCATGCGCGCGGCCTCCAGCTAGGCGGAGATGCGGGTTTCCGCAAGTACCTCAGGGAAGGGAGTGCCCTTGGCACACAAGAGTATCTGTATTTTTCTACCGCTCTGTCAGAAGTACGACAGGCACTCCTGCCTGTCGACCAGCGCTCCCGCAAGCACCCGCTGCATGCAAGTCATCCTGTGCTGCCGCTTCAGCGAACGGACGCCTTGCCGGTCGATGTAGAATTGATTGTCTGCCAGCGTGTTTGCGGCCCGCTGATCAACGGAGACCACCGTCCCTCACTTCATCACCCCCGCTTCCACACCACCCACAACTCCGGCGGCGACGCCGCACGGTTGATCGGCCGCAAATGCTGCACCTCATAGCGCCGGGATTCCAGCGCCGCCGCCCAGACCGCGATGCTCCGCCCCTCCTCGGCTCCGCCTTCATGACCTGGATACACCGCGATGGTGAGCAGCCCCCCAGGTCTCAGCAGCTCCAGCGCCGCCTGCACCGCGATCATTGTCGTCTCCGTGCGGGTGATGAGCGTCTTGTCCGTGCCCGGCAAATATCCCAGATTAAACATGATCGCGCTGATCTTCCCATGCAGTTCCACCGGCACGTGCTCGCGCATCGTTTCATGCCCGGAGTGAATCAAAGTAGTCATGTCCGCCGGCACACGCTTCACCGTCTCCACCAAGGCCGCCGCCTGCACATCAAAAGCAAACACATGCCCGCCGGGGCTCACGCACTGGGTCAAAAACAAGGTGTCATGCCCGTTCCCCATCGTCGCATCCACCGCGATGTCGCCCGGCCGCAGGCGGTCCTTCAGCATCAGTTGCGCCCACAGCACAGACGAGGGCAGGCCGCCATTTGGGCTGGCAAGTTGGGGTTTGGGAGGAAGCATGCGCGGAGAATAGAGACTTCACCGGCGGAATAAAGCGCCGGATGGCACGATCCCCGAGATGGTCTGCGCAGTGGACTTGCCGCCCGAGTTGGCGCATGAAGGCGTATCCTCTTCATGCCTGCGTCCGCGCCCACCACTCCCAACTCATCCGGCTGGAACCTCGACCACTCCTACGCCCGCCTGCCCGCGATGCTCCACGAGCATCTGGAACCCACGCCGGTACGGGAGCCACGCATGGTGGCATTCAATCACGCGCTGGCCCAGTCACTTGGGTTGAATGCTCCTGCCTTGGCAGCGCAGGCGGCGATCTTCGCAGGCAACGAGTTGCCGGAAGGCGCGGAGCCCCTCGCCCAAGCCTACGCAGGTCACCAATACGGTCATTTCACCGGCCTCGGCGATGGCCGCGCCATCCTGTTGGGAGAACAAATCACGCCCACGGGAGAGCGCTACGATGTGCAGCTCAAAGGCTCCGGCCCCACGCCCTTCTCACGGCGCGGAGACGGCCGTGCGGCTCTGGGGCCCATGCTGCGCGAATACATCATCAGCGAGGCCATGCACGCGCTCGGCATTCCCACCACCCGCAGCCTCGCCGTCGTTACCACCGGCGAGAAAGTCTTCCGCCAGGAGTCGTTGCCGGGCGCCGTGCTCACTCGCATCGCTGCTAGCCACATCCGCGTGGGCACCTTCGAATGGGCCGCAGCGCACAGAGATCAAGCCGCCCTCCAAGCCCTCGCAGATCACACCCTGCAGCGCCATTATCCGGAACTCGCCGCCTCCGCCTCTCCCTACCTCGCGCTGCTCGAAGGCGTGATGGAACGCCAGGCCCGCCTCATCGCCCAATGGCAGTGCGTCGGCTTCATTCACGGCGTCATGAACACTGACAACGTGGCGCTCAGCGGCGAGACCATCGACTATGGCCCCTGCGCCTTCATGGATGCCTTTGATCCGGCCACCGTGTTCAGCTCCATTGACCGCAATGGCCGCTACGCCTACGGCAACCAGCCGCAGATCGCCCAGTGGAATCTCGCCCGTCTGGCGGAGGCCCTGCTGCCCCTGCTTCATGCCGATGAAAAGCAGGCCGTGGAGCTGGCCAATGCGGCCATCGAAAGTTTCAAGACGACCTTTGAAGGCCACTGGCTCACCGGCATGCGGTCCAAGCTGGGGCTCTTTACCGAAGAAGCCGAAGACAAGGCGTTGATCGAAGCGCTGCTGATGTGGATGAAAGACCAAAAGGCCGATTTCACCAACACCTTCCGCGCGTTAAACCCCGCAGAAGCCGCTCCACAGCAGGATCTCACCTTCGCCTCCTGGCACGCGCAATGGCAGGCCCGTTTGAAACTTCAGCCACAGTCCGCGGATGAGGTGAAGGACCGCATGCATGCGCACAATCCAGCGGTGACCCCCCGGAATCACAAGGTGGAAGAGGCGCTCAAAGCCGCCGTGGAGCGCAATGATTTGAGCGTCATGCAGCGCCTGCTGGACGTGCTGGCAAAGCCGTATGAGAACCGCGAGATCCAGTCTGAATTCACCACGCCCTCCGGTCTGGCACCCGGTGCCTATCAAACGTTTTGCGGCACGTGAGGACCGTGGGTTGGGTGTGGCGACAGCCCGCCCGACCCTGAGCGCGTGGAAACCATCCATAACTCGATGCCTCCAAAGCCGGGCCGTTTGGCGAAGCCATCTTCAGGACATGGACAAGCAAAACACCCCCCCACGAAAAAGGCCTCCACTCCTCAAATCTGATTCCGCTGCAGATCCAGCTCCGGATCCAGCGCACCACCATCCAGCAAATGCTCGACAAGGTGTCGGGCCAGCCAGGGACTCCTCAAAGAGCCTTTGGAGCCGAGGCCATTGAGAAAAGCGACACGCGGATGCGCGGGGTGTGTGCCCATGAGCGCCTGCTGGTTCTTGATGATAGGCCGCACCGCCGTCTGCATGGCAGTAATCGAGGCAGGTACCTTGAGCAGGCTGCTCAAATTGGCTTCCAGTTGCTTCACCTGCTCCGGCGCAGGCGTGTGCGGATCATCAAACTTCCATTCGTAGGTCGATCCGGCACGCAGGCTGCCGTCCGGGCGCGGTAGCAGCCAGCAGCCACGGTTGAGAATGCGCTGCTCGCCGCGCATATTGGCCTGAACCGTCAGAATAGTGCCGCGTGCAGACTGAAACGGCACCCAGTTGAAAAGGGGGTGCTTTTCCGCGCTCCAGCCCTGCGCCCAGATCACGTGGGAGAATCGCTGGCCCTGCCACTCCACGCCGGTGTCGTCGTCGTGCACGTCGGCGGGCTGCACATCGCCTTGCATCCAGGCTCCGAGTTCCGCGAAGAAGCGGCGGCTGGCCTGCAGATAGGCATGGGTGTCCAGCCAGGCGGCGTGGCGTTGCTGGAAGCCGTTGGCAGGATCGTGAATGACCTCCGCGTCCAGTTTCGGCTCCAGCGGGTGCAGGAAGGGCTGCATGTCAGGATCCCGCCGGCGCTTGTGCCATTTGGCGATTTCTGCCTCGTTTTTGAGCAGCCGTACGTAGCCGCGCGGGAAGAAGCAGCGCTGCCCCAGACGCTGGCCGCAGCGGCGGTAGAAGCCCAAGGCCTCACGGTAAAACATTGTATAACGCCAGCTGACCGTCAATCGCATGCCCGTGATCGGCGTGATCAAACCCGCCGCCACCTTCGAACAGGTGAGTGCTTCGTCGCGATCCACGATGACAAACGGCACCCCACGCTCCCACAAACACCACGCCAGCGCCGTGCCGGCGAGTCCCTGGCCGATGATGAGGATGCGGGGTGGCATGACGAAAGGAGTGCGGGGCCTTTAGCCCGAAATCATGGCCGAGTCATTCACAGGCACGCAAAAAACAAACGGCAGCTCAAGGCTGCTTTTCCAGCATCACCTGCATGATCTCCTTGAGCTTCTCATGGGTCTTGGTGACCTGCTCCGCCGTGGGGGCGGCGGGAATGGCGCTGCGCCAGAGGGCGCTGATTTCTTCAATGGCGGCGCCGATGTGCTTGATCATGGGCTCTTCATGCTTGGGCATGCCCAGCCGGTTGTAGTCATCGCGGATTTCCTGAAGGATCACGGGTGAGCCGATGCACAAAGGCCGCACTTCCACGGTGTCATTTTCCACCACCACGCTGGAGACGATCTCCAACAGTCGCAGCCAGAGCCCCAGATCGATCAGGACCGCCAGATCGTCGTCCTTCTGCTCCCGCAGCATGCGGATCAGCACCTGGTGGCTGTCCACGATCTCGCTGCGGAGCTCCTTCCACTCATTGCTTTCCGCCATTTTGCCCTGGGCCATGAGGCGGGGCAGGAGTTTTTCACCCAGACCCAGCATGCGGCAGTAGCTGAGCACTTCCTGGTTGTTGTTGCGGAACTGCTGGGAATCCCCCGCCTGCCAGATGAGGAAGCTGTCTGCCATCAGACCGCCGAGAAGCAGCGCGGCACGCCCGCGATCCGTGGGCGGCGTGGGCGGTGGCGGACGAAACAGCAGTCGCCACCGCGCCTTCGTGCGCTGGCCGATCAGATCCAGGAAATCCGCCGGTGTCTGATCTCTCAGAATGATGGAGGGTGCGGCGTCGTCCAGAGCGGGTTCATCAGCCCCAGCAGGCATCCCACCCAGGCACAGCCCCAGCGCTACGAGGCAAATCGTACGGCGGGAGCGTGACGGGGGAGCGGACATGATGGGGGGCGAACGACATTACTTTACTCCACTGTAACACTTTTGGCGAGATTTCTTGGTTTATCGACATCACACCCGCGTGCGACGGCCGTGTAATAGGACAAAAGCTGCAGCGGAACCACATTCAAAATCGGCGTCAGGTAGGACGGGCAGTCCGGCACGTAGATCACATCATCGGTGATGCGCTCCAGCTCCGTGCGGCCTTCAGTGGTCACGGCGATTACGGGGCCTTTGCGGGCGCGCACTTCCTCGATGTTGCTCACGTTCTTGTCGAAGACGGCATCCCCCGGGGCGATGAACACGGAAGGCATGTCCGGCTTCACCAGGGCGATGACGCCGTGCTTCAGCTCCGCGCTCGGGTGACCGCTGGCGTAGATGTAGCTGATTTCCTTCATCTTCAGCGCGCCTTCCAGCGCCACCGGGTAGTTCATCTGGCGACCCATGAAGAGCATGCCCTCGGCATTGCAATGCTTCTCGGCGATGGCCTTGATCTTGTCCGCCTGCTTCAGGATCTGCGCGATCTTGTCCGGCATCGCTTCGAGCTGGTCGATCATTTCCAGGCCATCCACGCTGGAAAGATGGTGGATGCGGCCCAGCAGCATGCTGAGGAGGGTGAGGATGGTGACCTGGGAGGTGAAGGTCTTCGTCGCCGCCACACCGATTTCCGGTCCGGCGTGGATGTACACGCCGCCATCGCTCTCGCGGGCGATGGTGCTGCCCACGGTGTTCACGATGCCCAGGCAGCGGATGCCCTTGCGCTGGCCTTCCCGCATGGCCGCGAGCGTGTCGATTGTCTCGCCGCTCTGGCTCATGACGAACTGCAGCGTGTTCCTGTTCGTGGGCACGTTGCGGTAGCGGAATTCACTGGCGATCTCCACCTCCGTCGGCACACGGGCGAGGGATTCGATCAAATACTCACCCACCATGGCGGCATGGTAAGCCGTGCCGCAGCCGGCAAGGATGATGCGGTCGATCTGCACCAGCTCCTTCGGGCTCATGTTCAGGCCGCCCATGATGGCAGTGCACTCGTCGCGGGAAAGGCGGCCGCGCATCGCATTGCGCAGGGAATTGGGCTGCTCGTAGATCTCCTTGAGCATGAAGTGCGGGAATTCGCCCTTCTCGGCGTCATCCGCGCTGAACTCCACGCGGCTCACCTTCACCTCGGCGGGCACGCCCTGGTGGGACTGCACGTCATAGCTGTCTTTGGTGATGGTGACGATGTCGTAGTCGTTCAGGTAAACCACGTCCCGCGTGTGGGCCACCACGGCGGACACGTCGCTGGCCAGGAAATGCTCGTGCTTGCCGAGTCCGACGATCAGCGGGCTGCCCAGGCGGGCGCCGACGATGACGCCGGGGAGATCCCCATGCATGACGGCGATGCCATAGGTGCCCTTCACCCGGGCCAGTGCGGCTTTGAGGGCGTTCACCAGGCGCAGCGTGCCGTCCGGCTCCTTCGATTCATCAAAATAGGTGCCCACCAGATGGGAGAGCACCTCCGTATCCGTTTGAGAATGAAAGGTGTGGCCTTTGGCGATCAGCTGGTCCCGCAGCGTCTGGTAGTTCTCGATCACGCCATTGTGCACCAGCACCAGCTTGCCGGACTGGTCCGGGTGCGGGTGGGCGTTCACGTCCGTCGCGGGTCCGTGAGTGGCCCAGCGGGTGTGGGAGATGCCCATGGTGCCCAGCGGATTTGCTTCCGTGACAGCTTGGCGCAGATTGTCGATCCGACCGGCGCGTTTCACGATCCGGAGGTCCTCGCCGCCGCCATTGAGGGCCATGCCGGCCGAGTCATAGCCGCGATATTCCAGACGACGCAGCCCGTCCAAAAGGATGGAGCTGGCCTGACGATTGCCGATGTATCCAACGATTCCGCACATGAGAGAGTAAAAAAAGGGGTAAAAGACCCTGCCTAAAATGGCAGGGCAATACGATACCCCCTCGCAGAACCCACGCCAGCAGTTCGTGGTGAACCACATTTTTCTTTAGTAAAACAAAGTCCGGCCTGAGTTCAGGCCGGAAAGGAGTGTGGCACGGGTGCAGAGCCATCAAAAACCGGTCAATGAACGCGGACAGCGGTCGCGGTGTCAGCATTTACATGACAAACAAACCCACCCCACCCAAGAAAGAGAAAGACAGCCTGACCCCGAAAGAGAAGGAGATTCAGACCCTCTTCGCCCGGGGGAAATCGCCTGAAACCATCGCCATCCGCATGGGCATGAAAATCTCCAAGGTCTTGATGGTGCTGGCCATGGTGCCCAAGCCGCTGATCTGACGGGGAATGAGTCATGCAGGGTGAGGGGAGGCCAAGTCCGTCTTCACTCTTTTGGAAAGCCATCCGCTGCTGCGTTTGACGAGGGAATCAAAATTTGCGGACCCATGAGGGACCAAGTCGAGGAATTTGGCTTCCTTTCACTGACATCTCCACGGCCATTTTGAGTTCTTGGCTCAAAACATTCGTGCGCATCGATCCCATCCCAATCAGGCAGAAAAGCACGGCTCGTTTCATGGGAGATGAAATTGCTGAAGCAGCGTCCCCTCACCCCAAAATCCCCGGCACCAGTTCCCCATGCACGTCCGTCAGCCGGAAGTCGCGCCCTTGATACCGGAAGGTCAGGCGTTCATGGTCGAGGCCGAGCAGATTTAAGACGGTGGCGTTGAGATCGTGGGTGTGTACCGGGTTTTCGGCGATGTTGAAGCCGAAGTCATCCGTCTTGCCATACACGGTGCCGGGCTTGGTGCCGCCGCCCGCCATCCACATCGTGTAGGCGTCCTTGTGGTGGTCGCGGCCGGGAGAGGTTTTGACGCCGTCGCCATTCGCGCCCTGACGCAGCGGAGTGCGGCCAAATTCGCCACCCCAGATCACCAGAGTTTCATCCAGCAGCCCTCGCTGTTTGAGGTCCCTCACCAGCGCGGCCATGGGCTGGTCCACGTCCTTCGCTTTGGCGGTGAGGGCGCGCTTGAGTCCGCCGTGGTGGTCCCAGTCGGAATCAAAAAGCTGCACCATCCGCACCCCGCGCTCAATCAGACGGCGGGCCAGCAGGCAGTTGTTCGCAAAGGAGGCCTTCCCGGGCTGCGCACCGTACATGTCCAGCGTGGCCTGGTTCTCCCGGGTGATGTCCATCAGCTCCGGCACGCTGGTCTGCATGCGGTAGGCCATTTCATACTGGCTGATGCGCGTGGCGATCTCCGGATCTCCCACAATGTCGAGCTGCTGTTCATTGAGCGACTTCACCGCATCCAGCACATGGCGGCGGTCTTTCGTGCTTTGTCCCGGCGGATTGCCAAGAAAGAGCACGGGTTCACCGCTGCCACGAAACGGGATTCCCTGATACACACTGGGCAGGAAGCCAGTGCTCCACAGCGTGGAACCCGCACCGCCGGGAGGCCCGGACTGGAGCACCACGTAGGCGGGCAGGTCGCGGTTCTCAGTGCCGAGACCATAGGTGACCCAGGCACCCAGGCTGGGTCGTCCACCCTGACCAAAGCCCGTGTGCAGAAACATCTGCGCCGGGGCGTGATTCATCTCATTCGTGTGCAGGGACTTCACCACGCAGATGTCATCTGCCACGGTCCCCAGGTGCGGCAGCAGCTCGCTCAGCTCCAGGCCGCTCTGGCCATGCCGCTGAAATTTAAACTCCGTGCCCGCCAGCTTCAGCTCCCCGCCGATGAAGGCAAAGCGTTTGCCTTTCGTCAGTTCCGCCGGGCAGGTCTGCCCATCCATCTTCTGCAGCAGCGGCTTGTAGTCGTAGAGATCCAGCTGCGACGGCGCGCCGATCATGTGCAGATAAATGATGTGCTTGGCCCTCGGCGCGAAGTGCGGCCTCGGACCCGCCAGCGCGGCGGCAGCCGGAAGATCCCGTGCCAGCATCGACCCCAGCGCCATCGAGCCCAGTCCCAGCCCGGACTGCCGGAAAAACTGGCGGCGGGAGACGTCAAGGAAGGCAGGGGTGGTCATGCGGTGGATGAAACGTGCGCATGAAGGCTGAGATTGCGGGAGTGTTTGGGAGCTCGGCACTTCAACAATCAAAAATCGAATGTTCGACAATCGTCAATCTCTGGGGTGTTGGAGCACCGCGGGTGTGCGCGATTGAGGACTGATGAACAAGGATGGTTGATTTTTGTAGAGGGGCGAGGCTCACAAAAACGGTTGCCGACCCCATAGAACATCGGATGAATACCCATGGCACTGGGAACCAAAAATCGACTGCATGAGACGGGCGTGGCCTGCAAAACCTACCTGCGTGAGCAGCACAGCGACAAGCTGGATCTGGTCACGGAATTCATCGCCGAGATCGAAGGCACCGGCTCCAAGCAGGATCTGACCGCGTGGAATCAGTTCAGCGATCTGCGCCGCAATCAGGCCGAGATGCTGCAGCGTGCGGAAGCGGCCTTTCAGACCTGGCTTGCCGGCGGCTGATCCGCCTTGGCCTCACGCTTCACAGTAAAGCAGCGCACCATCCACGTCAGCGTCAGCGTGGTGAGCGCACCCGTCGCATCAGCGATCAGATCGCGCATCGTTTCGCGCACGCTATGCTGGATGTGCGAGCCAAACACCACATCGGAAAAAAGTTCCGCGAACTCCCAAAACAATCCCACCGTGCAGGCGAGCGCAAAGGTGAAGAGGTAGCGGGCGAACGGGGTCAGGCTGCCAAACCAATGCGCAAAACAGTCCAGCGCATGCCAGATGAAGAACGAGATGGCGACCCCGCCGCTGTAATGCATGACGAAATCCAGCTGCTGCCGCCAGGGTGCGCGCATGATCTTCTGATGAAAAATCAGGACCGCCAGAGGTGCCCAGCCGGCGCGCAGGAGCAGGCGGAGCAGCGGTGTCATACCGGCTTCCAGTTCACCTTGGCTGTCTGCTCGCGGCCATTGCGGTCGTGGTACTTCACGTGGCCGTGCTCCATGCCATATTCGTGCACGCACTTGGTCACCTTCACGTCATAGCAGCAGTATTCGGCGATCTTCGCCACTTCCCCCTGCTGCCACCATTTGAGAGCGTCCAGGCCATCAGCGGTCTTGCCCATGCCCAGCGTGGCAGCGGCCACGGCATCGAGCTTGATACGGTGTCCGAGCACCTTTTCGAGGTCGATCAGCAGATCCAGGCTGTGCGGAAGATCGGCTGAATCAAAGAGCAGGTCGTGACCTTTGAGCACTTCGTAATCGAAGCCGATGTGATTGAATCCGACGACGAGATCGGCGTTCTTGAGCTGGCGGATGAGATCCGGGGTCTCTTCCTGCGTGTAGATGCTGTACTCGTTCTGCTTGGTGCTGAACGTGCAGGCCACGGAGATGCCCATCATGTGCTTGTTGCCCCAGCCGCCGACATCGTTCGCGGTGCGGCGTGTTTCGAGGTCGAAATAAACAATGTCTCCAGCCATGAGATCGCGTGGGCCTGCGTCAGCTTAGCCGATGCGATAAACGATGCGCGCCTTGTCCATGTCGTAAGGGGACATTTCGATCTTCACCGCATCGCCGATGACGAGACGGATGAATTTCTTGCGCATCTTGCCGGAGATATGAGCCAGCACTTCGTGGCCGTTGCGCAGCTTCACTCGGAACATGGTGCCGGCGAGCACGGCGGCGATGGTGCCTTCGAGTTCGATGGCTTCTTCCTTCTGCTTGCCGGCGTCCACAGGCTCCGGCGGACGTGGTGGTGGGACGAAGCGGGGCGGACCGCTGGGGCGGCGTGGGCCGCCGCGTGAAGGACCGCGATTTGGGCCACTGCGTGATGGGCCGCGATTGGGGGGACGTGACATGCGTAAAAAAAGTAGGGTTTGAGGATGCTCCCACACGCGGGGATTACAAGGGTAATTTTGTGCCGTGACTGGCGGGGAAGCCGCCCGGCGAATTTCGGACAGACAAAAATCTCGCCGCCATCCGTCCTGTCCGTGAAACTCCCCCTGCATGCCCGCCACCCCGACACTGCCCGAACTCTATGATGCCCACGCGGCGGGCCTGTTTCACTATTTCACCAGTTTCACCGGCAACGAGGCGGACGCCAAAGACCTGCTGCAGGAGTTTTTCATCAAACTCGGACGTCAGACCATCCCGCCGGGCATCGCCAACCTGCGCGCCTGGCTCC
>NZ_JBAQCR010000440.1:0-5088 GCF_049294395.1 Prosthecobacter sp.
AGCGATGTCTCCTCCTGGAACCTGCGTGACAGCCACATGGTGGAGACTCTGGTGGAACTGGAGCGCCACCTGACCCGGAAAGGCAGGCCGCCCAAAATCGTGGTGTGGGCGCACAACTCCCACCTCGGGGATGCACGCGCCACCTCCATGGGGCATCGCGGGGAGTGGAACGTGGGCCAGCTCATGCGCCAGCGCTGCGCGGACAAGGCCGTTCTCGTGGGCTTCACCACGCATCACGGCACGGTCACCGCCAGTTCAGACTGGGGCGGCCAGGCGGAGCGGAAGCGCGTGCGCCCGGCCCTGCATGGCAGTTTTGAGGCGCTCTTTCATGAGGTCGGGCTCAAGCGCTTCCTGCTGCCGCTGCGCGGAAACAGCAGGCTCAAAGACGGCCTCAGCCAGCAGCTTCTGGAGCGTGCCATCGGCGTCATCTACCGCCCCGAAACGGAACTTCACAGCCATTACTTCCACACCCGGCTGCCGGACCAGTTTGATGCCGTTCTTCACTTCGACGAAACTCGTGCCGTGGAGCCGCTGGAGCGCACCGCCACATGGATGGCTGGTGAAGTTCCAGAAACATTCCCCTCCGGCGTTTGAGCCCCGCCACCCGCCTTCATCTTTTTTCCACCGCCTGTTCAACCTTCACTCACTCCATCCCATGCAAATTCTCTGTGCCACTGATTTTTCACCGTCCGCCATGGCCGCCGCAGACGTCGCTGCCGCACTCGCCAAAAAACTCCATATTCCTGTGCGGCTCGTACATGCTGCGCAGGAATACATCGTCATGGGCGATCTGCCTGTGGTCGTGCCGGATGACCGGCTGATACGTGAGGAGCTCAAGCAAGAAGCTGAGCGGCTGCGCGCCACCGGCATTCAGGTCACCGAGGAGCTGCGGCATGGCAGCGCCAGCTATGAGATCATCGACGCCGCTGCGGAGCAGTCGACGCAGTTGATCGTCCTGAGTTCGGTCGGCAGGAGCCTCGCCGGACGCCTGCTCATTGGCAGTGTGGCGGAACATGTCGCCGAAACCTCCTCCGTGCCCACCTTGGTGGTGCGCCAGGGGGAGCTTCTGCTGGACTGGCTCAAGGGAGACGCCGCGCTGCGCCTGCTCTGCGGCGTGGACTTCACCGCCTCCGCAGATGCCGCCATTCGCGCCGTGCAGACCTTGATCTCCATGGGCCAGGTGGAAGTGGAGGCCGCTTACGTGCACCCCACGGCGGATCCCATCGTCGGCAATGAGCCGCAGGACACCTGTCAGCGTGATGTCTGGGAGCGCCTGCATGGCATCCTCGGAGACATCCCGGTGAAGGTACATGTGCGCGAGGGCGCCGGTCAGCACGCGGCTGAATTCCTGAAGACGGCGGATGAACACAAGTCCGGCCTGCTCGTGGTGGGCACACATCAGCGTCATGGCCTGGCCCGTCTGAAGGGCCGCTCCTTCTCACGCAACGTGCTGGCTCATGCCGTGACAAACGTCCTCTGCGTGCCCGCAGTCGTCGCGGCACCGGACTCGCGCATTCCTTCGATCCATCGCGTGCTGCTGGCGACTGACTTCACGGAGATCTGCACCCATGCCCTGCGCCATGCCCACAGCCTGCTGCCTGCGGGCGGCGCGATCCATCTCGTGCATGTCTGTCATGAACCGACCAGCGGCGTCAATCCCGTCATCGCTTCTGAAGTGTACTTTGACCACAGCCTCATCACGGCTCAGGCAAAGAAGGAAGCACTGGAGAAGTTTGAGTCTCTGGCCGCCGACTTCCCGCAGGTGCCGGGTGTCACCATCACCACCGAAGTGCTGACTCACAGTGATTTTGCCACCGCCATCTGCGAGGCGGCGGAGCGCAAAGGAGCGGATGTCATCTGCATGGGAACCAAAGGCCACTCACGCGCCGGAGCCGCCCTGCTCGGCTCCACCGTGCAGGCCGTGATCGCCCTTGCGCACAAGCCCGTCTTTGTTGTCACGCCGCCGCTTGCATGATCCCCGCCATGTGCGCCCTTGTCACACGATCTGCCTCATCTTCGCCAACACAGGCTGAGCATGAAAGTGAATTCGTGGAATGCTGCACGATGAACTCGGGCAATGTCATTAAAGCCGCAGAATTCGCCGATACTTTTGACGGCTTCAGCATTGGCACTGATCGCGACAACGGAATCGTGGTGCCTGTTTTCAATGAACGCAATGCAGCGGTGGATAAGGAGAGGATGCAGCGATGAACTTCCCACCCATCACGAAAAACATTGCCTCATGGCAGGTCCGGCCATGCATGGTGGACTATGCGAAAACATGCGCCGAATTTTCATGGGACGCTGTCAGAGCTGAACTGGCAGGACTGCCGGACGGCGGCGGCCTGAACCTCGCCCATGAGGCGGTGGACCGTCATGCCAGCGGGCCGCGTGCCCGACATCTGGCGCTGCGCTGGCTCGGCAAGGACGGCAGCGTGCGTGACCTGACGTATGCGGACATGGCGCAGGGCTCGGCGCGGTTTGCGAATGTGCTGCGTTCTCTCGGTGTCGGGAAAGGCGAGCGGGTCTTCGCGCTCATGGGCCGTGTGCCGGAGTTGTATTTCGCCGCGCTGGGAACCCTGAAGAATGTGAGTGTGTTCTGTCCGCTGTTCTCGCAGTTCGGACCCGAACCGGTGTGGCAGAGACTGAGCCGTGGCGATGCGAAGGTGCTCGTGACCACCAAGGCCCTGTATGAAAAAAAGGTGAGCACCTTGCGCGAGCGTCTGCCCAAGCTGCAATTCATCCTGCTCGCGGATGCGGAGGATGATCTCGATGCCGGCGTGCGCTCCCTGCCCAAGCTCATGTCCGCCGCGAGCGATCAGTTTGTGATTTCACCAACCAGCCCCGAGGACATGGCGCTGCTACATTTCACCAGCGGCACCACCGGCATGCCCAAAGGCGCGGTGCATGTGCATCAGGCGGCGCTCACGCACTTCGCCACCGGGCGCTACGTGCTCGACCTCCATCCCGACGATGTGTTTTGGTGCACCGCCGACCCTGGCTGGGTGACCGGCACATCGTATGGCATCTTTGCACCGCTGCTGCATGGCGTGACGAATCTCGTCGATGAAGCCGACTTTGATGCCGAGCGCTGGTATCGACTGCTGCAGGATCAGAAGGTCACCGTCTGGTACACCGCCCCCACCGCCCTCCGCCGTCTCATGCGCATCCCCGGCGAACCGCGCACGCAGTACGATCTGAGTCATCTGCGCCTCATCCACAGCGTGGGCGAACCCCTGAACCCGGAAGCCGTCGTGTGGGGCCAGCAGGCGCTGGGTTTGCCAGTTCATGACAACTGGTGGCAGACGGAAACGGGAGGGATCATGATCGCGAACTATGCGGCCATGGACATCCGCCCCGGCTCCATGGGCAAACCGCTGCCAGGCATCGAGGCGGCCATCGTGAAGCATGACGAGCAGGGCCTTGAGGTGATTCAGGAAAGCAATGTGGAAGGCGAGCTCGCACTCAGGCCCGGCTGGCCTTCGATGTTCCGCGCCTACCTGCATGACGAAGCCCGCTATGCGAAGTGTTTTGTGGACGGCTGGTATCTCAGCGGGGATCTCGCCAAGCGTGACGCGGACGGCTACTTCTGGTTCGTCGGCCGTGCGGATGACATCATCAAGACTTCCGGTCACATGGTCGGTCCGTTTGAAGTGGAGAGCGCTCTCATGGAACATCCGGCGGTGGCGGAGGCTGGCGTCATTGGCAAGCCGGAACCGCTCATCGGCCAGCTCGTGAAGGCGTTTGTCGTGGTCAAGGCCGGACACGCGGCGGATGATGCGCTGTGCAATGAACTCATCGGCTTTGGCCGCAAACGCCTCGGCCCCGCTGTGGCCCCGAAGGAGATCGCCTTTGTCGAAAGCCTGCCAAAAACGCGCAGCGGCAAAATCATGCGCCGTCTGCTCAAGGCCCGCGAACTGGGCCTGCCGGAAGGCGATTTGTCCACCCTCGAAAACGACTGACATGAGCACTCCCCTGCCCGACCACGATCAAGCGCGCCGCCTGCTCTGGCAGATGGTACGCATCCGGATCTTCGAGGAAAAATGCGTTGAGATGTACAGCGCGCAGAAGATTCGCGGCTTCATGCATCTCTACATCGGGGAGGAGGCCATCGCCACAGGCGTCATCCACCAGCTCCTGCCAGAAGACAGCATTGTGGCCACTTACCGCGAGCATGGCCAGGCGCTGGTGCGCGGGGTGAGCGCGAACTCGATCATGGCGGAAATGTTCGGCAAGGTGGAAGGCTGCGCGCGTGGCCGCGGCGGCTCGATGCATCTGTTCGATGCGAAAACACGCTTCTGCGGCGGCAATGCCATCGTGGGCGGCGGCCTGCCCCTGGCCCTCGGCCTGGCGCTCGCGGACAAAATGCAAAATCGCAAGGCGGTCACCGTGTGCTTCTTCGGAGAAGGCGCCATGGCGGAGGGCGAGTTTCATGAGTCGCTGAATCTCGCCGGCCTGTGGCAGCTTCCCGTGCTCTTTGTCTGCGAAAACAACCTCTACGCCATGGGCACCGCGCTGCGCTACACGGAGTCGAAAACAGAGCTCGCAAGCAAGGGCGATGCTTACGGCGTCGCCAATGCGGTCGTCGATGGCATGGACTTGCTCGCTGTGGACGAAGCCGCGCGCAAGGCGATCACCGCCACGCGCACGGGTAAACCCTTCCTGCTCGAATGCCGCACCTACCGCTTTCGCGCGCACTCCATGTTCGATGCCGAGCTGTATCGCTCCAAGGACGAAGTGGCTGAATGGAAGAAGCGTGACCCCATCCCGCTTTTTTTCGAGGCAATGAAGGCGGCGAAGGTGCTCAGCGATGCAGATCTGCAGGCGGTGGAGGCCGAGGCAGCCAAAGAGGTCGATGCATCCGTCGCCTTTGCCGAGGCGGGAACCTGGGAGCCGGTCAGTGATCTGACCCGCTTTGTTTATTCGGAGGGGGCCGCATCATGAACGCGAACGATCAACCGAAGAAGATGACGTATCGTGATGCCGTGCGCGAGGGCATCCGCAGCGCGCTGCTGAAGGATTCGCGCGTGTTTCTGATGGGCGAGGATGTGGGGCACTACGGTGGTTGTTTTGCCGTGAGCCGCGGTT
>NZ_JBAQCR010000441.1:0-20739 GCF_049294395.1 Prosthecobacter sp.
ATAAAAAGAGAGGCGGCGAAGCTGCCAAGCCAAAGAAGAGCCCGGATCAAATCGCCATGATGAAATCGCAGATGGCGATGATGAAGCCCATGTTTGCCGGCATGCGCGTGGCGGTGGCAGTCCAAGGGGCCAATGGCATCGCCAGCTCCAACGCCGCCCATCTGAATGATGGCACAATCAGCTACATGGACATCCAGTTCGACAAGATCATGGACAACACCGAGATCTTCGCCGGCTTCATGGAATCGGCTGACGTCGGCCTCAGCCCGGAAGAGGTGGCGGAAAAATTCAAAAACGTCGACGGCCTCAAGATCGAGGGCAAAAAAGTGGTCACCGCTGAGCTGAAATAAGCCACCGAACGAATCGACAGAACCCATCCAGCAAAGCCGGGGCATCACGCCCCGGCTTTTTTGTGAACCTGTCGGGATCGGCATGACTTTTCGTTTGCCGCGCCGCTCTGACGCCGGAGATTCGCCGCCCATGATCTCCCAGCTTCTCGATTTCGTTCTGCACATCGACAAACACCTGCAAGCCTTCGCACAGGATCATGGGGCGCTCATTTACGGGCTGCTGTTTGCGATCATCTTTTGCGAGACCGGCCTGGTGATCATGCCCTTTCTGCCAGGTGATTCACTTCTGTTTGCCGTGGGCGCTCTATCCGCCCAGGGACTCATCCGCATCGAACTCATCATTCCACTGCTCATGTGCGCCGCCATCATCGGTGACAACCTGAACTACTGGATCGGCCGTAAAGCAGGCGGGTGGATCGTGAATCAGCGCTGGTTCAAGCGCGATTACCTCGCGAAGACCGAGGCCTTCTTCGTCAAGCATGGCGGCAAGGCAATCATCCTCGCGCGCTTCGTGCCCATCGTCCGCACCTTTGCCCCCTTCACCGCCGGCTTTGGCCGCATGGATTACCGCCGCTTCCTTGTTTACAGCCTCGGCGGCGGCTTGGTCTGGGTGCTCAGCTTCAGCATCGCAGGCTACTTCCTTGGCAGCATCCCGATCATCAAAAACAACCTCAAGCTGGTCTTCGTTCTCATCATTGTCGTCTCCATGCTGCCCATCGTGTTTGAAGTGCTCAAACACAAAGCAGAGGCCAAGCGAGCCCAGGCGGAGAAAGATGGTGAAGCTTAACCCGGCTTACGGCCCCGGCACCCGCGCCCCAGTGCTCGGGTTCATGTAGTAGCCGGGAGCGCCGCCGACACCGGGCACATACACCGGCTTCGTGGGCATTCTGCCGTTGTAGCGCGGGTTGTTGTACGGAACCGCCATGCCGGGATAGACCGGCATGTTGCCAATCGTCTGATAACTCTGCACCCCGCCGTAAGCGTTGATCACACCGCTTGAACTGCGGCTGCCAAAGGGACCTGAAACGTTCTGCTGATACATGAACTGGTCCCCCTGCGGCATCGCTGTAGGCCCCGAACCGGGTGCATACCCACCACGCGGCACGGGAGCTCCGCTGCTGCCCGCCATGCTGGCAATGCTCTGGCTGGGGCTGCTGCGAGGTACGGCTTCCGGGCGATTGGCAGACGGGTAATAATAACTCGAACCGTCCCCTCTCGGTGCGCTGTCACAAGCGACCAGAGAAAGTGCGACCAATGCAGGCACACAGAATCGTGTTTTCATGCCTGCAGGGTATCATGACCGTCAACCCGGTGGTGGAAAACTTTGCCAGCACGGGCAAACGCGGCAGAATGCCCGGCATGCAGCCCGTTGTCGTCGTTCAGCATCCTTTGGCACAGTGCCATCTCGCCGCCATCCGTGCTGTCGGCACGCCGTCGCATGAGTTTCGGCGGCATCTGAACCACCTCGCGCGCCTTCTCTTCCTCGAAGCCACCCGTGAACTCCCCGTGCGTGAGATTGACGTGCAGACACCGCTGAAGCAAACCGTGGGCTCACAGCTGGCACGCCCGCTTGTCTGCGTGCCCATCCTGCGCGCCGGCCTGGGTTTGCTGGATGGCATCCTGCCGCTCGTGCCCGACGCCGTCGTCGCGCATGTCGGCATCAGGCGAAATGAGGAAACCGCCCTGCCGCATGCCTACTATGCGAATCTGCCCGCCAGCCTTTCGAACGCAGATGTATTTCTCCTGGACCCCATGCTCGCCACCGGCGGCAGCGCCTGTGAAGCCGCACGCCAGCTCAAGGAGGCCGGAGCCATGCGCATCACCATGATCTGCGTGGTGAGCTGCCCCGAAGGGCTGGCCGCCATGGAGCGTGCTCATCCAGATGTGGCCATCGTCACCGCCGCCATTGATTCCGGTCTGAACGACAAGTGCTACATCGTCCCCGGCCTAGGCGATGCCGGAGACCGCTATTTCGGCACCTGAAGTTTGCTTCCTGTTCGCACGATCCGGCCCTTAAGCAGCGTTTCATTCCTTCCCATGCCAATCACCTTCCCCCCTCTCACCCGCCGCAACTTTTTGCAGCACGGCACCGCCGCTGCTCTGGGCGCCCTCGCCACGCAGCTTCCCGCGCTTGAGATTCCTGAACAGACTTGGGTCCTGTTTTCCGACCCCCACATCGCCCAGGACGAGGCGCTCGTCGCACGCGGTGCATGCATGGCGGAAAATCTGCGCCGCTGCGCCAATCAGGTGCTCAAGATCGGCCAGAAACCCTTCGGCCTCATCGTCAACGGCGACTGCGCCTACCTTGAAGGCAAGACGGAAGACTACGTCACCTTTACCCACTGCATCCAGGCCCTTCGCGAGCAGTCCATCCAGATTCACTGCACCCTCGGCAACCACGACCATCGCAACAACTTCCTCAACGCCATCATCGGCCCGCCGCCGCCCAATGCCGAGCGCCCCATGAACGTGCCGGACAAGCACGTCGCCACCGTCACCAGTGCCCAGGTGAACTGGATCCTGCTCGACTCCCTCGACCTCGTGAACAAAACCCCCGGCCTGCTCGGCGACCCCCAGCTCGTGTGGATCGAGCGTGAACTGCGCAACGCGCCCAACAAGCCCACCTTCATCGTCGCGCATCACAATCCCATGCAGCCCAGCATGGACGACAAGAAGAAAGGCACCTGCCTGCAGGACAGCGATGCCCTCTTCGACCTCCTCTCCGCCTATCCCAAGGTGCAGGGCTACATTTACGGCCACACCCACACCTGGTTGAAAACGAAGCACGAGAAAACCGGCCTCCCGCTCATCAATCTCCCCCCCGTCGCCTACACCTTCGACCCCAAACGCCCCAGCGGCTGGGTCATCGCCCGCATCAATGCTGACCGCGCCGAGTTTGAACTGCGTGCGCTCAATCCCGCGCATGAGGAGCACGGGCAGAAACAGGTGATCAGGTTCACCTAAGACTCACTGTGCCTGTTTGCCATTAATCATGAAAATGCTCTTCCAAGGCACCCTTTTGCTGCTGGCCAGCCTGTTCATTCTGCTCTTTCCACGGCATTCCTATCCAATCGGCGCTTATCCCGAAAATCTTTACACCTCAAGCGGCCAATGGTCCAGACCGGCCGATTCGACACGCTTCTTCAATTGTGTGCGGACTGAATACGGATTGGGGCTGTCCTGGCTGGTTTATGACCGTGGAAAAGACCAGGACGCATGGTATGCGAAACTCAACGGCGGCGTCTTTTGCCTGCATGTCTCCATGGCCATGGCGGCAAGCGCCTGCGGCGTGCTTCTACTCCGACGTCGCGCTCACTCGCTGCACCCAGCTTGAGGTCGCATGCATCGGAACCGTGTCCACCTGCGATGAGCGGTAACGGTCACCACTTCACTCATCCACACTCGCAGCGTCCACCGTCCGCATCATGGCGTCCAAGAACTCCTGCGCGGCGTCGATCGGCAGAATGATCGTGTCACGGCGGCCGCGCACGTCCTCGGTGATCTTGATGAACTTGCCACGATCATTCTCCTTGAGATCCAGGAAAAAAATCTTCCGATCCGTGACGATTTTCTCGGAATGCAGCGGCGGATTGGGTGGACGCCGTTCGTCTTCAAATTCTGTGTTCCTCATGCCGGTAACCTCCGCTGACTGACGATTCGCTGTACTTTGTTCTGGGTGAATTCGATGCCGATTCTAGGAGCAGCGCCGGGCTTGTCAATGCTTCTCACGGTTCATATCACGGCCTCAAAGCCGCCTAAAGTGAGGTCAGCCATCCCTCTCCACACCCAAAAACAACCCGCGCGAACATTCCAAAGCTCGGTTTTTCAATCCTCCCCCGCTCCGGCAATCAGGAATTTATTTAACCTCAGGCGCACACGCAACTAGGCTCGTCTAATGGCATTGAAGACGATCTGCAAAATTGTAATCGCCTCGCCTCGGGTCAGTTGCTTATATCGCACATCACCTATCCGCCAAATCTCCCACCGTGTTCGAACTCTTCCAAGCCGCCATCCTGCCACACCAGCTTTTGCTGACGCTGCTGCTGACACTGGTCGTCTGCTACTGGCTTCTGGTCCTGCTCGGTGCGCTGGATTTCGAGGCTGATCTGCCCGACGATCTGGGCACAGACGGTGATGCCCACGACGGTACTGGCTCCTCAAACGCTCTCGGCATGAGCACCGGCGGCGCCTGGCTCTCGGCGGGTCGCTTCCTCGGCTTCTCGCAGGTGCCCCTCATGGTCTGGCTCAGTTTCCTGGTTCTCTTTCTCTGGTTCGGCTCCTTGGCGCTGAATGAATGGTACAATCAGGCTGGCAGTCTGCTGCAGGCCACCTGGCTCCTCCTGCCCAACCTGCTCGGCAGCCTCATCGTGACCAAGCTCGTCACCCTCCCCGTCGCCAAACTCTTCAAAGCCATGGGCGATGCCGACTCAGAAGCCGAGGAGGTGATCGGCCGCACCGGCGTCGTGGTTTCCACGGAGGCGGATGCCTCCTACGGCCAGCTCGAAATCACCACCGCCAGCGTTCCTCTGCTGATCAATGTCCGCACTGAGCCGGGAGTCACACCCCTGAAACGCGGCGACTCGGCCAAAGTCATCTCCGCCGGTCCCGACAATATTTTTTACCTGATCGAACCCGCTCCCCAGAACTAACCCACCACACTTTCACCCAACTCTCATGACCACATCCCTACCCCTCGCTCTCCTGCTGGAAGGCAGCCTTCTTGTCGGAGTCATCATCATCGGCATCTTTCTCGGCATCCTGATTCTGTTCTCGCGCTTCTTCCGCAAAGTGCAGCAGGGCCAGGCCATCGTGCGCAACGGCATCGGCGGCACCAAGGTGACCTTCAACGGCATGATCGTCATCCCTGTGGCCCATCAGTCCGAGTACATGGACATCTCGGTCAAGCGCATCGAAATCGAGCGCAAAGCCCAGGAAGGTCTCATCTGCAAAGACAACCTGCGTGCCGACATCAAGGTCGCCTTCTTCGTCCGTGTGAACAAAACACCGGAAGATGTGCTGCGCGTGGCCCAGAGCATCGGCTGCACCCGTGCCAGCACTGTGGACACCATCCGCGTGCTGTTTGACGCCAAGTTTTCCGAAGCCCTCAAAACCGTGGGCAAGCGCTTCGAATTCGTGCAGCTCTACAATGAGCGCGATCATTTCAAGAGCGAGATTCTCAAGGTCATCGGCACCGATCTCAACGGCTTCACCCTGGACGACTGCGCCATCGACTTCCTCGAACAAACGCAGCTCGAAAACCTCGATCCCGACAACATCCTCGACGCCGAAGGCATCAAGAAAATCACCGAGCTCACCGCCGCTCAGGCCAAGCTCTCCAACAACATCCAGCGCGACAAGGAAAAGGTCATCAAGCAGCAGGACGTGCAGGCCCGTGAGGCCATCCTCGAACTCGAGCGCCAGCTGGCAGAAACCGAATCCAAGCAGAAACGCGACGTCGAAAGCGTCCGCGCCCGCGAGATGGCCGAAACGATGAAGGTGCAGGAGGAAGAGCGCCTCAAGGCCGAGCGTGCCAAGATCAGCGCCGACGAAGAAATCGCCGTCGCCACCCAGAACAAAGACCGCCAGGTCCTCGTCGCCCAGCGCAACAAAGAGCGCACAGATGCCGTCGAAATCGAGCGCGTCACCCGGGACCGCGATCTCGAAATCATCGACCGCGAGCGCGTCACCACGCTCAAGGCCATCGAGAAGGAGAAGGCCGTCGAAGTGGAGAAGAAGAACATCCAGGAGGTCATCAAAGACCGCGTGGCCCTCGAAAAAACCGTCGTCATCGAGCAGCAGAAGATGAAGGACGCCGAAGCCTTCGCCACGGCCGACCGCGAGAAGCAGGTCGCCCTCACCAACGCCGAGAAAAACGCCCAGGAGCAGCTCATCCAGAAAATCAAGGAGGCCGAAGCCTCCAAACAATCCGCGCAGCTCGCCGCCGAGCAGGCCGCCTTCACCGCCATCAAAGCCGCCGAGGCCGCCAAACAGGCCGCCGAGCTTCACGCTCAGGAATTGCTCACTCTGGCCGAAGCCCGGCAGGAGTCCGCTTCCAAAGATGCTGCGGCCGAGAAATCACTCGCCGAAGGTCGCACCGCCAGCTCCGCCGCCATCGGCCTCGGAGAAGCCCAGGTCCTGCTCGCCAAGGCCGAGGCTTCACAGAAGCAGGGCACCGCAGACGCCGAAGTCACGCAGCTCAAACTCGCTGCGGAAGCCGATGGCATCACCAAGAAGGCGCAGGCCATGAAGCTCCTCGAAAACGCCGGACGCGAACACGAGGAATTCAAGCTCACGCTCGAAAAGGAAAAAGCCATCGAGCTCGCACAGATCAACATCCAGAAGGACATCGCCGCCGCCCAGGCCAACGTGCTTGGCGAGGCCATGAAGTCCGCCAAGATCGAAATCATCGGCGGCGAAAGCCAGTTCTTCGACAAGATCACCAATGCCATCGGCAACGCCCGCGCCATCGACCGCATGGTCGAAGGCAGCCGCACCCTCACCGATGTGAAGGAAACCTTCTTCACCGGCGATCCCGACTACTTCAAATCCCAGCTCAAAAACATCATCGATCAGTTCGGCCTCACCTCCGAAGACACGAAGAACCTCACCCTCAGCGCTCTCTTCAGCAAGCTCATCGGCCTCAACCCCGACGCCACCACCTTAAATAAGCTCACCGGCATGATCGGCGCCGCCTCCCGCTTCGGCCTCACCGAGCAGACCGTCAGCGGCCTCCTCGCAGCCAAGGCGGCGAAGAAGTAACCGCGTCATTCCGATGAACGCGACGCCTTACGCCACACGCAAAGCCTGGAACACAGCCGGGAAGATCTTTTGGACCTTCCTGGCCGTTTCCCTCCCCTTTGTGATGGCGGAAGGCACTTTTGGGTGGATGGCACTCCTCGCGCTTCCTCATTCCGCATGGTTACTCAGATCGGTCTGGATGGATCCAAATGACTGATTCATGCGATCACTTCGAGTGATGTTCACTGAGGTTCTGAATCTTTAAACCGCCCCAATGGCCGACACGCCTCCATCTTCCCCACCCTCCCCGCAGCTCGAAGCCGGCGCTTACGAAGTCATTCGTCAGCGTCTCAACAAGCACGGCTCCGAATTGCAGCGTCGGCTGGATCTGCTGAATGCCGATCGCAAGGCTGAATTCGGTGGCATTGAGACAGCGCTGCTAGCCACCTCGCGCCTCACGACAGAAAACAACTGCGTGCCGCGCGACCTCGCCGCCATCGGCCCGCATCGCTTCATCTTCGGCTACAACGTCCACCTCGGCCTGCGCAGCACCATGCGCATCGAGGACGTGTTCGCGGTCTATGATTATCATCCAGCGGATCACAGCTTTCATCCGAACAAAGACGGCCTGCTAAGTGATCCCCAGTTCGTGGAGGACTTCGCCTACCTCTACAGCTACTACAAGCACGCCTCCTTCCTGAAGTTCCACCGCATCGGCCCGCATCTCTACCTGGGCTTTCAGGTGGGCCAGCGCGCCACCGAGGTGAAAGCCTTCAAGTGGCTCGTGGACGATGACCACGGCACGCTCAAGTACCTCGGCAACCGCAGCGACCACGAATTCGTCTTCCCCACGCCGCAGGAATTTGAATGGAAGCGCGCCACGCGGGACATGTACATCCACGGCAACCACCCGCACATCAGCATCGAGGATCGCGTCTTCGTCGAGACCATCGGCGGCGATCTCACCGTGAAGGTGGAAAACAACACCGACTCAGGCCGCGGCATCTACAACGAGCCCGTCGAAAACCGAGATCAGACCCTCGACGATGCCGAAGTGTACTATGCCATCGTCGGCAGCCTCATCCTGCTCAAGATCCTCCCCTACCAGGAGAAAACGTGGCGGCATCTCGTCTTCAATGAGCGCACACGCCAGGCGCATCGCATCGACAGCATCGCCGAAAGCTGCGTCCTCCTGCCGGACGACCACGGCATCCTCTTTCCTCATGGCTATGTGCTGCAGACCGGCGAAGTGCGCCGCTTTGAAACCGGCCTGCCCCCCATGCGTTTCGAGAAGCGCATCCCTGCCGCGAACGGCGAGGACACGCTCTTTGTCTTCAGCCATTTGGAGAGCGGGTCCTACCTGCTGCTCAGCTACAATCTCATCACGCAAAACGTCGCCACGCCGCAGCCCTGCCATGGCTTCAGCCTCTTCCCCAGCGGCGAACTCGTGCTCTTTTCGGCGGATGAAGAACCGCGCAAGCACCACGTCATTCAGGTCTGGCGCACGCCCTTCGTTTCCGCCGATGTGAGCGAAGCCAAAGCTTCGCAGACCTTCCTCAGCAAGATCGGCAACGCCGAAATCGTCCGCGCCATGGCCGAGTGCCAGGGCGTGCTCACACTGCTTGGCAAAGACGACTCCTTCTCCGGTCTCTACGTCGAACTCTCCCGCTCCTGCGGCGACATTGCCGACAGCTATTTCTGGGTCGGGCGCGAAGAAGCCCACGATCTCAAGAGCATCCTCGTCGAGGTCAAGACCACCGCCGAAGCCGCGCTGGGCGAGTTTGAAAAAGTCAGCCGCATGCGCAAGACCGCAGCGGAGCAAACTGCGACGCTGCAGGAGAAATCGAAGAAGGCTCTCAACGCCGCCGCCAACACCGATCCCACCGACATCCTCGGCTTCGTCCATCTCCTCACCTCTTTGCGCGAGCTGCGCGGCCAGATCATCGCCCTGCGCGATGTGCGCTACACCGACGCCGCCGAAATCGACCGCATGGACAAGGCGGTCGCTGAAGGCGCCGACAAACTCTCCGCGAAATGCGTCACCTTCCTGCTCAAGCCGGAGTCGCTGGACCCCTACCGCAAACAGATCTCCGAACAGCAGGCCCGTGTACCTGCCCTGGCCAAAGTCACCGAAGCCCAGGCCGTCGAAGAAGCCCTCGCCAAATCCAGCAGCGAGCTGGAAATGCTCACTGCAATTGTCAGCAGCCTCAAGATCGAAGACGCCACCGAGACCACTCGCATCATCGAAGGCATCTCCACGCTCTTCGCGCAGCTCAATCAGGTGCGCAGTGTCCTGCGCAACCGCCGCAATGACCTCGCCAAGACCGAAGGCGCGGCGCAATTCCAGGCCCAGCTCAGCCTGCTCAGCCAGAGCGTGCTGAACTACCTCGAAGTCGCCACCACCCCGGAGAAGTGCGATGAATCCCTCACCCGCGTCCTCGTGCAAATCGAGGAAATGGAGACTCGCTTCTCCGACTTCGACGACTACGCCGCCGAACTCATCAAGAAGCGCGAAGAGGTGCAGACCGCCTTCGAGTCACGCCGTCAGAGTCTCAGCGATGCCTTGAACCGCCGCTGCGGCAGCCTCGGCCAGTCCGCCGAACGCATCCTCACCAGCATCCGCAATCGTCTCGCGAACTTCGCCAAGCCTGAAGAAGTCCACGCCTGGCTCGCGGCAGACGCCATGGTCGCCAAGCTGCGCGATCTCATCGAAGAACTGCGCAAGCTCGGCGACAGCGTCCGCGCCGATGAACTGCAAACCCGACTCAAGACCGTCCAGCAGGACTCCCTGAAACAGATCCGCGACAAGTCGGAGATCTTCGTCGCGGGCGGCGATCTCATCCAGCTCGGCCAGCATCAGTTCAGCGTGAACAAGCAGCCGCTGGAGCTCACGATTTTGCCTCGTGAAAACGGCCTTTCCTTCCACCTCACCGGCACGCGTTTTTATGAGACTGTCGAAAACCCTGAACTCGCGACGCAGCGCAGCGTGTGGGACCAGGCCGTCGTCTCCGAAAATGCCGATGTCTATCGCGCCGAATACCTCGCCTGGCAGATGCTCAAAGCCGGCGCAGGCGATGACGTGGCCACGTTCATGGCTCAGCGTTATCACGAAGGCTACACCAAAGGTGTGCACGATCACGACGCCGCGCTGATGCTCAAACCCCTGCGCGAAATGCAGCAGGCCCTCGGCCTCCTCCGCCATTCCCCCGCCGCCCGCGGCTACGCCCGCCTGTTCTGGCACGCGTGGACTGAAGACGCCGCCAAGAAAGCCCTCCTCGCCCGCATGCAGTCCAAAGGTCGCATGCGCGACCTGCTCGGCATCTCGAATGCCTCCGCCGATAACGAACTGGCGAAGCATGTGGAAAGTCTGCTCGGCGGCATTCTGCCGCGAGCTTCGTCATCCCAGATCACCGCCTGCCTCCTCGACGAGCTCCAATCCAAGCATCCCTTCACCCGCTCCGCCGCAGCCACAGAACTCCTGCGTGCCTTCCACCGCGAACTCACCGTCAAACACGCGGCCAAGGAGTTCGAAGAAACCCTCACCTCCCTCGCCGCCCAACCCCTGCTCGCATTCGAAATCGCCCTGGAGTGGCTCACCGCTCTCAATCCCGCCGCTGCCCCTGGCGTCCTGATCGAGACCGCAGCCATGGTCATCACCCACGACCAACCTCCAGCCGCCATTCCCACTGAGCCAGCCGCCCACGCCACCATCACCGGCTTGATCGGCACGCACGCGCGCATCGCCGACGCAAAGCTCGAACTCAACTACCACGAGTTCACCGCGCGCCTGCAACGCTACGAAGCCGAGGTCGTGCCCGCATTTGAAGCCTTCCAGTTGCTCAAGCATCGCCTCGCCGACACCCGCCGCCGCGAACTGCGGCTCGATCAGTTCAAAGCCGGCGTGCTCAGCTCCTTCGTGCGCAACCGCCTCATCGATCAGGTCTATCTTCCCCTCATCGGCGCCAATCTGGCAAAGCAGCTAGGTGCCGCAGGCAAGGACACGCGCACGGACCGCATGGGCATGCTCCTGCTCATCTCACCGCCCGGCTACGGCAAAACGACGCTCATGGAATACGTCGCCAGCCGCCTCGGCATCACGCTGGTAAAAATCAACGGCCCCGCTCTCGGCCACAAGGTCACCTCATTGGATCCCGCCGAAGCCGCCAACGCCAGCGCGCGTGAAGAAGTGGAGAAGCTCAACCTCGCCTTCGAGATGGGCGACAATGTCATGATCTATGTCGATGACATTCAGCACACGAACCCTGAGTTCCTGCAAAAGTTCATCTCCCTCTGTGACGGCACGCGCAAGATCGAAGGCGTGTTTAAAGGCGAAGCCAAGACCTACGACCTGCGCGGCCGCAAAGTCGCCGTCGTCATGGCAGGCAATCCCTACACCGAAGTCGGCGGCAAATTCCAGGTGCCGGACATGCTGGCGAACCGCGCCGACACCTACAATCTCGGCGACATCCTCGGCGGCCATCAGGAAGCCTTCAAAGACAGCTACATCGAGAACAGCCTCACCAGCAATGCCACGCTGGCGCGAATCGCAGCTCGCAGCCATGCCGATGCACTCGCCGTCTTGAAGGTCGCCCAAACCGGCACGCGCGAAGGCGTCGAGTTTGAAGGCAGCTACAGCGCCGAGGAGATCAACGAAGCCGTTGCCGTCATGGAAAAGCTCCTCCACGTGCGCGAGATCATCCTGCGTGTGAACCAGGAATACGTGCGCAGCGCCGCCATGGAGGACGCCTACCGCACCGAGCCGCCCTTCAAGCTCCAGGGCAGCTACCGCAACATGAACAAGATCGCGGAGAAAATCCTCCCGCTCATGACGGATGCCGAAGTCGCCAGCCTCATCGCCGATCACTATCGTGGCGAAGCACAGACTCTCAGCCAGGCTGCAGAATCAAACCTTCTCAAATGGCGCGAGATCAACACCCTCTCCACCGAGGCCGACGTCATCCGCTGGGCCGAAATTAAAAGCACCTTCAAACGCAACCTCCTCACCGGTGGCGCAGGCGAAAACGATCCCATCAACCGCATCACCGGCCACATGAACGCCTTCACCGTCGGTCTGGAAAAGATCGAGCAGGCCGTCAGCAAACCAACTCTTTCCGACGTCACCATCGAGCGCCTCCAGCGCATCATCGAAGGCCTCCGCGCCGTCCCCGTAAACGTCGAAATCCGAGTGCAGCCCGTCGAAAAAGAAGTCGCAGGCGAGTCCCCCGTGGATGTCTCCAGCACCGTCGAGCAGGAATAAATCAACGTAGCATCTTCTTGGCCGCCCTCAGCGCTCCCAGTGTCCAAACCACAGGATAAAGCTGCTCATGATACCATAGCCGCGCAAAGTAGAGACCAATGGGCGCAGTAGGAAAACGAGTGCCGTTTTCTGTTGCCCCAATGAGCCATTGCACGCTGCCCATCATGTCTTGCTCTTCACCACTCAAAGCATGCAAAGCCACCGCCGTCTCCTCGATGCTCGCAGGCGCATTCGCATCCCCGCCAAAGGAGCCATCGGCTTTCCGGGCGCTGCGCAAGTATTGGCGCCCGCTCTGAATCAACGCATCAAACTTGCTGGCGAGCTGCTCACTGCCACTCAGATGATTGACCACCTGCGCCGTGCCATAGACCGGATTGTTTTCATCCGGCGTGTGCTCATTGCCAAACCACAGCGGAATCCAGGAACCATCTGGCAACTGCACCCGCTTCAAGTAGGCGAGTGCCTGCCGCGTTCCTTCGTCGATACGTTTCTTCAAAACTTGCGGCGCTTCATCTCTCCACACCCACCACGCACACAACGCATGCGCCGTGATCTCCGGCGTGCTGCGGTCAAACGGCAGCGTGCCCCAGCCACGGCAAAACGTGGGAATGCCCCCGTCGCGATTTTGCAAATCAAGCAGCCAGGTGATCCCCTGCTGAATCGCTTCATCGCAGGAATGTCCGATCTTCTTCAGCGCGATCAGCGCACTCGAAGTGTCATCCGCATCAGGCACTCCTCCAGGCAAATTCGTCCACGCCCACCCCCCCGGCGGCGCATTGGTAAAAGGATGAACTTCACGATACTGCTGTGCCAGCAGCCACGGAATAGGTGGAGCGCTGAAGTCGGAGCTCCGCAGCGATAGCGTCGTCCCCCATGTTGCCAGATTGGTATCAATCGGCCAGCTCCCATCTTCCCGCTTCGAACTCACCAAGAATTCAACCGCCAGCGGCAGGCACGGATGATCAAACTCACCCGCACCCGCCAGTGCCATGGTGACAAAGCTCGTCAGCGGCGTGGCTTCAAGATACCCTCCGCTTCTTGGCTGCAGCGCCTTGAGCATCGGCCGGATGCGCGGCCATGTCAGCGCACGAAGCCACCTCAGAGGATTCCACCACGCCGGCGGCTTGTTCTTAAACCGCGTGTACCCAATGGCAATCAGCGCCGGCAGCGCATAGCTCACCACCGGCAGCCCCACCGCCCCAAACCAAGTGCGCGGCAACGCAGCAAGCTCAAACGGCAGCGCAATGACATGCTTCCACGGCTTGTCCCCCAAGGTACCACACAGCGCGCACAGCATGAGAATGGGCACCGAAAAAGTCTTGTCCTTGCCGTAACGGGACACCACCGCCCGAGCGATGGCCACGGGTTCAAGAGAACCTACCTGCGCGATGATACACCCATTGGCAGTTTCAACGGCAGGCGTAGTCCGCTTCCCCACGAGATGCAGCGCACTCCAGCACAGCAGCGTGGTCGAAAGGTTGCTCTTGCTCAGAGTCGTGTCACCCCAGCCACCGTCAGCGTTCTGATGATCACACAACCACTGCGCCCCGGCGGCGATGTGCACCGCATGCTTGTCACGATCCACCAGCGCCAGCGCGACGATGGCCGTCGCGGTTGAAAGCGCGCTGCTAGAAAGCCGCCCTTCCCAGTGGCCGCTCGCATTGCGCAGGGCATCCAGATGCGCCTGCGTGTTGGCGATGGCGCTGTCGAGGGCGTCCATCATGGCAGAAAATCTCAGGCTTCGAGCTTCAGCTCAGGGCGGGCATCGATAGCCTTGGTGAGCGAAATCCAGCCACCTTCGCGCTGCTGCTGGAACATGTAGAGATACAAGGCAACTTGCTTGGCAGGATACGCAGCCAGCAAAGCAGTCACCGCAGCTTCAGCCTTGTCGTCTTCGATGACCTCAGGCAGTTCCGTGACCTCACCCTTGCCATCATGCGCGATCTGCGCGGCATCCAGGAAAGTGATCAGCATCTGCGGCTGGCCTTTGAGCAGCCAGATCTGGAAAATCTGCGCCGTCACTTCCTCGTTCGACTTCGTGTTGAGCTGCTCCAGCAGCCACTCGGCCTGCTTGGCACGGGACTTCTCCAGAATGAAGGCAGGACGAAGACGCTTGGCCGGAGCGAGCGAATCAATGACCGCCTTGTATGCAGCGCGCTGATCGGTCTGCATGTAGGTCATGATCTGCATGCGCAGCTCGGCACCGATGGCTTGAAGAAGTTGGTTGGGTCGCATCTGGGGTTTTGGTGGGAACGGGGAACTCAGCTACCACCACGGCACAGAAGTCGCAACCGTTTTGCCTCACAGCAGGCGAATCGTCAGCGGGAACCGATAAATCTTCCCCTCCGAAGCATTCACAATCCCGATGATGGTCAGCACCACCGTGGCAACCCCCACTGCAATGAGAAGCGGAATGCCGATGAGAATGAAGCAGAGCAAAAAGGACAGGAAGCCATATACCAGAAAGCTGAGCTGGAAGTTCAGCAATTCCCGCCCCTGCAGGTCGATGTAGCTGCTTTGATCCTTTTTGACCAGCCAGACGATGAGCGGACCCAAAATGGGGAAACCGACCAGACAAAGCACGTGCATGACGATGCCCAGAGTTTTTTCATCCTGAGTGACGGATGAATACGGCAGCGCGGGAGGTGGATTGGGGGATTCCATGGCATTTTAACCCTACTCCAAAGCAGCCCGCCGCCAATTACAAACACGGAGCCGGTTTCCCGGCTCCGCGCAAAGCATCAAATTCGAAGCTGGCTCTTCGGTTAGTTGATTTCCGGCAGCTTGAATTCGTCCACGTAGTTCTCCATCGCGAGTTTGTTGGCTTCATCGGCGAACTCGCCGGTGAACTTCTCGGAGACGGGATCAAACTCCAGCCACGGGCCGGCACTGATCTTGTCCACGTTGAGGTCGATCTTGTTGTCCTCGAGATTCTTCACGAAGTGCTCCAGCGTCTCAAGGCCGGCCTTGTCATTCTTGAGGCGCTCCTGCACCTCAGCGACGTTCGCAGCCTTGCCCAGACGGTAGGAGATGTTCGCAAGATGGGCCAGCGAAGCGGCATGGAAACCGTGGGAGACGTGCAGGTTCGGATTGATGAGCTTGCCGGCACGCACCGAGTTGATGAAGTTGAGCATGTGGTCAGCACCGTCATTGAAGTTCTCGAACTTCTTGATGGCCTGGCCTTCATTGTCATAAGCCTTGGCCTCGATGACGTAGCCACCTTCGCAATGGATGACATTGCCGACGCGCGCAGCGGCGGTCTTGCCATTCACGCGGAAGACGGGCTCCAGCTTCCAGTCCATGTCCTTCAAAGGAAGACCGCGGTTGTCAAACAGCAGCGGCGCGGGCTCGTAGGCCCAAAAGGCCATCTGATTGTTCGCGGTCTCGCCGTCATCCTTGTAGCCCCAGCGACCGCCAAAGCTCATCACGCGCTTGGGCAGCAGTTCGGGATCTCCCAGCGCCCAGCGGCCCACGTCTGTCTGATGCGGCCCTTGGTTGCCGATGTCGCCGTTGCCGAAGGCCCACTGCCAGTGCCAGTCATAGTGGAACTGCGTGCGGTGCACCGGCTGCATGCCACGTGGTCCAGCCCACAGCTTGTAGTCCACATCCACCTCCTGCGGCGCTCCGGCCGGGTCGGTCTTGACATTGCGCAGATCGTGGAAGGTGCCCTTGATCATCCCGTCCTTGGGCTGGATCGCCTCCGCCACTTTGCCAGTGGAAATACGTGATTTGTAGTTCACTCCACGGGAGAGCGTCACCTTGCCGATGTGGCCTTCCTTCACCCAGGCCATGGCCTCCGCCCAGCCGGGGCTGGAACGACGCTGCATTCCGTGCTGTACCACGAGCCCCTTCTTGGCGACCTTCTCGGCGGCATTCAGCAGCTGCCGTCCTTCCCAGATGTTGTGGCAAACGGGTTTCTCCACATACACATGCTTGCCATGCTGCATGGCCGTCATGGCGATGAGCGTGTGCGTGTGGTTCGGCGTGGCGATGGTCACGGCGTCCACCTCAGGGTCCAGCATGAGCTTCCGGTAGTCGGAGTAGGCCGTGACGGTGTTGTTTTTCTTGGCCTGGCTTGCCACGCCCTTCGCGAGCACATTGGCGTCCACGTCGCAGAGAGCGACGATGCGCACGCCCGGGATTTCCTCCAGGCTCTTGATGTGGCCTGCGCCACGTCCGTTAAAGCCGATGACCGCGACACGAACGTCACCATTGGCACCCAGCGGTGCGGAGAAGGCTCGGGATGCGACGAGACCGGCGGCGCCGGCCACAGTGCCGCGAAGGAAGGTTCGGCGGGTGGTTTGGTTTTGTTTTGTTTGCATGGAATGAAGAGTTGGAATCAGGCACAGCCGCACCTGAAAAGCGCGGCATGGAATACGTTAAGCCTAGCCAAAACGTCAGCGAAAAGACAACCTTTCCTTTCATTCCCCGCCGTTTATGCCCAATCCCCCGCCGTTTGTGATTCGGCAGACCACCGAATCACATCAACTGCGGGGCGGGCCGCCCTGAATGGATGATTTTTGCGTGGTTTAGCTCCGCAAGATCAAGCAAGAACCCGGCGGCGACGGCGTGCCAGAAGTCCCAGCAAACCGAGCATGAGGAACAGCAGCCGGTCTGGCTCTGGAACCACAACAATGATGCCATAACTGTCAAAGAGGCTGGTATCCCAGGCAAGCCCGGGGGAAATGCTCGAAATGTCCTGCAATTGCAGGTTGTTCGTCACACTGAACGCGCCCATGGCGGAAAGGGCGCTGTCATCATGCGTCAGGCCCAGTGTGCTCCAGTCCATGAGATTGAAGACACTGCCATAGGTCACCCCGGTGAGGTTGTTCACGGACACCACCACACGCTTGTCAGTGGTATTCGTGCTGCCCAGGACAATCGTGTCTGCAGCCGAGATGAAGTCATGGCTGCCCGAGTGGATGTCATTCCAGCTGGTGCCTGCTCCCGTGTTGGCCATTCCGCCAATGCTGGTGACATACTGCGCAGCGGTTCCGCTTGGATTGTCATGGAACCAGTCTGCAAAGCTCGCATCTGTCGAATCGGCGGAGCTCAGACTTGCCATTGCTGGCTGCAAGTGTGTTCACACCCAGCGCCACACCATAACCATGATTGCCCACGAACGTAATGGCGGCCGTGCTATTCGCTTGGGCGATCATACCAAAGGTGATCGTCTGCCCCGTCGTGACGTTGCCGTCCGTGGCCGCATGATCCAAATAGATATAGGCGTTTGTCGCGCTGTTGTTGCTGATCGAACGGATTCCCGTGGGAGCCGCGTCCGAGCGAATGTCCAGCCCCTGCCCGTTGGTCGTGCCGCCGCCAGTGGTTCCCGCGAGTTCAATGCTCCGGTTGGCCAGCGTCAGCGCACCCCCAATGTTTTGACTGAAATAATCGATCCCAAGGTGATGGGCGCTCCCAGTTGCACCATGCCGCCCAAGCCGGTGAAGAGGGCTGTGTCTGCACTGGTAAAAGTCACCGCAGCGTCCGTGCTGCTGCCATCCCACCAATACGGCAAAGTGGTGTTCCAAATTCCAGATCCGCCCAGACCAGCCCCCGTGACCGAACTGTTCCCTGCCACTGCAGCATCCGCATCCCAGTAAAGTGTTGCCGCCGCGAGCGGCTGACCTCTCTGCCAGGAGAACATTAACATCATCATCAGCGCGCTGATAAAGGGACGATGCATGCGTAAAAACTTCATGTTTATTTAAATTAGGGGAGGGGGTCGATGGCAAAGGATTGGGCTGGTCGAGATCTAGAATATGTTCATGATTTCCTGCGAAAATTTACGCCAGCATGTTAGCAGACTGTATTTTCGGTTTTCTCTTACTATTCAGGAGCGTAAATTGCGATCAATTCGCAGTTCCTGGAGCCCTCGTCCCCTTCAAAAACCTACAATTTGCGTAGCATCATACCCATGCCACGGCCATTCATTGAAAGGTTGGGGCAGTTGGTTGCACAGCACCTCCAGGACACCACTAATCCCTGACGCACGTCAGCACCTTACCTAAAGTTCCCTATCGTTCCAATGGCCCTCAGGGCTGCGGTTTCGGCGCAGGAAGCCGTGCAGCGTCCGGCTCAAAGTCGAGCACGTCCTGATGGGTGCGCAGCGCTTTACGAGCTTTGTCAAAGAAGGAAGAGAGATCTTCGGCGTTCATCTGCTGCTTGTCATCGATGTACGCATGCAGCTTCTGGATCTGGGCGTCCGCATCCAGATTCACCGAACCCATGACCTTCTGGGCCTGCTTGTAGGTGCCGGAGAACTTGCTCTGCGCCTGCTCAAAGGCCTCCTTGGCGCCTTCCTGTCGCAGGTATTCCTTTTCGGCATCACGGAAGTCGCTGCTGAAAAGGCGCTTGAAGAAGCCGCCCTTCGGTTTGGCGATTTGCTTGGAGGCCTGGGCGTCAAAGTAGTTCGCCAGCTCCTGAAACTCCTGCATCGGCTTCTGATATTGCTTTTTCAGGTAGCCGAGCCCGGTGGTGATGATCGAAAGCTTTTCCACTTCCGCCTTCGACAGCGACTGGCCGGTCTTCACCTTGTCTTCCAGCAGGTCAATGTACTGCAGCGTGGTCTTGTTGCCCTCGAAAATGTTTTCAAACTCCTTGGCCGCGATGGCCAGACGCTTGCGCTCGCCCGTGCGCAGTTCGTCGATCTTCTTCTCATGCTCATCATTGATCGCAGTGATCATTTTCTGATGCTGCGCCGCCTGGGTGTCGAGCGTACGCTGAAATTCAGCCGCCTTCGCACTCATCTCTTCAGCATGCGCAGCTTTAATCTGCTCCAGCTCTGCATGCGCCGTTGCAAGATCGGTGTGCGACTGAAACAGGAACCAGCCGAGCACGCCGGAAGCGAGAAAGCTCAGCACCAGCAGAGCGGTAAGATTTTTGATGGCGGTCATGATAGGGAAGAGTTGTTGAGACTGCGGGGCACGCAAGTCTATTCATTGGGACGCTTTTGCGCTGCAATACACGGCTCATGCATGCCTTCCGATGCTTCATCAAGTCGGAATCCTGTTAGGGCTGGCTGATTTTCTGCGTCTTGTCTCTTCGATGTCTTCTTCCTCCCGCCCCACGATCGTCCGCCATCAAATCCTTGCCACCGCGACGATGGTGGCCTTCCTGATGTATCTGGACCGCATTTGCCTGGCCCAGATCGTGGCCTCGGATTCGTTTCAAAAAAGCGTCGCTTTGGAAGGATGGCAGATTGACTGGGTAAAGGGCGCGTTCTTCTGGGCCTATGCCCTGGCTCAAGTCCCCGCCGGATGGCTCAGCGATCGCTTCGGCACGCGAATCCTCATCACCATTTACATTGCCACCTGGTCCGTCTTCACCGCCGCCACCAGTTTTTCACTGGGCTTCACCACGCTGCTAATCGCCCGGCTGTGCTGCGGACTCGCCGAAGCGGGCTACTATCCGGCCAGCAGCGGCCTGCTCACCCGCTGGGCCCACATTGAAGCACGCGGGTTTGCCAGCAGCATGATTTCCTGGGGCGGGCGCGTCGGAGGTGCCGTGGCGCCGGGCCTGACTGCTTTTGTCATTCTGCGCTCTGGCGACTGGCGCTGGGCGGGGTGGATCTATGGTTTGATCGGAGTCATCGTCGCCATCTGCTACTGGCGCGTGTTTCGTGAACACCCGCGCCAGCACCCACGCTGCAACGCAGCAGAGATCGATCTGCTGGCCGAAGGACGCGGTGACTTCCAGCCCATCAAAGATCCACCACGGCGTTTTCCCCTCAAGGCCGCCTGCCTCAGCCTCAATCTTTGGATGGCCAATGCCGTGCAGTTCTTCACCAACATCGGCTGGGCATTTCTCATCCTTTCCCTGCCCGACTATCTCAAAAAAGTCATGCATCTGGAGGAAGGCCTCGCCGGACTCATCACGACCGGTGCTCTGTCCATTGGCATCGTGGCCCTCCCTCTCGGCGGCTTCATCACCGACTACATCACACGTCATCATGGCAAACGCATGGGCCGCATGCTGCCCATGAGCGTGACCAAATTCGCCGCCGCCGGCTGTTATGTGCTGGCCTTGTGGACGGACTCTCCCTGGGGCATGGCCGCAGCCTTTGGCATGGCCGCCTTTTTCGGCGATATCGGTCTGCCTGCCATGTGGACCACCATGCAGGACATCAGCGGCAAAAATCAGGCGCAGCTCTTTGGCTGGTCCAACATGTGGGGAAACTTCGGCGCCGCCATCATGCCCATGCTCTTCACGCTGGTGCTCAAGTCTTATGACGCCAATCACGATTTCCACGAGGGCGTGTGGATGTGTGCCACGGCCTTCGTGCTCGCCGGTGTGTTTGCTCTGTTCGTGAACGCAGAAAAGCCCGTGATTCAGGAGAGCGCATAACGCTCTCACCGGATCACGGGCGTAAAGTCAAAAACAGGGTCAGGTGTTACC
>NZ_JBAQCR010000442.1:0-6779 GCF_049294395.1 Prosthecobacter sp.
GCAGAGATCGAAGCGCGGGCCACGGCAGCGACGTCGCGGCCCAAGGGGCTCGGAGCGCTCACCGAACGCATCATCGAAAACGAAGTGCTCGACTGGACCCGGTTCAACAACCGGCGGCAGGCCAGCAGGTTGCTTCGCTGCGCTCACCCCTTCGGGGCAGCCTAGCGGCTGGCTGTCTCGCTCCGCTCGGCTCACCGGGCTGTGTCCCAGCGAGCACAGCAGCGGCGGCAAACGCAGGCAGGGCGGGATCAACAAACATGGCAATCCCCGGCTGCGGCATGCGCTGGTGGAATCCGTGTGGCGGTTCATCCGGCTGCAGCCCGGATGAACGCACCGAGCCATGGGCGTTTCCCCACGCTCGCAGACGGGCGGGCTGTCGCCACACCCATCCTACGACTGTGCATGCAGCGCCTGATTTAGAACGCCACGGTTTGGGAAGAAGGATCGAACAGGCCGGTGTTCAGGGAGAGAACGTGGAGAAATAAATGGCCGCAGCGGAAGGTGAGAGGGCGACGAAGCCGAAGGTGCGGCCTGTGAGTTTTTTTGGCTCGTAATACTCGCAGTCTTTGAAGGCGGCTGCTGCGGGCCACCAGGTGGGAGCTGGGCTGTGGCCGCCATAGCTGGGGGAGTCCACGTGGCTGGTCTGAGGTGCGAGAATCTTTTGCCACTTCGGGAGGTCTGCGGCGGGGAAGGTGATGACGCCTGAGAGGGTGGAATCGGAGGGGCCGGGGACCATGCCGCCGCTGTTGTCGGCGATGTCTTCTGCCATGTGGGCGTCCAGCAGCGGGCCGGGGAGTGTGGCGTATTTGGCAAGGATGGCGGTGGCGCGTGTGACGCGCTCGGTCTGCGTGCCGGTGATCTCGGCGCGGGTTTGTTTCTGAGGTGTCGGGCCGCAGGCGCTGAGGGTGCAGACGAGGAGGATGGACAGGATCACTTTCATGAATGGAGAACAGGATTTTGAATTCCTGAGATCATTCATGAATGGGCCGGTTTTGTCAGTCTTTTTGAATGCGAGCGGGGGGCGGCTTTTTGGAAGCGAGGGTGGAGGCGGGGGCGCTGGCCGACAGACAAGAGTGTCTGTCGTACTCCAGAGGAATCTTCTGCGGACGGTCGTTTTTCCAAGAACTTCACGGGTTGATATCGTGGGTTTTGAAGGATGGGGGGCAAGAGGGCGCGACAGCGTCATGGACTGCGGCGGCAAGCCTTGGCGCGATGCCGCTTTGGCATGCCGGACGGCAGGGTGGGTCTGAGAATACGTCTTACCCCACGAAAGCGGTAGCTGCGATGCAGGCTTGCGCCGTGCATCTTCGCGACCGCACTCCAAAAGGCTGGCGTGTTCGCGTCAGCGGGCAGGTGCTTGTGGAAGGCCAGCCGGCTTTCGGAGGCTGTTCTTTGCAGAGGGCTTTCGGCTGAATGAGAGAGCGCTGGCCGACAGACAGGAGTGTCTGTCGTACTTATGAGGGTTACTTCTTGGGCTCCTCTTTCTTCTGCGGCTCTTCCTTCACCTCCTCGGGCTTCACGGGGACGCGGACTTGGAACTGGGTTTCTTTGCCGAGGTTCTTGGTGAGGGTTGCGGGGTAGTCCCAGGCGGGTTTGTCGGCGGAGTAGATGACGACTTTGCTGCGCATGGCGGCCATGGCGGTGGCCTGGGGGATGTCGAGGTATTTGAGGACGTTGAGCATGGCGGGGCCGACGGACTCGGGATCTCCGGTGACGGTGCCGTTGTGGGTGAGGGGCATGTCGTGGAGGTCGAGGCGCTTGATGTTGTCTTCAAAGAGGGAGGCGTAGAGGGCATCGACGGCCATGTCGCGGTGGGCCTGGATCCAGAGCGGGGTTTCGCCGAAGCCGGGGATGGCGCGGATGGTTTGCAGGGTGCGGCGGATGTCCCACACACGCATGCCATCGAGAGTCTGGCCGAGGAGGTAGAAGCGGCGGAGGCGCTGGGTCTGGGCTTTGGCGCTGCCGGTCCAGGCGGTGGGGCCGACGCCGCGCGGGCAGATGTAGGCCATGCCCCATTTGTTGTTCATGAACATGGCCTTTTCCTGCTTGAAGGCGTCGTCGTCTTTGGGGGCACCGGGGAAGACTTCGATGAGCTTGCCAAAGCGGCTGTGGTAGGTGGCGCAGAATTCATCCCAGCCGGCTTCATCGAGGACGTTGAGCGCGACGAGCTGGAGGTCTTCGGCGCGGAGGCCATCGCGATGGACGATGTAGAGGCGGAGGCGGAAGGGTGACTGGCTGTCGAAATCGTAGGCGGTCATGCGGATGCCATCGACTTCTGCGCTGCTTTCCTTCTGCGGATTGACGGAGGCGATGTCCTTGGGCCAGCCGTTGAAGACTTTGTCTTTGAGATCCTGCATCCAGGTGTCGCTTTGTTTGGACCAATCGGCGGCATTGGTGGCGGGTGCGGGGGCTTTGGCCATGGGGACGAAGGTTTCGTCGGCCTTGGTGTTGATCTCGTCCTTGGGGATTTCGGTGAAGACGCGCAGGGAGGCGGGCGCGATGGTTTTCTTGGCGCCTTCGTCGATCACGGCCATGGAGTCCGCGCCTTTGAGGAAGCGCTCGAACCAATGGAACGCGCCGATGTTCAGCGGCTGCAGATCTCTGTGCGGACCTTCGGCGACCTGGAGGCCGATGTTTCCCTCTTTGCCGAGGAGGCTGTAGATCTTGCGCACGTTTTGGTAGATGCGGAAGACGCCGTCGATGGGGAAGATGGAGTCTTTGTCGGTATTGACGACGAGGAGCGGGCGTGGTGCGGCGAGGGCGACCATGCGCTCGAAATTCCAGCGGTAGGTGTTCACGAAGAACATGCAGTCGCAGTGGCCTTCGACGCAGCCGTCGATGACTTGATTTTGCATGTCGGTGACGCCGGCGGTGGGGGCGCTGGCTTTGATGCGCTCATCCAGCGCGGTGATCCACCAGGAGTAGGCACCGCCGCCGCTGCGGCCGGTGACGCCGAAGCGGGTCTTGTCCACTTCCTTGCGGGTTTCGAGGTAGTCGAGCGCGCGGATGCAGCTCCAGGCCTCCAGCCCGGCGGGCGTGTAGCCGCGTGAGAACCACCACCAGCGGCCTTTGCTGTAGGTGCCGTGGTGCTCGCCACGGATCTCGCCGAGCTGCACGGTGTCGATGATCATGCAGGCGTAGCCGTGGCGTGCGTACCAGACGCCGTGGTGCTCGTAGCCGGTTTTGTTGCCGAGGCTGACGCCGTCCTTGACCACAACGGCATGGCCGCAGACGTAGAGGATGGTGGGCAGGGGCTTGTCCACCTTCTCGGGGAGATAGAGATTCGCGGTGACGTAGAGTCCGGGCATGGACTGGAAGTGCATTTTTTCCACGATGTAGCCGTCGCCTTTGAGCTCGCCGGTCTTGGTGGCATTCAGCGGGGTTTTCTCCGGCAGGGGATCAAGGCCGAGCATCTCAAAGAGCTGGCGGCGGTACTCGGGGGCTTTGGCTTCCCAGTCGGCAGCGGTGGTGATCTGCGCGAGTCCGTTGTCTGCGGTGATCTCGCGTGTCTGCTCGGCGAAGTAGCGGTCGATGAGCCTGTTTCCTGGGGTGTCAGGGGTCTTTTCAGGGTAGGGCGAGGCCGCGAGGAGAAGGGACGGCAGCAGGCAGAGGAGCAGGGAAGTGCGCATGAGAAGGGATGACAGTCAAAACGCGGTGCGAAGGCAAGAGTGATCGTCTTTTCCATCGGCGCATAAAAGTGCACGAAAATGCAAAACAGTGGTTGCATAAAAACTGAAGCGTCTATATTCGCGGCCCCTGTTTTTCACACCTGCTCGGGTGGCGGAATTGGTATACGCGCAAGACTAAGGATCTTGTGCCGAAAGGCTTAAGGGTTCGAGTCCCTTCCCGAGCACCACTCTTTGAAGTACAAAGAGTCACAGCAGTGAAGTGAAACAAATCTTTGTTGGAGAGATTTACCCAGATGCATGATTCTCTGTGTGCAGAAAATCAAATAGATTGGAAAGTCAGGGCTTTGCAGCACATAATTATATCACAATATGTGGCATGCTTATTTTTGATTCAAATCCCGCATGATCACTAAAATCGAAGCGTGGAACTACCGATGTCTGGCGCGTGTTTCCCAGAACCTCGGGAACTTTCACATTATTACCGGCCCGAATGGCAGCGGGAAGAGCACTTTTTTGGAAGTGCCGCAGGTGCTGGCTGCCTTTGCGGCGGGAGGTCTCGAAGATGTTTGGGACAAATCACGGACGCGAAGTATGGGGGAGATCCTATTCCAAGGAAAAGGGACGTATTTCGATCTCGCGGTAGAGGCAAGAATACCCGATGCAGTAAGAAGCCTGCATATGAATGGCAAAAGTGCCGCTTACACGCACGTTCGCTACGAAGTTCGACTGGGATTGGGGGAGGAGAAGGATGAGCCGTTAGACTGGGAGCCGCGCATATTAGCGGAGAACTTGTGGCTCTTTTCGCCGAATGGCGACGCGACCGAAAAGGGGGAACTGCACAGAGGCAAATTTCCAGATGACAGCTGGCTTCCAAATTTGAATCCAATGAGCCAGATCATCCACAGGCAGGCTCCCTCCAACAAATGGAAAAGAACGGCCAGTAAATCGAAAAATCAAAACAGTAATTTCACGGCAGAGACCACTGGGTACAATCTCCAAATCAAAAATCCGGCTTCAAAATCGGCGCTCAGCACGCTTCCCGAAGACGAAGTCAGGTTCCCACTTTCGAATTGGTTTAAGACGGAGCTCGCTGAGCATGTGCAGAAGATCTTGCTGAATGCTGAATCCATGATGTTTCCTTCTTCCCCTTTGAAGGGTAGAAGATTTGCGGTGGATGGATCGAATCTCCCGCAGGTGGTGCGCGAGTTGAAAAAAGACACGCCATCTTGGATTGGCTGGATGGAACATCTCAGAACTATCCTGCCTATCGAGAATATTGAAGTCACGGAGCGTGACGAGGACAAAGCTCTTTATCTCAGGGTGAAATACAAGTCAGGCCATGAGGTGAAGTCCTGGCACTTGTCCGACGGTACTCTTCGACTGCTGGCATTGACACTGTTGGCATATATTCCTGATGAAGGCAGTATCTATCTGATTGAGGAGCCCGAGAACGGTGTGCATCCCCAAGCCATTGAGGCTTTGTATCAATCGTTATCCGCTTTGACGGAGGGGCAAGTGCTGCTGGCTACTCATTCGCCCGTGTTGGTGGCACAGGCAACGCCTGCGCAACTGCTGTGTTTTGCCAAATGCAATGATGCCACTGACATCGTGCGCGGAGATTTGCATCCCAAGCTCAAGAACTGGCAAAGCTCCGTGAATCTTGCTCAGTTGTATGCTGCGGGAATCCTCAGCTGATCCAACTCACATGGAAGATCTCGTCATTCTCACCCCTGACAGTGCCTATAAGGAGGTTCTGCCTGCCATTTTGGCGAGGTATCAGGCGCTTGGTATCCGGTCTGTAACCCCGGTGATTGTGTCTGATCCTTACCATGACTCTAGCGGTCAGGCAGTGGAGTTACTACGGTCGTATCAGTCTAGCCATCAGCGGGCGCTGGTTGTCAGGGATATCGAAGGCAGTGGTCGTGAGGTACAAGGGGCGACAGCTTTGGAAATAAATCTTCATGAACAATTGATCCAGAGCGGCTGGGAGAATGATCGTGCGGCAGCCTTGGTTTTGGAGCCGGAGCTGGAGTCCTGGCTGCGGTTTGGTTCTTCGCACATGGGAACTGTATTGCATGAACGCGCCCGTAAAAATCGTGACAAACTTGTTGAATGGGAAACGAAGCTCCAGGATATTTGTAATGAGCATGGAGGAATGGATCAACTGGGCAAGCCTCTGAGGCCTAAAGAGGTCTTTCGGGATCTCTTGAAAGTTTACAACATCCCTCCTTCCAACGCCATATTGGGTAGACTCGCCGAAAGGGAGAGCCTTCGAAATTGCAGAGTTCCCTCTTTCCTCCGATTCTGTGATTTGATGAGAGAATGGTTTCCCACTTCCTGATCACGTTTTGCGCCTCAATGGCGGTATTCGGAACGGGCGGAAGGGTTAGAGATTCGGGGCGTAGGATTGCAGCTGGCGGTAGCGTGCGAGGATGGTTTTGACGGCGACGACGGTGGCGGAGACCTGCAGGGGCATGGGCGCCAGAGACGGGGTTTCAAAGACGATCTCCAGGGCTGAGGAGGACTGGCCGGGAGGTGCGGTGAGCATGCCGAGGTAGCCTTCGCGAATGATGCCCTTGTCGGCAAGGAAGCCGTCGATGACCTGGGAGTCATTGCGCGGCAGGATCTTGGATGCGGCGCGCAGTGCGGGCTTCAGCAGATGCTCGCTGAGGAAGGAGCCGCCGACAAAGCCGTAGACGCCATCGCTGTCTGCATCTGAATGCAGGGAGATGATGCCGTCGTATTTTTCACGGCGCAGCTCGCCTTCGAGGTACTGGATTTCATAGCCGCGCCATCAAGTTCACGCAAAAATGACAAAGGTTTGCGCAAATAGCCCGCTTTGAGCAGCCTGTCTGCACCCGCCTTGCAGGCTTCATGCAGGCCATTTCCCCTCCGGGCAGCGCTTCCCGGCCAGCCAGAGCAGCGGATGCGAGCACCGGCAGTTCACGCTGTCGCAGAGCCCCCGGCCATCCCGGGCGGTCTCACGCCATAGATCACAGCCCCGGCACTCAGCCAGGCGCGCACAGAAGCTCCCTTCGCTCACCACCGCCCCGCCCGCAGCCAGAGGAGCCGTGGCAGGTCCGTAATCAGCCTCCAAAGCGGCGATGGTGGGCTCTGGGACGGCGGCAGGGCTGCGGCGCTGCACTCGCG
>NZ_JBAQCR010000443.1:0-7609 GCF_049294395.1 Prosthecobacter sp.
GGGTGATGGTGAAGGCTCGAAAAAAACGGGCATGCGCGATGGTGAAGGCGGAGCCAAAAATCCCGGCACGGGTGATGGCGAAGGCGGAAGCAAGAAGACGGGCATGCGTGATGGTGAAGGTGGAAGCAAAAAGCCTGGGACGGGTGACGGCGAAGCTGGAAGCAAGAAGACCGGCATGCGCGATGGCGAAGGTGGAGGCAAGAAGCCTGGCACTGGCGACGGTGAAAGTGGAAGCAAGAAGACCGGCGCACGCGAAGGTGAAGGCGGCAAAAAAACCGGAGCAAGCGATGGCGACAAGAGCACCAGTTCCAGCGAGACGCTCACTCTCCGCGTGATCAAAAACGGAGAGGCCGTGATGGTGGGTGATGAAGAAGTTTCCATGAGCCGCCTTCGCGGCCACCTCAGCACCTTCCTGCCCGACCACGCCGGAGCGAAAGTCGTCGTCACCGGCGACGACAACATTCCGCTCAGCGCGCTTCACAACACCGTCGATGCCGTGCGTGACAACGGGAACAAGAAGGTCGGGATCAAGGTGGAGTGAGCGGGTGGAACGTGATGCTTATTTGATGACCATCATGCCTGCGCTGCAAACGGCGTTCAGGCAAAATGATGAATGAATAAATCCGAATGACGAAATAACACCCAATGTCGAACGCAGCTTCCAACCACCGCCCAATGCTGGGTTCTTCATTTGGCCTTCGTCATTTATTTGTCATTCTGATTTCGGCATTCGTCATTCCGCCGTTCGCAACGGCGGCGGCTCCCGCTGGAGTCGCCGCAGCGGCTATCAAAGCCGTTTCTTTCTACCATTCCAAGGCGGCGGCGCACGGCGGCTACGTGTACCGCTACAGCGCGGACTTCGCACTGAGGGAGGCGGAGGGGATTCCGGGGGCGGACACGATCTGGATTCAGCCGCCAGGGACTCCGGCGGTGGGGATGGCGATGCTGGATGCGTATGAGACGACGAAGGATGATAAGTGCCTGGCGGCGGCGGTGGCGGCGGCGCATGCGGTAGCTCGCACGCAACTGGCATCGGGGGGCTGGGATTACTCGGGGCATTTTGATGCGAAGAACCGTGGGGTGCAGCTTTACCGGCGTGATGGGGATGGCAGGCTTATCGAGCGGAAAAAAGTGCCTAAGGGTGAAGGTGGGTGGGAGGTGTGGAAGAGGCACGCAAACAAGAACAACTACTCGACGTTTGATGATGCTGTCTCGCAGGCGGCGACGCGGCTGCTGGTGCGGGTGGATCATGCGCTGGGGGGCAAGGATGCGGAGATCAAGGAGGCGTCGGATTTTGCGCTGAATGCGATCATGGCGACGCAGTACCCGGCGGGAGGGTGGAGTGCGAACTGGGACTCGTGGCCGAGTGCGCCGCCACCGGCGGCTAAGTATCCGATCAAGGCAGGGAGTTATCCGGCTGAGTGGCCGCGCAAGTGGCCGAAGGATTTCACGGGCTGCTATGTGCTCAATGACAACACGCATGCGACGCTGATGAGCACGCTGCTGCTGGCGTGGCAGCTGCGGGGGGATGCGAAGTATCTGGAGGCGGCGAAGCGTGGCGGGGATTTTCTTGTCACGGCGCAGATGCCTGACCCGCAGCCTGCGTGGGCGCAGCAGTATGACAAGGAGATGCAACCTGCGTGGAGCCGTGCGTTTGAGCCGAGTGCGATCTGCGGACGTGAAAGCCAGTCGGCGATGTGGGCGCTGCTGAGGCTGGCGGCGGCGACGGGTGACAAGAAGTACCTGGCACCGCTGCCGCGTGCGCTGGCGTATTTGCGGAAGTCGCTGCTGCCGGATGGAAGGATCGCGCGGTACTATGAGCTGCAGACGAACAAGCCGCTGTACTTTGAGCGTGGTGAAGGCGGCAAGGGGTTTGTGCTGACTTATTCGGACCAGAAGGCTTCCTCCAACTATGGGTGGAAATGGGACAGTGAGCTGGACGCGATTGAGTCGATTGGGAGGAAGATCGGGCGCGGTGAGAGTGTTGTTTTTCCACGAGTGGAGAAAGAGCGGTGGTCTTCGCCACCGACGGAGGGGGAGATTGCGACGATTATGAAGGAGCAGCAGGCGGATGGCTCGTGGCCCGTGACGGACGAGGAGCGCGGATGGATGCGCGATGCGGGCGGGAAGAAAACGCGGCCTGCGGGTGGTGTGATCTACAGCCTTGATTTTGTGCAGAATGTGAAGGCCTTGAGCGTGTGGCTGAAGGCGAAGCGGTGAGGCGAATATTTTTATCTACCACCAACCATGAAGACACAGCATTTACGTTCGAAAGCATTCTGGCTCTGCGGTGCTCTTATTACTGCGGGGATTCTTCCTGCGGCAGAGAAATATGACAATGACACGCCGTGGTCGTATCAGCGTATTTTGCGCCCGGCTGTGCCTGTGGTGAAGGATGCGGCGTGGGCGAAGGATGACATTGATCGATTCATTCTTGCGCGGCTGGAGAAGGAGAATCTGCATCCGATTGGGGATGCTTCGCGGCTGACGCTGATCCGGCGGGCGTCGTTTGATCTGCGTGGACTGCCGCCGACGCAGGAGGAGGTGGAGCGTTTTGTGAAGGATGCGGCGGCGGATGATGTGGCGTTTGCGAAGGTGGTGGATGCGTTTTTGCAATCAGAGCGATTTGGCGAACGGTGGGCGCGGCACTGGCTGGATGTGGTGCGATATGCAGACAGTGTGGGCCGGGTGTGGAATGCGCCTTTTACGTATGCGTGGAAGTATCGTGACTGGGTGATTGATTCGCTGAATGCGGACAAGGCTTACAACCGGTTTGTGGCGGAGCAGATCGCGGGTGATCTGCTGCCTGCCACCACGGTGCTGCAGAAGCGTGACCAGATTGTGGGGACGGGCATGCTGGCGCTGGGGAGCGTGAATTTGCAGGAGGGGGACTATGAGCAGTTTGTGCTGGATCAGGTGGATGACCAGATTGATGTGGTGTCGCGGGCGTTCATGGGACTGACGCTGAGCTGCGCGCGGTGTCATGACCACAAGACGGAGCCAGTGAGCCAGAAGGATTATTATGCGCTGGCGGGGATTTTTTACAGCAGTCGCACGCTGCCGGGTCAGGCGAATCGCAGTGACATGAACGGCTCGGGTTATGTGGATCCGGAGATGCTGGTGGATCTGCCGACGAAGCTGGATGAGGCGGTGGGCCCGCCTACGAAGCTGCCGGAGGGGATTCATTCGATGGATGACATCCGGGCGCTGGGTAATCCGAAGACGACGATCCGCTACGATGTGGATCCGCACTTTTGCATGGGTGTCATTGAAGGTGAGGCGAAAGATTGTGAACTGGCGGTGGGTGGTGATCCGCATGACCGCAAGACGGCGCCGGAGCGTGGCAGGCTGGGCATGCCTGCCCTGCCCCCGCTGCCGAAGATTCCGGCGAAGTCCTCCGGGCGGCTGGAGCTGGCGCAGTGGATGACTCAGGCGACGCATCCGCTGACATCACGCGTGGCGGTGAACCGCCTGTGGCAGCATCTGTTTGGCGAAGGTATTGTGAGGACGGTGGATGATTTTGGCATCACGGGGAGTGATCCGACGCATCCGGAACTGCTGGATCATCTGGCGATCCGTTTTGTGGAGGGTGGGTGGTCGGTGAAGAAGATGATTCGTGCGATGATGCTGAGCCGCACGTACCGGCTGGCGAGCACGGGCAATCCTGAACACCCGGATGCTGGGAACAAACTGAGGTGGCGCATGAATGCAAAGCGACTGGAACTGGAGCCGCTGCGGGACACGCTGCTGCAACTGGCGTGGAAGCTTACGTTTGATCGACCTGAAGGCATCCAGGTGGCGGGCACGGGTGGCAAGGGGCGTCATGGTTTGACGCGTGGGCTGCTCAGTGTTGAAGATGGGTATCGAACGATTTATCTGCCGGTGGTGAGGGACAATGTGCCGGAGCTTTTCAGCACGTTTGATTTCCCCGGGCCGACGCAGATCAAGGGGCAGCGTGATGTGACGACGGTGGCACCGCAGGCTTTGTTTTTTATGAACAACCCGATGGTGGAGGAACTGGCGGGTGAGATCGCGGAGAAAGCTGGGAAGGATGTGAAGGCGGTCTACAGACTGATTCTCGGCAGAGAGCCGTCCATTGAGGAAACTCGCGATGCGGGCGAGCTGGACATGCAGACGCTGGTGCAGGCGCTGCTTGGCACGGCGGAGTTTCGATATGTGTTTTAACCTTTCATTTTCTACCATGACCACTCGTCGCTCCATTCTCCAATCGACCAGCACCGGCTTTGGCTGGCTGGCGTTTAATGCGCTGCATCAGCAGTGGGCGGGGGCTGCGGCACCGCCGAAGACGATCAATCCGCTGGCACCGAAGGAACCGCATTTTGCGGCGAGGGCGAAGCGGGTGATTTTTATGTTTATGCAGGGCGGGCCGAGTCACTTGGATACCTTTGACTATAAGCCAGAGCTGGCGAGGGCGGAGGCGAACAAGGTGCAGAAGTACATGGGGAGCGTGTTTGAGTTCAAGCCGCGGGGGAAGAGCGGGATCATGATTTCGGAGGCGTTTCCGGAACTGGCGAAGCATGCGGATGAGCTGTGCCTGTTGAACGGGATGCAGACGCGAACGAATGCCCACCAGATGGCGACGGTGGCGCTGCACATCGGGAGTGAGACGTTTGTGCGGCCTTCGATGGGGGCGTGGATTGTTTATGGACTCGGCACGGTGGCGGAGGATCTGCCGGGGTTTGTCACGATCAATCCGGCGGCGGACAATGGCGGGGCGATGAACTATGGCTCGGCGTTTTTGCCGGCGACGTTTCAAGGGACTCGCCTGAGCAGCGGTGGTTGTGGGGTGCCGGATTTGAGCAATGGGAGGCTCAGTGATGCGCAGCAGCGGAAGCAGATCGAGTTCATTCAGAAGGCGAATCGCAAACTGCTCAACGGGGATCCGGGGAACCCGGAGATCGAGGGGATTATTCAGAGTTATGAGCTAGCCTATAAGATGCAGACGAGTGTGCCGGAGGTGCTGGATCTGGACAAGGAGCCGCAGAAGATCCGCGAACTTTATGGCCTTGATGATGGTAATACGGAGCGGTTTGGCACGCAGTGTCTGATGGCGCGGCGCATGGCGGAAAAGGGCGTGCGGTTTATTCAACTGACTTCGCCGGGGTGGGATCATCACAATGGGCTGCGTGACAATCTAGCGCGGCAGTGTACTTCGATTGACAAGCCGATCGCTGGATTGATCGAGGATCTGAAGCAGCGGGACATGCTGAAGGATACGCTGATTATGTGGGGTGGTGAGTTTGGGCGTGGCAGTGGGTATGACAATGAGCCGTATAATGGTCGTGGTCACAATGGTGGGGGCTATACCATGTGGATGGCGGGCGGTGGCGTGAAGGGCGGCTTTGCCTATGGCAGCACGAATGAGATGGGGGACAAGGCGGAGACGGGGATCATCGGCACGCATGATCTGCATGCGACGGTGCTGCATCTGCTGGGGATCAACCATGAGCGGCTGACGTATCGCTATGCGGGGAGGAATTTCCGGCTGACGGATGTGAGCGGCGAGGTGGCGAAGGGGATTTTGGCGTGATTGAGCGCGACAGCGTCTTGGAGTGCGCCGGTCCTCCGGCGCTTTCGAACGTCTCCCGGTCCGCGCAAAGCTCCAGAGGGCTGGAGCACTCCAGGACGCTGTCGCGAAGTTCGAGCATGCGTCAACCAAGCGCCCGTTTCAGCAGATTCGCGGTGATGCGTTGGACGCGTGCGTCCGTGCCATGGGGGCGGGAGTAGTGGCTCCAGACGGGCATGTGGCCGGGCGGTTTGCTCAAGCCCTGGGCCCACCAGATGGTGGAGGCATTGAAGATGAAGTTGCCTTTCGGGCCGTCGAAGATCACGGCCTGCCACTGCTGCGGATTGCTGCCGCCCTGGAAGGCGGTGCCTGCGGCGAGGATTTCGAGGCCGGGCAGGTCCTTCGGTGCATCACCATGATACTCCCAGCCAATCATGCCGGGAAGGGTGTCGCCCTGCTTCATGCCGGTGCCTGCAAACACCCAGTGCGCGGGCTTGGTGCAGATCCAGTCGCCGCCACCGTTCACGGGATCGATGTTGCGCACGCCCATGAGATAGCCTTCGTCCGGCCCGCGATGCGGATAGGGACCGTAATCTTTCTCACGATCCACGGCATACTTGTAGTCACCTCCGTAGGGTCCGCCGCGGAAGATCCGTCGATTGGGAACGCCGCTGGCATTCGGTGAGAAGGGCGTGACCCAGCAGACGGAATTGCCGGAAAGGAAGAGCAGATTGACACCGGCATCGCGCATCTTCGCGACGCTGTCGTGCTGGCGGATGTCCCAGTACTCGTCGTGCCCGATGCTGATGAAGGCCTTGCACTTCAAACCGTGATCCGGGGTGATCATGTCGGCATTGGAGCAGTAGGTTACATCGTAGCCTTCCTTCTCCAGCCAGTAGGCGGCGGGAAACTCAAAGCACAGCCACTCGCCGCTGCCGACGGACTGGGGATTCTCATAGATCTGCGCATACTTCGCATATGGACGATCAAAGCTCACATCGGACCACGGCCCCTGATTGCCCTTCGGATCGGTGTAGAGGGAGTAATTGTCCGGCCAGCGGTTGTAGGCCTGCCAGGTGTTGTCGCTGCATTGGAAGAGAATATCGGCCTTCCGGTCGTCCGTGACGATGAAGACGATGTAGCTCTGCCAGTAGGGTTCGTCCTTCGAGGCTGGCAGCGTGGTGAGCCTGCCGAGATAGACGCCGCTGAGCCAGTCCTGCGGAATGGTGATGGTGGTCGTCTTTTCCCAGCGGCATTCGCGGAGGCGTTTTTCGCCGATCCCGGGCACGGGCTGCTCTTTGCCTTCAAAGGGGCCGAGTTCGGTCATCAGGCGCGCGCCGCAGCCGCCGTAGTAGCCGGTGCGGAAGATTTCGAGCTTGAAGCGGGCGGTGGGTTGGGTGCTGACGAAGATGTCGAGGGTCTCGCCTGCTTTCACGGACTGGCGCGAGCAGTAGCCTTCGATGAAGGGGGTGCGAAAGCCCTCGTTTTTGTCGAGGCGCATGCGGGTGAGCTGCCAGTCGTGTGAGCCGGGCTTGGAGTTTTCAGCGGTGATCAGGGACATTTGCAGAATACGCGGGTTGGAGGCGAAAACGATCAGAGGAGAGAGTTTCCGATGACAAGAGGCGTTTGAAGATCGCGGAGCGGGTGCGCGGCGGAGCGCATTGCAGACGCTGCTGGTGAATGTGAGGTGTAGCGGTGTACTGGGTTTGCTTCACCGGCATGATGCCTGAAACCCAGGGTTGCCTCGCTGAGGCTCGGCGAACCCTGGGCTCAAATACGCAGCCCCGTTGGGGCTGGTGTGTGGCGAAGCTAAGTGACGAAAGAATGGAGGCGTGCAGATCGGATAGCAGAAGGCTTCTCGCATACCTCCGGCATGCGCCCCAAGATGGGGAACATGATGCGAAGGGGCTGGTGGTTCACGCTGCACCGCTTCACCATACCTAATCTCTCTGATCCTTTTAGGATCGCCAGGCATGAGCCGAATGGTGTCGGGGTCAGGAGACCCCGGCGCCTTGGCTATGGGTGGTTTGACGAGCCTTTGGAGCAGCGATCAGTAGGTCGCGCGGCCGCCGGAGAGGTCGA
>NZ_JBAQCR010000444.1:0-1822 GCF_049294395.1 Prosthecobacter sp.
TCAGGTTTGTATGAACTGCGTATGTTCTTTGGTCCTGGGTATCGCGTTTATTTTGGAGAGCACGATGGCAAGACTGTCATCATTCTCGCGGGAGGGGACAAATCGACGCAAAGCAAAGACATCAAAAAGGCCAAGGAATATTGGCGAATGCATTTGGAGAGCTTGCTATGAACCGACACGTCAAACGACAGCAACCACCCATGCCAACCCCCATGAAAACGATCAACAAAACTGATTACATTCCGCACGATGAAGTGTGGTTAAAACACCTGAGCGACCCCAAGCGCGCCAATTACGCGATCAAACTCGCCTTGGAAGAATTCGAGCAGGACAACGATGTCGATCTGCTGCTCAATGTGCTGCGCCTTGTCGCGCAGGCCCAAGGCGGTCTGGCTTCCCTGGCACGCAAAACCGATGTCAGCCGCCAAGCCCTGCACGAAGCACTCTCACCGCAGGGAAATCCACGCCTGCGGACCTTTCAAAATGTCCTCGGCTCCATGGGCCTGCGCATGAGCGTCAAACCGATGCGTACTCCAGCAAAGCGCGTCTCAAAGTCTGCGGCTTGATTCTGCCAAAGCGGGAATCACGATATGAAAAAGAAGCCACATCAACGCGCCAGCGACGCCGTTGAAATTCTGCATCGCCGTCTAGTGGCGGGCAAGCCGGAAAGAATGGCCGAACTGGAGCAGATTCGCGCCGATGATGCCGTCGCACGCAAAATCCATGATCTGCGCGTTCAGGCGGGCCTTTCTCAGCGAGCTTTTGCGAAACTGGTGGGAACCACCGCTTCCGTCATCTGCCGCTTGGAAGACGCTGATTACGAGGGGCATTCATTGGCGATGCTCAACCGCATTGCCGCAGCATTCCATCGTCGCGTCGAAATTCGTTTTGTTCCGTTGCGCAACGCCAAGCCCGCTGGCGTTCGAACCTCGCGTTCTGCGGCTTGAGTTTATCAGCTCGTGAGGCCGAGGGATTTTGGACTTTAATCTTCAATCGAAGATGGTGCGCGATACAGGGTTCGAACCTGTGACCCCTACCATGTCAAGGTAATGCTCTACCACTGAGCTAATCGCGCGAGTCCGGGGGCGAAGTCTATAAACGGCCTCGGGGGATTGGGCAAACGGTTTTTGGCAAGGAAATCAACTGTTGTTCACCTGCTTGCGCACCGTGGTGCCCTGATTCATCAAATCGTCCCGCTCCAAACCGGTGAGCCGGGTGATGGAACGCAGCAGCCAGAGCAGCAGGCCGAAGGTCACGCCCATGAGGGGAATGCCGATGACGAGGAAGCCGCTCCAGTTCAGGCGGCCGATGGCCTTGGTGTATTCCTCGCTGCCGGGGGCTTTGTCTCCAAGCAGGTAGATGGCGAGGGCAAAATTGGAGATGGAGGAGAGCATCATCGTGCCAGCCATGCCCCAGGAGGCTTTTTTGAGCAGTTGCGCGAAGCTGTGGTGCTTCTCCGGGGTGTCGAGCGCCTGATGCAGGGCGTGCTGGTTGATGACCTGCGGATTGAGCAGCATCTCATTGATCAGCGGCTTGCCCCAGCGATGGCTCAGCGGAAAGGCGATGCCGAGGAAGATGGGGAACATGGCCTCCTTGGCGGCAAACCACACGGCGTTCAGATTCCACAGGCCCAGCACCCCGGTGATGATGACGGCGATCAGGCCGAGCACGGAGAAGAAGTTCAGCCCGCGCTTCTGCATGAAGCACCAGATGCCAAAGCCCAGCGGCAGGAGCAGCGCCACGATCAGCGCCCACAGCGGTCCCAGACGATCCGGCGCGCTGAGTTTTTCCAGGGCGATGGACGGCAGGATGACGGTGAGTG
>NZ_JBAQCR010000445.1:0-90871 GCF_049294395.1 Prosthecobacter sp.
GCCCGTGGTGTGCCCAGGCAGCGGCACCCATCAAGCGCGGGCGGAGCGAGCGCCTCCGGCATGAGTTCGGTCAGGCGGCCCGACTGCCACGCCTAGCCCGATTCTCCGTTTTTTGCGCAGCCCTCGCCTTCGTGCGGCTGCGGAACTCACCCAAGCCAGCATGTTTCAACTCACCCATGAAGATTTTTTCAGCACTTCTCACCGCGCTTTGCGGCTCAACCATTTTCGTCCACGCCGAGATTGTCGAATACACTCTCGACATCAAGGAAACCATGATCGCGCCAGCCGGGAAGCAGGTGCGCGGCCTCACGATCAACGGCGGACTGCCCGGCCCCACGCTGCGGTTCAAAGAGGGCGACATCGCCCGCATCCAGGTGGTAAACGGCCTCAAACGCGAGGAAGTCTCCACCCACTGGCATGGCCTGCTCGTGCCGAACATCGAGGATGGCGTGCCCTACCTGACCACACCGCCGATCCTGCCCGGCACCTCCCGCACCTTCGAGTTCCCGCTCAAACAGGCCGGCACCTACTGGTATCACAGCCACACCGGCTTGCAGGAGCAGCGCGGCGTATATGGCAGCATCGTCATCGAACCCAAAGGCGGCGAAAAGATCAAGGCGGACCAAGACATCGTGCTCTTGCTCTCCGACTGGACGAACGAAAATCCGCATGAGGTGATGCGCACGCTCATGCGCAACAGCGAGTGGTATGCCATCCGCCGAGGCATGGCGCAGTCCATCTGGGGTGCTCAGCAGGCGGGCAATCTCAAAGACTACTTCAAGCGGGAAAAATCACGCCTGCCGCCGATGGACGTGGCAGACGTGGCCTTTGACGCTTTTCTCATCAACGGCAAACCGCGCTCCACCATCGCTGCCAAGCCCGGTGAAAAGATACGCCTGCGTGTCATCAATGCGGCAGCCTCCACCTACTTCTACCTGAACTCCGCCGCCGGGCCGCTCACCATCATCGCCGCCGACGGTAAGGACGTACAGCCCATCCGCCAGCACCGCCTGCTCATCGGCATGGCAGAAACCTACGATGTGATGGTCACTGTGCCAGCGACAGGCGCATTGGAGTTCCGCGCCACCTCGCAGGATGGCTCAGGCCGCGCGTCCGTTTTCATCGGCAGCGGCAAAGAACAACCCGCCCCTGACACCGAGCGGATCAACCCCTACAGCATGAACGCCGCCATCGCCGCCGTGCTCGATCAGCTTGACGAAACTGGCGGCCTCTCTGACAAAGCCGCCCTCGCGGCGGAAAAGCCGCGCCCGCTGCCGCCCTACAAGCGTCTCAAGGCCACCCAGCCCACCACCCTGCCCAAGAGCGCCCCGGTGAGAAAAATCACGCTGAAACTCAGCGGCAATATGATGCGCTACATCTGGACCATCAACGACACCACGCTCAGTGAAAGCAGCACCATCCCGGTGAAGCGCGGCGAAGTGCTACAGCTTGAACTCGTCAACAACAGCATGATGCACCATCCCATGCACCTGCATGGTCACTTCTTCCGGCTGCTCATGCAGGATGGGCCTGATCCAAGCCATGCCCCGTTGAAACATACTGTGGATGTCCCCCCCATGAGCCGTCGTTTGATCGAGTTCTATGCCAATGAGGAAAAGGATTGGGCTTTTCATTGCCACCTGCTCTACCACATGCATGCGGGCATGATGAAAGTCCTCAGCTACGACGATCAGGGCGTTGATCACGAACCGAAGCTCGACCTCAAGATGGAAAACCCGTTCTATTTTCTTGTGGATGGCAGCATTCAAAGCCAGATGAGCATGGGTTTCGCCCGGCTGATGAACACCCGCAATGATTTTGGCATCAACTGGGAGTCCGGCTGGCAGCACACTGATCCACGCCCCGGAATAGAGTACGAAATCGAGCCCACCTGGCAGCGCTACATCAACATGCGCTGGATGACCTTCACGGGCCTGCGCTTCACCAACCTGCTCAACAAGCACAACAGCCTCATCGCTGGTGTCACGCACCGCCTGCCCTACATGGTGGACGCGCAGTTTTCCGTGGAAAGCACCGGCAACATGCGTTTCGGCCTGCTCAAAACCTTCCAGCTCACCAGCCGGCTCAGCGTCTTTACCCGCGTGGAGTATGACACCAATTCAGCGCAAGGACTCGAATGGCTCACCTGGACCAACTACACCCTGAGCAAAAACCTCGGCCTCATCACCTCCTACAGCTCCGACTACGGCCTCGGCGCTGGACTCTCGTATCGATTTTAACCCCCATACACGAACCCAAACACACCCACCCTCATGAAAAGCACCACACTAAAAAATGCCCTCATCACCCTCCTGCTCGCAGGCACCGCCGTCATCATCACCGCCTGTGCCAGCGGCGGCGCGTCCAGCACCCTTGGCGGGGCCAAAGCCTATCCGCGCAACACCTGCATCGTCACCGACAATGACCTTGGCTCCATGGGTGACGAACAGCGCCTCGTCTATCAAGGCCAGGAGCTTAAATTCTGTTGCGCTCCCTGCGTGAAGAAGTTTCAGGCCAATCCCACCAGATACCTCGCGAAGCTCCAGTAAGCGGACACCTGAGGACGCTCTTGTACAGGATGACGGGGCCGTCCTGTACAAGAGATTGTGCTCGTATTTTTATAAATTTTTGCGGGATTCGCGATATCCCAGAGTTAGTTTGCATGAAACCTGCTACATTTGCCACCATGCATCTTCTCCGTACCATCATCCTGATCATCACACTCGTGGTGCAGGCGTTGCCTGTGCCTGCCGTGGCGCTGGAAGATGTGTATCCGCTGTGCAGGATGCCGTGTTGTGATACTCATACGACGACCTGCTGCTGTGCGGAGCCTGTGCAGGCTCCGGTGCCGCCTGCACCGGTCAGCACGCCGCCGGGCACGGGGCGCGAGATGATTCCTGCGGTGCTGTGGGTGACGTTCACGCCTTTGCTGCCGTTGGAAACTCCCACAGCGGAAGCCACGACACGGCTTCATGAACGCCGTGCCGACACCCAGCCGCATGTTCGGTTGCCGATGCTGTTCTGCGCCATTTTGATTTGAGTCGGCGTCTCTGACAGACGCATTGTGCCCATGCTGCGCGGTCCCATGACGGACTGCTTGAGCACATGGGCTTGGTTCCACGAACCTTAACGACTCAAATATCATGCACACATCCTTTTACTGGACCGCGCTTACGCTGGCCCTGGCGATCACGGCTCACGCCGATGAGGTCACACCCTTGCTCCTCAACCGCCTCATTCAAGAAGCGGTCACGACTCATCCATCCATCGAGGCGGCTCAGGCGCGCACGCAGGCGGCCACGTCTGCCATCGATGCGGTGCGACTGTGGGAAGACCCGCAACTCGGCCTCGGCACGTTGTTTGCCAGTCAAATCAACCGCCAGGGCAATGGCGACATCCTGGGGGGCATCGACCAAATGCTGCCACGTCCAAAACTTTATCAGGCGGAGAAACGACGGGCCGCCGCCGAGCAGCAGGTGCAGCAGGCCGCACGGCGGCAGACGGCGAATGAACTCGCTCTATCGGTTGCACAGGTCACATTGGAACTGGCGCTGGCGGATGAAGTCGTGCGTCTTCAGACGGAAAACGTCGGCTGGCTGCAAACCATCGTGAAAACGGCGGAAGAACGCGCCAAAAGCCCGGACGCGACGGCCACGGAGACATTGCGACTGGAAAGCGAACTCGCCGTGCAAACGCAGACATTGGCGGCGGCAAAGCGCCAGCGCAGTCAGTTCGCCACGACTTTGAATCTGCTGCTCGGACGTTCCGTGGATCACAACTGGCAGCCGCTTTCGCTGCCGGTCCAAGCACAGGCAGTTGCCAGTGCCGTCGCATTGAAAGTGCGCCTGGAACGCAACAATCCCAGGCTCGACGCCTTGCGCCATCAGGCCGAAGGCGCACAGGCACAGGCGGATGCTGCACGCGAGAAGCGCAAACCGGTGTTCTCCGCAGGCGTGCAGGTCTATGGCTACTCGCAGGGCAACAGTAGCGACATGATGACGATGGTCACACTTAAAATGTCCCTGCCATGGTTCAACCGCTCGGTCTATAAGGCCGACATCGCGCGTGCTGAGAGTCAGCGCGATGCGGCGCAGAGTGATCTGGCAGCAGAGCAGCGTCTGCTCTACACGCAGATCACCAGCATGCTGACGCAGGCGGAAAACAATCGTCGTCTGGCTGAAGCTTACACCAGTGAGGTGCTGCCGAAGTCTGAGAAGACGGTCGAAACGCTGCAAAATGCCTGGGTGTCATCCAAGGCCACGCTGCTCGAAGTTCTCGAAGCACGGCGTGCCTTGTTGCAGGCACGGCAGGAACAAAAACGCGCCCTTGCTGCACAGAACGTCGCCGCACAGGCGCTTGCAGCACTCACGGGTAGTCTCGTCACAACTGCATTCCATTAATGTCATGAAAAACCTCCTCACGATCTTCCTCATCATCACCGCACTCGGCGCAGGCTGGTTCCTGCGTGGCAGTCATTCCCCCGGCATGCCCGCGACAGCTTCATCCGTCGAACGCAAGGTGCTGTTTTATCAGAGCGCCATGCATCCGTGGATCAAAAGCGACAAGCCGGGCCGCTGCACCATCTGCGGCATGGAGCTGACACCTGTCTATGAAGGCGACAAAGGTTTTGATGCCGCCGGTGGCGATGTCGTGCCGCTCACGCAATCGCAAATCCAGGTGCTCCAGGTGCAGACCGTTGAAGCCAGGCAACAGCCGCTCACCAAGACCCTGCGGGTCTCGGGCATCATCAATGATGACCAGCGCCGCCATCGCATCCTCAGCGCGTATGTGGATGGCCGCATTGACAAGCTCTTTGCCAATTATGACGGCGTCGAAGTTGTCACCGGTGAACCGCTGGCATTGCTCTACAGCCCGGTGCTGTTGCAGACCGAGCGCGAGTATCGCCAGCTCACGGGTGAATTGAGAAAGAGCACTGCGCTGCGTTTGCGGCAGATGGGTCTCGCCGAAAAGCAGATCGAGGCCCTGGATCAGAAGTCTGCAACTGCGTTGAATTCGGAAATTCTTGCCCCGCTCACCGGCACCGTGGTGGAGCGCGCTGTCTATGAAGGCCAGTATGTGACCATGGGGCAGAAGCTCTTTGCCATCGCCGACTTCAGCGTGATGTGGTTCCTGTTCAATGCCTACGAACAGGACATGCCGTGGATCAAAGTCGGACAAACGGTGGAACTCAGCACGCCATCCGTACCGGGCAAGGTCTTCGCTGGTAAGATCACATTCATTGATCCGAACTTCGATGAAGCCACACGCTCTACCCAGGTCCGCGTCGAGCTGCCGAATCCGATGGTCGCAGGCCGTCGTGAACTGCTGCATCGTCTTTATGCTGAAGGTGCGGTGAGGGTGGAGTTGCCAGAAGTACTCACCGTGCCGAAGTCAGCCGTCATGCAAACTGGCCCCGAGGCTGTGGTCTATGTCGATCATGGCGGTGGTGCTTATGCACGCAGCGTGGTGCAGCTCGGTCGGCGTGCTGACGCGCTGCTGGAGATCGTCTCCGGTATCAAGGCAGGCGACAAGGTCGTGACGAACGGCAATCTGCTCATCGACGGTCAGGCTGAGATGAACCGTTCGTTTGCCACACCTGTTGTCGGCATACCTCTCGCGGCTCTGACGGATGCGCAAAACAAAGCCATCAGCGGCTTCATCAAAGTGGCAGATGTAATGGCGGCGGCGCTTGCCGCCGATGATCTCGCCGCGTTCAATAAGGCAAGTGAGACGACGATGCTGCAAACCGGGGAATTGATCGACACTTTGAAGTCAAACCCTGATTGGAAACCCAAACTTGATGCGCTGGACCAGTCGAGGCACTTCCACGGCTTCGATGACATCCAGAAAGCCCGCGTCGCCTTCCATGCCTTCTCGGTAGCCGCCACAGCACTGCTGGAGCCGCTGCGCACCGTCAAAGGCTCACCCGACTTCAAAGTTTGGGAATGTTTCATGGTGGATCAAGTCATTCCCAACGTGCCTGCCAAAAGCCACTGGCTGCAACTCACTGGCAGACCAGGACACAACCCTTACTTCGGCAAGGACATGCTGGAGTGCGTGAAGGAAATCAAACCTGGGGAGGCGCTGCCATGATCGAACGCATCATCGGCTGGAGCCTGAAAAACCGCTTCCTTGTCGCGTGCGCGGCCTTGCTGCTCATCGCCTTGGGCGTGCGTGCGATCTACCTCACGCCGGTGGATGCGATTCCTGATCTCACGGAGAACCAGGTGCTCGTCTATGGCGAGTGGATGGGTCGCAGTCCGCAGGAGGTGGAAGATCAGGTGACCTTTCCTCTCTCCACCGGCTTGCAAGGCCTGGCGGGTGTCAAAGAAGTGCGGGCAACCTCCATGTTCGGCTTCTCGCTCGTCACGATCATCTTCGAGGACAAGGTGGACACATACTTTGCCCGAGCGCGGGTGCTGGAGCGGCTGAACTACCTGCAAGGCTCGATGCCCGAGGGCATGAAGCTGCAACTTGGCCCCGATGCTTCGGGTCTCGGCTGGGTGTATCAATACTATTTCGCGGTCGATTCCACGCAGGCCACGGATGGCGGTTATGATCTCGCGCAACTGCGTTCGCTGCAAGACTGGTATGTGCGCTACCAACTCGCCAGTGTGCAAGGCGTGGCCGAAGTGGCAAGCATCGGCGGCTTTGTGAAGCAGTATCAGGTCGAGCTAAACTCCACCAAGATGCGCATGACGAACGTCACGCTCATGGATGTGATGACGGCGGTGCAGAACGCCAACCTCAACGTCGGCGGCAAGGTGGTGGAGGAAAATGGGGCCGAGTTTGTGCTGCGCGGCATTGGCTTGGTCAAAAATCCTGAAGATCTCGAACTCGTCACGGTGAAGGCTATGGATGGCACGCCGATTTACCTCAAGGACATCGCCACCGTGCAGATCGGCGGTGATTTCCGCCGTGGTGCGCTCGATTTGAACGGTCATGAGGCCGTGGGAGGCACGGTGGTCATGCGCACTGGCGAGAATGCCAAAGCAGTGATAGAGCGCATCAAAGAGAAGATCGCACAGATCGCGCCGAGTTTGCCACCGGGCGTCACGATCAAATCATTTTATGACCGCAGCGAATTGATCGACAGCACCATCGACACACTCAAGCATGCACTGCTGGAGGAGATGATACTCGTCACACTCGCCCACATCATATTCCTCTGGCATTTCCGAAGCATCCTCATCGTCACACTACCACTGCCGATCTCGATTTTGATCTCATTCCTGCTGATGAAGGAGTTCGGCATCACCAGCAACATCATGTCACTCACTGGCATCGCCATCGCCATCGGCGTGCTGGTGGATGCGGCCATTGTAGTCACGGAGAACGTGATCCGTCACTGCGAGAGGGCCGAGGAAGAGAAAGGTTCCCCGCTGGATTCCAAGGAGACGTTGCAGATCACGCTTGCAGCCTGCACGCAGGTCGGGCGTCCCATCTTCTTCGCCATGGCGATCATCATCCTCGCCTTCGTGCCAGTGTTTGCCCTCGCGGGACAGGAGGGGAAACTGTTTCACCCGCTGGCTTTCACCAAGACCTTTGCGATGATCGGTTCCACGCTGCTAGCAGTCACGCTGGTGCCGGTGCTGTGTTCGTTGCTCGTGCGTGGCCCGTTTCATGCCGAGGAACACAACCTCGTGATGAAGTTCCTGATGCGCTTGTATGAGCCGACGCTCAATTGGGCGCTCAGTCATCGCAAAACGGTCATCGCATCCGCTTTCCTCATTCTCTCCGTTTCACTGCTGATCGCCTTCGGCCTGCCACGCTCCACGGTGAAACAACTTCGTGATGCCGGTTATCCGCGTCTGGCCGACACCGTGACCGGCTTTGGCAAGGAGTTCATGCCCCCGCTCAATGAAGGCAGCCTTCTCTACATGCCGGTGATGATGCCCAAGACCGGCCTCAAAGAGATCCAGCGCGTCATGTCCTGGCAGGACACCGTCATCGCCGCCACACCCGAAGTCGAGTCTGTCGCGGGCAAACTGGGCCGCTTTGAGACCGCCACCGATCCTGCACCCACCGAGATGCTGGAGACGACGATCATGCTCAAGCCCGAATACATCGCTGATGGACGCTGGAGCGTGAAACGCAATCCTGCGTGGCGTGAAGGCATGACCGTGGAGAAGCTCAAAGCCGAACTAACCGAGAAGATGAAGCAGGTGCCCGGTTATGTGCCCGCCTTTCTCCAGCCCATCGAAAACCGCATCCTCATGCTCTACACCGGCATCCGTGCGCAGGTGGGTGTGAAGATTTATGGCGACAACCTCGACAAGATTCAGCGCAAGGCTTTCGAGGTTGAGAAGCTCATCAACCGCATCGAAGGAGCTGCCGGGGTTTCGCCTTCGCGTGTGCAAGGCAAACCCTACCTCAACGTCCAGGTTGATCGTCAGGCCATGGCCCGCTACGGCCTCAGTGCCAAGGACGTGCTTGATGCTGTGGAGATCGCCATCGGCGGCAAGAACGTCAGCACGACCATCGAAGGCCGGCAGCGCTTCCCCATCCAGATCCGCGTGCAGCGCGGCGAGCGTGATGACATCGAAAAACTCAGCAGCATCCTCGTCGCCGCACGGCAGGGCATGAGTGCATCCGGTGCCGCTCCGATGGGCGGCGGCGGTGGGATGGCTGGCGGCGGTGGCGCAGCGCCAGCCGCAGGCATGGCCTCAAGCGCGGGAAACACACCTGTCACTTACATCCCGCTTGGCATGGTGGCGAAGATTACCCGTGAAGTCGGCGCGAACGAGATCGCCAGCGAGAATGGCCGCCTGCGTTCCTATGTGCAGGCCAATGTGCAGGACCGTGACCTCGGCGGCTTCGTGCAGGAGGTCGAGCAGCAGCTCAAGACTATCGACTGGGAAGGCATGACCTACAAAATGACCGGCGAGTATGAAAACCAGCGCCGCTTTGTGCAGACCATGCAGATCGTCTTCCCCATTGTGCTGCTCATCATCTTCGTGCTGCTCTACATCGTCTATCACAGCGCTTTGGAGGCCGCGCATGTCATGCTGGCCGTGCCGTTTGCGTTAAGCGGTGGTGTGCTGCTGCAAAAACTGCTCGGCTACAACTTCAACGGTGCCGTATGGGTCGGTTACATCGCCCTCTTTGGCACAGCAGTTCAAACGGGTGTCGTGATGGTGGTGTATCTCGAAGAAACCGTGAAAGCCCGCATGACCGCGCTCGGCGAAGCTTTCGCTTATGCCGACCTCGTGCAGGCCGTGAAGGACGGTGCACGTCTGCGGTTACGGCCCAAGGTGATGACCGTCGCCACCATCGTTGCCTCCCTCTTGCCGATCATGTGGAGCCATCGTCAGGGTGCGGAGGTCATGCAACCCCTTGCCACGCCTGTCATCGGCGGCATGATCTCCAGTTTGATCCATATTCTCATTGTCACTCCCGTGATCTTCCTCTGGCTGCGCGGGCGTGAGTTCAGGAAAGGTTCACTGCACGAATCATTCGGACGCAGCCAGGCGGCATAGCCCCGCAGCTCATTCCGCCGTGAACCGCCAAACCACACCAATGCAACTGAGCACACACCCATAAAAATGATCCTGCTCACCACCTGATACGACCCGGGGAAGATGAATCTTGAATACTTCCCATCCAATATTCTGTTGGGTTACGTTCTCACCTTGTGAACTTCCGTGGCACCATCGTCGCCTGGGTCAAGAGCGGCTCCTTCACCGAACACACCTGCAAGACCTGCGGTGGTGCCATGAAGCACTGCAGCAGCCATTAAACCGGGTGGGGCCAAAGTAGGGTTACACCCCATGACCCCCAGCCGCGTACTCCGTGCAGCTTGCGGGGAAACCTGTCAACGCGGCTTTTATCACAATAACAGACAAAATCCCAACATCATGAAAACAACACTGACAACCTCCCTGACCGCACTGAGCGCCACCCTCCTGATAAGCTTCACCCTCGCCAGTTGTGAGAGTCCCCACCGCAATTCTACGGGCGGCTGGCACAACATGGGGGTCGGCCCCAAGGAGAATCACCCAATGCCCGATGCAAATATGCCCGGCAACCGCTCTAGTCATTCGAGCCCCTTCCACAACTCTGCGAGTGGCTCGCACAACATGGGAGTCGGCCCCAAGGAGAACCATCCGATGCCCGATGCAAACATGCCCGGCAGACGCTGAGTGACCGGCCAGCAGGACAAGCGAGCGATGTGTGATCTTCCAAGACATGCAGCATGAGCCCGGCACTAAAACGCTTCATGGCAATGAGGCAGCGACGGCAAGCACCGCAATGAAGGCATCAAGCTTCCGCTTGCGGGCCACTGCCCGGTGGTGGTGAACTTCATGCCTAAGTTTAGAACACCCCCAACCAGCGGCAGTAAGCGGTGTGAGCAGCCCTCAGGCGGGCTGCTCGCCAATTTTTTTCGAGGCGGGAGCCCCGAGAAGGTGAAGAGGGCAAGGCACCGGTGGGCAGAGCCTGCCCTGTGCCAATCTTGAGCAAGTCGTAAAGGACAGTGCCCGTTTGCGCTTATGTCCCGAGGTGATGTCCGTTACAGCCATCATCGCTTCGCTGCTTCCCATCATATGGAGTCATCGGCAGGTCTGGGAGGGGTGCAGCCCACGCGACCCGTCTTTTGGGGCATCATCTCCCAACTGACTTACATCCTCGTCGTCAAACCTTCGTCGCGCGTAGGGGCGTTAGAGTGCGCCGCGACTGGCTCCCCGCAAGCGCAGGCCACCAAGAGAATGTTTATCAAAGCCGGGATGAATCTGATGGCAAGGGCTTGGGGGCAATCTTTATTTCCTACGCCCACACACACACAGTCTGCCGGCACACATGCTGATCGGTAGCACACTGATGAAGCACCACATGTGTACTGTCCACTGGAGCTTGAGAGCTATCCAAAAGCTTATGCTTTTTGCCGTGGACGGGTTTTATTCGCTGTGAATTACTGGCAGAATAGCTTTGGTATTCACTGGAGAAGTGTCTCTGCGTTAAATGCCGCCAAGAAGATCAAGCTAGGAGCAGTTGAGGGCTTTGCGAAGCCGGGCGAGCATTTCCACCTCCGGGTTAGCGGATCCGACCTCAATTCGTTGAAGCTGTCGCCGGTAATATGCAACTGGTCGGCTAGCATTTCCTGCGTCAATCCCAGCGCCATGAGAACCTCTTCAGGGTTGGTAAACCTGACCATTTCGAGATCCTGGCACCACAGATAACGAAACACACGAACCACCTACGTGTGGTCATCCTTCAGCCAGTCTTTGAGCAGCTGCCGCGCACGGTAGATCCGCATTTCCACCGTTTTGACATTGCACCCCGTGGCACTGGCGATTTCTGCATAGCTCATGTTCTCATAGGTGAGCAGCAGCATGGCCTCACGCAGGCTGGTGGGCAGCGCGGCCAACGCAGCCTCGATCTCCCCCTGCCGCTCGCTGTTTTCCATCTGCGTGTCGGGATGCGATTCAGCAGACACCGCATGGGCGTCATAGACCTCTTCCTCCAGCTCGACAGTGGGATGCCGCTGCCTCCAGCGCTCGTGATTCCGCGCCAGATTGCTGGCGATGGTGAACAGGTAGGTCGAAAAAGTCGCGGAGGGTGAGTAGGTACCGCAGTTCTGAAACAGCTTCACAAAGGTCTCCTCGGCGAGATCGCCGGCAGTGGCAGGCTCACCGGTCATGCGCAGGAGGAAGGCGGCGACTTTGTCACTCCAGCGCTGCATGATTTCCTTCAATGCCTCATCGTCCCCGGCAGCAAGTCGCTGCATGGCTTCTATATCGGCATCAAGAGGAGCGTCGGGCATCGGCACCAGCCCAAGGACTTCCGGTGTGGTTGTCATTGAAGAAGACCCATGAAGCAGGAAATGCACCACTTTGCAAAGTGGATTCCTCTCTCATCGAACCTTCTCACCCTCCGCCTGCATCACGGGGTAATGGATCTGATTTCTTTCTTCTCATCAGCGGTCTGGCCCACCCGAAAAAGCCAGCTGCTGAGCCCCCAGCCCAAGGCGAGCACCAAGGCCAGCAACAACGCCGCAGTCAGCAAGCGTAAGAGTCGGGTGAACAAGGCCCCGCCCGCGCGGCGCAGGCCAGTACTGCGAGGGCGCGACGACTCCGCCGCTGTAATGCGGGCATAAACTGACCGGCTGAAAGACTTTGGCAGTCGGATCTGCGCCGGGTAACGGCGCAGCAGACGGTGGAGTTGGTCGTCATTCATGGTGCGATGCTTGGTAAACCGCCCCGTTCTTTGCCGCGTTTCGACCGCCTCAGGGAGTGGTAAGGCGACCGGCCTGATGCCCCTGCACCAGTTGATTTGTGGAACCCATTTTGCAGGTTGTTCGATGTTAAGCCACACAGGTTCCACCGCGATTGCAGAGTGGTTTGTGCGGCAGGCGCGGTGTGTGTCTTGGTAGATCACACACCGCGCACTTGTTCCGCTGGCGGGTCACTCAGCGATTGCCGGGCATGTTGGCGTCAGGCATAGGCTTGCTGTCCTTGGGGCCGAGGCCCATGTTGTGCCAGCCGCCGGTCTTGGTTTTGCTGGAGCTCGTATGACTGGCGCCATAGCCGGGCATGTTGGCATCAGGCATTGGATGGTTGTCCTTGGGGCCGACGCCCATGTTGTGCGAGCCGCCGCCGGCTGGACTGCGGCGACCGCTCTCACAGCTGGCGAGGGTGAAGGTGACGAGGAGGGCGACGCTCAGCGCGGCCAGGGTGGATGTCAGTTTAGTTTTCATGATGCTTGGGTGTGTTGGTGTTTGGAGTTCTGGCAGAAGAGCTGACTGCCTTCATTAGGTTCAACACCGCACGGGACTGATCCCCTACGAGATCGTAGGATCCACGCACGGCTGCACAAGATGCGCTCATGCCCGTGCTTCACCCGAGTTCTCCGACAATGTCTTTTTCGAGCGCAAGGCGGGCGACGGGACAATGGCGGATGCTACGGTCTCTATTGCCACCACCTGTATATCCTCATCCAGTTCGGTCCTATGTTTGCGCGGTTAATCGACACAAAAAAGCCGCCAGCGGATGCATCCGCTGGCGGCCAAACTACGACCTAAAAAGGTTAGTGGCTGGTGCAGTGGCTCATGGCACCGCCGCAGGTCTTGCACACGTGCTGCGTAAAGGAGCCAGTCTTCACCCACGCGATGACCTTGTTCTCACAATCTGGGCAGGTCATGCTGCTGGAGGACCGCAGGGTGACGAAGCCCTTGCCGCCAGGGGATGATGCTGAAAGAGAGGGAGTCTTGAAATAGACGGTGCCGCACTTGGTACAGCTGATGGCGCTGGTGGGAGTGGCTGAGGGGGGCGCGCAGGAAGCGAGCAGCATGGTGGCGAAGGTGGCAAGAACAAGGATGGTGGAGTGGATAAGTTTGGTCTTCATGTATTTGATGTGGTTGCAATGAACCGTGTTTATTATTCAGCAGGAATTATGCCAAATGGAATAGCATTTAGGCACGTCAATACCATATACTCAAAGTTTGGCTTGATTCACCAAAAAATGAACGCCTCCAAATTGGGGTTTGGCGGCGTCGGGGGGAGGTGGGCGGGGCTAAACCCATGTGGTGGGATGCTCGACCATCGTTATGTGCCTGGTCGTTGTAAACGGTGCTGACGGGGCCACCCATGCTGTTGAGGGCGCTGCCGGTGACGAGGCAGACTTTGAGCGGATAGGGGTTGACGCCGCCGACACCCGGTGAGTCAACACATTAGGCGAGGCTGAGCAGGAAGGTAGCGAGGAGGATGCGCGTGCGTGTTTTCATAATGTGTTGTCGTTGTTGTGTTGTTGATGGGTGAGTTTCCATCAAAAGCGGATGATGAGGCCGACTCCAAGGCCCTAGTCGCTGTGGTAGCTAGCGAAAAGGGAGACGTTACGGGCCAGGGTGTAGTCGGCCCCGGCGCTCCATTCCCAGCGGCTGCCCGTATCATAGAAGTCGTAGCCGGAGGTGCCGATGAAATCGTAAGGAAATGGAAACCTTTTGTGTGCGTAGTGAGGTCAATTAGCTTTAAAGAAGCATCGCTGAGCTATATAAGCGACGAATCAGTTCTTTATTGTAATGATTGAGAGTGACTTCCGCCAAGAGGTCAGGACGATAGTGCATGGCCTGAAAAGCAGATTGTTTATTCATGCCCGCCTTTCTCCTCCTTCACGATTTTGCCATCTTCCAGCGTGATGACGCGGTCGGCCTAATGCCCGAGCGCTAGGTTGTGCATGGTGAGGATGACGGTGAGCCCCTGGTTCTGGACGAGGCTGCCGAGCGAAAAACCTTGATGATCTCCAGCAGGACCAGCGGGATGGCCGCGACGGCGGTGAGCATGATGCAGTCGCTCAAATCCATCGTGGCTCCTCGGAACAGGTCAGCGATGAAGCGGCTGTGGTGGCTGGTGATTTGGATGATGAACGACACGGCGACGACGAGGAGCAGCCGTATGTTGGTGACGAAGCCCATCTGCCAGACGGTTTTCGTTTCGCTGCGGACACCGAATGATCGGAAGAGTTCGGCAAACACGAGCGTCGCGAAGGCATGGGTGCGGGCCAGTTCTACAGTCTCGGTTCGGAGGCCGTAGAGGAACACGGCGAAGGAAACTCCGGCGGTGAGCACGCCGGTGAAGAACATCATGCCGAGAAAGGAACCGGAAGTGATGCGCTCGTTGCGCGGACGGGGAGCGCGGGTCATCACGTCGGCGTCGATGGGGTCCACGGCGAGGCACAAGGCGGGGAGTCCATCGGTGACGAGGTTGATCCACAGCAGGTGAATCGGCAGCAGGGGCATGGGCAGGCCGGAAAGGATGCAGGCCATCATCAGGAGCAGCTCGCCGGTGTTGCCTGCGAGCAGGTATTGCAGGGTCTTGCGGATGTTGTCGTAAATGCCACGGCCTTCTTCGACGGCGGCGACGATGGTGGCGAAGTTGTCGTCGGTGATGATCATGTCCGAGGCCTGCTTGGTGACCTCGGTGCCACCACGGCCCATGGCGATGCCGATGTCGGCACCTTTGATCGCTGGCGCATCGTTGACGCCGTCGCCGGTCATGGCGACGACGGCGTCGTTCGCTTTCCAGGCGCGGATAATGCGCAGCTTGTGAGCGGCGGTGACGCGGGCATAAACGGCGATCTGGGGAGCGCGCTGCTTGAGTTCATCGTCACTCATTTTTTCCAGCTCGATGCCAGAGACGGCAAGATTATCACCGGTGGCAATGCCAAGTTCATGCGCGATAGCCATCGCCGTTTGCGGGTGATCGCCGGTGATCATGACCACGCGAATACCCGCAGCGAGGCAACGCGAAACGGCGTCATTCACTTCAGGGCGCGGCGGATCGACCAAGCCGGTGAGGCCGACGAAGACGAGTTCACGCTCGACTTGATCGGCGGTCAAGGATTCGGGCGGGGTGGGTTCAAGGTCGCGATAGGCGGCTCCGAGCACGCGCATCGCTTTACCCGCGAGGGTTGAGTTCTCGGCGCTGATGGCGTTGCGGTCGGCATCCGTGATGGGTCGCACGCCGTCGCTGCCGAGCACATGGGTGCAGAGTGCGAGCAGCTTGTCGGGTGCGCCGTTGACAAAGGCACGCAACAGTTTGTCCGGCATCAGCCGCACGACGGTGTGACGCTTCCGATCCGAGTCGAACGGGATCTCGTGATGACGTGGTTGCTCCTTGTCCGCTCGTTCCTTGTCGCCACCGGCCTTGCCGCCAGCGGAAAGCAACGCGCCTTCGGTAGGATCGCCAATGACTTTCCACTGACCTGCCACCTGTTGAAGATGTGAGTTGTTGCCGCCGACGAGGACATTGCCCAGCTCAAGCAGGGACGCGGCGTGAGCAGCCTCAGGCGCTTTGCCATCCATCAAGACCTTGCCGTCCGGGCCGTAGCCTTCACCGGTAATTTCAAACGACTGGCCTGCGACATAGAACGCGCGTGCGGTCATCTCACCTACTGTGAGCGTGCCGGTCTTGTCGGTGCAGATGACGCTCGTCGAACCGAGCGTCTCCACCGCAGGCAACTTGCGCACGAGCGCGCGCCGATGCGACATGCGGCGCACGCCGAGCGCGAGCGAGATGGTCACGATGGCGGGCAGACCCTCTGGCACCGCCGCCACGGCCAGACTCACGGAGGTAAGAAACAACTCGAAGAACTTCATCCCGCGCAGCAGGCCGAGCACAAACAGAAGGCCCACGATACCGAGAGAAATCCACACGAGCAGCCGACCGAAGGCAGCTAGTTTGTGCTGCAACGGCGTGCCCTCGCCAGCTTCTTCAAGCGTGGCTTCCCCGAGCAGACCGGCGATGCGTCCCATTTCGGTTTGCATCCCGGTGGCAACGACGACGGCCTTCGCTGTGCCTGACGCCACGCTAGTGCCGGCGAAGACCATGTTCTCGCGATCACCGAGGGGCACATCGGCTTTGTCGAGCGTGACGACCTTCTTCTCCACGGCCTCGGATTCACCCGTGAGTGATGACTCGATGCAGCGCAGCGACGAGGCTTCGAGCAATCGCGCATCGGCGGCGGCCAGATCACCGTCTTCGATTTCGAGCACATCACCCGTCACCACTTCAGCGGCTGGAATGGCAACCACATGGCCATCGCGCCATACCTTGGCGCTGGGAGCCGTCATCTTCTTCAGCGCGGCGATGGCTTTCTCAGCGTTGAACTCCTGATAAAAGCCGATCACCGAGTTCAACACGACGATGGCAAGGATGGCGATGCTATCCACCCATTCTCCCAGAAGGCCAGCGATGAATCCTGCGACGATCAAGATCCAAACGATGAGACTGCTGAACTGCCCGAGAAACAACCGCCACAGATTGATCACCTTTGTTTCCTTCAGCTCATTCGGGCCGTCGGCAGCCAATCGTTGCGCCACCTCGGAAGCAGACAGCCCTTTGATGGACGTCTTGAGATACTCCAGCACGCTCTCCGGTGATTGCGCGTGCCAGGCTACTGATGGCGGTGGTGTATTCATGATGCCGTCTCGGGTGCTGATGCAGCAGTGCCAAGCCGCTGCTGGCGCTGCCATTTCCACTCTTCCATGGCGCAGAACAGGCAGGGCACGATGAACATGGTGACCAGGCTCACGGACATGCCGCCAAGCGAGGGGAGGGCTATGGGCTGCATGATGTCGGAGCCGCGACCGGCGGCCCAGAAGACGGGCATGAGGCCGAAGACGGTGGTGGCGATGGTCATGAGATTGGCGCGGATGCGTTTCAATCCGGCCTGGACCACGGATTCGCGAATGTCATTGATGCTTTCCATCTTCTTGCTGTCGAAGATGTCTTCGAGGTAGGTGGAGAGCACCACGCTGTCGTCATCCACCACGCCGAGCAGCACCAGAAAGCCCACCCACACGGCCACGGAGAGGTTCGCGCCCCACAGCGGCAGCAGCAGAAAACCTGCGGCCAGCGAGACGATGACGTCCATGAAAATGACCGGCGCGATCCATTTCCGCCGGAAGCCGAGGTAGAGCGATACAAACATGATGACGATGCAGACGGGGACGAGAATCTGCATGCGCTTGGTGGCGCGCATCTGGTTCTCAAACTGGCCGCTCCATTCCCAGTAGTAACCAGCGGGGAGTTTGAGGCGTCCGTCCTTCAAAGCGGCCTGCAAGAGCTTCTCGGCATCTTCCACGACGCTGACTTCATCACGGTCGCGCGTGTTCATGGTGACGTAGCCGACGAGCAGCCCGCGTTCGCCTTTGATTTCCTGCGGACCGAGCACGCTCTTGATGGTGACGACCTGCGCGAGCGGGATCTGCGCGCCGCTGCTGGTGGGTACGAGGATTTTTTCCAGCTCAGGAATGTCCTCGCGAAACTCGCGCAGGTAGCGCACGCGGATGGGGTAGCGCTCGCGGCCTTCGACGGACTCCATGAGGTTCATGCCGCCGATGGCGACTTCGATCACGTCCTGCACGTCGCGGATGTTGACGCCGTAACGAGCGATGCGATCGCGGTCGATGTGGAATTCGAGGTAGGGTTTGCCGACGATGCGGTCGGCCACGATGTCAGTGGTGCCGGGCACTTCCTTGAGCAGCGATTCGATTTGCAGGCCGATGTGTTCGATCTCCTTCAAGTCGCCGCCGTAAATCTTCACGCCCATCATGGCGCGGAAGCCGGTCTGGAGCATGACGAGGCGTGTTTGGATTGGTTGGAGGAAAGTAGGCAGCACGCCGGGGATGGCGGTCTTCTCCTGCAACTCGGTGAGAATCTCGTTCTTTGTGATCTGCCGATGTTCCGGCGCGATCCAGGCGAGCGGTGCCTTGAGCCAGCCGGGCCAGTTTGAAAACCAGCGCTTCACTGGAACGTGTCGCCATTCGTCCTCGGGTTTCAAAATGATGATGCTCTCCATCATGCCGATGGGCGCGGGATCGAGCGCACTTTCGGCACGACCGAGCTTGCCGACGACGCTTTCGACCTCGGGCACGCTGGCGATGGCCATGTCCTGCTTAGCGTTCACTTCAATGGCCGGACCGAGCCCCGCCTGTGGGAGCAGCGAGGGCATGTAGAGGAATGATCCTTCATCCAGCGGCGGCATGAACTCGCGCCCGAGGCCTGGGATGATGCGGGTTTCCGCAACGACACGAAGACCTCCCTTGGCGTCGTTTTGCGCCTCAGCTTCGGTTGGTTTGCGCCAGAGCATGCGGTAAGTGGCCGACTGGTCACCATGCCGGATTTTTTGCCAGCGCAGTTCGCCAAACTGAACACGCGGCGTCGCTGCCCCGAGATTGGCAGCCCACTCAACGGGTTTCAACATCACGCCGATGCCGAGCCAGACGCTGATGCCGGCCAAGAAGATCAGCACCGGGATGAGCATGAAGGTGAGCTTGTGTGCGAGCACCCAGCGCAGCGCCGGCACATAGAGGCGGGCGATGCCATGTGAAACGGGATTCTCCTCCAGCGGCAGGAAGCGCTCGCGCGTCATGCGCACCACGGCCAGGGCAACGATGACACCGACGACGATGGACATCGGCCAGCCGCTGTAATGGGAACCCTCCAGCGCCCACATGAAAACCGCGTGCGTGGCGAACACGGAGCAGGTGCCCAGCACGATGGCTATCTTCCACACCGTGCGGCGGGACCATTTCACCGGCTGAAACAAGTAGTAGCACATGAGCGGCACGACGGTGAGCGCGAGGATGACGCTGGCGCCGATGGCGAAAGTCTTGGTGAAGGCGAGCGGGCGGAACAACTTGCCTTCCTGGCCGGTAAGGAAGAACACCGGGATGAAGGAGACGAGCGTGTTTGAAACAGCGGTGACAATCGCGCCGCCGACCTCCGTGGCACCATCGGTGATCTTTTGGAGGTGGCTCTTCTTCGGATCACCGGTGGCCATGTGCCGGTAGATGTTCTCCGTCATGATGATGCCCATGTCCGCCACATCGCCGATGGCGATGGCGAGACCCGCGAGCGACATGATGTTCGAGTCCACGCCGAAGGCGAACATGAAGATGAAACACAGACAGACGGACAGCGGCAGGGTGGTGAGCACCGACGCGGTGCTGCGCAGATGCAGCAGGAAAATGAGAACGACGATGCTGGCCATCAGCGCTTCCTCGCTGAGCGCCTCTTTGAGCGTGTCGATGGTCTCGTTCACGATGTCCGTGCGGTCGTAGAACGGCACAATACGCACCTTTGAGATGCGACCGTCGGCGAGCGTCTTCTGCGGCAGGCCGGCTTCAAGCTGCTTGATCTGTGCTTTCAAGCGTTCGACGACATGCTGCGGATTTTCGCCGTAACGCATCAGCGCCACGCCGCCCACGGCCTCGACGCCATCTTTGTCGAGCGCACCACGGCGGAAATCCGGTCCGAGCGTCACGGTGGAAACGTGTTTCAACTGGATGGGCGTGCCACCCTCCTGCCGGATCACGACCTTCTCCAGGTCTTCCACCGATTTGATGAAACCGACGCCGCGGATAAAGAACTCAAGACCGTTTTTCTCCAGCACCTTCGCGCCAACATCAATGTTCCCCTTTCGCACGGCTTCATACACATCGAACAGGGTCACGCGGTGTGCGCGCAGCTTGTCGGGATGCACGTCGATCTGATACTGCTTCACGAAACCACCGATGCTCGCGACTTCGCTGACACCTTCGACGGCATTGAGCTGATAGCGCAGATACCAGTCCTGGATGCTGCGCAGTTCGGCGAGATCGAAGCCCTCGCCCTCAAGGGTGTACCAAAAAACCTGGCCCAGCGCGGTGGCATCCGGCCCCAAGACGGGCACGACATCTGCGGGCAGCCGCTGCTGCGCCACGTTCATGCGCTCCAGCACGCGTGAACGCGCCCAGTAGTAGTCCACGTCGTCTTTGAAAATGACGAAGACCATCGAGAAGCCGAAGCCCGACATGCTGCGGATGGTTTTCACACCGGGCGTGCCAGTCAGGCTCGTGGTCAGCGGATAGGTGACTTGATTGTCCACGTCCTGCGGCGAACGTCCGGGCCAGTCGGCAAAGACAATGACCTGCTTTTCGCCGATGTCGGGAATGGCATCGACGGGGGTGTTTTGCAGCGCGTAATAGCCGCCGCCGAGCAAAGCGAAGATGCCGAGAACGACGAGGAAGCCGTTATTCAGACACCAGCGAATGAGAGCGGTGGTCATGGCCTAGTGCTTGTGCTCGGCAGGTTTCGGCGCGGCGTGACCTTCATGGCCTGTGGCTGCGGCAGGTGCGGCGGTGGGCTTCGACTCGGTGGCACCACCGTGTTGATGGCCTGCGGCGGGAGCCTGGCCCTTCGCGTAAAACAAGCTGGGCAGTCCTTGAATTTGAAACTGGCTGTCGAGCAGGAAATTGCCGCGCACCGCCACCTTCTCGCCCTCCTGCAAACCGGCGAGCACGGGATAAAAATCACCGGCACGCGGCCCGATCGTTAGCTCCATCGGCATGAACTCGCCTTGCGCATGCTCCACATACACGAGCTTGCGCGTGCCGCTGTCGAGCACGGCGGCAATGGGCACGGCCAGCACGCTCAACTCGGCCTCGGAGGGCTTGGTTTTACCACCGGGAATCACTGTCAGCGCCATACCGCAGCGCGGACAGGGGCCGGCCTGCGCTTGCAGCACCTGCGGATGCATCAAGCAGGTGAACTGGCCGCCGAGGCCGGCGGGTGCGGCCTTGCCAGTCGCCAGCACCGGCACACGAATGATGGCGCTGACAAACATGCCGGGCTTCAGCTTTTGATCGGTGTTGGCGATGTTCACGAGCACTTTCACCGTGCGGCTTTCTTCCGTGAGCACAGGATTTATGAACCAGATGCGGCCGGTGAAGGAGTCGCTGGGATAAGCCTCGGCCTGAATCGTCACATCCTGCCCCTGCTGCACCCAGCCGAGTTCAGACTCGTAGATGTCGAGATAAACCCACAGGGACTCCAGGTTCGCGAGCTTGTAGAGCATCTCGCCGCTTTTCACCATGGCCTGCTGCACCGCCATGCGCTCGGTGACGGTGCCGTTGATGGGCGAGAACAAGGTGACGCGTTCGCTGACTTTGCGCTTCTGCACCAAATCATCGACTTGCTCCTGCGTGAGGCCCCAGCGCAGCAGTTTCAGCTTTGAAGCCTCGATCAAAGCGTTGTTCGCCGGACCTTCGAGGCCGACGAGCAGTTCCTTCTGCGCGAGTACGAGATCGGGGCTGTAGATCTCCACCAGATGATCACCTTTCTTCACCTGCACGCCGGTGAAGTCCACGTAGAGCTTTTCGATGTAGCCCTCCACGCGGCTGTTGATCACGGCGAGCGCGGACTCGTTGTACTGCACCTTGCCAACGGCGCGAATCTCATGCGTGATCTGGCGGCGCTGCACGGGAATAGTTTCCACGCTCGCCATGGCGCGAGCGTGCTCGGAGAGAGTGAGCATGGCCTCAGGTGCCTCGCTCGCTTGGCCTTCTTTCTTCGGTGTTGGTGCCGCAGCCTTCGTGAGAATCAGCGGCATGGAGCAGATCGGACACTTGCCTGACTTCGGCAGCCGCACCTGTGGATGCATGGAGCAGGTCCAGACCTGGCCCGCAGGAGCAGGCGCTCCAGAATCGGAGTCATCGCAGCCCGAACTGGCAAACATGAGAACCACCGCGATGCCGGTGAACAAGATGTGTTGGATGGATGAAGCGGACATGATGTTACCTCCTGGATGGATCGAGAACAGGAGCGCCGGACGGCGGCACGCCCATGATTTGCAGTGACAGATCGGCCAGGGCCAGCTCGCGCTTGATGCGTGCCTCGACCTCGGCCAGGCGGAACTCCAGCAGCGTGCGCTGCGCATCGATCAGGTTGATGAAATCCGTCCCGCCGGTGGAATAGCCGGAACGCGCCACTTCGAGTGACTGCTTCGCCTTCGGCAGCAGGATGTTTTGCAGCAGCGCCACCAGCCGGGTGCTTTCGCGATACATGTAACTCTTCATCGCCACTTCCACGGTCAGCGTGAGCCGTTCATTGGAGAGTCGGGCCTGCGATGCGCCTTGCAGATCACGCGCACCCTCAATTTCAGCCGCAATCTTGTCACGCCAGATCGGCAGTGTCATCCCGCCCAAAGGACGCACCATCACAGGAGACGCCTTCACGTCAGCCATCACACCGAGCGCGAAATCTGGCAGGCGTGTCTTCCGCGCCACGACCAAGGCCGCCTCCGCACGCCGCACATCAGCCTCCATGGCCTTCAGGCGCGGGTTCCGCGCCATCGCCGTCGCCAAAATCTGGTCGCCGCTGGTCGAAAGTGGCGAGGATTGCAACGAGCGTGGCAGCGGCGGGGTCGGATCACCCGCTCCGAGTCCGAGCGCAGCCTTGAACTGTGTCACGAACCAACCCCGCGAGTCGCGCAGGTTGGTCAGCTCCGTTTGCAGCCGCTCTTTTTCCATCTGCGTGCGCAGCAGATCCTGCAAACTGCCCTTGCCCACCTCCGTGCGCGATTGCGCGAGCTTTTCGAGTTCTTGAAGCAGCGTCACCATCTCCTGATTCACGCGGATTCGTTCATCCACCAGCCGCAGGTCATACCACGCCTTCTTGAAACCGTAGGCCACTTGCAGCACTGCCGTCTCAAACTGGAAGTACTTCATCCCGCCTTCCGCCGTGGCCACCTTTGCCGCTGCGCGCAGCTTGCCCGGCCCAGGGAAATCCATCATCAGTCCTGGCATCAGCGCCATGATGATCTGCGTGAGGTCTGCCTGGAAGGTCAGCCGTGGATCAGGCAGCGAACGCTCACGCGTGATCTTCTCCACCGAGGCCAGCCATTCGTAATAAGCCGCCTCGACCTGCGGATGCTGGTAGATGGCGTAGCGAACAAACGTCTCCGGCGAACCGCCGCTGCGCAGTGCAGGCAGTTCAAGCACAACACCTGTGGGGCGATACTTGCTCAGCACCTTCTGCACCTGCTCCCGTGAATCACGCTCACCGGGCGTACGCAGGCCTACACAGCCGATGATCATGCTGCACAGCAGCAGCAGCAGCGTGGATGCTGCTGCGAGAGATGCCCGTGGCTGTAGAGCCCTTTTGTGCATGGTGAATGTTTCAGTGCGCCTGTCGATGGCCTGTTAGCAAGCTGGCGACACCGGGGTTTGTCTAGCGGCTTTTTGTGGCAGCCTGTTTGCGGATTGCTGTTGCGCAGTTGTGCCCTGAGGTCTGAGCAAGCGACATGCACTGCTGTAATCCGTCTCGATTACTTCACCTCAGCGGTGACCGGGCATGTTCTCATCGGGCATCTGCCTGTTGTCCTTGAGATCGACTCCCATGTTGTGCCAGCCGCCACCCGCTGAACTGCGGGGGCTCTCACAACTGGCGAGGGTGAAGCTAACGAGAAGGGCAGCGCTCAGCGCGGCCAGGGTGGTTGTCAGTGTTGTTTACATAATTTGGGTGCGTTGCTGTGTTCTAGTTTATTAAGATGAAAGCCGCGTTGGTAGGTACCCCCGCAAACTGCGCGACGGGTGGGGCCGGGGTCCATGGGGTACAACCCGACTTCGGACCCCGTGCGGTTTAGTGGCTGGTGCAGTGGCTCATGGCACCGCCGCAGGTCTTGCAGGTGTGCTCCGTAAAGGCACCGGTCTTAATCCAAGCGATGACCTTGTTCTCACAGTCCGGGCAGGTCATGCTGCTGGAAGATTTCAGAGTGACAAAGCCCTTGTCTCCCGCCGCCGATGAGACGCTGGGGGATTTGAAATAAACGGAGTTGCACTTGTTGCAGGTAATGGCGCTGTGAGGCACTGCTACGGTCGGAGCCTGGCAGGAGGTGAGAAAAGCCGCAACGCCGAGAGTGACGATCATGAGCAGTGTTTTCATAGTGTGTTAGCTTGTTGTTTGTTCTGTTTTGGCTTTCGCTGGTTGAGCACGAAAAGGGATTCACATGGACTCCGTAGCCTTCGCTGGATGGGTCCGTAGGCGGTATGGGGCCTTTACCCCATATGCGCGTGGGGGCTTGTATCCGTGATCCTGTGACAAGTGCGATATTAGTCCACCACTTCACTCCTTGCTCCGCCTCCGTTGCGAAGCATTGCGTCGTTTTTACTGACTACCGCAGGTGGTTGAGGCCGCCACGCATAATGTGACGGTGGTGTACATTGAGGGACAATGCTTCACATTTTTGTGCAGCTGTGAGCGGTTTGCCAGTACAGGATGCCGCATTCCCCACAACCGGGCAGTCCAAATGGACGCACATCAACCTGATTTGTACAGAGACCTTAGCGAGCATCATGATTTCGGCGTCGTTCAAGGGGCGCAGTCCTGCCTCCATCTTGGACAGCGTTTTCTCGGACCAAAACCGTGCCAGCAAAAGGACTGAGCAATCAGTCCAAAAGATTTTTGAGGCTGACATTCAGCCCGTCACACAATTTTAAAACAACCCAGAGCGTTGGGCGCGCTTCATTCCGTTCAAGATTCGGAATCGTATTGCGACCGATACCGATTTTCCGCGCCAATTCGGCCGCTGAAACCCCCTGTTTCACTCGTTCTTTCTTGAGAGCCAATATTATAGAGCGCTCGCGGGGGTCAATCTGAGATGGGGGTTCCATCTGCTCAAACATCCCCCGTTGACACAACATGCACGCCCATTATAATGGGCGTTCAAGGCCGTGATTTGAATCGACCGGCCAAACCATCATCCAGATTAGCCAAGATAAAATGCTGCTTCCCATTCACAAGAATGGCTCATTCCCGCTTCACCTGGCTGATTAAAATCGCAGACAAAAATTATGAGATCTCATGCTTCCCTCATTTTGATTTGCAGTCTCTGGTTGTACACCTCACACGCGAGCGATGTCGATATGGCGGCTCTCTCGGGGACGTGTCACAATGTGACGGGCAACGCTGATGGCCATTTGAAGATCGTGTTCGCTGAGGAAGGCGACAAGCTTGGTGGATTCGTCTCAGTGAGCGGCTGGCTGAGAGGCGGGGGAAACATTACCGGCACACGCAGTGGAACGAAATTCCGATTTAATACCACAGATCACACAGGGCAGATCATCAAGTGGCAGGGGGACGTTCAGAACGGGAAACTGTCCGGGGAATATTATATCGACGCGCAAGGAGGGATACCGCAACAAAATGGGGAATGGAGCGTAACGCCGGAGGGCAGCATAAAAGCCGGCGCGCCTTGCGATGCGAACGTCACCCTCAGCCTGCTAAAAATGGTTCTTGAAACCAGCTTAAACGATCCTGTCAAACAGGCGGACGGAACATTCATTTCGGGTGCTCAGGACCTGTTTAAATCTATTCATCCTGCTGGCGCAGGGATCAGCATTTGGGTTGAAAGCCTTGATGTGGACTGGAAGGACGACACACAGAGCAGGTGCTATGAAGACATTCACAAATTTCGCCTCAATTGTGTTATATACTGGCAGGGAATTCTCAGGCTCACAGGCACGACAAAATTGCGCTTTGCCTACAATATCAAACTCAACGCCGTCACATCCGCTGAAATTGTCGAAAGCACAGGGACGACCAACAAGGACGTAAATAAAGCCCTTCTCGGAGTGGGCTCATTCTTGGGAGACGCTGCCATCAAAGGCCTTCTGGGCGGCAAGTGAAGTCGCTCGAAATTAAGCGCGAGGTCAGATCTGACCTCGCCCTCTATCCCAGACCCAACAAGTCATGAACGATCATTCTGCACAATCCCCGGGGGATTACCCTTCTGCTCCACACTCTGCTGGCAATCCGAACAGCGGCTGTGCCGTGGCTGCCGCATGTGTTGCCTTTATTTTCTCCATTTTCGTGTTATCGAATTTCGTCTTTGTAAATCAGGAGCAAAGGCTGGTTGAAACCGGTGGCTTTTTTTCAAGCGCCAAATACGAGGAGGTGCCAGTCACATCGTGGTTCCCGGTCATGTTTTGGACCGCCATATTTTGCTGTGTGGTCTATGGACTGGTTTTGTGGAAACGTAGCAAGCCATTCATTTGGCTGGCCATAGGAGCTGGCCTTGTCCTGAAACAGTGTGCGGATGCACAGAAGCGCGCCAATTCGGCCAAGCCAGTAGTGCCCAGCTATCAAACAAGATAAACAATCCATGCCTCATCAACACAGCAGCCGCTGGCTATGTCTGCACAGGCGCGGTGCATCTTAATTCGGGTGTTTGGCCCTGCCGTGCAAAGCCTTCTGGGCGGTAAGAGGAGATTTTGCGTCTCCCAAGGTGGATATTTTTGACCGCGTGCAGATTGGGCAACGCTGCACACCTAGAGCCGCGATGTCGGACGTGTCACTGCCTTCCGAGTCACGGTGGCGAAAAAGTCGTTTCACCATGCGCTGACACGCTGACTGTCAGCGGATGAACACGCTCAAGCCGCTAGTTCCAGCTTTCCTTCCGAGTTTTCAATAACCGCACCCTTGGTTTTGAGCCTGCGGAGAACCTCGTCACGGGTTTTGGCGGGCAATTCATGGAACCTGCGCTGCAATTCCCGGTGTGTTTGAGGGCCATTATCTTTGAGTCTCTGCAAAATGTCTTCCTCGAGCCTCTCCGTGTCAGTGTTGTCAGTGGCTTGTTGATCACTGTCGGCTGATGTCACCGCCAGATAGCTGCACACTGTCCGGTAATGCTCCTGGCACAACCACCGGGTCAAGCGAACTGCTTCTTGCATCATGGTCACCGGTGCATTCTGCGGCACCGTTGAAGACAGCCCGGATTTCGTAGTCCCCTCGATGTTTTGCTGTTTCAACGCATCCATCGTTTTTGCCGTCAAAATAGCAGGAATCAGGCGCATCAGAAGATCTGGCAGCCAAGCCAGGTAGGGCTGCATGCTTGCGGGTGCCTTGGCGAGAGCAATGGCGAATTGAGCAAAGAATTCATCAACAGCCTTTTGCTCCGGTTTTGCTAAAGTGAAGTCGCTGTTACAATTTGGCTGTGAGCGATAATCAGATAGAGATTTTAAGAAATGTGACCACTCCATAAATTCCGCAGCATGAACATCAGGCATTCGTTTGGGTTCACCGCTATGTTGGAACAGCAACACCGGGGTAGATCTACAGAAGCTGGGCATACGGCGATCAAACATTGCCCTGCGAACTTGCTCACGGCTTGTTTGCCAAAGGAGGTGCGCTGTGCCGAGGAGTTCGGCTCCAGTGGGGGGGATTGTCACAGGTTTGCACTGCCAGCTTAGCACCAGCAATTCAGCCAGCCGCTTTCGCTTTGCGGGACTGAGTTGCGACCATTCCTCCATGGGATCGCCCGCACCATTGACCATAAGCACGCAGTGATCGCGTGAATCCACTATCGCGCGTGCTACCGCATCGGGATCGACCTTGGAGGTGATGGTGCACCGTCGCAGCATGTTGACAACGTTAAGTGGAATCTCCTTTTCATAGGCTTCAAACTGCGGGTCGATGTTGCGCTCGGTTCTTTTGGTTGCTGCATCGCGGACACAATTGCGGATCAATTCCCGAAGTTTGAGGGAATGCATGGTCTGCAATTGGGTCGCGGATTCAGTCCAGCCTCTTCCCAGGCTCACAGTCCAGTCACTCGCTGGCAATCTCTCAGACACCACGGCCAGATTGAAACAGCCAGGTATTCGAGTGCGTCCGTCATCGAAAAAGAACGAGCGACCAAGACTGGCAGCTAAATGCGCAAGACCCACTGCAGCCACAACACGGGGCTCTAGGCCGAGCAGGGCAGTGCCCTTGGCAGCTAGAGACATCAATGTACGCGGCACGCAGTCACGCACATCATTAAAATCATCAGCTGTGCCAAAGGCAAACGGGGGCAGTGGTACGGACATGGAAGAAATGGGGTTCCGGGTATGAGATCGTCAGATGCAGGCTTGATGAGTTCAGGAGGCTGGGGTGACAAGGACATAGCGCCTTTGCTCATCCACCTGTAGGCGGCCTTGTTGTTGTAGCATTTTCAGCCCCGGCTCGAAATAAGCTGCACGCCATTTATTTTTGGAGCGCTGCATGTCACGGATGTTACATGGACCTTTCACCGACAAAATCTTGATGACCTCTTGCATGGATTTGCGCGAACTCCAATTGGCCTGAATATCACGGGCTTTTTTCAGCAGGCGCTCTTGCATCCTGACAGCGTGCTTTGCCGTGCGGAAGGCAGCTTCCAAGCACCATGGATTTTCGTGCTTTTGACGGAACTGCAGGAACACCCACAACAGGCGCGCAGGGAGGTCATGAAACTGTGAAACAAAAGTTTTATCAACAGCCTCGGCCCTGTCTAAAAAGTCGAGGAATTCCTCCTGTTGAGAGCAAAACAATAATGCATTTTCATCGGGCACCATCAATCGCATCTGGCTTTTGTTTCGAGCAAAACAGCGCAAATCCAGCAACTTGTGAACTACATGAGTGTAGCAGTTCCATGCGGCTGGTACATATTGCAGGTATGTGGAAGGCGTCTTCCAACGCGCAGGTTCCCATAACAAGCAGAGCTTAAGCAGGTCATTGCCGCTGGACGCCGGTTCCTGTAGAATCTCGCCCACGCGGTCCAAACTCGTATCCGCCCAAAGTTGCACCAAGGCGTGTTCGAAGGTGCCGGGGCCCTGATCTGGGTGGACGGGGGCAAATTGGCAGTCCCTGCCGCGCAAATACGTGACAAGCTCTGCAGCCACCGTTTCGTCGGCGTCCGCACGACGTTCAGCCTGCTGTAGAATTCCCAGGACGGGATGCACGAGCAAGGGCTGCCGGTGGAGGGATTCCTTCAAGGCGCCGCCAAGTTGGCTGACCGTGATCCCCTCAAAACACACTGAGGGCAGATATGCTGGTCCCGGGCTGGTCCGTTCGATCTCACAGTCCTCTCTCGCCACAAGATGACCGCTTGCCAGCCGGTATTCATTGAACTGAATGGGGGGCATTGACGCCCCATTGAAAATCTCCTTCTGCGTGATGTCCAACTCGTGGCGATGTTGTTTCATCCACAAGTGCCTTTCACCCACTGGAGCAGAAACTTTATCAGGGTCGTGATCTCCAAATACCCAACGGTCGAGCAGTTTGCGTGACTGGCTGCTGGCACGCTGACGCAACCAGTTCAAACGCAAACGGAGGGGGGGAAACAACCGTTCTTCCATCGCCCTCACTTTAGGCGTGGCTGCGGCTGTATTTAAAATGTTCAGGTGTGGCCGTATGCGGTTGCCAGTGGGGGCAATCAAGCCCGCGTAAGGCCCGGCGATATTTGTTAAGATGCCGGAGATAGCGAGTGCGAAATCGGCTGGCTGAATGCCAAAGTGACCTGCTAGCACTTCAATGTTCCCACCGAAGTAACAATCGGGATTTTTGACAGCCTGCGGATCGACCGGCGCTTCTTCTTTGGGTGCGGTTGTTGAACCTGTCGCATTTGTATTAGCGGTGACGTGTGCTGTTGTCATAAAATACGTTCCTTTAAAAATTATCGCAGCAGTCGCTCCTGATGGTGCGCGCAATATTCACTGGTGTGTTTCAAACAATTTTCAGGTCAATCTGCAACATTAGCCGATTCCAGCGCTGGTGTAGTATTCCTGAACCATCCTTGAAGGCGAACCACGACTTGCGCATGGCATAGCGTCGTAAATCGGCTAGTTGCTCCCACTCGGCGTGTGAATCCCAACCAATCATCTCCGCCACATCCGGCAGATTATCAAACTCCCAAGCCTCATGCACTCTGGTAAGCCATGCACGCCCGTGATCATAACACATCGTCCAACGCTTGAGCTGCTTCATTGCACCCCAGCGCTCCAAAGCTAAACTCGCCTCGGCATCGCCGTCCACTTTGGCTCGAAGCCACACTGCAGCCAGGTTCTCGAAGTGATCCCGTAGCTCTAACGATCCGGGGGTATAGGCGTCCACTCCACAGGCGTAGAGTGCGTCAAGAACCTTGCCATGTCCCTGCGCGCTCACCTTGTTGAACAACTCCAGCTTGGTAAGACCTGCATTAAGCAGGCTCTCCAGCAGATCGGTGTCGTAGATCTCTCGCTCTTTCCAGAAGCTGAATTCGCCGCCATGCACGGGCGGGCACACCAGCATGTTCGAGTCGTTCATGCGTCTCGCAGCTGTCCAGTAGCTAGCTATGGCGTCTTCGGTCTCCAGCCGTTTGAACGCTTTGCAGGACAGCCGTTCAATGGCCGCCTCGGCGCTTAGCAAGCCAATGCCGTGATGTGCAGGTATCCAGAGGCGGAAAATATCCTCGGGAAGCACTGACCCCTTCCGCAACTTGCGAACAAGCTTGTACGCCAACGCTTCGGTTAGTTCGGTCGCGGGATCGCGAAGACAGGACAGGAACACGAGGCCGACACGATGGGTATGCAGCCACAAGTGGGCACCGTCTCCCCGAAGTTCCTGCAACGGGATGTGTTCGAGTCCCAGTTCGACATCCTCCTCGTGGGAAAACACTTCAAACACCGCGTTACGTTTGTCTTCCAATTTTCTTGGGATGAAACCGTTGAACACTTGGAAACCCTCGTGGAACGAAGCATACTTGGCTGTCCGGGCGTCGTAATCAGCATCGTCCTTGTAAGTGACAGCAAACTTCGGAGCGAGCATGGCACGCGCAATGATGTTGTTGGTAGTGACAACACGGTTTGGAAAGAACCGGGGGGAGTGCAGTTGTGCAGCATCCCACAGACACGGACTTTGGTAAAGTTCCCCATAACCCCACATGCCACGGGCGTGCCGGACAGCACGCAGATCGTAGGATCTAAATTCTAGTTCCCGGGGAATCAGGAAATTGGGATCTACCGAAACGCCGCCTGAGTCAGCCTCGTCCACGGTATTTTTGTTGTTTTCTTCGATGGAGGTCACCTGCTCCACCAATTCGCGTTCCACCACACCCAGCAGCTGCGCCTCTTCCCCCGGGGTCAGTGGATTGCATTCCTTTTCCTCCTCGTCGTTGAGGATCGTGAGTATCATCTGAGCGCGGGCGGTGGGATCAGCAACCCGGGGAATGACAACACCATCTGCTCTGATTAAAAATTCAGAAAAGACTCCCTTGGCGAATGCCAAGGGGCTTTGGGGTTCATTTTTACCCTTCTCCTCTGGGGTTAACATTATAGGGGTTCCAAGGGGAGCGCCTTCAGGGGTGATGGTATCAGTATACCCCTGAAGAGAAGCTCCTGAAAAACGACCATTTGCGGCTGTTTGCTCGGCATTGCAGACATCTCCTCGTCCACCCCTGCGGCGCCGTGTCTTGCGCTTCGTTGACTCTTCCCGGCTGCTGTTGTGGTTCCATCGGACGGCGCGTTTGCGCACCTGGCGCGTGGCTGCCTCCTTGGTGTCCTCCTCTACCTTGTAGGACACGATTGATCGCACCAGCTGCTTGATGTTACCCTCAGCAGACGACTGCAGGATGTTACCGTGCAACTTACCCCCAAGACGAACCGGAATGCGCGTGATGTAGCCTGCGAGCACCAGTTTCTGCACCGCCTTCTTGGTTCGCTTCATGCTCATTTGAGTTTCGTCTGACACCCACTTGGTGGTGGCCTGCCAGGTTGTGGCTGTGTTGCTGAGCAGGGCCATGACCGTGGCGGCCTCTTGTCCGTACTTTTGCAGAATCATTTCCGAGATGACCATGAAGCCTTTGAGCTTTCCAGTGGGTCTGGTGTGGAGCACCGGCAAAACCTGCTCAGCGGAAGTATCGTCCTTCTTGGGATTGCGGGACTTATCCATTTTAGGCTCTCGATAATCGGGATTGTTGCCGCGTAAGCCCGGTGTGAATCGTTCAGTCTGCATAATGGTGGTAGGAGTGGATTGCGATTTCGCAAATTGCCCTGATTTGCTACCGGAGGCGGCGCGTCATCAGCTGCTCCAAATCAGCCGCCGTGATTAGCCACGCCCCGAACGCCGTCACCGGGTTGATGTCGCCACGTCTGATCATAGTTCGAAGCGTCGACACTGGGACCCCGATTGCTGCTGACACCTCTTTCAAGCGAAACGCAAGACGCTCCTTCTTGTGGATCGAATTGACGATGTGAGATTCCTCTGGTGCCATGCAGAAGAAAAGCACTACTTCAAAATATGTTCAAACCATTGATTAACAGCATGTTAAACCGACTGTCGGCTGACTTGCAAATGACTCGACTTCCTGGGCGTAATGGCGATTTCGTGACTCTCTAATAACTCGTCCACAACTAGGATCAGGCGAGAAATAGACCTCGAAGATTACTCACATCATTGTGAAAATTACGAATCATTGATTCATTTTTTCCTATCCGGGAATCAATTCGGGGATGCCTTTGTCGCCATCCTTCTGCGTAAGAGACCAATGGATTGCTCTTTGGCTTGATCTTGAGTTCCGAACCGTAGACGCCGCCTAACCATGCTGCACATCCTCGTCCGGAACATCTCTCACTTCGTCGCTTTCTTCAGCATCTCCTCCGGTATCGGCAAGATCCGAACAAGACAGGCTGAACTGCATTTCGAACGCTGCGAATTTAGAGAGCCAGAGACCTTTTTCTGGGTAAGGGATGAACTCAGGTTCCAATTTCGAAAGGTGATAAGTCAGTTCGCGGGGACACCATTCATGCTGACATGCAAAGCGGAATATTTCATGTGGTCGATATCGCCGGACCTCGTTGTTCCCTGAAATTTCAAACGGAAAGCACCACTGTAGGAATTTACTGTTTGATATACTTTCATAAAAATATTCGCCCGCTGACAACACTGATTCTCCATTTGCTCCGCCATCGATTGCAGTTGCAATGAAGCCGTCAACGGCATCCTTCAGAGATGGGTATGACCTGAGAAGGCTGGGGTCTTTACTCAGCCACTTTATAACGCCCATGAACCGCCGAACTGCGGGTGCCACTTCTGGAATGGCTTCATGGCTCATGTCGCCAAAATGACTTTCCATCTGGATTTTGAGAGAAACGATTAATTTCTCCACGGGTATTTTGGATGAAAGCCCTTTCCAGCCAACACTCTTGAGTTCGTTAGCGATCTCTTCGGCCGTGAACACCTGTCCTTCCTTGAAAACCTGATAAGCGTGGACATCGTGATCCCGCTTTAGCGCGCTACGAATCATCATCTCAGCACGCTTACTGGCTCCCTCGAATTCCAAATCCCACATCGGGTCCGACAGATCACGAGGAAGACCAGCACTTTTAAAGTGCTGCAAACGCTGAGCCATGAGTGTGGCTGCGATCTGAGCGCGACGGTATGCCATCAACTCGGAAGCGCCGGAAGACTTGGAAGCTTGGCTGCTATTTTGTGGTTCAGTGGCGCTCATGTGTTTGCCCCATTAGCGAGGGGCTGATGACCGGCATGTCGGTCAGGCCAGCATAATAGGCTGCCGTCACGTTCGGGCTGCTGTGACCTAGAAAGCGCTGTGCGTGAAACAGGCCGAAGGTGGTAGAGACATAGGAACCGAATTCCTTGCGCAGGCGATGGCAGGGTTTCGGATCGTCAACCCCTTGCTCGCGGAGCCACTGAACCAGAACCCGGTGCCCACGGTCGCATCGGTAAACGGCAGACTTTGTCTCATTGCAAGATTCGCGAGTACGAGGGACGCCCCCTTGGACCACAAATCTCTCGTCCGTCTTGGCTGCCTTAAGGGCAACCCAGAGGGCCTCCTCAACGGGGACGATACGGGACTGCTTGGACTTCGGCAGGAAATAATCTGTGGCGCGCACCTCAATGAATTGCCGCCCCTTGGAATCGCTATTGAACCAACTCCACTCCGCCTTGTCTGCTTCATTGCGGCGAAGCCCTAACCCGAGTTCAAGAAGGAGCAGCACGTACGCATCCCAATGAGGTTCAGAAAAGTCGATCTGTTCACGTGGGGGAAGGGATTCATCCACTGGCAATGCAGAAGGATCTCCATCACGCAGGAGTTGAGACCGCGTCCATATCTGCTGAATCATGTCGCGTGGCAGCGGTGAATACGAAGCAATTCGGACACCGCGTATTTGGCTCCCTTTGAACGGACTCTCCAGGTTCATTCCCAAACGCCGATAAGCCTGCAGGGCTTGAGCGGAAAAGAGCGCAGCGGCATTACGCAGCACTCCATTCAGCGTCGTTCGCATGCTAGTCTCGCTGCGCCCGTCTCTACGTGCCTCTCGCAGATAGTTCTCCTTGAACCCCTCAATCTTTTCGGGCGTAATGGCTGAAACCCGATTCACACCCCCAGATTCGCCAATTCTGGCAAGACACCTGATATAGCGCTCAGCGGTGGTATTCCCCGGCCGCTGGTCAAATCCGCTGGCCACCTTGCGGTAGAGATCTCCAAATTCATTCAGCGTTGGATCGCTCGGGGTTTCGTCACGACGGCGCGCATGAAGTCTGACTGCTTCCTCAAACCCCTTACTCTGAATGTCCGCCATGATGGCACGCGCTTTCGCCTGCGCCTGCTTCAAAGCGCTCTCACCCGTGGTGAATCTGCGACGGCTACCAAGGTGCATCACCCGCATGCTGAAGTAGCGACTGCCACTCTGCTTGAGGAGGTGGAATGAGTTCGCCCTTGTTGATTGCTCCTTGGAATTCACGATTGCCCTACCCATACGCCTAGGGCAATTATAGGGCAATCCAGAACTCACAAGAGTGCACAAAAATCGACATGAATCGACTCTAAATCTCACACAGAAATCTCATCACCAGTCTTTTATGGTGCATTGTGGTGCAATTTGACCGAGCATCGTTTAGCTGGCAAAAACAAACTCATAATCCCTTGGTTGCGGGTTCGAATCCCACCGGGAGCACTTTTTTCGTTCTGCCTTGTCCGACTTGTCATGTGGTGACTGTGTTGCTGTGATGCACCTGCTCCTGTCTCAAGGCTGGTATGGCAAAGGGGGATTTTTTGATGCTACCAAGTCTCGGGCCGCCATGAGCGGGATTGAGAAGGACCCTCTGGGTGGTACGGAAAAAGGAAATTCATCCGGTTCTTGTTTGCCTTTCAAATTTGTAAGATCATGAAGGAAATGAAGAAAAACGCGATATATCAACTGCTTCCGACCTTCATTCTGGGGGGGGTGTTGTGCATTGCCGGAGTGTTCTGGCCTTCGTTCGGAGATAAAAAATCCTTCACTGTGGCGGTTAATATCTGGCCGGGCATGGAGGCGATGTTGATGGCGACGCAGTCGAGAAAACTGCAGAATGAGAAGATTAATTTTGTGGAAATGTCCTGGTCGTCCGCAGCCACCGGGGCCTTTCGCCTGCGCGTGGCGGATGCGGCGATCGTGACGTTGGATGAACTGCTGCGACTGGAGGATGACGGTGCCAGGCCGCGTGCGGTTTTAGTGCTGGGGATTTCCGCCGGCTCTGACACCATTCTGGGGCACCCAGGCCAGAAAAGCATTTCTGACCTTCGGGGAAAAAGAGTGGGCGTGGAGCTGAAATCTTCAGGCGAGCACCTGCTGCTGCATGCATTGAAAAAGAACGGCATGTCGATGAAGGACATTCAGGTGGTGCCACTGAACCAGGCGGAAACTGAAACGGCGTATGATGACACAGATCTGGATGCGGTGGTGACAGCGGACCCATGGAGCCTCCGGCTGAGAGACAAGGGGGCCGTGGTGCTGTATGATTCACGAGAGGTGGGACTGGAGCTCAGCCGGGTGCTGGTGGTCAGTGAAGATGCTCTTAAAACCTATTCAAAGGAGGTTCAAACCCTGGTGTCATCTCATCTCAAACATGTCTTAAAATCAGGGGAAATAGATGCGGGTGCAGAAGGACTGGATGTCATGCTGCGTCGTGAGAACCTGACGCCGGGGCAGTGGGACAGGGCTGTAAAATTGATTCATGCGCCGGATGCGGAGGAGAACCTGCGGCTGATGAATCCAGTGAGCGGAGAGCTTGCGAAGTGCCTGAAAACAATGGCAGCAGACATGCGGCGGGAGAACTTGATAACGCATCGATTTAAAATGGAACCGCTGCTCAACCCAACCTTTGTCGAAAGAAGCAGGCCATGATATTTCAATCCCTGCAGTTCCGACTCTCAGCGCTGGTCTTCGCTTTTGGCCTGCTGCTGATCGGCATTTCCATTCTGAGGCAATATGACCGGGATGTGAAGTCTCATGTGCAGCAGGTGCGTCTGGACGCCTACCAGGAAGGGACGCGGCTGGCCGGCTTGTCACAGCATTTCTTCAGAAGGCGGCTTCCTCAATCCGCTGATCTGGCGATCAGCTATGCCTCGGTCCAGCCGGACCTCAGACTTGGAGTGGTGGTGGACGGGAAGGACATCATTCGTAACGCCACGCGGAAACAGTGGCGCGGAGTCTCCCTGTGGTCCTGCCCGCTGGGTGTTTCGCCGGCTGTGATCAAGCAATCCAAAGAGAGGCCGGAAGGGGTGCTCGATGAAGATTTGGAGAACGGAAGACTGACCGCGATTTTCCCATTTCGGGATGTCATAGGGGAAATGAGCCAGGGGCTCGTGATTCTGGAGTATGATTTGAGCGCGGTCTTTGCGGCGGCGGTGAGCCACGCCATGCATGAGTCATTGGTCCAGGCATGCCTGCTTGCCGGGGGATGCCTGCTGCTGTGGTCGCTGCTGAGGCTGATGGTCACAGAGCGTGTGAAACTGATCGTAGAACAGACGAAGCACATCGGTCCAGATGAGATGATACTCAAACCCATTGATGGGGGCGATGAACTGGAGACGATTTCGAGGAGCATTGCCGATGCCACGATCAAACTGCAGGATTCGGAATGGCGCTTCAGGCAGATCGCCTCAAACATGCAGGATGTGTTTTGGGTGGCACCGCCGGATCCCAAAACGCCGGTCTATGTGAACAAGGCCTATGCGGAGCTTTTCGCCCGGCCGGTGTCCGCTTTGATGAACCATCACTGGGACTGGCTGAGAACGGTGGCGCGCAGAGACCGCAGCGTGGCCCTGAGAATGCTGCGCCGCCTGCGCAGTGCCGCCGGTGAGGCTGAAATCGAAATTCGTGTGAATGTCAGTGGCAGAACCGAATGGCTGCGCTGCCGTGGTTTTTCGACCATGAGGCATGGGGAAGAATCTGGAAAGCTTCAGGTGGCCGGCATTGCGAGCATCATCACGGAGCAGAAGGAAATGGAAAAGTATCTGATCGAGACGGCGGAAAACGAGCGCCGGCGCATTGGGCAGGATTTGCATGATGATGTCTGCCAGCGTCTGGCTGCCGCTCAGCTGAAAAGCGGAGTGCTGGGCGGCATTCTGAAGCGTGAGGGGCATTTGCAGTCCACGCTGGCGGCTGACGTGGCGCGCGAGCTGGCAGAGGCCTCTGAACTCACGCGCGGCTATGCGCGCGGGCTGGCTCCCGTGGCGGTCAGGCCGCAGGAGCTCCCGGACGCACTGGACGACCTGCGCAAATTCCTGGAGCGTGCTTTTAGCATCCGCTGCCACATTGAGTGCGAAGAGGTTTCGGATGTTTTGAAGACAGAGGAAGCGGCGCTCATCTATCGCATCGTGCAGGAGCTGGCCACGAATGCGGCGAAGCATGGGCGATCAACCTGGGTGGACATCAGGCTGGCGATTGCCATGGGCTGTCTGCGTCTGGAAGTCTCCAACGACGGGGTGAGCTTCAAACCGGTGGAAGGCGCGCGGAGCAAGGGCATGGGATTGTACATGCTGCGCCAGCGGGTGGATGCCTTGGGTGCCGTTCTGACCTTTCAACCGCGTGAAGTAGCGGAGGGCGGGACGCTGGCAATTTGTGAAATGCCACTTGCAAGCCGCTGACATATCAAGTTTCAAACCAACATGAGCACTTCCCAACCCAAAACTCCAGAAACCCATGGCGCAGCGCGCAAACGTGTGGCGCTTCTGGACGACCACACGATGATGAGAAATGGCATGAAGGTGTTCATCGACAGTCTGCCGGATTTCGAATGCTGCTGGGAGGCGGCGGACTGCAAGACGGCGCTGGAAAAGGTGGAGTCTGACATGCCGGACATCCTGCTGGTGGACATCACCCTGCCGGACCGCAACGGGCTGGAGTTCATCAAGGACGTGCATTCAGTGCATCCAGACTTGATCATGCTGGTCGTTTCGATGCATGACGAGGCCTACTATGCCCACCGAGCCCTCAAGGCAGGTGCCAAAGGGTACATGATGAAAAACATGGGCTATGATCTCTATGAAGCGGCCCTGCGGAAAGTGGCCTCCGGTGGAAGCTGGCTGAGTGACGTGGTCTCAGAGCAGATCCTCAAAGCGTACACCAGCGGCACCAAGCCCCGCATGGAGGGCGGGCTGGATGCACTGACCGACCGAGAGTTCGAAATATTCCAAATGATGGGGGATGGCCGCGGCACGCATGAAATTGCCGAGTCATTGCGCATCAGCCCCAAAACAGTGGATGTGCACCGGATGAACATCCGCACCAAAATGAAGCTGGAGGATGGTGCTGCGGTGACGCGCTTTGCCATCCGCTGGGTGGAGTCGCGCAAGCTCGGACAAGGCTGAGCTGCGGCTATTTTTTGTGCCGAAAGCCGACGATGCGCACCTTGCCGGGCGCAACGTCGTAGAGCTTGCAAAGATCCTGCAGACGCATCAGCAGCCATGGGGTGAGCAGGTTGGAGCCGTTTTTGGTGAACAGGATGTCGTCTGCCAGATAGGTGGCTGAATGCACGGCGCGGCCGTCCGGGGTGATGAACATGAGAACGTCACCGTAGCGGTAGGGGGGCTCCACCTTGTCGAAATCCTGTTTCAACAGGCTGGTGGCGAGGCGTGTGTCCAGCAGGAAAGGCTGGGGATTGAGGTTGAAAAAATTCAAGCTCGTCCAATGACAGTCGGGCAGGCGCCCTTCGGCGGTGTAGCTGATGTCCGGATAGGTGTAGAGGAGTTTGCGTGGCAGCGGCGGCATCAGATGAAGGATGTCGAGATGCGAGAGACCCTTGGTTTGAAGGATGGCGCGCATCAGCGGCTCCAGCTCTTTCTGACGCAGGCCAAGACCGGTGGACCAATAGTTCAGAAGGTCTGGGATGGAGTCATCCTGTGAGAGCTCCAGCTGGGCCATGAGCGTGCGCACGCGTGTGAGCTTGCGCATGATAAAGCGCGCTTCAGCCACGTTTTCAGCCTGACTGAGCAGCAGTGGTATGTCAGAGAAGACCAGCGCGTTGCCTGCCTTGTAGGACAGGCTTGAAATCTTGCTGATGATTGAGGCGGAGAGTCCGGATTCGCGGGCCCATTCCTCCACCGAATCTGTCAAAAAGAACACCGGTGAATACTGGAATGCATTGGCCGGACTGCGTGCAAGGTGGGTGTAAATGATCGCTCTGTTTTCCGGGGTCAGATTTTCCAAGTCGGTGGCGGAGGGAAAGACATAGGCATGCTGCGAGTCTTTGACCACGCGCCTTGGTGACAGAATCTGATCAAGCCTCTCCTGAGGCATTCCGGCGCTTTTGAGCAGAGTCTCGATTTGATCGAACTCGGTGATGTCAAAAACCCACTTCGTGGTCGTGCTGGGAAGCGGGAACTTCTCCACCACATAGTCGGGTGCTTCGAGATAGAAGTAATAGTAGCTGACTCGTCCCCAGGGGCCGCTGGCACAGGAGTAAAGCTCATTCTGAGGAAGAGCAGAGCGGTCTTCAGCGCCAGCACGCATGCTGGCAAAGAAAACCAGCAGCAGAATGACGAAGGAAAGCCTGGCAATGGCATGAGCGAGATGCGGGAACTGATTGTTTCGGCAGGGAAGAAAGACAAATGCAGGCGGTGAAAATGAATGCATGCGGGGCGCGGATATGGAGCAGTGGGTTTTGATGACAGGTGCCTCAATCTCATTGGCTGAGCCAAAGAAACTCGCATGAATCCAACGTTAGATAATCTTCAATTCAACCGGGTTTAAGAGGCAAAACCATCCGGTTTTAGAAGCATAAGCAAATGCTTCAGATGAATGTATTCCGATGGTGTATTTCAGGGCACGGACAAACTGCATTGATGCACAAGCCACGACCCCAATAGGCAGAAAAAATCATTCAGTCAGAATGAGCGGGTAATAACGGAGCTGTGCCCGGCAGCCCTTCCAACCCACCCCCCATTCATGAAAGCAATGATACCCCATGACAACCGTTTTCACGGCATTAATTTCCACTCCGGCGCTGGAGTGCAGGCACCGCGGGTCGGGCGCTCGCTTCTGGCGTTGCTGATCGGGATTTTGGTGTTGTCGCTGCTCGGGCGCGTCAACGCACAGACTCACAGCTCCATCGGCAACTGGACCTTGAACAACAATGGCAACTGGAGCCTGACCACCAACTGGGGCAACCTCGACGGCGGCACTGATTACCCAAGCGGCCAGGACGCATTTGCGAACTTCAGCACCATCAACATTTCCGCCAATCGCACAATCACGCTGGATGTGCCGGTGACACTGGGGGATTTGAGCATCGGCGACAGTTCAGGCGGGCAGAGTTACACCATTCAAAGCGGCACGCTGACATTTAATTCTTCGGGCGGGATTTCGACGATCACCAAAACCGACGGCGGTGGCAATGACACGATCTCCTCCGCCATCGTGCTCAACAATGAGCTCGACATCACGAATTTCGACATCTCCAACGGCCAGGGACTGCTCCTCACCGGCGTCATCTCCGGTGGCACCGCAGGTCAGGTGACGATCAAATTCAGTGATGTGTCCGCGCCTGGTGCGGATGGATCTTTGAACTATCTGTATCTCAACAATGGAAGCAATTCTTTTGCAGGGCAGCTGGTGGTGGATTCGGGGCTGCTGCGTTATGAGGCGAACCCGCGTGCAGCCGGTGCCCGAGGGGTGGGCAATGAGACCATCGCCATGGGCGAGGGCGGCATTGATTTGCGCGACCAGGATTTCAACTATCAGTCCGACGACACGGAAATATTCATGATCGCCGGCCGTGGGCCCAACGGTCTTGGCGCGTTGCGCAATACGGCGGGCACAGCATTCCTGTCCCACCTTGTGGTCACGGATGATGCGGTGCTGGATTCGCAGGGAACGATCGTGCTGGAGCGGCGTCTCAATACTGCGGGCACGGCAGGGATCGCGCCCATTCTGGATTTTGGCGGCAAGAATCTGACGAAGATCGGCGCCGGTGATTTCATCATTCGCGGGGTGGACGTGTTGAATGCGAACGGTGCATCACTGACGGTGAATGAAGGGGAGGTTCGCTTCGAATCCCGTGGATTGATCAGTGGGACAGGCACATCGACAGGGATCAATCTGAACGGCCTGACGGTGAACCTGGCCTACAACCGGAATCCTTATGACAACCTTGACCTGGCCAATGGCAGCCGCACGACGGGTGATCTCTTTGGCAATAACATCTTCCAGACCGCCCTCCAAGGCAATGCGGTGATTGATGCGCGTTTTTCAGTCGGTTCCTATTGGGGTGAGAGTGTCACCGGAACAGGCGCCCTGGCAGAGCAGACGAAGGAGACGCTGAGCTTTGACAGCATGATCTTCAATTTTAACAACGGGGTGTTTCAGCGTGAGGGGAACGGGGAGGTGGGACGGACGTTTGACCACATCTTCACGAACGTCACGATCAATCTCGTCGGCGGGGGCATTGGCCGAAATGCAACAGGCAATGGCAACTTGTTTGACCTCAGTGGCGGCTCCGGGAGTTACAACAGCACCACCGGCATCTTCGACCACCCGGGTGTGACGGAGTTTGACGGTGTGTTTGATAACATGACCGGAGGCAACGCCGGCACGGGGTTCACAGTCCGAGGCTCCCGTGAACTGCGTGTCACGGGCAACAGCACGAATTTTAACGGAGACGTTCTCATCAAGCAGCCGACCGGCCGCTGGATCAGCAATTCCTTTGATCGCGGCAACGGTGGTCAGGCTGGATCGGTTTATTTCAACATGTCTCTGGCGGGTGCGGGTGGCAGCCTCAACCATGCAAACTCCATCACGCTCACGCGATGGGGATCGCTGGCATTGCTGAACAACTCCGACAACGCGGTCTATGCCAGCGTGAACAACGACGATCGCCTCAATGATGCGGGCTTCACCAATCTGCGCAATGGCTACCTGCTGCTGGAAACGGATCCCACAGTCACCAATCATGAAAACTTCGGCCATGTGGTGGCGGATTTCGGCACCAGCGTGCTCTATCTGGACACCCGTGCGGGTGGCCGCTTTGACGGTTCGTTCCAAACCTTCACGCGCAACAACGGGGGGGTGCTCAAAATCTACGACACGAACCCGTCCCACACCTGGGGCATCGGAGGTGGCGATGATCGCATTGCCATCAATGACAGCACCGGCCTCGTCACTGTCGGTGCCAATGCGCCTGGCACCACCTCCCAGAACATCGTGGTCGGAGTGTTTGGCGGTGTGGTCCCCACTCTGCAGACGCCCACCATCGGCAGCTACACCCGGCCGCTGGAATCCGTGCAGGGCAGCTACATGTACAGCGGTGGCGGCACGGGACTCATGACCCTCGACGGCGGTTTTCTGCGTCCGCTCACCGCTGCGGAATATGACACCGGGCTGAATCCGACCGCTGGCACCAACTGGCTCGTCAATCGCTACATCGCTCCTGTCACCGGGGTGGAAAACTACGGCGACGTGAACAATTACTCGGGCCGCAATGTGACAACGGACACCGCCATCAACTCGCTGACGGTGAGCTTTGATGCCGTGGCATCCTCACAGGTGGTGGGGACGTCCACCAAGGATTACATCATCATTGAGCAGGGAAAAACGCTCAAGATCAACTCGGGTGTCATCAACTTCACCAGCTTCATCGAGTCCAACAATGCGAACATGGAAGGAGTGATCCGAGGAGGGTTCCTCGACATGAACGGCGGTGTGGCGTTGATCAATTCCAATGCTCTCTGGCATGACCTCGATCGTGATTCGGTGAACTGGTATGAATTCATGACGGGGAACAGCTCGTACATTCGTTCTCACATTGTGAATGTGACTGATTTTGTGAGGACGGGGCGCAACACACTGTATCTGGACACCTGGAACACCTTCACAGGCAACATCTACAGCAGCGACCAGGGAGCGCTGGATGTGCGGCATACAGGGGCATTGGGAACGGGGGGCATCGGCCGCGAAGTGCAGCTGGGCGGAAACTCGGCATTGATTCTTGAGTACGGCACCAACATCAGCGGCATCAATCTGCGTGCGACCAACACGTTTCAAGGATCTGCCACCGTATTGCGGGCTGAAGGGGCGACCCACAGCACCTGGGGCGGGGATGTGATTTTGGATGTGGCGGACGCTGCGGGCAGTTCAGAATTTCAGTCCTACACCATCACCGCCCGCAACAACGGGACGCTGTCGGTCTATGGGAACATCTACACCGACAACAACGCCAACCTGACGGACAGTGACGCCTACGCTGATCCTCCCATTGTCACCACCAATTTCGGCGAGGCCTACACTTTCAATCTGCGCGGCCAGTTCCGTGACGTTGCCACAGGTCATCTGGGAACGGACCCTGCAAACGCCGCCATCACCTCCATCTACCGCACCGGGGACTCCTCCACCCGGCTGGATGCGAATCACTCACTGCGCTTTCAGATGACGGGGCATGATGAGGGGAATGTGAATGTCTTTCAGCAATGGGATGCCACTGGGCGCATGGATCTCAACCGGGGCTACTTCCGCATTCTGTATGATCCGAACGCCGCGGGCAATGACGGCACCGGATTCCTCACCGACGGGGCGGATGCGCTCATTCAGGGCAATGATTATTGGACTCGTCTGGCGCTGGGTGCGGATGGTGCCGGAACCAACACCTACCACACGCATCTGCTGCTCACGAAGGACGGTCAGGTGCTGAACTGGTCGAACCAGATTTATGTGTACAACAACAACCGCGACGGCACGATCAGCATCGGCGGTGAAAACACCAGCGGCACGGTTTACATCGGTTCCCAGGACGGGGCGTCCAACTACACCCTCTATTTTGAAAACCAGGGAGGAGACCGTGACCTGCGTTTCCTGCAGTCACGCGGTGGCAGTACGGTGGTCAACGCGCGTCTGTTTGACAATGGCACGAGTGTGAACTCCAGCGCATCCGTCATCGGCCCAGGCACGGTGATCTTCAATGCAAACGCCGTCGGCGCCTCCACCGTGGAGCGCTGGAACTTCATGGGAGGTGAGGCAGTCTGGCAGGCGAACCCAAGCAGCGGGAGCCTGTTGGGAGACAACCGTTTTGGCGTCACCACCGCACAGGTCTTGTTTGGGGGTGGTGCGTTGACCTACATCGGAGATACAGTGGCCAATCGTACGGAGAACCTCACGGGCAACTTCCGCCTGCTCAATGGTGAATCCGGCATCAGCGTGATCGCCGGTGCGGGGCGCACCGACACGCTGAACCTGGGTGCGGCTGCGGCTGTCTTCACCAAAAACCAGGGAGCGACGCTGCGCTTCACCGAGAGCGGTTCGGGCACCGGCGTCATCACGCTGCAGGGCACGGGACTCACCAACACAGGCATCATGTCCTATGCCACTTATGGCACCACTCCTGGTGTGGTGACCGATTTCGCGAGCAACGGGGCTGCAGGTGCCATCGGTGCATTCGACGGCTATGTGACCGGAACTGCCGAAAGTGATTTCGTCAGCGGCAACACGGTGGACGTCACCAGTGACGTCAGCTTCAGCGGAGCAGCGGCCCCGGACAACCTGCGCATCAATGCGCCCGTGGATCTGACGCTGGACGGCCAGACGATGACGCTTGGCGGCGGGGCGATCCTGATCACTTCCAACAACAGCGGAGCCAGCAGCATCAGCGGCGGCTTGCTCACGAGCACCTTCGATGGCAATCTTGGCGGCGCAGGCACTGTCAGCGACCTGATGATCCATAATTTCGGCTCAGGTTTGTTCACCATCGGCGCGACCATCGCGGACAGTGGTGCAGGCAAGGTGAACCTTGTCCTGGGGGGCACGGGCACCACCATCCTCACCGCAGCCAATACGAACACCGGTGAGATCTACCTCAACAATGGTGTGCTGAGCATTTCGAGCGAAAGCAATCTGGGCGCCATCAATGGCAGCATTGTTGACCTCACCCGAGTCAGCAACGGCGGCAACGGAAGCTCCTCCAGCACGGCCGCTTATTCCGCCAACACGAATGCATCCATCGTTTTCACCACGGCAAATGCTCCTACGACCGCTGCCGTGGGCACCTTCAACTCCAGCACCACGGTGGTCACCGCCACATCCTTGACCAGCGGTGGCGCGGGATACACCACGGGAGTTTGGGCGAACTTGGATGACCCGAACAGGACGACGGAAAATTCGGCGGGAGTCTGGGCGATCCTTGACAGTGGAAACCTCCACTTTAACGGCGGGACCCTGGCGGTGACACAGGATGTCACGCTGAATGGTGCACGCACTTTGTTCCTGGGTGCCAACGGCGCCTCCCTCGATGTGGCAGCGGGCAGGACCCTGACCATCAATGGCTACATCACCAGCGAGATCAGCCAGATCAGTGCGGCAAACGGCTACACGGCCAATCAGCTTGGGGGCGCGGATGATCCTGCCAGCAATGGGAATCCCGACATTGGCGATCTGATCATCCAGGGCGGGGGCACGGTGGTGCTCACGGGTGCGCCTGACAACACCATCCGCGCCAACATGTTCAACAGCTACGGCGGTACCACCTGGATCAACAATGGCACGCTGAAGATTGCCGGTGCTGGAAGCTCCGCCTTTGGGGCGCTGGGCACCAATCGTTCGTTCATCGACGGCACGATCATTGGGGGGGACGGCACGCTGGAATTCTCCACCACATCTGATCCCTCCCTCTATGAGTGGCTCACCTTTGGTGGCACCGGCTATGAGGGCCGCGGCGCTGTACTGACCACCGGCACCGGCCGTGTGGTGAGGCTCAACGGCCAGATGCAGGTGAACAGCCCGACCCTCTTCAACCTCGCCAGCAACACCTATGGCTACATCCGTCTGGGGGAATTTGGCGGGGCGCTTTACGGCAGCGGGGACATCCTCCGCACCGGGGCCAATGAATTTGGCTTCTATCTCAATGCCCCGGACTGGACTGGGCGCTTCCTCAGCGGCAGCGGTACCAGCCGTGTCTCCGGGGTGGGGAGTCTCCAAGGCATGATGGGCATGGAGCTGGACAGGAATTCGTTCTTCTTGTACAGCGGCGGCAGCACCAGCATCGATGAATTCCGTGATCGCTTGAATGACAATCTGGTGATCACCAGCAACGGCTACACACGCATGCGCATTGAAAACGCAGCGGGCGTGTTCTCCGGTGAGGAAAAGGTTGGCGTCGTCAATGTGACCGGGGGCGTCTTTGGCATTGAATTTGCCCTGGGCGGTGACGTCATCAATGGTGGGGTGCGTCTGCAAGGTGACTATGCGGCCTGGCATTTCACCGACATCGTGCGCAATCCGGGCACCACCATCATGGTGCGCAACTTTGACCCCGGCATGGACATCTCCTCCGGAGTCACGGATCTGGCAAACCGTGCGCTTGTGCTGGTGGACAATGCACCCACACTCAGCGGCACTGGTGATGGCACCAACGGGAACACGGCGATCATCGCGGGTTTCTTCGGCGGCACCCGGCCGACGCTGCTCAACACGACCACGGGCATCGCATGGGATGAGGACCGCACTTCACGCTACCTGATGACTTCGGTCTTGAGCACCAATCCGATCACAGGTGCGCCGGTGTACTATCTGCGTCCGCTCTCGGACGCGCCGGGATCCACCGACTACAAAATCGTCAACGATGCAGGCACCGCCGCTGCATCCGCCGGGCCGCTGGATCTCACCACGGCAGGCATCAGCGCGGATCAGAACGTGCGTTTTGTCGGCATCACGGATGACGCCATCGGCAACGGCTTCACGTCCCGCGTCAACTCCATCCTCACGCTGGATTCGGTGGTGGAGGCCAATTCGGTGACTTTTGCCACCGATGCGACCGCCACCAACGTCAACGGCGCCGGCAATCAGGTGAATCTGTTCATGACTCAGGGCGGCACCTTGAGGATCAACTCCGGGGTTCTGATGTTCGCCAACATGGGCACGATGGACAGGCTGGGCAACAGTTCAAACACGGGCATCAATCTCGACATCAACAACTACATCATCGGCGGGAACCTCGACTTCAATGGCAAGGAGGCGATCATCTATGCCGGCAGCGAGTGGGCGCAGTACAACGTCTCGGGCAACACCGCCTACAACAACACGGATGGCGACAACACGACCGCGATCATCCGCACCAGCATCTACAACACGGGTGGCAACGGCTTGACGAAGACGGGCGCCTCAAGCGTGACTCTGGAAGCCGCCAACTACTACACCGGCGACACCACCGTGAACTATGGCAACCTCTATGCCCGCCATGACCAGGCGCTGGGGTTGAGCACCCGGATGAACGTCACCGGCGGCGGCAACTTCATCCTGGGCAACAATGCGCGCATCATGGGCGTGGACCTCTACATCGGACAGCTCTACGGCAACAATCTTGCCCTCTATGCGGAAGGTGATGGCGCCGAGTGGGGTGGGAACGTGATCATCGACAACGTGGACTCGACGGGCAGCGCCGGCGGCATCACTCGTAATTTTGTGCCGCGCATTGAGGCTGCCTCCTCGAACACGGTCTTCCACATCAATGGCAATCTTTATGGCGGAGACACGGTGGTGATGCCAGGCGCGCAGGCCACCTCCCGTGTGTTCACCACCTACACCGGTGCCTCCTACAGCACATTGGACTTCATGGGGCAGATCCGGGACAAATCCACCGGGGCGGTGAACCTCAGCGGCGGGGATACGCTCAATGATGCGCTGCGCATGGAAGTGGCGGCGACCACCGACACTGCCAACGTGCATCTCTACCAGCAGTATGACGCCGCGGGGCGGATCAGCATCGTGCGCGGGGTGCTGCGCTACATGGGCGACGGCAATTTCTACACCGACGCGGCTGCACTGGCGATGGACCCGAACAGCGAACTCTCGGGCTTCCAGATGGGCGGACGTTCCCTGATCGACAGCAACGTGGGCATTGGTGCTGCGGACGTTTCGTTCTTCCTGCACAATGACGGCACCACGTTCAACCTTTCCAGCTGGAATGTGGGCGTGGACACCACGGATCCTGACAACAGCCTGGGCAACAGCAACTACGGCTTTGGCAACACCACCGGCAACACCAGCCTCGGCGGTGAAAACATCAGCGGCACCATCACTTTCGGCACCGGCACCGGCAGCATCCGCTTCACTCAGGCGGATACTCTCTACAACCGCAATCTGAACCTCTATGCCGCCCGCGGCGGCACGGTGGACATGAAGGTCAACTTCCTTGACGGCGGCAGCTTCGTAAACTCTTCCATCACCAAGGTGGGAGCGGGCACGGTGCGTCTTCTCGGCTCCAGCGCCGGGGACAGCACGGTGGAGGCGCTCAAGATGCTCGGTGGTACTCTGGTGCTGACCGGCTATGATGTGAATGCGAGCCGTCGTGTCGGCAATGGTGCTGCGCTCACGCTCAGTGGCGGCTATCTCATTGTGGATGCCACGGCAGGAACGGCCCAGGAGGATTTCAGCGATCTCACGCTGAATTCTGGCGGCTCGCGCCTTGCTGTGCGAGGCAATGCCACGGTGAACATCAACTCCTCCATCACGCTGAATCCTGCTTCAGGCGTCACCATGGCATTCGTGGAAAACAGCGGCGGCGTCATCAACATCTCCGCCCCCGGACTCACCACCACGGACGGTGAACGCTTCGGCTACTGGGCGGTCTACGGCAATGTGCTCGGACAGATCACCGACTGGGCCGCACGCGAAGGCACCACAGGTGTGAAGGCCTTCAGCGCCTATGACGTCAACGCGTTTGCCAGCGGCAACAACACCGAGGTGACAACCTCGGCGAACTTTGTCGCCGCCACCGCCACCAATTCGATCAAGTTTGGTGCGGCCGCGAATTTGAATCTCGGCGGGAACACCCTGACCGTGGAAAACGGCGGCATGCTCGTGAGCTACGCAGTGGCAGGGGCGGTGAACATCTCCAACGGCACGCTCACCCGGAACGGGGCGGGTGACATTCTGCTGCACAACTACGGTGCCGACATTACCACCATCTCGGCAAACATCACGAACAACGGGGCTGGTGTGGTGAATCTTGTGACAGGCGGAGTCGGCACGACCGTGCTCAGCGGCAACAACACCTACACCGGAGACACCTACATCAATGGAGGCACGTTGCAGATTTCCAGCGAGTCGGCTCTGGGGAGCATCAGCGGCTCCATCGCCCGGCTGGTGCGTGAGAACAACGGCTCCAACAATGGTGCCAGCAAGACGAATTCGGCGCTCTTCTTCCTCGGCGGTGGCAGCGGTTCTGGAGCGGCCGGAGTATATACCACCAACAGCAGTCAGAACGTGACAACGACGACGCTCAATTCGGGGGGCAGCGGCTACACCAGCGGCGTGTACGTCAACACGCTCTCGGGCGGGACCGGCAATGCAGGGATCTGGGCCATTCTCGACAGCGGCAATCTTCACATCGATGGCGGTACGCTGGCTGTGACTGACGACATCACCCTGAATGGCGCGCGCACCATCTTCCTTGGAGCGAGTGCGGGGACCTTTGACATCACCGCCGGCAAATCGCTGACCATCAACGGCTACATCACGAGTGATGTGACCGATTTGATTCCCGGAGATGACAATCCGATCGAACTCACCCGTCCTCTCGTTGGTGGTCTGGCTGTCGAAGGTGGCGGTACCTTGGTGCTCACGGGTGCACCGGACAACACGGCGCGTGAAAACATGTACAATGGTTACAACGCCCTGACCTCGATCAACAACGGCACCATCAAAATCGCCGGTCTGGCCTCCTCGGCTTCTAATGCGCTGGGCACCTACGGCGGCTGGGCGGACAGCACTTACATCGGGCCAAATGGCACGCTGTTGATGAATGTGACCAACGCGGATGTGGGCCTCTATGAGTGGCTCACGCTGGACGGCCAGGGCTACCAGGGCGGAGGCACTTTCCAAAGCGTCACCGGCAACACCGGCACCACGCGTGCCTATTATCTGCGCGGTCAGATCAATGTGCTCAGTGATGCGGTCTTCAACCTTCGCAACGGCAGCAACATCTACCTCAACAACGGTGGCGGCGAAACCTACGGCTCCGCCAACATCATCAAAATCGGCCAGGGTGAATTCCGCTTCTATTCGAACGAATCGAATTTCACCGGCAGCTACATCAACGCCTCCGGGACCGTCCGCGTGTATGACGCCGGGCGCATCATGAGCATGGCAAGCATGACCCTGGAGCGAAACAGCTTCCTTGGCTTGAACAATGACAACACCAGCTCGGATGAAACCCGCAGCCGTCTCGGAGACGATATGCCCATCTACACCAACGGCTACATCCGCATGCGTTTTGAAGGGCCTGCGGGCGTCTTTTCCGGCATTGAAAAGCTGGGCACGGCCAATGTGATGGCCGGACAGCTGGGCATCGAGTTCGACATGGGTGCGACGCTCGCTGGCGGTGCACCGGTGCTGAAAGGTGAGTATCTCGGCTTCCACTACACGGAGATCGTGCGAAATCCCGGCACCAGCGTGCAATTGCGTCTGCTTGACCCCGGCACCTCCTTTGCCGACAAGAATTTCAACGCCGCCGTGCCGTCCAATGCCAATGGAAACATCGCCGTGGTTCAGGTGGACGTGCTGCCCACGCTCAGCGGCACGGGGGATGGCAGCAATGGCAACGCCGCCGTCGCCGTCGGCTTCTTTGGCGGTGTGCGCCCGAACTGGTTCAATCTGGCGGGTACGGGCAGCATCTTCAATGAAGACTACATTGCCAATCGTCTGGTGACAGTGGACACCAACAGCGCGGGAGACCACTTTCTGCGTCCGCTGCTTGATTCAGAATACAAGGTCGTGGGAAATCCGGACACCGCGCAGACGACCTCCATCAAGCTGGAGGACCAGGGCATCAGCGCTGATCAGAACCTCAAGATCGTCGGTGTGACCAGTGACAGCCTCGGGGTCAATGAATTTACCAGTCGCCAAAACTCCCTCCTCACGCTGGGCTCGGTGGCTGCGGATTGTGCGCTGCCCAGTGGCATCAACATGATCGTCAACTCCCTGACTTTTGCTTCTGAATCCTTCGGCAGCGGAATCAATGGCAACGGCAACTGGACTTCCTTGATCATCGCAGACGGCGGAACGCTCAGGATCAACTCCGGCATGATTCAGATGTACAACACCGGCGCGCAGAATATGCACGGTGCCGCCTACAACGCGAACAACAACATGGACATCCGCAGTTCCCTCAACGGTGGTTCCACGGACTTCAACGGCATGGAGGCTCAGTTCAACATCGGCAGCATCTGGGCGCACTACAACACCACGGACGCCATCAACGCCTACAGGGCGACAGACTTCGACAACAACTACTTCTACATGAACTCCAGCATCGTGAACGCCACCGGCCTGGTAAAATCCGGCGGTGCTTCGCTGTTCCTGAACGGACCCAATTACTACACGGGACTCACCACCGTGAGTTATGGCGCTATCTACGCCCGGCACGACAAATCTCTCGGCAGCAGCTCGCAGGTAAACGTGACAGGCTACGGTACCTTTGTGCTAGGACTTGGCTCGCGCATCACCGGGGTGGACCTCTACGTCGGCGCGCTCGCCGGCATCAACACCGCCCTCCAGATTGAAAACAATTCCGTCTGGGCCGGCAATGTCATCATTGACAATGTGGACTCCGGTGGTGCCACCGCCTACGCACGCAGCTTCCTCCCGCGTATTTTCAGCAACACCACAGGCCTTGCCAGCATCGACGGAAACATCTACGGCGGTTCCACCGCCATTGGCTCCGGCGCCCGCACTGACTCCCGCATCTTCAGCACCTACACCGGCGCCTGGGGCCTGCTTTATCTTAATGGCGTGGTGCAGGACAATGCGGCAGGTGCGCTCACCGGCCCGATCGACATCTTCAACCAGTCCCAGGTTCTGCGCATGGAAGTCACCGCCAACAACGATGAATCAGCGGTGCAGATCGGCCAGCAGTACAACGCCGCAGGCCGCATCAACATTAATCGTGGTTCTCTTTATTTTTCCGGCAACGGCAATTTCTACACCGCTGCTGCCGCCTCCACAGTGAACTCCGCTCCCTTGAATCCGATGATCGGCCTGCAGATGGGCGGCAGATCGCTCACGTCTGACAGCGGCCGAGGCGCGGCAAACCTGGCCTTCTTTCTGCTCAATGCGGGTGCGAATTTCAACCTGATGTCCTGGCAGGTCGGTGTGGACACCAGTGATCCCGACAACCTTGCCGGCAACTACGTTTACGGTGAAGGCAACACCACCGGCAACACCACCCTCGGCGGCGTCAACTCCACCGGCACGGTGACCTTCGGCACCGGAGACGGCAGCATCCTCTTCACCCAGGCGACCACGGCTTACACCCGTGACCTCGGCTTGTTTGCCGCCACGGGTGGCACAGTGAACCTCAATGTGAATCTGGTGGACGGTGGCAGCCTTGTGAGTTCCTCCATCACCAAGCTCGGCGGCGGTCAGGTCAATCTGCTCGGCTCCAGTGCAGGAGACAGCACGGTGGAAGGCGTGAATGTCATGGGCGGAATTCTCGCCCTGGCCGGTTATGACACGAACTTGAACCGTCGTGTGGGCAATGGTGCCTACCTCACCCTCGCGGGCGGCACCCTCGCCATGGATGGCAGCACCGCCTCGTTCACGGAAAACTTTGGCAGCCTCAAGCTCAACCAGGGCGGCAACGCGATCGCCGTCATCGGCAATGGCGTCAGCAATTTTGGCACCCTCAGCATCGCGGGCACGTCCATCACCCGTGCAGCGGCCGGCACCATCCACTTCCAGTCCATCGCTGGTGGCATCATTAATTTCTCCAATGCGGCCATGAAGAGCAAAACGCGTATCGGCTCCTACGCGACCTATGGCGCCAATGCATCCAACACCGCCTTCGCCACCGACTGGGCGGCGACGGATGCCGCGGGCAACGTCATCGCCTACACCGGCTACTCGGCCGACAGCTTCGGCACCGGTTTGCAGACGGACGTCCAGAGCGCCGGGCTCACCGCTGCTGCCACGAATTCGATCCGCTTCAACACGGCGGCGGGCACGATCACCAGCGGCACGCTCGTTCTGAATGAAGGCGGCCTGCTCATCACCAGCAACTACACCACGGGCACCCCCATCGCCGCAGGCGTGGGACTGACCACCGTCGGCAGCGGGATCGACTTGCTGATCCACAACTACGCCACCGGCGTGGTCAACTTTGACGGCAGCATCACGGGCGCGCAGAACGTCGTGTTCACCGGCACCGGCGAGCTGGCCTTCACTTCACCGAGCAGCGTCAGCAGCTCTGTGGTCAGCAGCACCACGGTGAACAATTCCTACACCGTCACCGTGGGCAGCACGGCCGGACTGACGGCGGGAATGGATGTGAGCGGGGTGAACATAGCCGCAGGCACCAAGATTCTGAGCATCACCAATGGAACGACTCTTGTGCTCACCAAACTGGTGACCGGAGCCGGCACCAACGATCTGACCTATTCCTCCACATCCTACACCCCAGCAAACACCTACACCGGAGCCACCCACATCACCGGATCGGCTGTTGTTTCGATCAACAATGTCGGGGCGTTTGGTTCCACCTCCGGCTTCCTGCTCAACGGCGGCACGCTGAACTACTCGGAGACCGGCGCCACCAGCGCGGCGCTCACGCAGAACATCACGCTCGGCGGCAACAACGGCATCATCAGCGTCTCGGATGCAGGCAGCACGCTGGTCATCCGTGGGGCGGCGAATCAGATCTCCTCGGAGGTCAACAACATCATCGCCGCCTACGGCACGAACAATCCCAACGCCGGCGGCTTGCAGATCGTGGGCTCAGGCACCGTTCAGTTCGGCGACCGCAGTGGATTCTTCAACAGCACCACGGAAGATTTGCTGGGGTTGGTGAATAATTACACCGGCCTGACGATTCTCGGAGACGGGGTCAACGCCCTGCGCGTGGACATCCAGGGCAAGGGCAACAGCAATGCCCAGTATGTTCCATTCGGCACCACCCAGTCCTGGGCGGATGGCACCATCATCAAGAACAACGTGACGGTTGAGTTCTCCATGGTTCGCGATGCTTCGCGCACCGGGCAGCTGCGCTTCCGCGAGTGGTTCCAGATCGGGGAGCAGGCGGGTGATCAGATTCTGTTCGACGGCAGCACCCAGCGTCAGCCCACGTTTGACGGCATTCTCAACATCATCGGTGATCTGACCTTCCAGACCCAGGGCAACCGCTATGGCGATGCCGGCAGCACCGGCAACTCCGAATTTCTCATCAATCCCAATGAGGGCGGCATCATGGGCACCGGCAACATCATCAAGCTGGGCGACGGCAACCTCCGCTTCTACACGCCGCTGCATGAATGGACGGGGGATCTCGACATCCAGGATGGCTTTCTCGGCCTGCAGATGAACTCCGGCGCGATGTTCAACCCGACCGGAAAGATTTACTTTGGTGATCCGACAGGGGTCCAGACTTCCTCGATTCAGATGCGCATCGAAAACCGCTTCTACGGCAACAACACCATTGGCATCGATGCACCTAACATGGACCTGACCGTCAACCGTGACATCATTGTGCGGGATAACATCAAGCAGCTGGTCAGCATTGCTGCAGGCTATCTGCCCACCGGTGGCATGATTCATTTCACCAATGAAATCAACGTGGGCAGCGGTTCATCAAGCTATGTCCGCTTCTATTATGAGGACACCAGCAACCTGGATGCCAGCCTCACAGGCCATGTGCAGCAGACGGTCTTTGACATAACAGGGAATATCATCGGATCCAATGCCCTCTACCTTGATGGTAACAATGCTGGAGCCCTGGCCAACAACGCGACTTTCACGGTCTGGATGCGCGGAGACAATTCTGGTTACAGCGGCATCATCACCATCGGCAATGACAACGGCATCACGTTCAATCCGGGGCGTAATGCCGCTCTGCGTGTCGGCGACCAGGCCGGACTGAGCGAAGTGACGATATTTGGAACCGGCGGCTCGATCGGTTTCCGCAACTACGGCACCTTGCAGCTGGCTGGAAACAGCATGACTTTCACCAAAAATTTCCTGTTCACTGGCGGGACTGGTCTGTCGACTACGGCGGGCATCGAAAACGCCTCCGACACTGCCGCGACGATCACTTTTGACTCGGGCACACAGACGGGGCCGTCTTTTCAGGACATCGGAGTCGGCTTGCGTGATGGCAAGGCTGCCGGGATCTTCGGTACTGGCAATGCGGCGCTTACGGTGGTGAAAATCGGTGCGGGAGACACCGTTTTTGGAGCGTCCACCGGGGGCGGCTCTGTTGCGGACTCTTTCAGCAACTACACCGGCAACACGCTGGTGCAGGAGGGCACCTTGTATGCCGGATCAAACAACTCCTTCTCGCCGAATTCTCGTTTCATCGTCAGCAGCGGTGCGACTCTCAGTCCTTACTGGGCTGGCAGTGGCTTTGAAGTTACCATCGGTTCGCTCGCAGGTGAGGCCGGCTCTGCGGTGAATATTGATCAGTCCACGCTGAGCATCGGCAACGACAACACGTTTGATGCGGACTTTGCCGGTGTCATCAGCGGCTTTGGCAGCCTCAACAAGGTCGGCGGTGGCGCGCAAACCCTCTCGGGGGTGAACACCTTCTCAGGCAATCTGGCGGTGGTTCAGGGGTCCCTCATTGGCGGCAATAACAGCGCCTTTGGGGATGTCGGCAATACCATCAGTCTGGGAGGCGTCACTTTTGTCGGCGTTCATCCGCTGGATGCCAAAGTGGAGCTGCTGCTTGCGGGCACCGCCACCGACGTGGTGAATCCCGTCAGCATGAATACATTTGATGGCAATGATGAAGGCATCGTGGTCATCGGCACGCGGGAGACCAGCGGAACCTACGGTTTCGGCACGGGCGGTACGGTGTCCCTTTATCAGGACATTTCGACCAATGTGTTCTTTGAGGCGGATGGAACCTCCATCTTCAAGTTTGGGGATGGTGTGTACAATGCAGGGAGCAATGCCGTGACGAATGTGGTCAAGATTGGAGCTGGTACGGTGGAGCTCCATGTGTCAAACAGCTACGGCATTGCCGGCATCGCCGGCATCGCAATTGACGGTGGCACCGTGATCCGTCATGGCACCATCAGCATATTCGACAACTATGCGCTATCCTCCACCGTGGTGGAGCTGGGAGACACGCGGTATGACCTGAACAGCGCCTATCTGGCAACGACGAGCTCGCTCATCACCAAGACCACCGGCAGTTTTGATCCTGTGGGCAATGGTGCCAGCGGAGCGGGCAGCGGAGCCTTCCTCAATGTCAATGCCGTGGTGGATGGGGTGACGATCACGGCTGCGGACGTGGGCAAGCGCATTCTGGTGAAGAACGAGAGCGACCACCCCGAGTACAATGGTGTCTATCAGGTCGTGAGCGTGGATGGCAGCTGCGGCCAGATGAACCTCGTGCGCGTGGCTGACTTTGATACCACGAGTGAAATGCGCTATGGCTCCAGCATCGCCATCACCGGTGGTCTGACGCAGGCGGGGCTGCAGTTCTTCCAGTCCTCTTCGGATGTGGCGAGCGTGAACACCGCCACGACAGATCCGGTGCACTGGCTGCAGGACATTGCGGACGCCAACCTGGCCCTGCTGGCCGCCAATGGTGGCATGGACATCATCAATGACATCGACATCAACGACACCAACGGCAGCGGCAGCACGACCCTTGGCGGCACCTTCACCAGCGGCACCACTTACTTCAGCGGCAATGTGACGCTGCAGCATTCCACCCTTCCGGGCGTGGACAACATCCGCGAGCTGACACTCGTTTCCTCCTCCAATGATGATGCAGGGGGCGGTGAAAAGGGTGTGGTGATCTCCGGCGTCATCTCTGAAGCTTCACCTGGGGATGTGCTGAGCGTGAACAAGCAGGGCTCCGGCACGGTGACCTTCATCAGCGACAACACCTACACCGGCAAGACCACCGTCACCGAAGGCACGCTGGCTCTGGCGGGAGACGGGGCGGTGTCTGGCACCAGCTGGATCGAGGTCAACAATGGAGCCACGTTTGACTTCTCCAACACCAATGCGGTGGACATGACTTTCGACGGGCCCGTCAGTGGGTCAGGCACCGTGGTGACAGGAGCTGGCAGTCTCATCGTCGGCACCAATGGCGGGGCCGGAGTCCTGCGGCCCGGCATGTCTTCGGCCCCATCCAGCATCGGCACTGCGGGAGACCGCATCGGCGTGCTGACCGTGGATGGCAACGTCATGCTCACGGGCAGCACCAGCGGTGTGAATCGTCTGACCCTGCAGATGGGTGCCGCCAACGGGGCTGACTATAATGACGCCGCCAACATCTCGATGCACATGGGGGCGGGGGATTTAAGCACCTATCTCAATTCGCAGGGCAGCTTCTATGACACGCAGGCCGGTGGCAATCATGACCGCCTCGTAGTCACCGGTTCCTTCACCCTGAATGCAGGAGGTCATGTCGCATTTACCAGCAGTGGCACGGATTACCAGCCGGTGATGGGGGATGTGTTCAATCTGATCGACTGGTCCAGCCTGACGAACAACGGCTTTAATTTAGGGAGTGATGGTTTCAATCATCGCGGTGGCGGTCTGCTGGGAGATCTGGAGCTGCCTGATCTAAGTCTCTCCGGGCTGTTTTACGACACGAGCCTCTTCTCCAGCTATGGCATTATCGTGGTGGTTCCCGAGCCCGGGCGGATGATGCTGCTGCTCTTCGGCCTGACCGCCCTGTTCTGCGGCCATCGCCGCCGTCGTTGATCTTAATCTTGGGGTTGCAGCTGGTTGTTGAGGCAGCGTTGGACAAGCCTGCGGGCACATGAGTGATCATGCGCCCGCAGGCTTTTTTCTTGTACATTCAGGGGTGGGCGCGATGGTATAAAGTCGCAGGGGATGATGATACATGGTAAAGCCAGGGGGTGTCGCTGCAGGCTGCGGATATTTTATTTTCCGAGTGAGCATCCTGCTAAGAGAGTTCTGAAAGAGGAAGGCGCTGAGATGCAGGCATCTGCATCACAATGAGTCCGTGCGAAGGCGGAAACATCGGCCGGGGCGAGCAAAAACGTGAAGGTAAGCAAAAGCTGTATCCAAAATTAACATGAAGCTTGGCGAGTTTGCACGCTCAGGACGCACACATGCCTCAACCACGGCCCCATAGGCAAAAATAATCCAATCGGACAAAATGCATTCAAACAAAAGAACTGCTGTGAAATCGCTCGCAGCCAATCCGTCCAGATCATGAATACATCATCCATACAAAGTATATCATCGCAAGGAAGTGTTGCGGCCTCTGGCAGCAAGCTGCGCCGCCGTCGTGCGGTGGCTCTCATCACAGTGCTCAGCGTGCTGGCATTGGCCATGGTGCTTCTCACCGCACTGCTCAGCGCCACGCGCGTTGATTACAACTCCACTGTGGCGCAGGTGGAGATCGCCAAAGGGCAGTTGCATGCCGACTCCGTCATCAATCTGGCCATCAGTCAGATCCAGCAGGGGGTGCATCAGGACACTGCCTCTTCGGGGGTCGAAATCTGGTCTTCCCAGCCGGGAATGATCCGTCAATACAAGCAGGACGGCACTCTCCTGCGCGGGCTCAAGCTCTATTCGGACAGCAAAATGGTGGCCACGACCGAGGCGGAGATCGCCGCCGACACACCGCCGGCAGACTGGGACAAGAAGCCTGCGCAATACGTGGATCTCAACGAGCCTGTCGCCCGCCTGAACCCGAACGCCCCCGCAGGCCCGCCCCGGATGTTTTTCCCGATCATCGATCCACGCGCCTATTCACAGACCGCGAGCCGATCCGTGGAAGGCTTCAGCTACTCCACCTTTGCGAATGGCACCTCAGGCCCGACTCTGGATGGCGTGGTTGCTCCGACCAACGGTGGCGATGAATCCCAGCAGCGTCTGCCGATGCCGGTGGAGTGGCTCTACATGCTCAAAGATGGCACGTTGGGCTATATTGATAACGGTGGTAAATTTGTGAGCAGCAGCGGCGGTGGGCAGACTGCCACCCGGGACAATCCCATGGTCGCCCGCGTGGCCTTCTGGACGGATGATGAATCCACGAAGATCAACATCAACACCGCTGGTGAAGGCACCCCCTGGGACACCCCCCGGCTGTATCATGAGCGCGATGGCGAGTGGGCGAAGTATCAGCCTATGGCCTATGAGTATCAGCGCTACCCCGGCCACCCGGCCACGGTATGCATGAGCACGGTGCTGTTTCCCGGCCAGAACATGAATCCGCTGGTCACAGACACGACTGCCTTCGCCAAGGCGCTCGCCTACAAGGAGGCGATCTATGACCTCATGCCCAAGATTCTCCCCGGCGGCTCCAAGGCGGGTTCCGTGCTTGTGCCGGTCAATCACAATTTCTCCCCGACGAACTTTCAGGCGGTGCAGGACGCCCTTGGCGAGCGCTTGTTCCCGAGCGTGGACGAATTTTTGCTGCGCTCCACCCCACAAGGCAACGGCCAGCGCAATGAGATCAATCTCGGCACGAACCAGATCTGGGCGGGATTGCAAAACTATGAGGTGGTGGAGCGTCTGCGCCCGTTTTTGACCACGCGCAGCCGTGCGTCCGAGGCCAATCCGTTTGGCTATCCCAAGATCAGCATGTGGCCGGTGAATCGCACCAACTCCACCCGCACCCGCACGGTGTTTGACAACTCCATCGTGAACTGCTCCCAGATCGCCGGGAAAGATTATTTCTTCACGCGGCAGGATCCTCGCAGCCAGACAGAGCTCTCCAGCATTCCTCGCAACAGCCAGCTCTTCACCTATCTCATGAATCTGACAGGCGAGCCCATTCCAGGCTTTGGCGCTTCCAATGCTTCCTTCCTCACCAAATACGGCGACAACCGCCAGCAGATCCTGGTGGAGATCTTCGACTACATCCGCTGCACCAATTTGTACGATGATAACATCGCGGAGAGGAATGTCGGGGCCAATCCATCCATCGCCGGACTGCCGGACGCGCGGACGACATCGAGCTCCGCCGGCATGGCGGCCGGGACGTTCACGCCGATGCGTGATTCGAACGGCAACAGCTTCCCTGGTCATGGCCAGGTGATGCCGACCGTGCTGCCGAAAGGCAAAGACCAGGTGTACCGGGGCATGGGCCGCTTCCTCACCATCAGCGAAGCGGGCCTGCACTTCATTGCCTGCGCCCAGGGCACCAACCAGGCCGGTGGAGTCAGTGCCGTCAAGATCACTCCCAAGGGGCCGGCCCCCAACGGCTATACACCGCCGAACTGGAGGGGAAATGGCAGCGACACGGTGCTCGGATGGGATCAGTCGAACAACTGGTATTCCAACTTCCCACCTCTGAGCACCAACAATCAGAAGCCCACCAATGGTTTCTACAAATCCAGATATCCCACCAGTCATCAGCTCGAAGGCAAAGATGGGGACAAGGTTGGCCACCCTGGCTACAACCCCATGAACTGGAACTGGACGCTGGACACCGACACCCCGCTCGCACCCGATGTGAAACGTGTGCAGGCCACCTTCCTGCTGGAGTGGTTTTCACCATCGACAGGCTGGACACTCATCAATCCGGACATTGCCATCGAGATTGATGCCAGTTCGCTGATGGCCGGGGGCAAACGCATGTTCCCCGTCAATAATGGCATCACGGTGGTCCGCCCGTTCAAGCACATGAGCAATGCCTGGGGCGTTTATCAGCGCGGAGGCACGATATCGTATCGCGCCTTCCTGCAGGAGCGCAAGCTGCCCGCCGTGGGCAGGGGAGTGAATGGCTACACCGCGGGCAGCATTTTCTTCGATGACACCAACATACCAGCGAATGACAGCCAGGTGCCCTATAGCGGCGGTGTTCACTATTCATATTACTCCAACCGCTCAGGAGCTTTGCAGAACTGCAACCAGTACAATCTGGTCAGCGACTTCATCGACGTTGCGGGCGGCGACAGCGGAACGATTCCGTTCTCCGGTGGTACTGTGGTCGTCAAAATCCTCAGCAACGATGCAAACCCTCAGGTGCTTCAGACCTTCAACTTTTCTTTCCCTAGTGCCCAGTTCCCGTCTCCAATTCTGGCGACAAGAAGTGAGAACACGAACTGGGGGCAGAATTCCGATGGCACATGGTGGGTGCAGCAGCCCGTGCCCGCTCCTTACTGGTGGGCGTTTCATTCCGATGGCGCCTTGGGGCGTGACAAGACGGGCCATATCACCAAGATCGCTGCCGTCCCCTCCACCCGCATGGGCGGCAGGTTCCGCTACATTGGCAATGAGATTGGAAATTATGGTGATCTTCCTTCCAGCGGTACTTACTACCGTGGCAATTTGGTGATTCCTGACGACACCCTGCAATCTATGGTGCTGCGCCACGGTGATCCGCGCCTGACCATGGGCCAGTATGTCGTGCCAGCCACCGAGTTCGAACAGCACCGGCTTTACGGCAAACAACGTCTCGCTCATAACATCGTCCTCGCCAACTGGAGCCAGGGCCCCGGTCTTGACCGTGGTGAAGACAAAAAAGGCTGGCGTCTGGTCAAAGATGCCCCCTATAATGCGGGCTTCCTCCCTGATCATCCTTACACGGCATCCACTGGAGCCGGGTTGCAGAAATATGGCGACTTTGACCGTGGCATCGCCAATCAGACCGACGGGGCCTACATCAACAAACCGGATGAGGGCAACACCTACAGCGTGACCGCCACCAATGGCCAGCAGCTGGTGCCCTACTTCTCCACTTCCTGGGGGTCCTGGCTGGGAGGCTCAACGTACTTTTCCCCCAACCGGCAGGTGTCTTCGCCGGGGATGTTTGGTTCTTTGCCCACGGGCGTGCAGGACTCTGGTGGCTCAGGGGGCATGCGCCGTGAGCCATGGCGCACCCTGCTGTTCCGTCCACAAACGTGGAGCAGCAAGCAGGGGCAGCAGTTTCACATTGGCGCCCCCAAGCTGCTCAAAGGCTACGGCAAAACCGGACTGCCCATCCAGGGCATCGATCCGCCCGACTATCTCTTCATGGACTTCTTCTGGATGCCCATGGTCGAGCCCTACGTCATCAGCCAGCCGGGATCTTCGGCCGGCAAGATCAATCTCAACTATCAGATGGCCCCCTTTCGCCATATCCGCCGGGCCACAGGCCTGGCAGCCATCATGAAAAGCGAGCTCATCACAGCCGTGCCGGTCAAAGATGCCAACATCTATCTCACTCGTCCTGGCGGTGCACCGTCAAATCAGACGGAGTCCTGGTTCTGGAAAGAGGACAGCAGTGCGCAGGGCAAAAAATACTGGCACCGGCAGATCGACATTGATGCGACTTTGAAGCTGTTCGACGAGCGCTTCAGCTCCGGGTTCGCCTTCATTTCTCCTGCGCAGATTTGCGAGATGTATCTCCTGCCAAAACCCATCAATGGCTCCGACAGCCTCGTGCCAACCAGCTGGCCGACGACTCTCAGCGCGCTGCTGAAGCCCACTGGCAACAGCATTCTGGCGTTCTGGGAGAACCACGCGCTGACCGCCGAAAACCTCAAGGAGCGCCCCTACACCCACATGTATCCGCGTCTCACCACGCGCTCCAACACCTTCCAGATCCACATGCGCATTCAGACCATCCGAAAAGCGCGCTCGGCGGATCCCGCGCAGTTTGTCACCGGCGTTGACACCATCGGCTCCGAGTACCGTGGCTCGGCGGTGATTGAGCGCTATCTCGACTTCAATGACCCGGCTTTGGACAAGTCCAAAAATCTTGATTACGCCACCGGCAATCCGCTTTCCAAACCGTCCCTGGATGATCTGCACCGTTTCCGCGTGCTTTCGCAAAAACGTTTTGATCCTTGAACCCTCCGCCACATCGAACTCATGAAAACAATGGCCAAAAGCAAGCACTGTATCCGGCGCTTCAGCCGCCTGTCAGCCGCCTTTTCGCTGGTGGAGGTGACCATCGCGGTCGCCATCGCCGCGCTGGGCTTCCTCACCTTGCTGGGGTTGCTGCCGCAGGGAATCAACATGGCCCGCAATTCGGCGGAGATGTCCGTGGGATCCAAAATCATGCTGAAGCTCAGTGGCGAGATGCAGTCCATGGCGTGGAACAGGATCACATGGACGGGCTACGGGCCGCTGCGCTACTTCACCAATGAAGGACGGGAATTGACTGTGGCCAACACGAGTCAGGAAGACCTTGCCTCTTCGCTCGCTTTTGTGGCCTCGATTTATGTGCCGCAAAAGCCGCTGGATGTTTATCTTCCCGCAGGCGCCAGCGGCAGCGGAAACAGCACGGCGGAGTCCTACCTGCGACGGGTGAAAATCTGCATCGCGACGTCGGCCGATCCTTCCTTTGATTTCAATTCAGCGTCCCCGCTGCGCATCACTTCCTCCTACGCCCTCATCGCCAAGATGGGGGACTGAGGCCGCAGCCAGTTGCAATCCACATTCTGACTTATGAAACCTCTCCATCTCAAACAACGGCGGCATGGATTCACCCTGATCGAAGTGTCTCTCTCCATGGTGATTCTTTCGATCATCCTGCTGGTCTCGGTGCAGGTGCTTGGCCTGACTCAGCGTGCGTGGAAGCGCGGTGTGGCACGCGTCGAGCAGTTTCGCGAGGCTCGCATGGCTTTTGACAGCATCACGGAAAATCTCCGGCAGGCCATCTTAAACACCTACCAGGCCTATCAATACAACACCGGGGACAAGCCCACGATTCCCACATCGCAGAGCCAGTCTCCCACAAAATACATCCGCCAGTCGGAACTCCAGTTTGTGACTGGGCAGGCTCAGACCTTGCTTCCCGGTGCGCAGGCAACACAGCTCGTGACTCAGGCGATGTTTTTTCAGGCGCGTCTGGGGCTGAGTGACCGGTTGGGATACGAAGGGCTCAACCGGCTTCTGTGCGGACGGGGTTACTTCATCATGTACACAGGCAATGATGCCTTTCGTCCCCAGCATGTAACCACCCAAAGCATGCGCTTCAGGCTCTGGGAATACCGTCCGACGGCGGAGGAGAACACGGTTTATTCGGTCCAACCGGGCCAGTGGTTCCTTAAGGCGCCCGCCAGCGTCATCACCGCCGCTGAGACTCTCACCACACCTGCGGACACCCGGCCCATCGCCGAAAACATCCTCGCCTTGATCATTTCCCCCCAGGTGACCGCCGATGACGCGGCTCTAAAAAAGACCACCCCGTGGTGGATCGCGCCGAAATACGCCTATGACTCCACCCAGCTTCTCAATGTGACCACCGACAGTCCGCAGGGGACGCAGCATATGCTGCCTCCAAGAGTGGCGGTCACCCTGGTGGCCATTGATGAAGCCTCCGCCCGCAAGCTGGCGCTGAAGTATCCTGACACCATGCCGCAGCTGATTCCCCCCGGGGCCTTCACTCTGGCCGACAACAAGCAGCAGGATCTCAAGAACCTGGCGATCAAGCTCCGCGCCGAGCAGCTCAACTACCAGGTTTTTTCCACAACCATCAGCATGCGTAATTCGAAATGGGGCCTTCTCCGATGAAAACAATCTTTCCAGTTCAACATTCGTCCTCCCGCTTGGGCAGGCATTCTCATCCTGACGGCTTCAGCCTGGTGGAATTGGTCATCGTTGTTGCCATCATGGTCATGCTGATTGCCGTGGCCACGCCTTACACTCTGGGTGCCTTGCAGTCCGCCAATCTCACGTCTGCAGGAGACACCCTGATGCAAAAGCTCGCCATGGCCCAGCAGCGATCTCTGACAGAGAACCGCCCAGTCGGCCTGGATTTCTACTATTACACCGAGGACAATGTCCAAGGCTGCCATGCCATCCAGATGATATCCTACAATCCTGCAACCAATCAGGTCACGCAGCTGGAGCCTCCCGTTTACTGGAACAAACAGAGCGTGGTGATTGTTGAAGGCGCGCTCTCTCCGATGTTCAGCATCAATCAGACACCGATCAGCACCGGTCAGGCCACGCAGAATCCCTTTAAGTCGCTTAACGCGACGTATTATCGGGTCATTTTTTATCCGAATGGTTCCACGAGTCTGCGGGTGCCGCTGCGCACCGCTTATCTCACTCTGATTTCCACCAAGAGCTACAAAGCAGATCTCTCCACGGCGCCTCCCGATTACTACACGGTGCAGATTGACCCTGTGACCGGGCGCGGGCATTCGTACCGCCCGTAATTTGTTGGAGAGTGGATACTTGATCTCAAGACAAGGCGGCACAACGCTGATGCATTGGTGTGGTTGCGATCTGATCTCGACGACATGCCATCGAGGCGGAAGCGTGTTAAGACGTGGAAGCCTGGCTGCTCTTTTGATGCCCAGTGGCGATCATGTGTTTGCCCCATCAGGGGCTGCCTTGGACTTCGGCAGGAAATGGTCGGTGACGTGCACCTCGATAAAGAGCCGCCCGTGGAATTGCTATTGAACCAAGCATTCTGGAGAAATTAAGTGCGGTGTGGTCAAGTCTCGTTAATGCAAGAAGTGTCAACTCACAAACCCTTGGTGCGGGCTCGAATCCCACCTAGAGCACAACTGGTGAATATCGGCATTCATTGCGTATGATGTTGATGACATTTGAGCTACCGCAACGCACTCTTTGAACCGGAACCGCATGGCCACCACGAGCGAAACACCTCCCAACCGCAAGTCTGAAGCCGGGTTGTTTGATCTGGCCATGGCCGACGTGACGACCATGGACTCCATGGACCCGAAGTGTCTGCAGAGTCCTGAGCAGGCCGGGGAGATCATCGGGGGGCGCTACATTCTGCGCTCTGTTCTTGGTGAAGGTGGAACGGGACAGGTGTGGCGTGCCGAGCAGACGGAACCGGTGAAGCGGGAGGTGGCGATCAAGATTGTCCGCCCTGGACTGCTGACGCAGCCGGTTGCGGCACGGTTTGAGCGGGAGCATCAGGTGCTGGCACGGATGGAGCATCCGAACATCGCCGCCATATTTGATGCGGGGGAACTGCCGGATGGCAGAACGTATTTTGTGATGGAGGTGGTGTCAGGCTCCGCCGTCACGCTGTGGTGCCAGAAGCGGAAGCTGCCGGTGCGCGAACGGCTGGAAATTTTTGTGCAGGCGTGCATGGCGGTGCAGCATGCGCATCAGCGCGGCATTCTGCACCGGGATCTGAAACCCTCAAATGTGATGGTGGTGGAAGTGGATGGCCGGCCGCTGGTGAAGGTGATCGATTTTGGGATCGCGAAGGCGCTGGAAGGGGATCTGGCAGGAAGAGCGGATGCGACCCTGTGCGGCATGGTGCTGGGAACTCCGCGCTACATGAGTCCGGAGCAGGCCAGGCTGAACAGCGAGGATGTGGACATCCGCACGGACGTGTATGCGCTGGGGGTGCTGCTGTATGAGCTGCTGACGGGAACAACGCCGATTCCCGCTGATGAAGGCAATGAACCGCCGCTGCCCGAACTTCTGGAGCAGGTGCGCCACAACGAAACCGAGATGCCCAGCCAGCGTGTGCTGCGGCTGCCGAAGCCGCTTTGTTCCAATGCCAGAGCACTCTCACGGGAGCTGCGCGGCGAACTGGACTGGATCACGCTGCGGGCGTTGCAGAAGAACCGCGAGCTGCGCTACCCGACGGTGCTGAATCTGGCGGAGGATGTGCAGCATTACCTGCGCAATGAGCCCGTGTCTGCCGGGCCGCCCGGCATTGCATATCAGCTTCAAAAGTGGCTGGTGAGAAACCGCAGTGCGGTGAGCACGGCGGCAGCGGTGGCGGTGTCACTGGCCGGAGGCATGGTGGCCACCTGGTGGGCGCTGGAGCGGGAGGAGGTGCAGCGGCAGGAGGTACAGCGCCAGATGATGGAAGCGCGGAGCAAGGCCGACCTGGCGCTGCAGGTCAGCGCACAGCTTAAAGACCTGATCAACAACGCGCGCAAGCATGTGAGCGCAGGCATGAACACGCAGATGCTGCGCAAGCTCGCAGACGAATATGCTGCGGGCATGGCGCGGTTTGCCAACCAGCCCCGTGCTGAAGCGCAGCTCGCGGAGCAACTGGCCCATCTCTATGTGGCGCTGGAGGAATCCGCGCGCGCCCAGCCCTGGCTGCAGCGCCAGTGGGAACTGCTGAAACAGACTGAGGGTGAGAATTCAGAGGCCGCACTGCATGCCCTGTACACCCTGGGATGGAGGTATCTTGGAGAGGGGGAGCCGGAAAAGGCGGTGCAGGCCCTGCGTGAGGCGCTGGCCGGTTACCAGACGCTGCCGGCAAACCAAGGGCAGGTGCGCGATCAAATCCTGCGCGTGCGCAAGGAACTGGCACGGGCGCTCTCGCGCTGTGGCCAGCGGCAGGATGCGGCGGCGCTGATGGCCGAAGTGGTGGCTGCAAAGGATGACTCCGACCTTGCGGAGAAAGCCGTGTGGATGCGGGATCATGCGGAAATTTTGAAGTCCGCAGGCCGCGAGAGTGAGGCCGTGACAGTCCTGCAACGTGCCCTCGAGATCCTGCCTGCTGACGACAGCACTGTGGACAAGCGGGTTTATCTGTTGTCCATGATGGCCGACCTGACGGGCAAACCTGAGCATTACGAGCAGACGCTGGTGGCATCCACCGAACGAATTCGAGTTTGTGAAGAGCAAGCCGGCGGCGAGTACTCGCGACTGCTTAACGCCCTGATTTTACATGCCACGCTGGCCTGCAAGGTTTCCGGGTGCCCCGGCGGTGAGGAAGCTGCGCGGCGAGTGCTGGCCATGGCGCAGTCTGCAGGGCATGAATCGCGGCTGGCGGACGCCTGGATCGCGCTGAGCGAAACGCTGAGGATCAAGCGCCAGTTTCGTGAGTCTGCGGCGGTCTTGCGCGATGCGATTGCTGAAGTCAGCAAGACCAAAGCCGAGAACTGGCGTTTGCTGGAACTTCACAGGCGTCTGGGAGATCTGCTCACGGCCCGCAGTGATTTTGCCGCAGCGCTGGCCGAGTATGAAACGGCCGCCCATGGGTGGTTTGACAAACCTTCCTCGGGACGGGCACCAGAGAAGGAACGGCTCATTTTTGTGAGCTTCATCTGCTTTTGGAAACGGGCCGCCGAGGCGAATTCGCCCGTGGCTGATGAACACAAACTGGCAGAGTGGGAACGCAGGCTGCAGGAGTGGGAAGCTGCAAGGCCAACCGCCGCATCTGCGCGACGGTGACGAAGTGCTGCCGCAGAGAGCGGCTCAGTCCCGATTGAAGAAGCGCCCGATGGATTTGCCGGCACGCTGAAACAAATTGGGCTCTTCCTTGGGGGTGGACTTTCTGCGATAGGACGAACCGGCCACCGATGACGAAGGCGACTTCCATTCAGGCTCATCGGGCTTGTCCATCAATGCCAGTGAAGCAAGGGTGGGGCCATCGAGCAGGCCATTGGGGAGGAGTCCGTTTTTGGCCTGGTAGAGAATGATGGCGTTGTGCGTGCCTTTGCCTTCCTTGCCATCCTGGGTGGAACTGTAGAGGGACTTCTCTTTCAGAATGCGCTGCACTTCATAGAGCAGGTGACGGCGACCAGGCTCAGAGTAGGTGGTCTGCGGCGGAGTGGGGAAAATGCGGTCGATGGACCAGAATCCTTCCGGGGGCTCGGAAACGGGGGGCTGGATCATCGCAGCGGGAGGCTGTGCAGCGGCGATCACGGGTGGAGTTGCGACCGGCATGCCTTGCGCCACTGGCTGCGCCGGAGAGGTGGGCAGTGCTGGACCCGGCACAGGAACGGAAGAGGGTGGTGCCACAGGAGTTGCTGGAGGTATGACTGGAGCGACGACCGCTGGCGCGGCTGGTGCAGCCGCCAGCATTGGCACAGCCGCAGCCGGGGCTTTTGGCGCGATCTCCGGCGTTGGAGCGGCAGGTGCTGTCGTCACTGCAGGAACGGCCTGGGGAGTGGTGGATTTAAAATAAAACGCGGCACCGGCTGCCAGCACCGCCACCGCAGCGGCGGCATAGACCGGGGTGCGGCTTTTGTGCTCGACCTTCGGCTGGATGAAGGGCTGGGTGGTGACGTTGGTATTGGATTTTAAGCCGAGCAGTTCGAGTAGCTTTCCAGCGCTGGGAGGGCGCAGATTTGGATCTTTGTGAAGGCAGGCGGCGATGACAGCCTCCCACTCTTTGGGGATGCGATCGCTGGCCTTGATCTCCAGCTCTTCACGCCTTTCACCCATGGAGGAGGGAATTTTGGAGGTGAGCTGGGAAGGGATGTCTCCGCGATAAAAGGGCGGCTTGCCGGAGAGCAGCTCATAGATGGTGGCCCCGAGAGAGTACACGTCATCGGTAGGGGAGGGGCGCTCTCCCATGGCCTGCTGCGGACTCATGTAGGGCAGGGTGCCGCTGACGCCGAGCTGAGAAATGGAAAGCCTCTGCATGGTGTCCGAGATGCTGCGGGCGATGCCGAAGTCGGCGATCTTGGCCGTGTCATCCATGCTCATGGCCATGATGTTCGAGGGCTTAAGGTCGCGGTGGACGACCTTGCGCTGAAAGTGGGCGTAATCGAGCGCCTCGCAGACGCCGGGGAGCCATTTGGCCACCTGCTCGGTGGTGAAGACTCCATGGTCGGTGGTGGCACGCAGTTCGGAAAGCGTTTTGCCATCCACAAATTCCATCGAGATGGCGGCCTCATCCTCATCGTCCACGAAATCGTAGATGCGCACGATGTTTGGATGAGAAAGCTCAAGGCCACGGCGGGTCTCGGTTTTGAGTTCTTTGACCGCGGTGGGATCGAGACCAATCAGGCTTGGGAGAAATTTCAAAGCCACCGGGCGCTCAAGCTTTAGGTCGTCTGCGAGCCAAACGACGCCCATGCCGCCACGACCGAGAACGCGGTTCAGGCGGTAGCGATTGAAATAGACAGCGCCTGATGCCGGAGTGCGGACCCTGATCGTTTGATCAAAATCTTCTGCCGCGCCTGCTGCCGGACTGCTTGAGGGGGGAGTGTCCATGAAACGAGTATTGAGCGAGGCGCTAATTTATGCCGGTGAACAGGAGTGTCATTTAACTTTTACTGTAGCGGGAGGTGGTTTGACCGCTTGGTGGGCGGTTTTGTTGGAGGATTTATGCGAGCTACTCGGCGAGCCAGGCGAAAACGTTGTCCTCCCAGGTGGAGGGATTGCCGTCTCTGCCGGCATGCCAGACGAGGACATCCTGCTGGATGTTCTTTTCAGGTGCCGCAGGGTTGGGAACGTGGCCGTCACCGTTGAAATCAAAGGTGGCAAAGAAATGGCCGGCTTTGAGCTCGCTCAGTGTTGTGGCGGAAAGCTCCCAGGGTTTGAAGTAGTTGACCTGCGAAGGATTCAGGGTGGCATCAACGCCGCTGATGGCGGCCACCATGGCCTGATCGATGGGACAGGCGGTCTTTTCGTCGAACGCAATCCCTGCAGGCAAGGGATAGCCGTGGTGGTGCTGGTGGAAGCCTCGCAGTGCGCTGATGAGCTTGCGGCATTGGTCACGCATCACCGAAGTCTCTGAATAGTCAGAGCGTGAATGCTCGGGCGGCCTGGGTTCGCTGGTCGTGTTCTGCCTGCTGCGGCTCATTTTCAGTGGTGGTGTCCACCAGAGGTAGAGCAGGAAGAGGCAGCCTGCGCCGAAGAGGGTGGTCATGAATGCAAGCAGGGGACGCTTGCCTGAGGGGTGGGCGGGTTGGGGGGTGTTTTCCATGGACCGAAGTAGCCGACTGCCCCATGCCATGTGACAAGGAGCAGAAGAAATTTGAGCCCTTTGGAAAGGCCGTGCCATACCCCATGACGGCTCCCCTGTCACCGCATGCATGCGGTGGCTGCTGCCTGACAAGGTGCGCCCCAAGACCGGGAGCGGAATCAAAGATGGGAGCTGGTGAGAGAATTTCCTCCGGGCTTTGGCCCGGAAGGCTTGGCTGCCTGCCAGCTGCCGCTGGCACGGAGGCTGTTGCCGGCCGGTTTGGGTTCTTCCCCGCCGACTCCCTGGGCCGCTTTGTGACCGCCCAGCTGGGGAGCGCTGTTGGTGCGTTTGAGCATCTCAGCCACGCTGGGGGCTTTGGCCAGACCTTCCTTTTTTACTTCGACTTCCACCTCCACGTCGGCGTCGAGCTCCTCCAGATCAGAGACTACCAACTCGTCGTCGGCAGCCTTGACGGTGAGATCTCCTTCCTTGCTCTTGGCGGCGATCCTGGCCTTGGCCGCCTTGGGCTGGTCGTTGCCCTGGGCCAGATTGTCCTGATTGGGGACTGCGGGCGCCATGTCTGAGGGCGGAGGATGATTGAACTGGCCGGGGGGAGGTGGAGCGGGGTGGTTCGGGACCATGCCTGCGAGGGCAGGATTTGGCTGGACCGCGACGGGCTGATTCTGCACGGCGTTGTTCTGCGCCGCGACAGGCTGATTCTTCGCGGCATGACTGGCCACCGCCTCACGAGCGTAGGCGCGTGCGTCCGTCTTGAGCTCGTTGCTCAAGGCATTTTCGGCGATGGTGTCCAGCTGCTTCTGCAACTGGCCGATGAGCTGCATGGCCTCGAATTTCTTTTCGGCATAAAATTCCTGGCGCTTGGCCGTTCCTCCGCTGGCGAGACTGCGGACGAGAGAGCCTAGCTTGTTCTTCTGCAGGCCTGCCTGCTCCTTTTCGTAATGGGCCACCTTGTCCTTCAGTTCCTTGAGCTCCCGGGTGATGGCCTGCGCCTGCTGTGCATCCGCGCCGAGATGAGAGATGAAGGCGGGATTGCTTGTCATGGCCTGCTTGGCGACCTCAAGCTGCTTGGCATAGATGGCCGCCTCGGCATTACGCGGGGCTTGGGGCGCGGTGTTCTGGTCACGCACGAGGAAGTTCCCCGGGACCTGCTGTGCGTTGAGTTCGTAGCGTTTGGTCTGGATCGCCACGGCACCGAGATAGGAGGTTTTCGGCACATCGGAGAGATTGGCGGCGTTGTCGACGTCCGTGTCCTCAATGTTGCCGCCCAATTTTGCCTGCACCTCGGCCTGCTGGGCAGCCATGGCCGCGTTGTAGGTGTCATCGTTGAACTCAGCCACCACCTTGATGGCTCCCCCTGGCTGCTTGAGTTCGTTTTGCATCTGCACCAGGCGGCCGCATGCGCTCTCGATGGCGGCATCGCTGAGCTTGCTGATCTTGTCCGGTGCGGGCATGTTTTTGAGCGTCTGGCGCAGCGTGTCCGGGTCCAGAGCCAGGATTTTTTGAGCGGTCTCCTGATGCATCTGCTGCGGCATCTTTCCCACGACTTTCGCGCGCATGCCCTTGGGCATGCCCTGGGTGGTTTCTTCGAGGCTGCGCTCAGGGAAGGCCAGGTCGTTGTCGATGCCGGTGACCTTGTTGTTCTGGTCCACAAACATGTTGCCGCAATGGCGGTCAATCTGGCCGGTGAGATAGTCCACGGCCTCCAAGTCGGCGAGGCCGCGTTGAAGTGCGGGATTTTTCAAATCCACCTTGAGGCTGTAATCCTTTTTCTCCCCGCCTTCGTTGAAGCGGTAGGTGCCGGTGATGCCTGCTCCGTCGCCTTGAATGCTCACGCCGACGACATCGCCCTCCCTGGTCACTCCGAACGTTTCTTCAGCCAGGATGTTCGTGCCGAGAAGTTGGTCCACCTGGCTGGAGGCCACGCTGCGTGCAAGCAGGCCCCGGTCTGCGGGAGTCGGAAGTCCAGGATCGAACAAATCGACGGCGGCTCCTTCCACTTTGCCGAGGGCTGCGGAGGCTGCAGCGGCTTCCTGGCTTCGCTGTTCCAGACCAGGCAGCGCAGCCTGCATGGCTGCGAGCACCTGCTGGGGATTCATGGCATCCACGCCATCGCGCTCTGCTGCAGGGAGACCGCCTTTGAGTGCTTTCACGGCAGCCGACATCTTGGTCTGCAGTTCCGCAGCGTTGTCATTTCCCCCTGCCGCCTGGGCGAGGGCGCTCGTCAGTTCACCGCTGGCTTGGTTGATGCCGGCGATGACTCCGGGCAACCGCAGGCTTTCAGCCGTGGATGTCACAAGTTTCTGCCCATCAAACTGGTACTTGGCGAACCCCACGGTTTCTCCGCCTTTCCCCAGCGCCCCTCCAGCGAGACCCGTGAGCATGAATGTTTCGTTGGCCTGTACTCCTGCGATGGCGTCGGGATTCGAAGCCATGTGAAAAGTGTCGAAGTTAAGAGGGGTGGGCGGCTTCGGAATGGGCATGGCGTAGGTGGGGGGGGATCAGCCTGAAATTAGCCGCCGCATTTCAAACTGTGACACACGGGCGAAAACGACGTCACAAATCACTGCTGACGGGCTAGCACCACGCAGCGCCTCTCCCAGCATGTTTTCCTTCCTCAAATTCCTCGTCGCCGTCGGCATCGCCACTTTTGGTATCTGGTATGTGTTTCAGTATGACAGCATCAATGAAGTGACTGGCGGAGTGGCCTTTCTGTGCGTGCTGGGGGCCATGGTGCTGCTGAAGTGGCAGCCGGATTTCTCGAAGAAGGACTACATCGTGAAGTACAAAAACCTCAAGTGGCTGCCGGGGGAGTTCACGCGTCATTGGTTGATAACCGGGGACACGGGGGTGGGCAAGACGACCTCGGGCTTCAATCCGCTGCTGCACCAGATCTCCGTTTCGCGCCCGAACTGGGGCGGCCTCATCCTCGGTGCGAAGGGGGACGAGCATTTCTTTGCGCTGGAGCACTTCACCGGTCATGGCCGGCCGGAGGCGGTGTGCGTGCTGATGGTGCGCCCGGACCGGCTGGACCGCAAATGGCAGCCGAAGGAGCGCTACAATCTCGTCTCAGACCCGCGGCTGCCTTACACCACGCATGCGAAAAACCTCGTCGATACGGGAGCCTCGCTGACGGAGGGGGAGCAGTCTTCCTTCTTTAAACCGGCGGCGCAGCAGGCGCTGACCTGCGCCTTTGAGCTGCTAGAAACTCTGGGCAAGCCGGTGAACGTGCTGCGGGCTTACGAGTTCCTCACGGACAAGTCGAACATGGAGGCGCTCTTCAACGAACTGCTGGATGCGGAGAGCACGCCGGAGCGCATCAAGCTGGCGAAGTATTTCGATCAGACCTTCCTCAACGCGCAGGCGGCGGAGCAGAAAGAAGGCCTCGTGGGCACGCTGAAGGTCATGCTGGGCTTCTTCACGCATCCGGACATCGCGGAGATCTTCTGCTCCGACCTGCCGAACACGATCGACATCACCGATGTGGACAAAGGGCGCGTGTTCTGCACGGCCATGCCGCAGACCTTCCAGACCGAACGCCGCTACATCAACACCTACATCAAGCTGCTGTTCTACACGCATGCGATGATGCGTTTCGACAAGCCCAAAAAGGAGCGCAAGACGGAGAACCTGCTCATCGCGCTCATGGATGAGTTTCAGGCGCTGGCGACTGCGAGCGAGGACGGCATCTCCGATCACAACGTGATCGACCGTCTGCGTGCGGCTAACTGCTGCCTCATCCTGGGCATGCAGAGTGATGCCTCATTGTTCCCCGTGCTCGGCAAAGAAACTGCGCAGGTGCTCACTTTGAACTGCCGCTCGCGAATCGCGTTCCGTCAGCCGGACCCTGAAGGGGCGCAGGCAGTGGCGGAATTCATTGCGAAGGTGGAGACGAAGAAAGTTTCCAAGTCCTCCGGCTTCCTGGGCAAAGACAGCAGCAAGACCGTGAACAAAGAATGGGACTACGAAGTGCAGCCCGGCGAGCTCATGAAGATGCCGGACGCCACCGCCTGGATCATCCACCCGTCCAAAAAGAAAGTCCGCATGCGCATTCCCGCCATGGATGGCGCTGGGAAGATTCCTGACTGGTGGAAGTGATCCAGCCCGATAACCACTCGTCTCCAACAACTCTCTGACCGTAGTAAAAACAACCAACCATGCCGTCCCTCACTCCGCTTCTAGCCAACTTCAATGCCAACGAACTCTCGCTGCTCTCCAGTTTTGGAGACTCGCGATCTTACCAGCCGGGCGACGTCGTCATCCGTCAGGGGGATGAAAATGACCATCTTTATCTGGTGCTGAAAGGGAAGCTGGAAGTGCTGCAGGAAGTGGATGGCGCTGATCAGGTCGTGGCAGTGCTTGAGGCCGGTGATTCACTGGGCGAGGTGAGCATCTTCGACCCCGGTCCGGCCAGCGCGACGGTGCGTGCGGGATCCGAGGCTGAAGTCTGGCTCATCACACGTGACAGCCTGGAGCGCCTGCACACGGCCAATCCGAAGGTGGCCTACCGACTCCTGACCCGCATCACCACCTGTCTTTCCAAGCGCATGAGGGACATGAATGACAAGCTGGTGGATCTGGCCAACCGCTGAAGCTGAGGCTCTGCAACCTCACGGGAAACCCTCCCCCATGCGAAGAGTGTGGGGTTGAGGGGCCTACTTTTTCTTGTGCCGGATGAGCGGCAGAGCCATGCGGTCCAAAGGGCTGGTGGTCCAGCGGCCGCCGAACTGGGGGAGGAGCATGACTGCCATCCGTTCGGGTTTTGGCGTTGAGCTGAGTTTGAGCGGGCGTGCAGGCGGGGGATTGGGCTGGCCGGGGCTGGGTTTGGTGCTTACACCCCAAGTCTGCCCGCCGGGGTCGGAGGTGATGGAAGTGTTGGTCGGGAAGTTGTTCCAGGCGGCGTTGAACATCTGGATCACGCGACCCCGTGGATCGGCCCAGCCGATGCGTCCGTGCTCGGCTTCCAGCCGAAAGTGGAACTGAGGGAGGCCCGCTTCGTCTTCTGAAATGGCGCTGCAAAAGATGACACGGTATTCGCCGGGGGCCAGCACCAGAGCAGCGGCTCCGGGCATCATGTTGGCACCGAGACGGTCCTCATAAAGCTGACGGTCTTTGTAGTGGATGAGTTTCCAGCCCGTCAGATCCACAGGCTGAGAGCCCGGGTTGTGAACTTCGATCCAGTCCGGGGTGTCGCCAAGGGCGGTGCGCAGGGTGCCGCTGTTTTTCGGCTGGACTTCGGTGACGACCACGGGTGGTTCAGCGGCGGCAGGCATCCAGGCTTCGAAGTCCCAGGGGCTGCGATCCGACCATGAAAAGGGAGCGCCCGTTTCCGCTTGCATGCCGCCGGTCCAGACGTCGGAGTGGATGCCGTGCTCATCGAACAACTGGCTCAGCTCTGCCAGTTCTGATGCGGAGTGTACGCTGGCCAGTTCGACATCGGGCATGTTCTTCACCTTGGCCTGTGCCTGAAGCCATGTCATGCGGCCATTGAGGAGGGAGAAGGTGCTGTTCAGCGGGACCACAGCGACGCTTTGCAGCAGCGGCGCTCCCTCCGGGCGCATTTTTTGCAGCACCTGCTTGTTCACTTCGTCGAACAAATAGATGAACCCGGTGGTGACGATGACGGTGGTCATCATGGAAATGATCGGCCGCTTGACGATGGTGCGCTGGATGGCAGGCTGGGTGATGCGGTCGGAGGCCTGTTTGATGGCCTTCTTGAGCTCTGCAGCGTTTTGGTAGCGGTCAGCCGGACTTTCGCGCAGCGCTTTGGTGATGATTTTATCCAGTGCGGGAGGGCTGCCGGCTTTTTTGGAGGGGGGCTCAAAGACGCCGACCGGAAAGTGGCCGGTGATCATTTCATAGAGCGTGACGCCTACGCTGAAGATATCCACACGGTGATCGACCGATGCGTTCGGCCGGCGCTGTTCTGGCGCGGCATAGACGGGGGTGCCCATGATGAGGGAACTGCGGGTCTGTGCCGTGGTGGTGGATTCCGCCTTCACCAGCTTGGCCAGGCCGAAGTCCGCCACGCGCACGCTGTTGCGTCCGTCGATGAGGATGTTTGTGGGCTTGATGTCGCGATGAATGACGCCATGGTCATGGGCGAACTGCAGTCCTTCACACACCTGGGCGATGATCTCCAGCACGCGGGGAAGGGGCAGCTGCTCCTGTTTCAGGATTTCAAAGAGAGAGGTGCCATGCACGTACTCCATCACGATGAACAGGTGCCCGAGGGCATTGCGGCCAAAATCATACACCGCGACGATGTTTGGATGCTGCAGCCGGGCCAGCAGGCGTGCCTCACGATGAAATCCGTCCACAAAGAGCGCATCCTTGCCGAGGTCCGGTGGCAGGATCTTCACCGCCACACGGCGCTCAAGAGAATTTTGCATGGCGGAGTAAACGGCACCCATGCCACCGCGATCAATGAAGCGGAAATCGGTGTAGCCGGGGAAGCAAGACTCGAGTTCTTCCGCGAGCGGCGGCTCCCAGTCAGTGGCCTGACCGCCAAGCACGCCTTCCATGAGGCCGACGGGATTGAGACCCTGCAATACGGAAGATCTTGCCTGAGTGCGGGAGTTGTCACCGGCATCCGGTCCGGGTGAAGTGGCACTCATCAGTCAGGGATTTCGCAGGAGAATATTTGCAGAGTTTGAGACCGCGCTCGGGCGTGCAAGAGAAGTTGAGGCAGTGACATGCCTGAGTTATCCGAACAGCCGTCTTCGTGTGACTGATTTTTTTCGACTTCCAGAGTTTCAAGAGCGTAAAAAAGTGCTCTCAGATAACAGTGCATGGCCAAGACTCCTCCAACCCATCATGGTGCTTTCCCAGTCACACGCTGGAGCATGGTGCTGGCCCTGCGCGAAGGAGGAGACGTAGGCAAAGGCAGGCTGGCGCTGGACGAATTGTGCAAGATCTACTGGCGTCCGATCTACTCGTATGCGCGCTTTCAAGGGCTGTCTCCGGCGGATGCAGAAGATCTGACACAGAGTTTCTTTAGCTTTGTATTAGAAAAAGCTTTATTTACCACGGCAGACGCAGCGCTGGGCAAGATGCGGAACTATCTGCTCACGGCTTTCAGCCGGCATATCAAGCACTGGCAGCGGCAGGCCTCGGCGCTGAAACGCGGCGGGGGCAAAGAGATCTTGTCCATTGAAGCTTCGCAGGCGGAGGATGAACTTTCCATTCAGCCACCGGACCATCGTACTCCTGAGATGATCTACCAGCGCATGTGTGCTTTGCGCATTATTGAGGCGACGGTGGAGCAACTGGCTCAGGAGCAGGAAGCGGCGGGCAAGAAGGATCAGTTTCAACTTCTGCGCCCCAGGCTGGATCCGACCCTGGCGGGGTCGGGGAACGATGCCGAGCTCGCTGCGCGGCTGGGCATGACCCATGACGCCGTGCGCCAGTCCATCTCACGTTTGAGAAAACGTTTTCGGGAAATCATGCGAGATCTGGTGGCTGGCACGCTGGCCGCACCGACCGATGAGATGGTGCAGGAGGAGCTGACGGCTCTGCGCAATGCTTTGGTGAGCCGGGAATAGGCCCCGGGAACATGGGTGGCGAATAAATCCTGTCACAGCAGACGGCGGTTTGGTTACTACACGGCCAGCAGACGGTGTTCACGCGCCGCGAGCTGAACTCCAAAACATCAAACTATTCATCACCCACAGAAATGAACTCCATTGCCATCACCACTCTTGGCACCAACATCCTGCGCTTCACGATGCCACTCGCCGCCTCCTCCAGCGACCTGACCAGCAAGTTCAGCGGCATCATCAACATCCTCAACCTTGTCGGCTTGGTGCTGGCCTTCGGCGGTCTGCTTTTCTCGGCGGTCATGTTCATGATGGGCAACACTGAGCGCGTGCTTTACGGGCTGGTGGGCGCCGGCATCGGCGGTCTCGCCTTCATCATCACCAAGGTCATGTTCTCCACCGCAGGCGGTTCCAGCGACGTGGATTCCATCGACATGGGCAACTAGTTCCCTGGCAATGGAGCTCTCTCCCTGATGTGCCCGGCATGGGTACATCAGGGCTGGGAGGCCGTTGTCACTTTTCGGCGATCCGACCATGGAACAACAAGGCGTCAAACTGCACGAAACCAACGAAGGCCGCGATTCCCAGCAGGGCATCGCCGGTTTCGAGGGGGCCAACGCGCTGTGGTTTATTCTCGCCTTCGGCATGGCGCTGATGATCTTCCAAAAGATGGCCAATGCGCCGGATGCCAACATATCGGTGGCCATCCTGGCGGCCTCAGTGCCGCTGGTGCTGGTCTCTCTCTACTGCTTCGGATTGAAGCAGGGGAAGCCACCCTCCTACGACGTGGAACTGTTTGAATGGCTCATTATCAAGGCCGCCAAAGCACCCTACTTCGCCCCCAACAAGGTGGAGCCCATCGCCCTGCCATGGGTCGATGATCCCACCAAAGACCCACCTATTTAATCCTCCCCGGATGGCGAAGTTCATCAATTCCTACCTCGACGAGGATCTCATCATCTATCGGGGCCTCCAGCGTGGCGGTGCCATCGGCAAGGGGTATAACATCGAAATGCCGGATACAGAGAACACGGACGCCAGCTGGCTCATGTCTCTGGAGGACAACCTGCGCGTGCTGCTGCGCATGGTGCGTCCGGAACTGCGGCTGCAAGTCTCATGGAGCGTGGACAGCGACTACCGCAAGGAGCTGGAACGATACCGCCAGAAGACGGAGGAGCTGCCGCAGGACCGGTGGTCCACCCGGCAGCGTGAGGAACGCTACCAACGCTACGATAAAAAAATTCGCGAGCACAAGCTGCGCCGCGAGCATCTGCAGTTTTATTTTACCTCACGCATCCAGGGCAAGTCCATGGGCGGCGGGCGGCAGTATTATGAAGAGCTGCTGCAGGCCGCGAAGCGCGAGCAGGGAGAGCTGGAGGAGGCCCTGCGCCAGCAGTTTGGCAGCCTTGGCGGCCGGGTGATGCCCATGAATGACATGGAGCACTTCGAGGCTTTCTATCGCTACTTCAATCCGAGCGCGTTTGAAAACGAGGCGCTCAAGCTCGAAGACCTCTACGATCCGAGCAAGACCGTCTGCGACATGTGCTTTAACAGTGAGGCGGCTCCTGTGCGCATGGGTTCCTCCACTTTCAAGATGGATGGTTTTTACCAGGGCATCTGCGTGGTGAAGAGCATGCCGAAGTTCACTTACATCGGGATGATGCGCACACTCACGCAGCTGGACATCCTGGACTACCAGATCATCACCAACATTGAGGCCGGGGATGTGGAGAAGGACCGCATCGCCACGGAAGGCAAGGTCGCGCGACTGGAGCGCGGCAAGATCACGCCCTCCCTCGAAGCCACGCTGCTGAAACTGCGCACCCGTATCCGGCGCCTGAGCACGAATGAAGTGGTGCCCTACCGCATGCACCTCATCGTGCGCGTGTGGGACAAGGACGCGGATGTGTGCTCCAGCAAGCTCTCGGCGATTCGGAATTCCATTTTGAAACTGGGCGGCGCGCAGTCCTATGAGCCCACGCTGCCGACGAGTGTGCGCAACTACTGGCAACTCTGCATGCCCGGCTGGAGCTGGGCCAACTACAACGACTTCAAGCTGTACGTCGAGGACGTGAATCTCGCGGACATGCTGCCCATTTCCAGCACACCGACCGGTGACCTCGATGAAGCCGAGGCGATCTACGACGGCCCGCGCGGCGCGCTGGTGGGAACGACGACTTTCGTTGGCAAGGAAGGTGCGATGCGTCCGGAGCACGGCATCATGTTCGGAGCGTCAGGTGCTGGGAAATCGGTCTTCACCATCGACCTTCTCACGCAGACGGCGCCGTATTACGACTTCACTGCGATCGTGGAGGAAGGCCTTTCCTACAACCTTTTCACCCGGCTCTATGGCTGCGAGCCGATCATCGTGCAGCCGAACGGCAATCTGACGTTCAATTACTTCGACACGCGCGGACTGCCGCTGAGCTCCGACCAGCTCGGGGGTGCCACGGCGGTGGCGCATCTCATGGCAGGTCCTCCGCCGGACATCGACAAGGACCGCATCCGCCAGGCGCTGCTGGCAAAGCAGATCGAGCGTCTCTACATCGATCAGTTTGAAACCTGGGCGAGTCACAATGCCGAGGGCCGTGCCGAGGCGGCGCGCCGTGTGGCGGTGGCCGATGAATGGCGCAAAAAACGCATGCCCAGCGGCACAGTGCTGGCGGATGCGTGGATGGATTTCCGCTCAAGCCTCATGGAGGGGGACACCATGGCCACTGAATTCGACCGTATGGCGGTGGACCAGGGCCTGCTGGAAGATTTCCTCAACAACCCGGGCAATCAATGGGACCTGATGAGCATGGCCTACACGCTGATGAAAGCGGAGGACATGCCGACGCACAGCCAGTTTGTGGAGCTGCTGAATCTGGAAAGCCGGCAGCGGCGCGCCCACCCGGACATCGGCCTGCTGCGCATGCTGCTGGAGCCGTGGAGCCGCACGGGCCGCTACGGGGCCATTTTGGATGGTGTGAACAATGTCAGTCTGAGCGGCAAAGTGGTCCACTTCGAGCTGTCGTACATTCCCGAGTCTGCCAAGGAGCTGCGCACGGTTGCCGCGTTCCTCATCACGAATGACCTGCGCAAAGAGATCATGAGCCGCCCGCGTTCCACCCGCAAGCGCGTCATCCTGGAGGAGCTTTCCGCCTTCCTCGCGATGCCGGACGGGGATCGCATCACGCGTGAGTACTATGAGCGTATGCGCAAGTATTCCTGCTGGGTGTTCTCGATCATTCAGCAGTTCCAGCGCATCAAGGACCACCCAGTGCGCTCCTCTGTCGTGGGCAACTCACGCATCATGTTCATGCTCAAGCAGCCCGATCAGCGTGATGTGGAAAGCATGAGCGAAGGCTTCCGCATTCCTTCCATCACCAAGAAGCAGGTGACGAGTTTCCCTGATCCCTCGGAGATGAAGTCCGACCCTTACGGCTCCTTTGTGTACTACCACGAGGCCACCGGAAGGCCGCGCATCGCCATCGGCCGACATCAGGCGTCCAAGGAGATGATCCTGGCCTCCGCCACCTCCGGGGAGGCCTTTGAACGCCAGAACGCCGAGCTCAAAAACTACGGCGGCGACGCCTACAAGATGATTCTCAGCCAAGCCAAATCGAAGAAATGAAAACGACCATCCTCATCCTTCTCGTGAGCATGTCCTCGCTGCTCACCGCGTGCTCCAATGCGAGCGGCGGCGTGAACAAGGGGCTCGTCGGTGCCGCCACCGGTGGCATCCTCGGATCCATCGTGGGCGACCGCCTTCTCAAGAGCAACAACAACGGCAGCAGCAGTTCATCCTCCACGACTGGGGGCACCACGACGACGAGCAGTTCCAGCGGTGGGAGCGGTGGCGGCCTCAGCAGCCATGCTGGTCTTATCTCCGGGGCCGTAGCGGGATATGCCGCCGGTGCCATCTCGGATTCCATGGCGCAAAACGAGGTGCGGCAGAAGTATCTCGACGGGTACAACAAGGGCCGGAGTGACGCCATCAAGGACCTCTACTGGCTCAAACGTGATGCCGAGCGCCCGAGCAGCGGCGATGGTGTGCAGCGCCGCTATTACGAAGTGCCCGTGCCAGAGCATGTGACCACGGACGGCGTGCTCGTCGAGCCGCGCAAGGTCGTCATCGAGGTTGTTGAATAACCCTTTTCTCCGTTCACCCACCCCAGCAACACCATGAAAACATCAGCATGTTTCGCCTTCGGGCTGTTTCTGTTCAGCCACAGCGCCGGTGCCCAGTCGCCGGTGCAGGAAGTCATCGACAACGCGCTCATCCAGCAGACGAACACGAATACGCAGAGCATCATGAGCATGCTGCAGCAGCAGCTGGATGAGGCGCAGAAGCAGTCGCAGTCGCTGACTGATCAGCTGACTCGAATGGGAGACCCCGCCACGGTCAGTCTGCCATTGCTGGATCTCATCAAGCAGGACATCACCAAATCTGCACAGGCGGCCGCCAATGGCGTTGCGCGTGAAGACCGCATCCGTGCCACGACGGGCGCGGAAGCCTTTGGCGACAACGCCTACGGTCTCGTCGCTGCCGTCAACCCAACGGTGACCTTCAAGGATGGCGAGACCGCAGACCGAGATCCCTCCCTGTACAAAATTCATGGCGCGCTCAGCGGGGATCTGGAGGCACTGGCGCAAAAATCCCGTGAGGCGGATGAGCGCATCACTGCGCTCGAAGAGCAGCGCCCCGCGCTGTTTGATCAGCTGAACTCCGCCTCCGATCTGGCCAGCATCTTGAAGCTGCAGACGGCGATCAGCACCACTGATGCGCTGATTGCCAGCGCCAAGGCCGATGTGGCGAAGAGCAAGCTGGACTACGACGTGCTGATGGAAAAGCTGAAGCTGCAGTCGCAGGTGGAAGCAAAGGCGAAAGGTGAAGAGCGCGATCTGGAGCGCAAGCACACCGCCGACAAGGCCAAAAGCAGCTCCGGCTCCGGCAGCGGGTCATCTTCTTCTTCCGGTTCGACGACCAGCCCCTTCAGCAATCTGGGCTGGGGTAAAAAGTAACCACGGTCCTTCGGATATTTCACCTCACACGCCGCCATGAACCTACTGAACAGCATGCCCATCCTTGCCGCCGGCCAGGGATTTGCCGGGGCGTTCGGTCTCATGGAAACGTTTTACACCGATTTGCAGAACACGTGTGCTGACATCTTTGATGCACTGCAGATCTTCGCTTTCACGCTCGCCTTTCTGGGACTGCTGATGATCGCCTATAAAGGAATCATGGGCGGCAGCTTTGACGGGGCCTTCGGACAGATCCTGACCATGGGTCTGGTGTGCTCCATCATGCCATTCTTTCCTGAATTCCTGGTGGTGGATGTGCGAACAGCGCTTTCAGATGACCTGCTGGCCAACCTGGGAGTGGACCCCATCGGGTTGTTTGAAAATTTTGGGGACAGTTTTAGTGACATGGACATCGACACTGATGCCAGTGCGCTCACGGCGCTCATTGTCGATCCGCTGGCGATCATCGATTACATCGCCAACATCATTGCCGCGTTCTGCATGATCGTCATCGGTCTGATCTGCTACGTTATTTTCTTCTTTGCCTACCAGGTGCAGATCATGGCCTTGTACATCGGTGCGGCCGCATCGCCGATCTTTTTTGGCATGCTTTTGTATGAAGACACCAAGGGGACGGCGCAGACCTATTTCATGGGGCTTCTTGGGATCTGTTTCTGGCCGCTGGGTTGGGGGATCGGCCTCATGCTTTCGGACGCACTGCTGACCATCGGCATTGACATCATCACGTTGATCTGTGCCACGCTGAACCTCGCCGGGTTTGGCATTGGGGTGGAGGTCATCGCCATCTTTGTGCTCGTGATTGCGGTGGCCATCTGGATCATGTTTGTGATCTTCAAGGCGCCGGGTCTGATTCAGAAGGCAATCCTTTCGGGAGCGCAGATCGGCACGGCCTTTGCCGGCCAGGCGGTCAGTGCAGCGATGGGCGGTGTGAGCGCGGGCGGTGCGGTGGCGAGTTCGGTGGTCGGGATGGTTCCTGGCGGCAGCACCGCATCTTCGGCCATCAGCGGTGCCACGGGCGCGGTCACTGGAGTGGGCAACCAAATAGGAGGCCTGGCAGGAGGGGAATGACATGAAAGGCGTGGCTGACATCTTTATCTCCAAGGAAAAGCTGGCGCTTTTCTGGTTCATGGTGGCCTGCGGCTGCCTGGCAATCACCGGCTGGTATGTGTATGACGTGGCGGTGTCCAGCCGTGGCAGCATGCTCTACGTGCCGATCGAAAAATCCTTCGTCTATCTGGATCGTTCCCTGCAGCAGCAGGATCTGGACGAGTTAGTGGACTACCATGCGCGGCTGGCGTTGGAAACGTTCCTCAACCGAGGACCCAAGGGAGCTCTGACAGGAGAGCGGCTTCGATTGCTTTATGCCGGTGCTGGCATGGACCAGGTGGAGAAAGAACTGCAGGAGTCGTATTATGATTTTCACACCCGGCACATTCATCAGGTGATGGAAGTGGGCCAGGTGCGTGTGCAGCACTTTCCCAATGGCGAAGCTGAAACCGTGGCGCAGGGCCAGCTTGTGCGGGTGAGTCTGGATCCCACGACCAATGAGGCGGTCAATCAATCCTTCGCAGTCACGGCACGGCAGACGTGGGAGAGGAATCAAAACCTCCGGGACAGCCGGCGCTTTCCCTTCGTCTGCACAAACATCGAGTACTCCATCACTGCAACCTCCAACATCGAGTAATCCCCAGACCCATGTCAGCACCGCAAGAGAAAAAGCGCAGCGCCATTGACACCCTGATCATCAGGGATCGCACCGCCGTGTTTTGGTTTCTCGTGGCCTGCATGGTGGGAGCGGCCTGTGCGGGCTATGTCATGCTCATGTCGGAAGCGCTGAGGCAGCGCCCGCCATTTGTGGTCATGGACACCGCTGGTGCTTACTACGTGCCGCCGGGGAATGTGTACATGGAGATGACGCCCATGCACATCCAGATGAGCAGCATACTGGCGGAGACCCTGCTGGAACGCAACCCGCAGGGGCTTATCCACGAGGAGCGCCTCAACAAGCTGTGCTGGGAAAATGAGAAGCATGAGACGCCGGGACTGACGGAGATTCGCAAGGAGGTGCAGAAGGAGCAAAAGTACTTCCAGAGCCAGAAGGTGGACCAGACCTCCCTTGTGGAGAAAACGGAGATCAAAGCGGCGACCAACACCCGCGTGAAGACCGTCACCACGGGCCTCATCCACCGACGCAGCTTTTTCAGCGGCAAGGAGAAGCAGGAGACCTACCGATTCACGCTCACCGTTCTCTGGCATCAGAACACGAACATCAATTCCAACAAAGGCTTCCCCTCGCAGGTGGAGACCTTGGGCAAACTTAGCCTGGAGCCCATCAGCGAATCATGAACTCACGCACTTCCAGCTGGCTTTGGCTTCTTCTCGTTTGCGTCTTCACGGCGGCACTCAAGGTGTCCGCGCAGGTGCAGCCCGGTCGGGAACTTGTGCGCCTGGACCCCAAGAACCTCGTTCACGACATCGCCATCAACAGCAATGTCGCCACGACCATCACCTTTCCGGAGAAGATCAGCCTGCTCACGGGCTACGGCCTCGTCACCGACCCCGCACAGGTCAATCAGATGACCGCGACGAAGGTGGGGATCGTGCATTATGAGAATGTGATCGGAGACACGCTCGTCGTCCGCCTCATCAAGACCGGAGAGCCCTGCCACGCCACGGTGCGCACCACGCGCAACATCTACCTTCTTCGTTTCACTCCAGCGGATGAGGCCAACCTTGCTGTGATTGTCTCTCCGCCAGCACCGACCAACAGCACGGTGGAAGTGACGCAGGACAAAGTGGTGGAGTCCCGCATTCAATACAACGCCGAGGAACTTGTGGGGATGCTCAGCAAGGTGCGCAACCGCAAGGCGCTGGAGCCGCTCAATCCCGGCCTCTTCACTGGCTGGCAGGAGCGCAACGGCTTGATGATGACCTCCACCGCGAAGGATCTCGTCACGACCATTTATGAGATCCAGCGCAGCCCGGCCAAAGACCTCACTGTCTTCCGCTGCTGGCTGACCAACAACGGTGCCAAGGAGTTCGATTTTGATCCTGCGGGCACCAAGGTGCGTGTCGGCAGCCGCAGCTATGACTGCCAGCTGGTGGACTGCGCGAACACTGTCGCCCCAGGTCAGCGCGTCGCCATGGATGTGGTGTTGCAGGGCGGCCCTGGCGGGAGCCGTGAGGGGCTTTCCATCAATCAGGATTTCCGCATTGAACTGCCAGAACCCGGACGTCAGCCGGCGCTGCTGCCGCCGCTTTCCAGCGCGGACGCCGCCGAACTCGATGCCGCAGCGGACGGCAAATAACCCGGAACTTCTCCCACTGCCATGATGCAACAATTCCAGAAACCGGCCGTGCAGATGATGCTGCTCGTTGTGGTGGTCGCCATCGCCGGGGTGGCCTTTTATTTCAGCAAGCAGCCTGCGGCTTCAGTCAACGCGCCGCCGGCGGCCAAGCCCACCAAGGACGGAAAGCCTCCAGCCGAGCTCACGCTGGTCGCAGAATCAAAGACGGTGAACCTCGGGGAAAAGCGCACGGCCATGATCGGCAGTGACCAGCAGGTGGAGCGCTTCGTTGTTCCTCCCAAGAAGCCCGCGCCGCCCAGCCTGATTTCATCCGGCTCCGGCACGCAGAAGAATAAAGCGGACAAGCCCCCCCCCTTTCCCAAGCTGGTGCACGTGAGCAATGCTGTCTCGGAGCCTTTTGTGCCGACGACGCCGAAGCTCTTCGCTCCGCGAGGCATCCTCATCAAGGCGGCGCTGGTCATCACTGTGGACTCTTCGTCATTGCAGACGCCGGTGCTCGGCCTGGTCACGGAAGACATTTACTGGAACCGTCAGCTCGTTCTTCCTGCCGGCACGCAGGTGCATGCCAAGGCCAGCAAAGGACGCATCCGGGATCGCATCGAGGTCGCAGGCGGTTTCACCTTCATTTGGGAGGATGGCCGGGAGTACAGCATCGGTGGCGTGGCCCTTGATCACGAACGTCTCAGTGATGACACCTATGCCATCACCGACGGCTCCGCCGGCATCAAAGGCGTTATCGTTCAAAACGATCAGTACGCGCAGGTGAAAATCCTCATCGCCGAAGCATTGCAGGGCATCATGAACAACAACCGGCAGCAGTTTCAAAGCATCTATGGACTCGTGCCGCAGAACAACACGACCAACGCCGCGCTCGGCGGTGGTGCGCAGGCCGCATCCGCGTACTCGAAGCTCCTGACCACGCAGCTTGCCCAGGATCTTGATTTCGTCCGTGTCGCCGCCGGCACTCAGTTCTACATTTACACCACAGACGTGTTCGAGCCGGAGATGGCCAGCATCGCCGGTCTGAAACAAAAGAACCAGCCGATCAACAGCTGGCAGCTGGATGAGGAGATGTACGCCAAGGCCCAGGCTGAGAATGCCGCCCAGAGCCAGCAGAGCGCCGTGGCGAACGCACAAGCCGAAAAAAACCGCCAGCAGCAGGCGACGGCTGATCAGATCCAGGAGGTGCGCGCACTCATCTCCAAGCCTTCGGACACCGCAGCAAGCCCCCCCGCCGTTTCCACAACTCCCACTCCCAGCAGCAGCAAACCATGAACCGCAAGCTTCTCGAAGCCAGCCTGCCCTGTGCCGCCTTGATCCTGTGCGCTCTTCTCACAGCGTGTAAATCGAGCAGCGTCAAACTCTCTGAAGATCCTCTGGTGCGTCCGGCCGATGATCCTGAGCTGGCCTACATCCCGACCTACAGCAGAAACGTGCTGTCCGACTGGCCGAAGGGCCGCTCACTGGATCCGCATGATGTTTCCCGCGTCCGTCTCGGAGAGCAGGTGCATGCCTACCACCTTGGCCGACTGCCCAGCAAGGACCGCCGCGAGATGCATGAGGCGCACACTGTTTACCGGCTGGAGCAGCCGGCGCGCTGGGATACGCGGCTGCCCGCCACGCCGATGGATTCGCGCGGTGTCGTGCTCGGCATCGTTGATCCAGCCCGCAAGGACATGCCGGACGACACCCTGATCAAACAAGAGCGTGAGGCGCTTGCGGCCAAATCCCTCAGCCTGCGCAAATCGATGACGGATCTCGATCAACTGCGCACTCAACTGATGAAGAAGAAGAGCGAGTTTGAGCAGGCGGAAAAGGGCGTGGCCGACATCAAGGACTTCCTCGAAACAACCCTTCAGGAACGCACCGCCCTCAGTGAGCAGCTCAAGCAGGCGCAGACACGCATCGATGAACTGGAGCAGGCCGAGCGCCTGCGCATCCGCAGCTCCAGCCAGGGACTGTTCCAAAAGAAATAGTGCCATGACGCCCCCTGTTGACCTAGCCCATATCCAGGCGCTTCCCGGCTTTCTCGAAGAACGCATCATCGGGCAGGGGCACGTCATTCCCAAGGTGGTGCCAATCGTGCAGAACGGTGAGCTGGGGCTGAGCGATCCCGGACGCCCGAAGGGAACCTTTCTTTTCCTTGGCCCCACTGGTGTCGGGAAAACCGAAACCACGCTGCTGCTATGTGAACATATTTTTGGAGATGTGCAGAAGCATTGCATCCGCCTCGACATGTCCGAGTATCAGAACCAGGAGTCTCTCCAGCTCCTGCTGGGCCAGAATGAAAACAGCCGGGGCAACATTGGCCGCTTTTATGACCGCGCTGAAGGGCGGGGCTTCATCCTCTTTGACGAAATCGAAAAAGCACACCCGCGTGTGCTCGACATCTTCCTTCAGGTGCTGGATGCAGGACGCATCACCGTCGCCAACGGGGAGACGCTGAATCTCTGCAACTTCTACATTGTGGCCACTTCCAACATCGGAGCTGAAGCGCTGATGGAGCTGAAGAACAGCCCCATCGCCACGGTGGAGCGCTTCATTGAGGATCTGGCTGCGGCGGAGCTCCGGCCTGAAGTGCTGGCACGTTTCAATGTGCGCTGCGTGTTTCAAAAGCTCGGCTACGATTCCCAGAAGCGAATCGCCACGATCATGCTGAACAAGGAGCTCAAGCTCCTGAAATCGAAAGGCTACAATCTCACTGCGGGCAAAGGCGTGCTTGAGATCATGGTGGCGAATGGAGTGGAGCCCCGGCTCGGCGTGCGCCGGATGCGCAGCACGGTGGAGACTTTTTGCCGCGAGGCGTTGCGCAACGCGCTGCTCAGCGGCCAGCAAACCAACGGAACTCTTGTCGCCCAGCATGGTCACCTGGTCATCGATACTTGATCACTACCACACTCACCGAACGGAAGTGCGGCGCTATGCCTTCGCTCTGCTGTTCATGGCCGGTGCGCTGTACACCGGGCGCAATGCGGCGGCGGTGGCCGGGTTTCTGGCCCTGCCGGTGCTGTATGCCTACAACCGATGGGGCGAGCCCTGGCGCAAGCGCGGTGAAGAAATGATGAAATCCAAGTCTAGAAAATGAAGCACCTCCTCACGATTTTTTGCGCCCTGATGCTGGCCGGATGCGCCATGCCGCCGCCTGCCTACCTCAATGATGACGATGTGCTGCCTGTGGCCACAAGCGTCCACTTCTGGGTCTATCACGACAAGAAAGGATGGGTGAAGTCCAACATTCACATCAAGCGCCTGCCGCGTGAGATGACCGGCAAAGAGGTGCGTCTCTGGGCCGAAGGCGTGGGCAAGCGCGACGCGGGCAAGCTGTGGACGCACTACTACGTCATGGCGGATCTGCCGGAAGGGCACTCGCTGGGGCCGGTGCTTGTTTCGCACGTGCACTCCTTTGGCAAGCAACCTCTCAACGTGGCTCCTTAAAAAAACACTCAAACTTTAACCATATGCCTGAAGAACAAGAAGAAGCTGGAATCGGAGAGTCCCTGGGCCAGGGAGTCGGATCACAAGTGGGTGGTGCTGCTGGAAAAGCCGTGGGGACGGCGGGCGGCAAGGCGGCGGGCAGTGCTATCGGTGGTGCCATTGGTACCGTCGTGCCTGTCGTCGGGAATGCTGTCGGCTCCGCTGTGGGACAGCAGGTCGGCGGTCAGATAGGCGGCCAGATTGGCAACCAGGTAGGTTCAGAAGTCGGTGGTCAAGTGGGCGGAGCCGTGGGCGGCGCGGCTGACACGGCGGTGGACGGTGCGGTCAGCAGCATCGGGGGAGCAGGGGGCGACTCCGGTGGTCCCGGCAATATCCTCAGCAGCGTGGGCGGCATGGGCGGTGGTGGTGATCTTCTTGGCAGTGTCACCAGTTTGGCGGGTGGGGGCGGAGGTGCCGGTGGTGGTATCGCCAGTCTGGCAGGTGGCCTGGGTGGTGGCGGGGGTGGAGATCTTCTTGGCAGCGTGACCAGTTTGGCAGGTGGGGGCGGAGGTGCCGGTGGTGGTATCGCCAGTCTTGCAGGCGGTCTCGGTGGCGGCGGCGGTGCAGGTGGTATGCTCAGCAGTGTGACGAGTCTGGCCGGCGGTGGAGGCGGCGGTGGTGTCGCCAGTGTCATGGGCGGCCTGGGCGGCGGCATCGGCGGCGAGGGTGAGGAGCCCGGCATGGCCGAAGGCCTAGGGCAAGGAGT
>NZ_JBAQCR010000446.1:0-20215 GCF_049294395.1 Prosthecobacter sp.
CCATCACTCCAAGCTGCGCGGCCGAACATTGTTTTGATCATGTCGGATGACATGGGCTTCTCGGACCTCGGTTGCTACGGCGGAGAAATTCAAACGCCGAATCTCGACCGTCTCGCGAAGGGCGGCGTGCGGCTCAGCCAGTTCTACAATGCCGGGCGCTGCTGCCCCACCCGCGCCTCGTTGCTCACCGGGCTGTATCCGCATCAGGCGGGCATCGGACACATGATGGAAGATCGTGGGCACGACGGCTATCGCGGCGATCTGAACAACCGCTGCGTCACCATCGCCGAAGTGCTCAAACCAGCAGGCTACCGAACTTATGCCGTGGGCAAATGGCACGTCACCAAGCACGCGCAGCCAGAAGGCCCCAAGCACAACTGGCCGCTGCATCGCGGCTTTGACCGCTTCTATGGCACCATCACCGGCGCAGGCAGCTTCTATGATCCCGGTACACTCACACGCGATGACGCGATGATCTCGCCCTTCGCCGATGCGGAATACCAGCCGAAGCAGTACTACTACACCGATGCCATCAGCGACCACGCGGTTCGCTACATTGATGAGCATGCCACCGCGCAGAAGGACAAGCCTTTCTTCATGTACATGGCCTACACCGCCGCGCACTGGCCCATGCATGCGCTGCCGGAAGACGTGGCCAAGTACAAAGGCAAGTATGACGCCGGCTACGAATCCATGCGGCAGGCACGCCAGCTGCGCATGCAGCAGATGGGACTCATTGCCAAGAACGCGGAGCTCTCCCCAACCTTCGGCGACTGGACACAGGTCAAAAACAAGGAGTGGGAAACTCGCTGCATGGAAACTTATGCCGCGATGATCGACCGCATGGATCAGGGCATCGGCCGCGTGGTGGGCACGCTGGAGAAGAAGGGCCTGCTGCAAAACACGCTCATTCTTTTTCTCCAGGATAACGGCGGCTGCCAGGAAGGCATCGGTCGCCAGGCCAAGCCGCCTGCATTCAATGAGAAGACATTTCCCGTCATCGCGCAGGATGCGATTCGCCTCGATGTCATCCCCAAACAAACCCGCGATGGCCAGCCGGTGAAGCAGGGCCAGGGCATCATGCCGGGCGGACCGAACGACTACATCGCGTATGGCGAAGCCTGGGCCAACGTCTCCAACACACCGCACCGCGAGTACAAACACTTCGTGCATGAAGGCGGCATCTCCACACCGCTCATCGCCCACTGGCCCGCCGGGATTCCAGAGGCACAGCAAGGCAGGATAGAGGCGCAACCCGGGCATCTCATCGATCTCATGGCGACCTGCGCGGATGTCGCCGAAGCAACCTATCCAGCCGAATTCAACGGCCAAACCATCCGCCCCAAGGAAGGCATCAGTTTGATTCCCGTCTTCAAAGGCCAGAGTCTGGCAACGCGCTCCATCTTCTGGGAGCATGAAGGCAACCGCGCTCATCGCGCCGGTCCATGGAAGCTCGTGGCCAAGGAAAACAAGCCATGGGAACTCTACAACATCGACCAGGACCGTGCTGAGATGCATGACCTCGCCACGGCAGAACCCGAGCGCGTACAAGCCATGTCCGCAGCATGGGAAACTTGGGCGGCACGCGCGCAAGTGCTGCCCGTCGGCGCTTGGAAAAAGCCGGGCATTGTCAAAAATGCGAAGGGCAAACGGTCTAAATAAATGAGCAGGCCTCATTGATTTTGGAACGAAACATGCTCATGTCCTTACCTATGGACCTTTCCAAAATTGCTCTCGATGTTCCCACGCTGAAACTGAGTCTGGCAATCGTTGGAGGCCTGCTTCTCATCTCGATGGTGAGGATTGTGTTTCTGCTGCGCACCAACTCCCGCCTGCGCGAAAGCACCTCCAAAATGGAGCAGCAGGTGATCAACCAGCATCAGGCGCTCCTCTCGGTTCGTTCGGATTCCAATGCCTGGCGCGGAGAACTGCAGCGCATGTTTGATTCTTTCCGTGCGGAGTTCTCCAAACGTCTCGAAGAATCCGAACTGCGTTACAAGGAAGTCCAGCAGCGCTGTGAAACCGCCGTCAAGCCGACTGAAGTCTTTGCACCACCACCGCCGCCACCCGCCGTGCTGGCGAAGATTGTAGCGCCGGAAGAGAAACCCGTGCTGCCTGTTCCGGCGCTGAACATCTCCTGAACCACGCCATCTCAGAAAGGCTCGCGGAATTGAAATTCTGCGAAAGCCGAGCACCTCCCACAAAATTGATTTGAAACAACATTTGCCGCATACACAGGAATGAATAGTGAACTGTCTCAGGAGCTTCTGGCTTTGATCATCGCACTCAGCATCGTTACAGGCTTGTTTTTGCTTTCCTTGGTTCGCACCTTTCGGCTCCTCCGTGCCAACCACCGCATGGAAGTTGAAATCACCAGGATGGAAAAGCAGTCTGTGCTGCAGCAGTTGGAGGTCACCTCCGTCCACCATGACTCCATGTCCTGGAGAGCCAAAACCCAGCGGCAGTTTGATGCCCTGCGCAGTGAACTTTCACACCGGCTGCTGCAGGTGGATCAGGGTGGTGCCAATGCCCTGAAGGAAATGGATGCCGTGCATCAGCAGACGCTGGCGGTCGCACTTGCCAAGATCTCCGAACTTGAGGCCGCGCTGGCCGCCCAGCCAAAGCCGGCAGCCGCAGTACTTCCACCACCCTTCACCACCGCTCTTCCCAAGCCTCCCCCGCCTCCGCCTGCGGCATCCTTGCCTCCGTTGCCCGCCATGGACACGCTGCGCATCCAGTCGCTTGAGTCTGAGCTTGCTGCCGCCAAGGCGGAAATCGCCAATGCCAGACAGCAGAACTCTGCGCTGCAGCGTGCCTTGCTGCTCGCACGACGCAGAATGCCAGCCCCGGCCATGCGGAAAAGCCCCCCTCGGGGCGTGGTTCGCAGCGCCTGATCGAAGAAATCGACCAAATGTTTTTTCCTCTCGCCAAGCGTGAGAGACCGTCTTTATTCAGGGACGTAAAGCAGGCCCTTAGCCTTGCATGCCACCCCCAACACTTTTCGCACCATGACTGACAACCCCACCGTAGATTCCGTCTTTGGCAGCAGTCCTGCACATGACCCCTTTCAAGCCGCGAAAGCCAGCGCCTTGAAAGCCGCCGAGGAGCTCCGTGCCGCAGCTGCGCAGAAGGCGTCTGAATTCCGTGCCGCTGCGGAAACAAAGGCGCAGCAGTTCCGCGACACCGCCGAACAAAAGGCCACCGACATCAAGGAAAAGGCCGGAGAATTTGCCGACCACACTTTCAGTGAAGCGCGTGTGCGCTATGATGACCTGCGCGCCGAGGCAGAAAAATTCGCCCGTGAAAAGCCGCTGCAGGCCCTGCTCACCGCCTTTGGCATTGGGTTCGTCGTCGGGGCCATTCTGCGTCGCTGATTCTTACATCGCGCCCCCCTTTTCATGAACCCCGGCACGCCGCCCGCCCCCGAGGAACGCGCCAGCGCAACAGGACTGTTGCGCGCCGTCGCCTTGTACATTGAGGCACGCGGCCGCCTGCTGCACATTGAAGGCCAGGAGGCGGGCAGCCGCCTCACCAATCTCTCCGGCATGTTCATGCTGGCCTTTGCCGCCTTCGTCATCGGCTGGATGCTGGCCGCCCCCGCACTCGTCTGGATCATCGCAGACTCCAATGGCTGGCACTGGACGCGGGTGGCTCTTGCCGGTGCCGGCATTCATCTCTTCCTCGGCGTGCTGCTGCTCGCCGGACTGAAGTCCAGGCTGCGCGGCATGCAGCTCTTTGAGGAATCATTCAATCAATTCCGCCGGGATCGCGAATGGCTCTCCAGCAACAAGAACAACTAACTCCGAAGCAGCAGGCTTTGCGTGATCTGGAAGACGCCCGTGCGTCTCTGGCGCATCATGCCGCCCATGCGGTGGATGAATGGAGTCCGCGGGCACTGATCACCCGCAGCGTGGAAAAGCACCGTGCGCTGTGGATTGGAGCCGCCGCCGTCGCAGGTCTGGCGGTGCTGAAGGCCGTCTGGCCCTCACGGGGCACAGCCCGCCATACTGAAGGTTCCCTTAGTGGCGCTCAGAGAAGCGGTTTGTTTGCTCTGCTCCTCAGTCCTTTGCTTGGTCTTGCACGTAAATCCTTGATGAATTACGGCACTCAGTTGTTTGAAACTTACCTGCGCCAGAAAATATCTCCGAACGTCCCGGATTCCGAAGCAGTCTAGCGTCATCACCCTTTCATGTCCGATCCCAACCAACCCCCACAAGATCTTCTTCCTGTTTTAGGCTCCGTGGACGACTACCTGCGTTTTTGCATGGAGTATGATGCGTCTGACTTGCATCTCGCCACCGGCGCACAACCTGTCTGGCGCCGCTATGGCAATCTGCAGCCCATCTGGGACAATGCGGCAATTCTCACCCCGGAAGATGCCCGCCGCCTCGCCTACGGCTTTCTGGGAGAGGCCCACGTCAAACAGCTCGAATCTCGTGGTGATGTTGATTTCGCCTACTCGCCTCCGTTCGGTCGTTTCCGTTCCTCCGTCGTCCAGCAGCGTCTGGGCATTGACATGGTGTTCCGTGTCATCAAGACCAGCATCAAGTCCGTCGAAGATCTCGGCCTGCCCGCCACGGCCAAGACGCTCACCCGTTTCCACAACGGCCTGATCCTCGTCACCGGTCCTGTCGGCTGCGGCAAGTCCACCACGCTGGCCGCGCTGGTTGATTCCATCAACGAAGAGCGGCAGGATCACATCATCACCCTGGAAGACCCGATCGAATACATCATCGAGCCCAAGGGCTGCCACGTGAACCAGCGCGAAGTTCACACCCACACCGCCTCCTTTGCCGCCGCTCTCCGCGGTGCCCTGCGTGAAGACCCGGACGTGATCATGGTGGGTGAAATGCGCGACCTTGAAACCATCTCCCTGGCCATCACCGCAGCAGAAACGGGCCATCTTGTGCTCGGCACCCTGCACACCGGCAGCGCCGCCCGCACCCTGGACCGTGTTCTCGATGTGTTCCCCATCGATCAGCGTGATCAGATCCGCATCATGGTGTCTGAATCCCTGCGCGGCATTCTCTCCCAGCAGCTCGTTCCCAAGATCGACGGCACCGGCCGCGTCATGGCGCTCGAAGTGCTCGTCAACACCCCCGCCGTCGGCAACTGTATCCGTGAAGGCAAGACCTACATGCTCGCGGGTGTCATGCAGACCGGCAAAGGCGTCGGCATGATCACCATGGATGATTCCTTGCGCAATCTGTACTCCTCCGGGCAGATCAGCCGCGAAGAATGCGAGTTCCGCGCCGAGGACAAGATCATGATGAAGAAATTCTTCGAATCCTGAGGCCCTCTGCCACGCCAACCGACCACTGCGAACGTCTCATGCCAATCATTGATCAATATTTCCAGAAGCTCATCGAACTGGGCGGATCCGACCTTCACCTCAGCCAGAAGCAGCCGCCCAAGGTGCGCGTGCACGGCAGCATCAAGCCCATCTCCGACCAGATCCTGGACGAGCGCCTCATGGAGACCATGATGCGCGAAATCTGCGAGCCACGCGCCTGGGACCGCTACAAGGAAAAGGGAGACCTCGACTTCGCCTACGAGATGGATGCGGACAACCGCTTCCGCTGCAACTACCTGCGCCAGCAGCACGGCTACGGCGCGGTGTTCCGTATCATTCCCACCAAGATCGCCAGTCTGGAGCAGCTCGGCATCCCGCCTGTGGTCAAGGAGTTCGGCCACATGCGCAGCGGCTTGGTCCTCGTCACCGGCCCCACCGGTTCGGGCAAATCCACCACGCTGGCCGCCCTGCTGGATTACATCAACACCAACTTCCGCCGCCACATCATCACGATCGAAGAACCGATCGAGTTCGTGCACCGCAACAAGAAGAGCATCATCACCCAGCGTGAAGTGCCCATCCAGACCCCGTCGTTCGCCGACGGCCTGCGCGCCGCTCTGCGTGAAGATGCGGACATCGTGCTTGTGGGCGAAATGCGCGACCTTGAAACCATCTCGCTGGCCCTTACGGCAGCGGAGACCGGCCTGCTCGTCTTTGGCACCCTGCACACCAACAACGCCCGCAAAACCGTTGACCGTATCATTGACGTCTTCCCCTCCGATCAGCAGAGCCAGGTGCGCACCATGCTCGCCGCTTCGCTCAAAGGCGTGGTCGCCCAGCTCCTCATGAAGAAGTCGGATGGCAAGGGCCGTGCCGCCGTGAATGAAATCATGGTGTCCAATCCCGCCGTCGGCGCCATCATTCGTGAAGGTGCCACCCAGAAGCTCTACGACGTCATCATCGGCGGCAAATCCCAGGGCATGCAGTTCATGGACGAAGCCATCTGGCAGAAGCTCCGTGACGGCTACGTCACCCCGATGGAAGCCTACATGAAGGCCATCGACAAAAACCGCTTCAAAGCCTTCCTTCCTCCCGAGGATGCCGGCCTTGCCGTCGCCAGCGGTGGCGATGCCAACAAATAGTCAGCAGCAGACTGGTAGTGAAGCAGTTGAGTCTTGCCGCAGCTTCTGCGGTGAATTAACATCGTTTTAATTCAAGGATGAGCACGGCTTCCGAGGACCATTCGTCAGAACAGCCGCAACGCACCAGTCATGAGCCTGGCCCGTTGGCAATCCTTGCGGCCACGGCTCTTGGTGGAGTCATTGCCGCACGCATGGGCAAAGCTCCCCTTCTATTCGCTGCGGGTGCTGCGGCCATGGCGATGCTGAAGCAGAAAAAGACCGCCGCTCCGCCGCCACCGGCCACGCCAAAGAGCCTGCCGCCCCCTGCTCCACTCGCGCCCGAAATCCCCGTGGACAGCCAGGTCGAACAGTGGCTTTCCCGCCAGATCATTCGCGAAGAGCAGGCCCCTGTCATTGATTTCTCCGCAGCCGAGATCACGCCAGAAGAGCCCGAAGAAGATTACCAGCCGGAATCCTTCCTTCTGGATGAATTTGAGGGATTCCCCAGTTCATCACCACCGGACAACGATTCCTTTGCCGACCTCACTGAACCCGCGCAGCCGATTCCAGCACCTGCTCCCGAGATCGAGGAAGCGGTAGAAGCAGAACAAGAGCCGGAAGCCCCTCCTCCGCCTCCGCTATTTTTTCAGGAGGCACCGACCTTGCAACTACTGCAGCAGACGCCGCCTCCACCCGTGCCTGCGGAAGTTCTGCTGCATACACCGCCCCCTCCCTCGCTTCCCCTTGCAGCAGATGGCGCATGGACTCTCGGTCTAGATCCCTTGCCGAGCCTGAACGAATCCGCGCCCTACGTCCCACCCGTCGGCGACATGTTCTTCAGCACACCCGTGCTGCAAGAAGCCCCCAAGAGCAGCCTGGAGCCTGCGCGCTCCCACATGTTTTCCAGCGCCCCTGTACAGCATGAAGAGCCCGGGCCACCGCTCTTCTTTTCCACTGCGGTGTTCCAAGGAGCGGCATTTCCAGATGAAATCCAGCTAGCGCCTCCATTCACACCCGTGCCCCCCATGCCATCACCGGCCCCGTCCGTTGCGGCCCATGTGTGGGAACCAGCACCCTTTTTTGAACCTCTGCCCACAGCAGCAGTAGCAGCAGCGCCAGAGATCCCGGTAGAGCTGGCGGCCCCTGGCGAAGCATCCTTCGATCCCCCGCTCGCCGCAGCACCTCACAATCCCTGGCAGCCAGAACCGGACGTCTTTGCAACGACGCCCGCAGTTCCCTTTCAGCCTCAAACGGCAGGCACCGTGGTCGAAGCCGAGATCATCCTGCGCCCGCGTGCGCCGATGCAAAACTCCGTCACCGCGAAATCCAAATTTGCCCCTCAGAACTTCGCCAAGCCATTCTCCAACGAAGACAGCGCCGCCCCTCCCGCCGAGAACGCCAACGACGCCCACTTTCCGGGACCGCTGCAATCTCAGCATGATCCCAAGCCACGGCCCACCTGGCGCTCCTGGTGGCGGGGTGACTGAGTCCGCTCAAGGAAGCGCGTTCGTTTTCCGGATCAATCCGCAGTAGATCCATACGGCCACGCAGAGGCCCAGCAGCGTCAGCGCAAACCAGTCTCCGTAACGTGCATAGAGCGTCAGGTGCCCCGCACGCGGCACCTTGACCTCGCCGGGAAGCGTTCCTTCGATGAAGGTTGAACCCGTCTCAGGATCTTTCAGCCTGGAGGTGATGCGGCCACAGGTGTCGATGAAGCAGCTCACGCCCGTATTCGTGGCACGCACCATGGGGCGGCGCAGCTCAATGGCACGGAAGAGCGCATTGGTCAGATGCACCTCGGGTTCTTCACTTTGGAGGAACCAGCCATCGTTGGTGATGTTCACGATCATCTGCGGCGCCTCGCGCACAAACTTGCGCGCCAGACTGCCCACGGTGTCTTCAAAGCAGATGAGCGGGATGATCTGCACCTGCGGCTGCTCCAGCAGCATCGGCTCGGTTTTGGCTCCCGGCGTAAAAGCTCCTTCAAACATGCTGCTCAAAAAGGAAAAAGGCGGGATGCTTTTCAGCGGCAGGTATTCTCCAAAGGGAACGAGATGCACCTTGTGGTAGTCCTGCCGATGCTCGGCGCTGCCACGAAACAGCACGGCAGACACATGCCCGATCTCAGCGCTTTTATAGAGATCCGTGCCAAAGAAGAGGCTGAAGTCTCCGGCCTGCAGCATGTCATTGAAGTAATTTCGATGAAAGTCCTGCGGGAGATAGTGATACCGGTCCTCCAGATTGACCGGCAGCGCGCTCTCCGGCCAGATGATGAGATCCGTGGAGGTCTTGCCCTCCTTCGCCGTGCCATACATGCGGGTGAACTGATCGAGGTGCTGATACGTTTGCTCCGCCAGCCTGCCCGTCGCGGCATCCACCAGCGACACGTTGGGCTGCACCAGAACGGTGCGCACGGTGATGGCGTCCTGCTCTTTGGCGGTCAGCTTCAGCATTCCATAACCCGCCGTGCTGAGCATGAGGATCAAAGCCATGGTGAAGTCGAGCCGCGTTTTACACGTGCCCTCTCCGCGGTAAGCGATGATGAGCCGCGTCATCGTGTTCCACGCCGTGCAGGCCACAAACACCGGCAAAAATGACAGGCCAAAAACGCCCACCAAATCCGCTGCCTGAATGAGAGGCAGCATGCCTTGCATTCCCACTCCGAGACCGTTCCAACCAAAGCCGGTGAAGACCGTCGTGCTGCGCAGCCATTCACATGCCACCCATGCCGAAGCAGCGAGAAAGGAACACGCCAGGGAATGCAGCGTGCTCGGCCACCACGCATCCTTGGTCAGCGTGGTCACATGGGGCCGTGCAAAGCGATGCGTGAACCAGGCCCACAGACCAAAGTAAACCGCGCAGTATCCAGACAGGCCGACCAGCGCGCCGAATCCTGCGAGCTCCGGCAGCAGCCCCGACCAGGAGTCGTCAATCGCATTGCCAAGCCTCACGCGCGCCGAATGATGCACCCACTTCAGATTGATCAGAAAGAAGGCCAGTCCGGCCAGATAGCCGCGCCAAAACGGACGCACTTTGACACCCTCTGCATGCTTCCATGGCCACAAGACGGCCAGCAAAGGCAGGAGCCAGAGCCAGACTGCGAGATTGGAATTCCAGCCTGGAAAGGCAAAGGTCAGAATGATCCCGCTGAGCAGCGGGGCAATGAGCATGAACAGGCGCAGTCGTTTGGTATCAGTCACGGGCCGGGATCATGCCGCCGCCAGACGAAAAGCCAAACGTACATTCCGTCATTTTCACCGTGTCCGATTCCTCCCAAAAGTTGTCCGCACATCAGGCTGGCCAGAAAGCGTTATTTCGAGTGAGATTTCACATCACCAACCATGAAAGCAATCCTGCTCATCCTCTTCACCGCCGTTTTAGCCCATGCCGCGCCCACCGGCCCCATCCGCGTGCTGTATCTGGATGCCGAAGGCAAGGCGCAAACCGCCGTCGGCCCGCTGCATGAGGCCATGCGTGATCTGGGCCGCGATGCCATCTGGTTTGACTATGCCAAGGAGGAACTGCCCGCCGGGGACTACGACCTCATCCTCAAACCCGGCAGCGATTTGAGCCGTGACGCGATCCTGTCCAAACTCAGCGCCGAGCGCAAAGCCAGCTACGAAGCCTTCCTCAAGCAGCGCGATCCCGAAGAGCGCAAGAAGCACCCGCAGGTGGCCAATTACGAGAAGCGCCCGGAGCCGCTCACGCTGCAGCTGCCCATGAGCGTGAAAGCCAGCATGGAGCGCACGCAGGTGCCGGCCGATTGCGAATTGAAACTCTTCGCCAGCGAACCGGACATCGCCAAGCCCATCGCTTTCGCCTGGGATGCACGCGGTCGCTGTTGGGTGGTGGAGACACGCGACTACCCCCATGGCGTGACCGACAGCGGCGAAGGCCAGGACAGCATCAAGATCTGCGAAGACACCGACGGCGATGGCAAAGCCGACAAGTTCACCGTCTTCGCCGACAAGCTCAACCTTCCCACCGGCATCGTGTTTGCCCGCAAAGGCATCATCGTGGCCGCGCCGCCGAAGTTCATCTACCTCGAAGACACTAACGGCGACGACAAAGCCGATGTGCGTGAAACCGTGATCGACTGCTGGGGCATCCGCGACACGCACGCTCAGGCCAGCAATCTGCACTACGGCTTCGACAACTGGCTCTACGGCTGCGTGGGCTACAGCGGCATTGAAGGTTACGTCGGCGGCAAGAAGCACCAGTTCTCCATGGGAACCTATCGCTTCAAGGCAGACGGCAGCGCCATCGAGTTCCTCCATCAGTTCACCAACAACGCATGGGCGCACAGCACCAATGACGCGGGCGATCAGTTCGGTGGCACCGCGAACGGCGCACCCATCTTCTTTGGCGGCATTCCTGGAACCGTTTATCCAGAGGGCTCACGCGGCATGACGGCGAAGAAGATCAACGTGGTCGAGGCCTGCCACACCATCACGCCGAACTTCCGTCAGGTGGATGTCTTTGGCGGCTACACCTCCGCAGCAGGCAGCAACTTCATCTACAGCGGCAATCTGCCGAAGCGTTTCCAAGGCAAGGCCATGGTCTGCGAGCCGACCATGAAGGTCGTCTCCCTCTTCGATGTTCAGCCCGATGGCGCAGGCTGGAAGGCGCTCGACTTCATGAACATCTACGCCAGCAGCGATGAATGGAACTCCCCCGTCCACGCCGAAGTCGGTCCCGATGGCGCGGTGTGGGTGGCCGATTTCCAAAACTTCATCATCCAGCACAATCCCACGCCGAGCATGGAACGCGGCGGCTTCGTGGCCACCACTGGCAAAGGCGGTGCGCATGAGAATGATCTGCGCGACCACAGCCGCGGGCGGATTTACAGGATTGTGAAAAAGGGCTACCACCGGTCTGGGGCAATTCCGCAACCTCCGCCGACACCAACGGATGTTCTTAATAACTTGGAAGCAGCCTCCCTCTACAGCCGCTTGAATGCACAGAGACAATTGATCGAGGAGAAGGTCACTTTATCGGATGGGTTGCATGCCAAGTTGGCGCCGATGGAGGGGGTCCAAGCGATCCATGCCTTATGGACACTTCAAGGTCTTGGCATCCTCGACGCCAAAACCCACCAAACCACGCTCATCTCCAAAGACGCCAAACTCCGCCGCAATGCGATTCGCGCTCTTGGCAACGACAAAGCAGCGCAGGACTTGTTCTTCGGCTCCGGCGTCATTAGCGATCCCGATTTGCACACGCGCCTTGCCGCTTTCGTGAAGCTCGCTGACTTCCCCACCACGCCAGAGATTCAAACGCTGGTGAAAAAGCTCGCCATTGATCCGGTCGTGAAGAATGACGAATGGCTGGCCGAAGCCGCGAAGATGCTGGGCAAGATACACAAGGCCCTGAACTACAAGGAAGGCCCCAATCTCCTGCCGAATCCTGGGTTTGAAGAAGTGGTGGCAGGTGCCAAAACACCGAGCGGCTGGACGCTGCGCAACTACGGCACGAAGCCCGGCAATGCCGGGGCCGAATGGAGCATCGTCACCGATGAGAAGATGATCCACAGCGGCAAGCAGGCCTTCCGCGTCATCACCCGCGATGATGCCGACACCAGTTTCTTCGCCGACGTGCCGCTGAAGCCGAACACGGAATACAAGCTCAGTGCCTGGATCAAGACCCACGGTTTCCGGGGCAAAGCCAGCCTCAACGATCACCTCGGCCGCGCTGAAACGACCAAGCTCACCCGCACGCAGGACTGGACCGAAGTGGACGTGACCTTCAACAGCAAGACCCGCGACAAGGCGAGCATCAACCTGCTGCACGTGGGCAAAGGCGACACCTACTTTGACGATGTGCGCCTGGTGGAATTGATTCCCGAAATTGAAGACGATGAATCCAAACTCGCAGGTGATGTGAAGCGCGGTGAAAAAATCTTCTGGGAGCACCCCGTGGCCGCCTGCAAAAACTGCCACATGCTCAAAGGCCAGGGCAGCGCCGTCGGCCCTGCGCTGGACGGCATCGCCACGCGCAAGGACGCCGCCTACATTCTGGAAAGCCTCACCAATCCGAACGCCAAACTTGCCGAAGGCTACACCGCCACACCTATTTCTCCGATGCCCCCGATGAACCTCATCTTAAAGCCTCAGGAGTTCGCCGATGTGAAGGCGTTCATCATGAGCCTGAAGTGAAGAAACACCTGCCATGAACATCATTGCGCGCGCGCTACTGCTGATCCTGACCACCTGCCCTGCGTTGTCGCAGTCGGTCGAAAGCGAGCCACGCAAGTCCAGGGGACCAATCGTGCTGAAGGAAGATGACCGCCCCGCCTTTCCCCCGCCACCCGAAGGCTGGGACAAACGGCGTGAAGGCATCCCTCACGGCAAACTGACGATGATCGAGTACGACTCCAAGACCGTGGGTACGCGGCGGCGGATGAATGTGTACACACCTCCCGGTTACACGCCGGAGAAAAAACTGCCGGTGCTGTACTTGCTGCACGGCATCGGCGGCGATGAAACAGAGTGGGAGCGCTTTGCCCACCCGGACGTGCTGCTGGACAATCTCCTCGCCGATGGGAAAGCGGTGCCGATGATCGTGGTCATGCCAAATGGCCGAGCGCAGAAAAACGACCGGCCCACAGGCGATGTCTTCAAGCATGCGCCGGCCTTTGCGGTTTTTGAGCACGACCTGCTGGACGATGTGATCCCGACCATTGAAGCGCGTTATGCCGTGCAGGCGGACCGCGAGCACCGTGCGCTGGCCGGACTCTCCATGGGCGGCGGGCAGGCGCTGAATTTCGGGCTGGGTCACCCCTTGCTCTTTGCATGGGTCGGCGGCTTCTCTTCCGCACCCAACACCCGCAAACCCGCCGAACTGCTGCCGAACGCGAATGCGGCCAAACACCTCCGCCTGCTCTGGCTTTCCTGCGGCAGCAAAGACGGACTCTTCTCCATCAGCCAAGACTTCCATGCCTGGCTGAAGGCTCAGGATGGACCGCATGTTTGGCACGTCACGGACCACGAACACGACGCCCCGGAGTGGAAGCAGGCGTTGTATCATTTCCTGCAGCAGCTCACTTTCAGTGGGGTCGTGCCGACAGGTGGCGAGATCTCTTCGCAAAAGGGTGGAGCGTCAAAGATCGGCAAATGATGCGCGGAAAGTTTCCGGGTACCGGGCACAGTAATGTTCGGTAATTCTGAAAAGCCACGGCTGAAAGAGATCCAAATACCACTTCATGCCACAAATATTCTTGCAGCCGCAAAAACCTCATCATGGCTCAATCCTCGTTCGCGGCCCGCTTTAAACGCCTCAAAGCGTTTCTCGACCTCCGCTGCAATTGTGGTGTCATTTTCCCACTGCGCTGGCAAATCCGCGTCAACGGTCTCCCAGATGATTTCGGCCAGAAAACGTCGTTCCTCGGATGACAGACGAACGGCTTGGGCAAAGAGTTCCTGAGTGGCCATGATTCCAGATGATACCGGATTGTTTTGGGACTGCCAAGACTGGATTTTGGTCTGTTCAAAAGCCGTTCCCCTCCCAGTGAAAGTTCAGATCCCATTCGCAGCGTATTAGTGCCATCCCATGTCCTTCTCGTCCTCAGCCTCCCCCCACCGCTGCTCCGGCCCGCTGTCACGGCGGAGCTTTCTCAGCATGGGCACGCTCGGGCTCACGGGCTGGTCACTGAGCGACACCTTGCGCGCTGAAACAATTGCCAAGGCGGCGGGCAAACGACTCAAGGACAAGTCGGTCATCTTTGTCTGGCTGCCGGGCGGGATGTCGCAGCTGGAAAGCTATGACATGAAGCCGAACGCGCCGGTGGAATATCGCGGCGTGCTCAATCCGATCCGCACCAAGGTGCCCGGCACACACATCTGCGAACTGTTTCCCAAACAGGCCAAGATCGCTGACAAGTTCAACATCATCCGCAGCGTGCACCACGAGTTCTCGGACCATGGCGGCGGGCACAAGCGCTTCATGACCGGGCGCAATCCCGCGTTGCCGGTGGGCTTCGTCAATGATGCGCCTTCGGTGCAGTCCATCATCACCCGCAAGCTGCAGCGCGCCGGGCAGGCCATGCCGACCTGTGTGGCAGGTGTGGATCGTGGTCGCAGCGGCATTGATGTGTTTTCGATGGGCGCAGCCTATCTCGGGCCTTCCGCCTCCCCCTTCATGGTGGTGGGAGATCCCAGCGCCAAAGATTTCAAGGTCGAGAACATCGGCCTGACGCCTGACATGGCAACACGCATGGACGACCGCATGCATCTGCTCAAGGGCATGGACAATCTCAAGCGCGAGATGGATCGCAGCGGCCTCATGGACGCCATGGACAGCTTCAGCCAGAAGGCGTTTGGCATGCTCACCACGCCCTCGGTGCGTGATGCCTTTGACCTGACGCAGGAGTCTGCCCAAACACGCGAGCGCTACGGCTACAGCACCTACGGCCAGCGCGGACTCATGGCGCGTCGTCTCGTGGAAGCAGGCTGCCGTTTTGTGACCATGGTCTGGGAGAATCCCTTCTCCACCACCATCCCGAAGAACTGCACCTACAACTGGGACAGCCACGCGGTGAACTGCGACATGTATGCCGACGCCCGCTGGCGCATGCCGGTGTATGATCAGGCGGCATCTGCATTGATCGAGGACATCCACCAACGCGGACTCGACAAAGACGTGCTCGTCATCATCACCGGTGAGTTTGGCCGCACGCCCAAGATCAACACTCAGATCGGCACCCAGACCGGCGTGAGCCAGCCCGGGCGCGACCATTGGCCGAATGCGATGTCCTTCATCGTCAGCGGCGGCGGCATGCAAACCGGCCAGGTCATCGGCGCGACGAATCCACGGGCAGAATTCCCCATTGAGCGTCCGCTCAGCCCGAATGACCTCTGGGCCACGGTGTACCAACATCTCGGCATCGACCCGGAAGACAGTTTTGACGACTTCCAGGGCCGCCCGATGCCCATCCTTCCCTTTGGCGATCCGATCAAAGAGCTGCTGCCGCTGGCGTAAATACGGCAGGGCATCCAAAGCGGAGAGCAGCAACGTTAGTTTGACCTGAAGGCCAGTCTGGCCTTGATAACCGGACTCCTGGCCACCCGGCCTGAACGCAACCCACACCCACACAACCTCTATGGCACTCTCCGTCGGCTCCAAAGCCCCTGGCTTCACCCTCAAATCGAAATCCGCCACCGGCCTTAGCGATGTCTCGCTCCCATCTGGCAAGAACACCGTCCTGCTTTTCTTCCCCCTCGCTTTCACGGGCGTCTGCACCCAGGAACTCTGCGACATCACCGCAGGCCTCAGCTCCTACAGCGACCTGAACGCCGAAGTCATCGGCATCAGCGTGGACAGCCCCTTTGCACAGGAAGCCTGGGCTCAGAAGGAAAAGATCGGCATCACGCTGGTCAGCGACCTGAACAAAGAAACCACCAAGGCCTACGACGTGCTCTTCCCAGGCCTCGCCGGCATCGGCGACACCTCCGCCCGTGCAGCTTTCGTCATCGACAAGAGCGGCGTCATTCAATACGCCGAACAGACCGCAACGCCGAAAGACCTTCCTGACTTCGCCGCGGTGAAGGCCAAGCTCGCTGAGCTGTCGTAATCGACTTGCTGCAGTCAACAATCTGATGCCATGTGATGAAGATCACATGGCATTTTTGTTGCTGACCAAACGGGCAGAACGTGGCTTCTTCGCCTTCGTTTTCCCACCTCTCCACACATGGCCGCTCACGCTGATCAATTCTCAATCCCCACCCGGGGCAAGGGCACCTATGAAATCACCGAGCGCTGTCAGGAGATCGTGCGCGTCAGTGGCATCCGCACAGGCACGGTCACTGTCTTTGTGCAGCACACGAGCGCGAGCTTGGTGATCTACGAGAATGCTGATCCATCCGCACGCACCGACCTGCACAGCTTCTTTGACCACCTCGTGCCGGAGGACACACCTTATTTCGTACATACCTACGAAGGGCCGGATGACATGCCGAGCCATCTGCGCATGGCGCTGACCCGCACCTCCGAAGTCATTCCCGTCGTGAACGGCCGCCTCGCCCTTGGGACATGGCAGGGCATTTTTCTCTTCGAGCACCGCCGGGCCCCGCACACGCGAAGCATCGTGGTCAGTGTCGTGGGGGAATGAATGCGGTATCGCACTTTGCCACTCTTACGCGGCATCCACGGCGTCCAACGCACGGAGATAATCAAACGAGTAAAGCCCGGTGTTGTGCCCGTCGCTGAACTCAAACTGGATCGCGTAGCCGCCGACCATCCGCCAGTCCTTCACCGTGACGCCGGGAAAGTGCTTTTGATTGGTGCCACCGATCTTTTTTCCCAGCAGATCACGTTCGCCTGTGTTCTCGGCGCTGGGTGAGGCGGCGCGCAGTTTTTCCATGGAGATGAACTGCTCCGTGCCATCGCTCCAAACGAGGGCAACTTCGGTTCCAATGAGTTCCAGGCGGGTCGGTTTCATGAGGGAAAGGGCTACGAGGGTGGCAAAGCAAAAGGGACGCCCGAAAGCGTCCCTCTTGAAGAATGATGGCTAATCCAGAGGGATTAACGGGAGTAGAGTTCGACGACGAGCTGCTCGTTGGCGATCGGGTTGATCTCTTCACGCACTGGGACGCGATTGACAACACCGCTCATCTTGTCGCGATCGACAGTCATCCAGTCGGAAGCAGGAGTGCCCTGGGTCATTTCAAGGAAACGACCGATGAGCTGCTGGCTGCGCTGGCTGCTGGCGCGGGCGGCGACGACGTCACCGGGCTTGACCTGATAGCTGGCGATGTTCACCACTTTGCCGTTCACCGTGATGTGACGATGGCTGACGAGCTGACGGGAAGCGAAACGGGTGTTGGCGAAGCCCATGCGATACACGACGTTGTCGAGGCGCAGTTCGAGCATCTGAAGCAGGTTTTCACCGGTCACACCCTTGCGGCGCTGAGCTTCAGCGAAGAAGCGGCGGAACTGCTTTTCCATGAGGCCGTACTGATAGCGCAGCTTCTGCTTTTCAGCGAGGGCGGTGCCGTACTCAGAGGTCTTGCGGCGGGTGTTGCGGGCGCCGTGCTGTCCTGGTGGGAAATTACGGGTTTCGAGAGATTTGGAAGGGCCGAAAAGCGCAATGCCGAAACGGCGATTGATTTTTTCGCGAGGACCTGTGTAGCGTGCCATAGTGGGTAAGAGAAAAGAGCTGAAAAATTAGACGCGACGGGCTTTTGGCGGACGGCAGCCGTTGTGCGGGATGGGAGTGACGTCCTTGATGGTGGTCACTTCGACACCGAGGGCCTGAACGGCACGCACAGCGGACTCACGGCCGGAGCCAGGACCACGAAGGCGAACTTCAGCTTCACGCAGACCATGACCCATTGCCTGACGGCAGGCATCCTGAGCAACCACCTGAGCGGCGTATGCAGTGCCTTTACGGGAACCACGGAAGCCCATCTTGCCAGCGGTGGACCAGCCGATCACACCACCTGCGCGGTCGGTGATCGTAACGATGGTGTTGTTGAAGGTGGCGTAAACGTGGACAAGACCTGAGGAGACGTTCTTGGAACCCTTGGCCTTGACGACCTTCTGTTCGGCGGCTTCACCACCGATTTCGAGCCAGACGCTCTGGGAAACCTGCTTGTCGCCACTGCCGGAGGGGCGTTGGTCTGCACCAGGAGCAGCAGGTGCTGCGCCAGGGGCGGGTGCCGCTACCGGAGCGGGGGCTGCTGCCGGAGCTGGTGCTGCGGCGGCGGGTGCGGTGGGGGTCGTTTCTTCAGCCATGATATGGAACGGGGACGTTGCTAAAATTCAGATTACTTCGCCTTCTGGGCACCCACGGTCTTACGTGGACCCTTGCGAGTGCGGGCGTTGGTGTGTGTACGCTGGCCGCGCACTGGCAGACCACGACGATGACGATGTGCACGGTAGCAGTTGATACCAAGGATGCGCTTCATGTGCATCTGAAGCTCACGACGAAGGTCGCCTTCGATCGGAATCTTCATCCCCTGAACGGTCTGGGTGATCGCAGCGATCTGTTCGTCGCTCAGTTCACCTGCCCGAATGTTCGGGTCGATATTGGTGGCGGCAAGAATCTTGCGGCTGACGGAAAGCCCAATGCCGTAAATATACGGAAGTGAGTATTCGATTTTCTTTTCGTTCGGGATTTCGACTCCAAGCAGGCGGGCCATAATTCAGTGTATTGGGATTTAAAGAAAGGATTAACCCTGACGCTGTTTATGGCGTGGATTTTTGCAGACAACACGGACAACACCTTTGCGGCGGATAACACGGCAAAGTTCGCAGAGAGGTTTAACGGAGGTACGGACGCGCATACAGGAGTAGTGAAAGAAGGTGAGTCTGGGGGAACTCAAAACCCTGCTTTTGGAGCAGGGGGCAGGATGTCTAACACAGACAAAAAGAGGCGCAAGCTGGAATTTGATGAGTTATTCACATTTGTGGAGAGCAGTTGCCCCCGCCTCGATGAAAGGCATCATGCACGCCTGATGAAAAACGTTCTCTGTTTTGGCGATTCTAACACCTGGGGCTTCAAGCCCGAAAGCATCTTACTCCCCTGCCCTGAACGCCACCCGCATGACGTGCGCTGGACTGGAATTCTGGCCCACGAACTGGGTACCAGCTTTCGGGTGATCGAAGAAGGGCAAAATGGTCGCACCACCGTGCACGACGACCCCTTTGCGCTGGCACGCAATGGCAAGACGGTGCTGCCTGCCATCCTGGAATCCCACAAGCCGCTGGATCTGGTGGTGCTGATGCTCGGCTCGAATGACCTCAAAGCCGTTTATGGCGTTTCCCCCGGAGAAATCGCCACCGGTGTCAAAATGCTGGCGCAGATGATCCTGGGCAGCGATGCCGGCATCGGCAACAAAGCACCCAAACTCCTGCTGCTCTGCCCGCCAGCCATCGGCGATCAACTGCACCTGCCAGACGTCGCCGCCAAGTTCCCCAACGGTCAAAAAGACAGCCGCAGGCTGCCCAAGTATTATGAAGCCGTTGCCAGTTCACTCGGTTGCGGCTTCCTCAATACGCAAACACTGATCGAGCCCGGCAGCGACGGCATCCATTTAGATGCGGCTGCGCATGGACGGCTCGGCAAAGCCGTGGCAGCACTCGTGAAATCCATCCTCCCCGCCTGACGCATGACCTTGATCGAATCTTTTTACCCCGTGCTGAAACCGTGGCTCTTCCGCCTCGATGCCGAACGTGCCCACACACTCACGGTAAAGATGATGATCATCGCGCATCGCCTCGGCATGCTCAGGTCAGTGGTCAGCGGCCCCCAGCAATCGCGCAGCATGATGGGGCTCACCTTTCCCAATGCTCTCGGACTCGCAGCCGGCATGGACAAGTCCGCCAGCGCGGTGGAGGCCTGGGGAGCGCTTGGGCTTGGCGCCGTGGAAGTCGGCACGCTCACGCCGCGCCCGCAGCCGGGGAATCCAAAGCCGCGCCTCTTCCGCCTGCCCGAGCATGAAGCACTCATAAACCGCATGGGCTTCAACAACCCCGGCATTCAGTCCGCCGTGGCAAAGCTCAAGCATCGGCGCACCAAAGCCGTCGTCGGTGTGAACATCGGTAAGAACTTCGACACGCCGAATGAAGATGCGGTGAAGGATTATCTCATCTGCCAGAAGGCCGCGTATCCCGTCGCTGATTACATCGCGGTGAACATCTCCTCTCCGAATACCAAGGGCCTGCGCGATCTTCAAGCCGAGGGGGCGGTGCGTGAACTGATCTCTGCTTTGAAGAAAGAACAGGCCGTCTTGAAGCAGGAGCACGGCAAACAGGTGCCGTTTCTCGTCAAGATCGCCCCCGATCTCAATGAGATGCAGATCGA
>NZ_JBAQCR010000447.1:0-3239 GCF_049294395.1 Prosthecobacter sp.
TTCTTGTCTTTGACCGCAATGGGATCTGGAAGCTGGTGGACACGAATGGGGACAAGGAGTGCGACCGGTATGAGATGTTCTGCAACCTGTTCGCGCAGACGGCGGAGACGCGGGAGTTTCCGAATTCGATGAAGCTGGGGCCGAAGGGGGAGCTGTATATTTCGAAGGGGGGGCAGGAAGGGACGACCTATGGGAAGCACAATGGGACGGTGATCAAGATCGCAGCGGATGGGAAGTCGATGGAGGTGATTGGGTATGGGCTGCGGCAGCCGTTCATCGGGGTGAATCCGAAGACGGGGCTGGTGACGGCGAGCGATCAGCAAGGGAACTATGTGCCGTCCACGCCACTGCATATTATTTCGGATCATCACTTCTACGGGCATCTGCCGACGATCGCGCCCAAGGAGAAGTATCCGGAGACAATCACGGAGCCGCTGACGTGGCTGCCGCATCCGGTGAATCCGAGCGGGGTGACGCAGACGTGGCTCATCGGCGCGAAGATGGGGCCGGTGAATGGGGAGCTGATCCACATTGGCTACAACCGGCCGGAACTGTTTCGCGTGCTGATGAATTCGCATTTTGAAAAGCCGCAGGCGGCGGTGGTGAGCTTTAACCGGAACTTTGATTTTCCCACGCTGAATGCGGTGGTGAATCCGGCGGACGGGCAGCTCTATGTGGTGGGCTTCCAAGTGTGGGGGACGGTGGTGAAGAAGATCAGCGGATTTGCGCGAGTGCGCTATACGGACAAGCCGCGGGTGCTGCTCAAGGAAGTGACGCCGACGGACAAGGGGCTGCTGCTGCGCTTCAATGCGAAGCTGGATCCGAAACTGGCGACTGATCCTGACAGCTTCAATGGAGAGCGCTGGAACTACAAACGCACCTTTGACTATGGCTCTCCGCATTTGAAGCTGGACGGCAGCAGCGGGCAGGAATGGATGACGGCGAGCAGCGCGTATCTGAGCAAGGACGGGATGAGCGTGCTGGTGGGCTTTCCTGACATGAAGGCGGGTGTGCACCAGATGCGCATCGGCTGGGGGCTGAAGAGCGTGGACGGTGACAAGGCGGAGAACACGGCGTACTTTTCTCCGTGGGAGCTCCTGACGTTTGATGCGAAGAAGGAAGGGTTTGATGAGAACCTGAAGGTGGATCTGACGCCGCGTAAAGCGGCTGCGGTGGCCACGGTGAAGGCGACGGCGGAGGAAGGTGAGCGGCTGTATCAGATGTTTGGCTGCATGGCGTGCCATAGCACGGATGGGACGCTGGTGGGCAAGGTGGGGCCGAGCTGGAAGGGGCTGTATGGCAGCGAGCGTGAGATCGCGAAGGGGCAGAAGGGCAAGTTCAAGGCGGATGAGGCGTATCTGCGGGAGTCGATCACGAATCCGAGTGCGAAGGTCGTGAAAGGGTTTGAGAAGTTTGATACGGGGATGCCGATTTATTCGGGGATTTTGAATGAGGGGCAGATTGAGAGTCTGATTTTGTATATCAAGAGTTTGAAGTAGGGGGCACCGAGGCGAGGACGTTAGGTCAGGGACATGCGTGCTGGCATCGCTACGCGATGCATGTGCCTTGGGGGATGACGTGAGCGTTTACGAGGGATGTCGCTGCGCTCAATCCCTCGCTACAGGCTGGGATGGCTCCGCCATCCGATGGCGGCACAGATGTCCCAAGTGTGCTTGTGACTGACAGCATGGAAGAACATCTGCCAGGCGCGGACGACCTGCTGCGGGCTCGAAGTCCCGCGCTCCCAAGTTCTTGCTGGGATGGCCGCGCCATCTGATGGCGGCACTGGTGTTCCATGTTTGCTTGCGACAGACAGCATGGAAAACATCCGCCATGCGCGGACGACCTGCTGCGGGCTCAGAGACCCGCGCTCCCAGGCTCTGGCTGGGATGACGACACTGATGGTGAGAGTAAAATTGTGCTGTTCTAGTGGAACAGGGGAAGCACCAGATGTCCAACGTGGGGGAACGCTGCAGGGCTGAGGTGAAACGGGGGCTTTCCTTGTTCCGCAGGAACAAGGCTACTTCAGTTCATGCTGCGGAGGGCTTCGCGGATGAGTTTGTCGGCGGTGTCCATGCCGGGGTTTTTGGCGAGGTCGTTGACGGCTTTGATGGCTTCGGATTGTTTGTAGCCGAGGGCAATGAGGCCGAGGACGGCGTCGGTTTGGGCTTCCTGCTTGGGGTCGTGGGTGCCTTTGGCGGTGCGGGAGGCCTGCCAGGCATCGACGACGCCGACTTTGTCTTTGAGTTCGAGCACGATGCGTTCGGCGGTCTTGCCGCCGACGCCTTTGATGCGGGAGAGGGATTTTACATCACCGCTGATGACGGCGTCTTTGAAGGCTGCCACGGGCATGCCGCTGAGGACGCTGAGGGCCATCTTGGGGCCGATGCCGGAGACGCGGTCCATGAGGAGGCGGAAGAGGTCGCGCTCGTCGGCGGTGATGAAGCCGAAGAGGGTGTGGTCGCGGTCGGTGACGTGGTAGTGGGTGAGGAGCTGCACCTTTTCACCGGGCTGCGGGAGTTTGTCGAAAGTGGTGAGGGGGATGAGGACGAGGTAGCCTACGCCATTGACATCAATGGTGGCACGGTGAGGGAGAGCTTCGGCGAGGAGGCCGCGAAGGAAGGCGATCATGCGGGCATGAAGGCGGGTGGGAGGGAAGGTGCAAGCGGAGGTTTGAGGCGGGGGTGATTATGGCGTTTTTTTTGGAAGACAGAGGCGCGGAATTTTGACCATAGAGGCACGATGAACACAGAGGTTTGAAAAAACAGAGGCGCAGGCAGTTCTGTGTTCATCGCACCTATGCGGATGTTTCAGCGCAATCCAAAAGAGTCGTGAGCATGACACATGACATTTGGAGTGCGGCACGCGAAGCTGCCGCTTTCGAGCCTCACTTGGTGTGCGTGAGATCGCTTGGCTAGCGGACGATCACAGGCTCCCGCTTTCGAGCATTCCATGGCACGTGCGAGCCATCAGGCATGTCGAAAGCGGTGGCTGCGTTCGTTCCTCACTTCGCAACCGCAGTCCGAATAGGAGCTGCGGTTGCGCGATGAGGTGATGAGTTTGGCGACCACTGCTTTTCTGCGCGCATGATTATGGTGTTTTTTTTGGAAGACAGAGGCGCGGAATTTTTACCGCAGAGGCACGATGAACACAGAGGTTTGAAAAAACAGAGGCGCAGGCAGTTCTGTGTTCATCGCACCTATGCGGATGTTTCGGCGCAATCCAAAAGGATCTTGAGC
>NZ_JBAQCR010000448.1:0-3959 GCF_049294395.1 Prosthecobacter sp.
GCAGACTTCTCAGACCCGCTCTCCACACGCCCAGCCACGCCCGTCGGACGCCCGCGCCCGCACACCGAGCCGGATGACGATCAAGACACCGGCCACGCACCCGAGCCTGACTCCGACCACGATGACGAGGACGCCCCCGCCCCGCAAGACCACGCAGACGACAGTCCCTGGCACATGCCCCGCATCACCGCCCAAGACCTGCCCCCGCAGGCTCACCCTGAGGACGCACACGCCCCCGGCCTGAACAACAGCACCTCCAGCACCCGCATCAGCGGCTTCTCTCCCTCCCCGCAGGACCTCCACGACGCCTTCCACTCTCCCACCCCAGACTCCCCTGTCGGGAAAGACCCAGTTCAAGACAACAGGCCCGCCCTGCCCCGAGGCCGCTTGTTTGAAAAGCGCGGCGCTCCAGAGGCGTTTTTGATGCAGCATCTGGGCAAGGGTGCCAGCGGACCATCGTCACAACAACGCCTTCAGGGATCACAAGGAGCCATTGCGGCGCAGCAGCAGCAAGTGCGTGGGGCCAATCCGCCAGCACAGGGCGGCAGGCTCATAGCGCAGCAGCAAGCTCCAGCTCAGGCGCAGAGTCCAGCCGCCGGGCCTGCGCAGAATGCTCCCGCAGCACCACAGCCCCCGGCGACAGGCATGGAAAACCAAGCCCAGCAGCATCCATACAAAATTAATGAAGCAGATGAGAATGCTGAATTTGTTTTAACTGACAAAGCAACGAAGCTTCCTTTTCGAAAAGGTGTCAAATTTGGAGAGCACGCTCGCTCGATCATGAATGAAGAGCTGGCCTATTCTCCGACCGCCATGAAGCTGCTAAAAATGGCTTGTTCGCTCTCGGGAAAAAATGTCATTATCAAGAAAATACCTTCCGGCGAAGCATATAACCAAATTGGACCTGATGGCACCATCACCGTATTCGTCAATCCAGACACCCTTAGACCTGGAACGTTGTCGCATGAGATCGCCCATAGCATCCAGAACTGGACATTGATCCAGGGCATGCGCGGAAAAACGGGTATAGACGGCACCCAAATTAAAGAAGCCAAGGAAGCGGGAAGAAAAGCGCTTAACGAAATCGCACCTGTAATGGAGAAAGATGACGACCTTGACGACTCAAAAGAGAATGAAGCGATGCGTGCCTCTCATATCGTCAAAGCCGAAATTACAGCCGCCGAAATAAGAGCGCAAATCGATGCCATGAAAAAATCCGACCCTGATCGCTACTTTACTTTGATCAAAAATCCTGCGGAAGTCGCCAAAATGTTTTGGGAAAAACAATTGGAGAAAGAAGATGCGAAGCATATCGACAATAAGGCTCGCATTCCCAAAGGCACAGGATACGGACTCTATGATTTTGAGCATGTACTCAAGTTGCTGGGACATGGGGTGTCATGGCGTCATTTGACGGCAATGAGAGTTCAGAGAACCAAGGGGTGGTAGTCTTTCCGAAGGAATCCAAAAAAGGAATGCTTCATTCTTTGCGTTCTTTTGGACAGCGAATCATGCGATCATGATCCGCTTCTCACCGTTTCTGCGCACCCCGCGCCAGCGCACTCTGCACAGCGCTGTGGGCAGCAGCAGAGGCCTCCTGAGGCTCGGCCACGGCATCGGCTTTCAATTGTTCATCGAGTCTCTTCAACAGTGCAGCCACTTTTTCATCCGGCGCGGCAGTGATGCTGCGTGCGACATCGGCGCTGCGCTGGGCGATCTCCCGACGGAGGGCGGGATAAGGAACGCTGGCGTCCCATAGCTTGAGGAAGACGCTGAGGACAGCGCCCTGTTCTTCGCTGCTGAGGCCCTGCGGAGGCATAGGATCGCCAGCAGGCCGGCCCAGCCAGCGGACGCTGAGGAGCAGATCGGGATCATGCCCGGACCAGAGGTAGAGGGAGAATCGGAGAGACTGGAGATCATCAGCCTCGGCTGTCGTGGTGGCGCCCGCAAGGGAGGCACACTGCCAGGCGGGATCGCGCCTGAAATTTCCCCAGAGCTCGATGGTGTCGCCGGCCCACACCTTTGCAATGCGGTCGGTGCTCTGAAGTAAAGGGAGTGCCGCAGGGATGATGACGGGTGCGGCGGCGGGCCCCATGCACTCAAACGCGCGCAGGATATGGTAGTTGAGCAGAATGTCTTCGTCTTTGAGGTGCTGCACCAGCGCCGGGCCGACGGAGGACACCACTCCGGGGCCCAATTGCCCCAGAGCCTCCGCAGCAGCGTGCTGCGCCAGCTCAGCTCTTTCAGGCTCCACGTCCGGATTGTTGAGCACGGCGAGCAAATCCCTGGCAGCGGGCGCTGCCGCAGGGCCCATTCTCCCCAGTGCGATGGCAGCGCGGTCCCTGAGTTCGCCGTTTTTCTTCTGTAGAAATGGCAAAAGTGCGGGCAGCGCCTTGGGGGCGGCGGCTGGGTCTATCCGTCCGAGAGTATTTATGACCAGGCACCTCACCATCCAGTCTTCGCTTTTGAGCATGGGCAGCAGGTCCTTTATATAGGGGGTGAGCTTCGGGCCCATGATCTGCAAACAGTGAGCCGCTCCGATTTGAATTTTTTCCACTGGGTCTTTGAGCAGAGGAAGAATCAATGGAATGACCTCGGGAGGGGATTCCGAACCTGCTGCGGTAAGTAGATACATGGCATCGGATCGAGCAGCCCAGTCGGGACTCTTCAGCATGAGCAGCAGCGCTTTGCGGCAGGCGGCCTCTTCCCGGCCCATGCCCAGCAGAGCATCGACTGTGCTGGTGACGACTCTGGTATCGGTGTCCTGGAGCAGGGCCACCAAGGCGCTGACGATCTGCGGCGTGGCCAGCGTGCCGGCGCGTCCCAGTGCCCTGACGGCGTCAGCACGCACGGATGCACTGGGAGCGTAGAGCTGTGTGAGCAACTGGCTCACCACCTCAGGTGTGATCTTCTCGGGCACCTTTTTCACGGGCTCTGTGCTTTCGAGCGCGAAGGGATTGGGCTTTTGCGTGTCTGGCCCTTCGCTGCCGGGTGCGGGTTTGAGGCTCAGTTGCTCCAGGGCCTTTGCCGCCCTGTTTTTGATATTCTCATCCGGGCTTTGCAGCAGCGGCTCAAGATCCTTCGCGGTGAGGAAGAGGCCGGCCCAGTTCTTGAAGGTGAGATACTCCACGGCATAGGAGCGGAGCAAGGGGGAGGGATCTGCCAGCGCGGCACGCAGCCCACGCTCCTGCCACGGCGGAGGCTGGGGGCTCCCCTTGTCTCCAGGCGAGGAAAAGAACCCCTGAGCCGCAGCAGGTGCCGCAGCCATGCCTAGTACAGCAGCCACACCGCAGGCGATCCAGAACCTGCGGTGAAAGCAAACGCGAAAGAGAAAGTACATACCCCCGATTTCACCACCGCCCCCCCTAGGCGCGCAAGCTCCATTTTCCACCCGCCCCGCCCGCCTGACGGCGCAGCGCACCTGAACCGCTGATCCAACGCTGCTCACGGCATTTCAAAATCTCTCCATGCGCCTCAGGTCAGCTCCCCTACCTCAGTTTAAAAAACGCGCTCGCGAGATTGGTCCAGCACACCTCTTGGGTGTCATTCCGCAGGTGGGATTAACCACGGCACCCGCTCCGCCGCCTGAAGCCCTCCAGCAGCGGCGCGAAGCGCAGCCGTTGGTAAATACCCCATGTACCGCGGAGATGGGACGGTCGCAGAGAGAAGAAGTTCGAACTGAAAATGCAGCCCTCTGCGTCCGTCCATCCTCTGCGGTTTAAAATCCAGCCGCGCACCTCTGCGGACTCAGTCAATGCTGATTCATGCGGTTGAAATTGAAATGTTTGAGCTTCATGTCTCTACAAAATGCCTGGCATCTTTTCCGTGGCATCAACGGTGTCCAACGAACGGGGAGCAAAAAGCCCGCATGAAGGTCGATGCGCAGCCATCGTTGGGTTGCTGCCGAGTCGGTTATTGAGGGGTGTATGGATGATTGAGCGCATGCTTTAAACTCGTCC
>NZ_JBAQCR010000449.1:0-7032 GCF_049294395.1 Prosthecobacter sp.
GTTCGACGGGCAGTTCGACGGGCAGTTCGACGGGCAGTTCGGCGGGCAGTTCGGCGGGCAGTTCGGCGGGCTCGTGCAGCGCGCTGTGGCTGGCGTTTCAAAAGGACATGGCAGATGCTGGTAGCGCGGATCCCGTGACGCGTGAATCCACGCGGCTGTGGTGTGTGGCCGTGGTGCGGGCGCAGACTTCGCTGGATCCGCAGCAGATGCAGACGTGGATTCCCAACTGCAACTACGGTGCGCATGCCTTCGGCTTCAAAGGAGAGCCGGGAACGAAGATCACGCCGTTCACGGAGTTTCTCGTCAATCGGGAAAAGATCCTGCCGTGGATCGCGGAGTATTCGCCCTATGCGCTGCTGACCGCCGATGATCCGCCGGTGCATCTCTTCTACAACACGCCTCCTGCCATGGGGCAGCCGCAGGAAAGCACGGTGCATAGCGCGAACTTCGGCGTGGGTTTGCAGCAACGGTGCTGCAGCCTCCGCGTGGAGTGCGAACGGGTCTATCCCGGAGCGCCGGGGGTGAATCACGCGGATGTAGCCCCGTATTTGATCGAGTGGCTGAAGGAGAATTGAGACAACAAAAATACCGCAGCGCGATGGCTGCGGCATGACTTTTGTACCTGCCTTGACGGCTTGAGGTTTACCTTCCAGTCTCGATCATCCGGGCGAATTCGGCGAAGAAGTACTTCGCGTCATGCGGGCCGGGGGCGGCTTCGGGGTGGTATTGGACGCTGAGGACGGGGGCTTCGCGGTGGCGCATACCTTCGACGGTGCCGTCGTTGAGGTTGATGTGCGTGACCTCGACGTTGCCGGGCAGGGAGGAGGGATCGATGGCGAAGCCGTGGTTCTGGCTGGTGATGGACACCTTGCCATTGCGCAGGTCCTTCACAGGCTGGTTGCCGCCGCGATGGCCGAACTTGAGCTTGAAGGTCTTGCCGCCGTAGGCGTGGCCGAGAATCTGGTGGCCGAGGCAGATGGCGAAGATGGGCTTCTTGCCGATGAGCTCCTTCACTTCCTTGTGAATGTAGTCGAGCGCGGCGGGATCTCCCGGGCCGTTGGAAAGGAAGACACCGTCGGGGTTCTTGGCCAGCACGTCCTTGGCGCTGGTGGTGGCGGGGACGACGTCCACGCGGAAGCCATGCTGGCGCAGGCGGCGCAGGATGTTGCGCTTCACGCCGAAGTCATAGGCCACGATGTGGTGCTTGGCTTCAGGAAGGGGATGACGCACGACGCCATCGGCACCGGGCTCGCGATTCTGGCTGGGGCTGGGGATGTCCCAGTCGCCGCTTTCCGTGCCTTCGGGGTCCCACAAGTAGGGGGCCTTGGTGGTGACTTCCTTGACGTAGTCACTGCCTTCCATGAGCGGGCTGCTGGCGGCCTGCTTCACGGCTTCCTCCGCCGTGGCGGTGGTGGTGATGACGGCGCGCATGGCGCCGCGGGTGCGCAGGTGGGCGGTCAAAGCACGTGTGTCCACGCCCTGGATGCCGGGGATGTTCCACTGCTTGAGGTAGGAGTCGAGGCTCTGGGTGCTGCGCCAGTTGCTGGGCACCTCGCAGAGTTCTTCGATGACGAAACCGCGCACGTGGGGCTGGTCACTTTCCGTATCGAGCGGATTCACGCCGTAGTTCCCGATCATGGGATACGTCATGGTCACGATCTGACCGCGATAGGAGGGATCGGTGAGGACCTCCTGATATCCGCTCATGGAGGTGTTAAAGCAGATTTCGCCGGTGTGGGTGGCATCGGCGCCGAACGCCGTGCCTTCAAACACTCGGCCGTCTTCGAGGGCGAGGAGGGCTTTCTTCATCAAGGTTGCTACGCTGGTCATAGCCAGAAGGACGGGGGGTGCAAGGGGGAAAGGGGAATGAGGGAGTGGATGGCCGCAAAGAGGCGCAAAAAGAGGGGGAGATGGGAGGGAGCGCTGTGAGGTTGGCAGGGATGGTAGGGAACCGCTGCGTCGGGTCCGTGATTTCGGGTCTGTCGCGGTGCAGGCGCTTAAAAAGAAGCGCCGTCCATATCGCAGTGGACAGCACGGATCGGAGGCGGGAGCGGTTGGAAAGGGGGTGCGTGCAGTGGCAACAGCAAGCTCTGGGACGAAGGATTCTACGGACGCGACACAGCGCGTCCCTACCATCCCTTCGTTGGAAGCCACCTCCTCACTTCTCTTCCGCAATCTCCAACCTTGGAAACAGCGGTACGGGCGCGCCGAGCTGGTGGCCGCTGGGGAGCAGGCCCCACTTGAGGTCGCTGACCTTGAAGCCGTTCGGCAGTGTCCAGCCGATCTGGGCACGGGCGGTGGCCATGGCGGTGGGCATGATGGGATTGAGCAGCACGCTGACGTGCGTGAGCGCCTCCGCCAGATGATATAGCACGCTGTCCAGGCGGGCGGCCTGCTCAGGGGCTTTGGCGAGGGAGAAGGGCTTGGTGCTGTCCACAAACGCATTCGCATGCGTGACGATCTTCCACGCGGCGGCGATGCCTTCGTGGATGTCCCAGCCGTTCATCTTTTCAAGGTAGAGCGGCGTGGCCTCGGCGACGGTCTGGCGCAGGGCTTGATTGATTTCGTCATCGTAACTGCCGGGTGTGAGCAGGCCATTGCGATACTTCTGCGCCATGTTAATGGAGCGGTTGAGCAGATTGCCCAGGCCACCGGCCAGCTCCTTGTTGTAGGACATGGAGATGCGCTCGTCACTGAAGTCGGCATCGTAGCCGGTGGCGATGTCGCGCATGAGGTAGTAGCGCAGGCCGTCGGGCGTGAAGGTGTTTGAGAGCACGTTCGGATCGATCACGTTGCCCAGGCTCTTGCTCATCTTCGAGCCCTTCACATTCCACCAGCCATGCACGATGAGCTTGGGGATCTGATCATCGGGGAAACCGAGCGCGTGCAGCATGATGGGCCAGTAAACGGCATGCGCTGGCACGAGGATGTCCTTGCCGATGATCTCGGCATCGGCAGGCCAGATTTTCTCGAACTGCGGCAGGCCTTCATTGCCCACTTCATCGGCCAGATAGCCAGCGAAGCTGATGTAATTCGTCAGCGCGTCAAACCACACGTAGTTCACGAATTTCTCGTCAAAGGGCAGGGGAATGCCCCAGCTCAGGCGCTCCAGCGGGCGCGAGATGCACAGGTCCTGCGCGTTGCCATCGAGGGAGTTGAGCACGTCGTTGGCACGGTGTGGCGGGTAGATGAAATCGGGATTGCCGCGGATGTAGTTCTTGAGCCACTCCACGTGGTCGCTGAGGCGGAAGTACCAGTTTTCCTCCTGTAGTTCCACCACTTCGCCCCACTCCTCGCCGAAGTTGCCATCAGGGCCGCGTTCTTTGTCGGTGAGGAACTGCTCCTGACGCACGGAGTAAAAGCCGCCGTAGCTCTTTTTGTAAAGCTGGCCGCAGTCGTGCAGCTTTTGCAGCATGGCCTGCACCACGCGCTTGTGCTTGATGTCCGTGGTGGCGGCCCAGCCGTCGTAGCGCACGTTCAGCTTGTCCCACAGCGCGGTGAAATGCTGCGTGACACCATCCACAAATTCCTGCGGGGACTGCCCGGCTTTGTCGGCGCTCTTTTGCACCTTCTGGCCGTGCTGATCCACGCCGGTGAGGAAGTACACCTCGCGCCCGTTCAGCCGCTGAAAGCGGGCCATGACGTCCGCCAGCACCTTTTCATAAGCGTGGCCGATGTGCGGCGGCGCGTTGGTGTAATCGATGGCAGTGGTGATGTAGTAGGGCTTCATGGTTGGCGCGGCTTTCCCATGCCTCCCTTCCTCCTGCAATTCAAGTTTTCCCTGCGATCCCTAGGTGGCGTGGCTCAATGAACCCGGGTGACAAACACGCTCGCGATGATAAGCAGGAGGCCCAGGAACACGAGAAAGAGCAGCATGATCCCGCAGAATCTCCAGAAGCGATGCTGCTCCGTGAGCGCCATGGCCAGATCTGCGGGCGACTGCGACTTCGCCAGCAAGGTGATTTGTGAGGCATAATTGCTCAGCTTCACTGCCGGGTAGAGGAGCAGGAGGGGGGCGAGCAGGCAGGTGGCACTGAATGCACGCGCTCCATCCACAGCAATGAAAAGGCAGGCCGGTATCATCAATGCGCAGCCGATTCCCATCGTCATGGAGATGAATCGCACCCACGGCCTGGTTTCGGTGAGTTCCTCTATGAGGGTGGGCGGCACCACGATGCTGGCTGCTGCGCGGGCATCGGCCATGGGGGCGGCATGCGGATGGAAGCCATCAGGATTCACGCCTGAAGGGGATGCTGCAGTATTGGCTGAACCCGCGATTTCAAACAAGCCTTGCCAGCCGGAGGCTTCACGCCAGACCAGATCCGACAACCGAAAAAAGCCGTTCTTCAGACCTTTTTCGATCTTGGAGGTTTTGAAGGTACCAAGTTCCTGCCCCTCGCGGGTGACCAAATAGACGCTCATGTGTGCCGGTCTCCCAGCAGTGACCATGCCCAAGTAGCGAGGTGTTTTGAGCGGACGGCCGGGGCCAAGACCTCAGCGCACGGCCAGCGACCAAATCAATATCAGAAGGCCAAAGCCCAGATTCGCGAGCAGCACGATGCCCTGAAACCGCCAGAAACGACGCTGCTCAGAGAGTGCGGCTGCCAGATCGGTGAACGACTCTGACTTGGTGAGCCGGGCAATGTTCAACGCATACCGTGTCAGCTTCAGCGTGGGATAGATGATGATGTAGCCAAGCCCGATGGCGATGAGATAGCTGAAGATTTTGGCCAGACCGCCAGTTTCAAAGGAGTTCCCCAAGGTGGAGGTGCCGAACAACAGACCAAACAGCATCAGCAACACAAAGCCTCCACCGACAATCCACATCACCACGGCGATGAACAGCACCCAGGGCCGGGTGTTCTGCAGCTCCTGCATGACGTCAGACGGCAGCTCTCCACTGCTGCGCGAGATCACCCTGTCCGATGCAGGCGCGGCGTAGGGGTTGAGGCTTTCAGATGGCTTTGAGGCTGGGGATTTCCTGACCAAAGAGCTGAAGGAGGATGCCAGGGCTCGGGGCTGGGGGGCGGGTGAGCTGCCGAAAATTTCAGTCAGCCCCTTCCAGCCGGACATGCCTTCGCGCCAGCCCCAGTCGCTGGGTAGAAACTGGCCGGTTTGAAGGCCTTCCTTAATTTGCGAAGCTTCAAAGGAGCCAAGATTCTGACCTTCACGGGTGACCTGATAGACGCTCATAAGTGCATGGCCTGTAGCAGCGACCTGTCCCGGATGTCTAGATGTTTTATCGAGATCTGTATGGTGAAATGGCTGTTTGTGGCTGGGGGCACGCTCCAGTAGACAAGGAGCATCTGAAAAACGCGACAGCGTCGTGGAGTGCGGTGGCAGAGATGAACGGCACAAACCTGCATCGGCGACACCGTTTTTCGTCATATCGCTTTAATTTATACGATAGCCTTCTTGGTACACAATACCGTGTGGCCACAAAGCGGATCCCCTCTCCCCGCCGCTGATGGGGCAATGCTCTAGAGGTTCTTGGGGGGGAGGTAGGGTGAGGGGCATCCCACCCTGATCGAAAGGTGCGTGCCGCCCCCTCACCCCAGCCCTCTCCCCGAAGAGAAAGTTCCGTTGTTGTCGTAAGTCAGGGGCGGGGAGAGGGAGTTCCCTTGTGGCCGCGCACTCTCTTCACTCCTTCGAAAGCGGTGCCGCGCCGAGGCTTGTCACCGCAGTCCAAGATGCTGCCGCGCATGCATGAGCGCGGGCGCTTTCGACGCCGCACTCAAGAACGCATCACCGTCTGCCAATCACGGGTGCCTTGAAGATCACTTCGGCAGCATCGTGAGGTACTGATCGTTCATCTGCTTCACCTTGGTGCGCATCGGGTCGAGCTGCGGCTGCAGCTTGGCGAGTTCGGCGCTGGCTTCGGCGATGATCTTGTCCTTCTCGGGGATTTCCTTGGTGGCGGCGGCGATGGTGGCCTCGGCGTCGGTTTTCTTCTTCTTGGCTCCTTCGAATTCACCGTTTGCCTTCGCGACTTCGGCCTTCTTGGCGTCGAGCACCTTCTGCTCGGCGTCCAGCTTGCCATGGGCGGCGGCGTAGGCCTGCTCCAGCGGCGGCAGGGCGGTCTTGGCGGCGGCGATGGCGGCATTGAGCGGGGCGATCTTGGCGGCGAAGTCCTTCTCAAGCGCAGCCGGTGCGGCCTGCTTTTCGGCGAGGGCCTTGCCTTGGGCTTCGATCTCCTTCTGGATGGCGTCACGCTGTGCACGGGGTGTGGCGGCCTGCTTCTCGGCGGCGGCGAGTTCGTTCTTGGCCTGGGCGAGTTGCTGCTCGGCGGTCTTGATCGCGGCCAAGGCTTTGTTCACGCTCTGCGGATTGTTGGCGGCGTGTGCCACATCATGAGCTTTCACTGCACCGGCTTTGGCATTCTTTTTCGCGCCGACGTCACCTTCGGCGGCCTTGATGGCATTGGCGATGTCAGCCGCTGCTTTTTCAGCTGCAGCAACTTTGGCGGTGAGAGCGGGATCGCCTGCTTTGGCAGCGAGTTCTTTCTTGGCAGCAGCCACGGCGTCAGTGACGGGCTTCTGCTTGGCGCGGGTGTCAGCGAGGGCTTTCTCAGCAGCGGCCTGGGTGGCAGTCGCGGCAGCCAGGGCGGCTTCGGCGTCTTTGTCGGTCTTCGCTTTATTGGCGAGATCAGCGGTGGCGTCAGCGTGGGCTTTTTTGGCGGCAGCCAAGGCAGCGTCTTTAGGAACGACGGCATCCTGTTTGGCCTTCACGGCTTTTTCAGGGGCAGCGAGCTTGGCATTCACTTCTGCGAGGCTCTTCTTCTTGCCTTCGATGAGCTTGGCGATGTCCTCGGCGGCTTTTTTGGCGGCGGCGATGGCTTCGTCCTTGGCTTTGGCCGCGGCGGCGATTTCAGCCTCCTTGGTGGTGATGATGGTCTTCTGCTCGTTCACCTTGGCGGCGGCAGCGGCATCGGCGTCACGGGCAGGCTTGATGGCGGTTTCGAGGCCGGCCTGCTCGCCCTGCACTTTCTTCAGCGCGGCTTCCAGTCCGGGCTGGGCGGCGGTGGATGCTGCG
>NZ_JBAQCR010000450.1:0-4851 GCF_049294395.1 Prosthecobacter sp.
CCCCAGCGCGGTTGGCGTCATCACAATCCCTGATGAAACTGGACTTGTGTCCTATTCGTTCGAAGCTCGATTATTTACAACGCAGGGCGTTTTCGGCTACTCGGCTCGCAGTTCAGTCACAGGCAGATGGCCGCCGTTTATGAGGCTGGATTTCGTCTGTTCAAGAATCTGAATTCAGCGCTATTACAGAATCACAGAACCGTATGAAAGTCGCCATTGCCTTCATTGTCTCCATCCTCGGATTGGCTTTGTCTCTGACGAACTGCCTGGCAGTCGTCAAGACCATCCTGGATGGGGTACATTCATCGCGAGTGCTCATGAATTTGACAGCACCCGATCCGTCGCAGTTGGGCGCGATCATTGGGGAAACGATGATAGCCGTCGCTAGTCACGGATTTTTGGCCATCGTTCCGGCAACGTTGCTGTATGTGGCGCTCGTGGGATTCCGTATTCGTAAGGGCTGGTTCTATTCATGCACCAAACTGGCGGCGGTTTACTTTTTATTCGTGCTGCCCTTTGCAACTGCCTATGGGATTATTTTGCTGGTCGCTTTACGTCGTCGGAAATCGGAGTTTGGTTCAGTCACAAAGACGGCCGCAAAGGCGAGTCTCCTATGAATGGCGTTCAGTGAAGGTGGAAAATCGTGTATTTAATAAGCCTGCTGGGGTCGGCTCGCCGGATTGCTGATGTGAATGATGTGACGCCTATGCTGATGCGGGCGTATCCCTCCCAAACCGCATTCGCCGTTGCTCTTGCCACGTCTCTTTGCGTATATTCGCGCACCGATGAATCTGCCCATCCGTCCACGACGCAACCGCCAGTCTCCCGCCATCCGTGATCTCGTTCGCGAGACGGAACTGACACCGGGCCATTTGATCTACCCGCTCTTCCTGCAGGAAGGGGATGCCAACACTCCCATCGCCTCGATGCCGGGCTGCACGCGTTGGAGCCTTGATGGTCTGGTCAAAGAAGCCGGAGAAGCACACGCACTCGGCGTTCCGGCAGTCGTTTTGTTTCCGCGCATTCCCGATGAACTCAAAACTCGCGGTGCCGAAGCCTGCCATGCCGATGACGGCCTCGTGCCACGTGCCATCCGTGCGCTGAAAAGCGCGCACCCCACGCTGACGGTGATCACCGATGTCGCGCTCGATCCCTACAACAGCGACGGCCACGACGGCCTCGTGACCGATGACGGACGCATCTTGAATGACGAAACCGTGGAAGTACTGTGCCAGCAGGCGCTCTGCCACGCACGCGCCGGTGCGGACATCGTCTCACCGAGCGACATGATGGACGGACGCGTTGCCGCGTTGCGCGCTGCGCTGGATGGCGCGGGATTTCAGGCTGTTTCCATCATGAGCTACACCGCCAAGTATGCCAGCGCCTACTATGGCCCCTTCCGCGGTGCACTGGACTCCGCGCCGAAGGCCGGAGACAAGAAGACCTACCAGATGGACCCCGCCAATGCTCGCGAAGCCCTGCGCGAAGCCGCGCTTGATGAAGCCGAAGGCGCCGACATCCTCATGGTGAAGCCCGCAGGCCCGTATCTTGACATCATTGCGAAACTGCGAGCCGCCAGCACGCTGCCCATCGCTGCCTATCAGGTCAGCGGCGAGTATCTCATGATCAAAGCCGGTGCCGCAGGTGGCTGGATCGACGAAACCAAGATCGTCAACGAATCCCTCATCGGCATCCGCCGTGCAGGCGCAGACATGATTCTGACCTATTTCGCCAAGCAATGGTCAGCGGCGTGGCGCTGAAAATTTCAGCGCTCAATCGGCTAATCCAAGAACCGAAACTCCGGCGTGGACCACAGCGTCTGGATGAAGCGCGCCCAGAGGTCGCGCAAATCATCGGCGGTGGCATTGCCAGACTGGCTGGATTCAAGGAACTCGCGGACCTGAGTCTGCTCCTTCTCCGTGGGGGAGCGCTGCAAGGAGTTCTGGAACGCGGTATCAATGCGCTTCTCGGTGTCAGGGGATGACTTGAGCACCACCTCTGCCGCATTGCGTGCCTGCTCGATGACCTTCGGGGAGTTCATCAGAAAGAGCGCCTGCGTCGCCACGGTGCTGGTGGTGCGCTGGGCGATGGGCTGGTTGATGTCGGCGAAGTCGAAGACTTCAAACAGCGGATGGCGCACATTGCGGAAAGCTGCGGTGTAAAGGCTGCGGCGCGTGTCGAGGAACTGGTAGCCATACTCGATGTTCTGAATCTTCTGATCGTTGGCATCCACCGCTTTGACTTCGCTGACACCGGGTCCGCCGAAGGCGCGATCCAGAGTCCCTGCCGCACTGAGCATCCCATCGCGCAGACACTCGGCATCCAGGCGTTTGCGGTTCATGTGGCTGAGCAGACGGTTGTCCGGGTCCATCGCATGCTGAGCAGCGGAGGCCGCGCTCGTGGAAGCCATGCGGTAGGTGCGGCTCATGACCATCTGTTTGACGAGATGCTTCAGGCTCCAGCCGTCTTCGATGAACTTGATGGCGAGATGATCGAGCAGTTCAGGATGGCTCGGCGCTTCTCCAGTGGAGCCGAAGTTGTCCGTGGTGCGGACGATGCCCGCGCCAAAAAGCCAGTGCCAGACACGATTGACCATGATGCGCGCCGTCAGCGGATTCTCACGGGAGGTGATCCACTGCGCCAGTTGCAGACGACCGCTGGCTTCGGCGGGGATGCCTGGGGCATTGCCATGGAGCGCTGCCTGAATGAAGCCGCGCGGCACGCTGGCTCCCAGATTGCGAACGCTGCCGCGAATGTGAATCTTGGCGTCTTCTGGAGCACTGTCTTCCGCCACGGACATGGCCTCGGGGCGGTCTGGAATGTCCTTTTGCAGAGCCTTGAGTTCTTTCTCCAGGTCGGCTAGCTGCTTCTGGAGCTTTTGGGTGGCGCTTATCTGTCCTTTCAGTTCATCAAGCTTCTGCCGCTGGATCTTGATGGTGGCGGGCAAATCCTTCGCGGCCACCGGAGCATTGGCGGCCGGTTCATCGGCAGGCAGAAACTGCACGGCATCCACCGTCACATAGCCCTGCGAACTGGCGTTGGAGATGAGGACAAAGCCCTGGCCGTTGGCCTCAAACCGGTAGGTGCCCAGTGATGCAAACTGCAATCCTTTCAAGCCCTCCGTGAGCATCTTGGCCTCCCTCAGTTCCTCGCCATCGGCATGCAGGATGGTGACTGTGGCGCTCTCCGCACGGTCCGGGCCGCCGTTGAAAGCCAGGCGCACCTCGTAGCGCCCGGTCTTCGGAATCTTCGGTGTGAAGGTGACAGTCTTCTCGCCTTTGCCTTCGTTGCTGTCACTGAGATAGCCTTTGCCGATGTAGGGCGCATAGCTGGTGGACTGCTTCCAGACGCCGACTTTTTGCGCCTCGCTGTCATCCACCACGATGCCCGGGAGGTCACTCACTGCGATGGTTTTGCGTCCCCGTAAATCCGCACTGCCGGCATCCCGCAGGCTGTCTTTAAGTGCTGCTATCTGGCTCTTGAGCGCATTCACCTGCTGCTCGTGTTTTTGCATGGTGGCCTCGGCATCACCCTCCAGCGGCAGCGGGGTGTCGATCCAGTGCGCGACGTTGTCAGTGTAGTTTTTGAGCGTCTTCGTACTGCGCAGAATGCCCGCGAGCGCGTAGTAGTCCCGCGCAGAGATGGGATCAAACTTATGATCATGGCAGCGTGCGCAGCCAATCGTGAGGCCGAGGAAGGCGCGACCCATCGTGTCGAGCTGCTCATCCACGATGTCCATGCGCAGCATGCCTTTGTCCTGCTCCTCGTAGTTGGTGGGACCCAGCGCGAGAAATCCTGTGGCCGTGACCTGCCTGCGGCGGGCGGCGGAGTCGGTGGCAGGCAGGAGATCACCCGCCAGATGTTCGGTGATCATGCGGTCCACCGGCACATTGTCGCGGATGGCTTCGATGACGTAATCACGGAAACGCCACGCATCTTTGAAGGGCAGGGAACGGCCGCCGCCTGAAGATTCAGCAAAGCGGGTGATGTCCAGCCAGTGTGAGGCAAAACGCTCCGCAAAAGCGCTGGAGGCGAGCAGTTCGTCCACGCGCTTCTCATACGCCTGCGGCGTCAGCGGAGCAGGCTGGGACAGGTCAGGCGGCAGTCCCGTGAGGTCAAAGGCCAGCCTGCGCTGCAAAATGGAAGTGCTGGCATCTGGCGCTGGCGCGAGCTGGTTGGCCTCCAGCTTGGCAAGGATGAAGCGGTCGATGTCATTCGCAGGCCATGCGGTGTTTTTCACCACCGGCACCGGCGCAGCCTTGGGCGGCTGAAAGGACCAGAAACTGGCATCGGCACGGGCCGATTTCGATTTGCCCCCGGTGCTGGCCACGTCATCGCGCGGATCAGGAGCACCGGATTCGATCCAGAGCTTGAGGTCGGCGAGTTCGCTGTCCTTGAGCTTGCGCTTGGGAGGCATCCGCAAATCTCGGTCCGCATAGCTCACGGCCTGCCAGAGCTTGCTCTCGGCGAGCTTCCCAGGCACCAGCGCAGGACCCGAATCGCCCCCGGTCTGCCATCCGGCACGCGAGTCGAGCCGCAGGCCACCCTTCTGCTTGTCGGGGCCGTGGCAGTCGATGCAGTTCGCGATGAGCAGCGGGCGGATGCGCTGCTCAAAATGCGTCATGTCCGCAGCACTGGCGGCGGCGGAAAGAGAAGCGAGAAAGAGGGCGCGTCGGATCATCAGGCGTGCGAAGGCAAACGAGACCCGTCAGGAGCGTCTTTCAGGCCGTGAAGTGCAGGCTCACTTCACATTCATGAGGCCTTCCCGTTGAATGACGGGATTTCGTTTGAAGGGCAGCACTCCGGTGAACGCTTCTGGGACGGAACTGAAGCTTGCCAGGTCGCGTTGCG
>NZ_JBAQCR010000451.1:0-3128 GCF_049294395.1 Prosthecobacter sp.
GCTCTGGGCACCGATCCTGCCAACCCGCTGCAGCCGAACCGCTTTGCCCTCACGCATGACGCCACCACTGGCACGCTCATCGCCCAGCTGACGCAGCCCACCGCCACGCATGATGACCTCATCATCAGCCTCGAAACTCTGACCGATCTCAGCAAGGCCGGAACTGCCAGCGCCTGGAAGAAGCTCACGATGGCAGCCACCACCACCATCAACGCGGACGGCACGCTCACACGCTCGTATTCGAACCTCGAAAAACTCCTCGTCTTCAAGGGGCTCGACGCCGGCTACATCCGCCTCAAGGTCGATCTCGATGCGAACCGCGACGGCGTCGCCGAAGCCACCGTCACCTCCGGCATCCAGGGCTGGAGCCGCCAGTCCTTCGCCCCTGGCTCACGCACCTTCAGCATGCCGCTGCTCAATGCCGCCTTCTTCACCGGCCGTGTGGCCGCCGTCAGCGCCAATGAAATCATGCTGCAGGCCATCATCACCCTGCCTGCCGGTTCGTTCTACCTCGAAGCCCTCGACGGCCCGCTGGCCGGACAGCGCTTCGACATCGACTCCGCCAGCAGCTCCGGCAACACCGTCGTGCTGCAAAATACCAGCCAGTCTTATGCCGGTCTCGCCAATGCGCGCATCAGCGTCCGCCAGCACCACACCCTCGGTGAACTGCTCCCATCCACCGCCTTCAGCAGCGAGGACCGAGTGCTGTTCTTCGACCCAGCCGCCAGCAACTACACCACCCTCACCAACAGCAACGGCTACTGGCTCAGCGATGTGCTCAGCATGAACGCCCGCCCCTTCGCTGCGCACGAAGCTGCCATGGTGCAGGTGCGCGGTGCTGGCAATGCCCTCATGTTCACCGGCGAAGTGCGCCTGACGAACTACGTCACCCCGCTTGTCGCCGGCACCCAGCTCGTCGCCCCCGGCTGGCCCGTGGTCACCCCTGCTCCGGTCAACGGCCTCACCTCCGGCCTCACCCCGGATGCCGCCGACCGCTTCCGCCTCTGGGATGGCGACACCACGCCAGACGCCAGCAGCTACACCGGCTACTACCTCGACGGCACCACCACCCCGCCCGCGTGGATGCCGCAGACCACGCCAGCACCTGCCGCCAATGTGCAGCCCTTCCACGGCTTCTTCCTCATCCGCAGCGCACCGCTGCAGCTGAATCAGACGGCGCCGTGGTGAGGTGGAAAGCAGGATGGGCGTGGTGATAGACCGCTGGTCTATTGGCATGTGACTCGGTGCCGCCAAAAGTCGGGCGGTTTGGCGAAGATAGCGGTGAAGCACCGGAAAGCACAGCACGCCAAACACACCAAACTACCATGAAGAGCTGCGCCCATCGTGGGATAAGGGTGGCGACAGTTCGCAGATCTGTTAGTGTATGAAAAAGTCCGCATCCTGACGGCCAATCCGGTTGCCATGCCTTTTTTTTCGGTTGCCCATGGCAACCGCGCAAACTGCACCGCATTGCCACAGCTTTCCTGCCGTTTGCATTCCCCTGCACTTTCTTTCCCAGTCTTCTGTGCCTCGGTTTCCAGTTTCCCAGCCTAGGTTCTGGGGGTTGGAAACTGGCAACCGGCGCCCCGCCCTTTCTGCCTTTCACCGCCGGGAGACGACGCTCCTTTTTGAAAGCCTGCGACGCCATGGACCCGGAATCACGGACCCGCACAGCGGTTCCCTACCAACCCTGCGGCGCCACCCACGGCCGGCCGGGATATTGTATAGCATGGTGTGGTATTTCTTTTTATTGCGTGACCCGCCCCGCTCAGCCGACAGGGATGAGGTGTGCGCGTCTACAGGTTCCTGCGTCCCAGCGCGTGCTGCGGACCTATGACGTCCCCCTTTCTAAACGCCCCGACTCCGCCCTCGATGGCGGCGGGCGTTTTTTTTCATACCACACTGGGATCGCACCTCTTCCTATCGCAGCCTCATAACGGCATCAGCCTCACGGCGGACTCTCGGGACACCGATTGGTACGTCTGCCTTCATGCCCGGAGACGATCCTGCCAGTGACAGCCAGGAGGGAGGCATACACCCCATGGCACGGACTGCGCTTTTGGCGCAGTTTGAGACGATCACAGCAAAGACCACACACGATCACAGCAAGAACAACCACACCCCCAAATGAAAACCGACTTCAACACGCTCGCCTACGACCAACATTCCCAGGCCGCCAAAGACTCCGCCCAGGAAGCAGCTGGCAATGCCAAGGACGCCGCACAGCAGGCAGGCTATGCCGCCCGTGATCTGGCCCAGAACGCCACACACACTGTGAAAGACGCAGCCGAGCAGGCCGCCCAGACCGCCAAAGATGCCGCACAACGCGGAATCGCCGCCACCAAGGATGCCGCGCAGCACGCGGGTCAGGCTGCCAAAGATCTCTACCAGTCCGCCGCCACACGTGCGGAAGACGTCTACCACTCCGCCGCACACCGCGCCGAGGACCTTTACAAAACCGCCGCCGCACGCGCTGAAGACACGCTGGTGCAGTCCAAGCAATACGTGCGTGAGAATCCCGTCCCCGTCGTGCTCGGTGCCTTCGCCGTCGGCCTCACCCTCGGCTGCCTCATGGGACTCTCCCACCATCGCGAGCCCACGCTGCGCGAGCGCTTCAGCTGGTAGTAAACGCCAGGGGCTCCAGTCCCCGATCTAGCGCTGCGCCCCCGCAGCCCCATGGAAACGAAAAACGAGGTTTTTCGTTTCCATTTTTTTTGCTCCCGGAGCTTTTGTTTCCAAAACCGTTTCCGCAGAAGTGCGGAAAGCACGCTTCGTTTTTCCCCGAACTACCCTAGAGGGGGATAACAGGAAATGAAGCCGCTTAAAAAAACCCAAACTTGGCCCGCGCTGGCATCGCTCCGCGATGCGGTCGAAGTGAGCGTGTATGGCTCTCTGACCGAGGGATACTGCTTCGCTCAATCCCTCGCTAGAGGCATTGAACACCTATCTGCCTGAGGCAACAGCGCAGCCCGCGTGTCTTAAGTCACGCACCACAGAAACCACCCTTGGTCCTCGCGGTGATTTCCAAAATCATCGCTGAGCACCTCCGGCATTTCACACGAGGGGTCATTGCCCCCCCATCACTGCGTCAGAAACTCGTCCAGCGCAGCTTTGGTGATGCGGTACTG
>NZ_JBAQCR010000452.1:0-21929 GCF_049294395.1 Prosthecobacter sp.
AAAGCAGTCCAAAGTCTGCACTTTTACACAATTAGCATGTCTAAATGATCTCAGGCAGAGCACTGCGGTGGCAAGCACAGTGGCGATTTTCGCCATCTCCGCCAATTAGTCGGCTAATCACTTTTCCACTAATTGCGACACCGCTCTAACCAGCGCTGGCGGTCTTGCCTCCTTCGCCACCACCCTTTGCCCGCCGCCGAGAAGTCTGAAGACCGCGTGGGCCAGTTTCATTAACTCTGGCTGCGCCAGCATGCGGAGATCGTCGCCGCGCTTGCCTAGTTGGCACTGCGCATCGTGATCGAAGCCTATTTCCGTTACTACGTCGATGGCGATTTGGCGCATGAGTCGCGTTTCTGGCCGAATCCGGCCATAATCTATTGGGAGGAGCATTAGCTCCTGGCTCGATTGAGCCGTTCCTATCGTGGCATTCCGCCACACCTGCCCGTCACCTGGGCAAATTCAAAGCTTCCTTGTGAAGCAGTGGTGAGCACTGCCGCCGCTGGCGGTATGGAATCCATCCATGTCCCAAGGGAAATACTATTCCCCTCGCCTGCTACGCCCCCTCATCTCGCCGCTGTACCATGCTGCCAAAGCTCAACGTGTGCCCATGACTGCTCTCGCCAGCCGTCTGGTCGCCGAAGGACTTGAACGCATGAATGCGGCTGACTTGAATCGGTGTATCGTCGCCGAGGAAACGGTCCGATCTGATCCATCGGACCGGCATCAATGACCGGATCAACATCACCACGTCACCCTCAAGCCCGGCCCACAAGCCGGGCTTTTTTGTGCCGTCATCCCAACATCAACCGCAAGGAGAATCACATCATGGCTATCGTCCTCGAAGCAAACTACGCAAAGAAGCTGGGCCTTCCCGGTTACAGCTCTCATCAATACTCCGTTTCCATTCGCACGGAACTGACCGACCTCTCGCAGGTCGAGCAGGAAAGCAGCAGGCTCTACCGCCTCCTGCAGGATGCGGTGGATCAATCCATCCAGGAAGTCGGGTTCATGCCCGATGCCCATACCTACGGCAGCGCCACCAACGGTGCCGCCCCACCCGCCACCAATGGCAGAACACATCCACATGCCAACGGCAACGGACACACCAACGGCTCCAGCACTGGAGCATGGCGTTGCAGCGACAAGCAACGCGGCCTCATCGAAAAGGTCGTGCGAGAGAAGAACATCGACAAAAGCGAGGTCGAACAGATCGCGCTGGAGATGTTCGGCACCGGCGTCCGCCAGCTTGATCGACTTCAGGCCAGCGGTCTGATCGACGAGCTGTTCGAGCGCTACAACGCTGGCGTCAGGCGCAACGGAAAGCCGCGCAGCAATGGAAATGGTCATCCCAGCGGGGAAACTGCGGGCTCCCCTGCCCTCTACCGCACTGCGTCGAAACCGGTGATTGGAGGGCTCACGTCATGATCGCATCACCCGATCACGAGCCTGTGGCCAAAGTCGGCCGCACCAAGGACGAACTGCTGGAAACGATCTCCGCGTCCCGTTTGGGGACGTGGTTGTCGTGCCGGTTGAAGTTCTACTTCCGCTACCTCAGTGGCAAACCGAAGAAGCCCTCTTCCGCCATGCGGGTCGGTACCGTCGTTCATGCAGTCCTGCAGCAGTGGAATCTTGCTCGCTGGCGCAAAGCCCCGCTGCTTGATGAGATGGTCAGGACTGTGTTTGATCAGGCTTGGGCCAATGCCGAAGAGGATGAGCCGATCAACTGGGGGGATGATGAAGCGAGCACCAAGGCTGGTGCCTTCGCCCTGCTGGAAACCTACCTGCGTGACACGCCCATCCCTTTGGATGAGCGGCCCGAAGGTGTGGAGGTCTCGGTCGAGCTGGACCTTGCCCGTCATGGACTGCCCAGGCTCGTGGGCATCATGGATCTCGTGCGGAAGGGCGGCTGCATCGTCGATTACAAGACGACCAGCCGCACACCCGACAGCGAGAAGGTGCTGCACTTCACCGAAGTACAGACGACCTCGTATGCCATGCTCTACCGCGAGGCGACCGACCGGCAGGAGAGCGGCATTGAACTGCATCATCTGGTGCGGCTCAAAACGCCCAAGCTAGTTGTCACCCGCAGCGGGCCAGCCACCCAGGAGCAGCAGGATAAGCTCCTGCGGATGATCCACTCCTACGTGCGAGGACTGGAAATGGAGGACTTCGTACCCGCACCTGGCCTGCAGTGCGGCAGTTGCGAGTTCTTCAACGAGTGCAAACGATGGCACTGAGCACACCAGCGGCTCCGGGAATGCCCACCGGAGCCGCTTTCATTTTCAACGATCTATCTGCGAAGAGCTGGAGCCAAAATATGATTTCATCACGGCCTTCAACTTGTCTGGCTCAGGCAGCAAATTCACGGGCTGCACATCCAGCGCACTGGCCAGACAGAGAATCTCAGCATCAACGACACAGCGCACATTGGTCTCAATCTTTGTGATCGTGTTCTCGCCGATGTCCCAGCCGAGGATGCCGCATCTAGCTGCCAGCATTGCCTGCGTCAGCCCCTTCTCACGGCGAATCGCCCTGATCTTGGTTCCAACGATGTTTTGAGAGGCTGCCATCTTCCGTTTTCGGAAGTTGACCCTAGCAATTCACCCCCTAGAATAGCTTCCGATTTCGGAAGGTTTTGAAATCACCCACAGAACACAGGCGGGTCAGAATCAGCCGTCAACACAACCCCAATTTGACTATGGATCTCAGATTTGAATGTCCTCATTGTGGGCAACGAATTTCGGCAACACCGAAGCAGATTGGAACCTCAGCACCATGTCCGGCCTGTCTGACGCACCTCACTGTGCCAAATCCACTGGCGGACAGAACGATGCCCCTGGTTGTTAGTCAGTATGAGACGAGGGTCGATGATCCAGGCAACCACAAGGCCCCTGCCCTCATGACACCTGGTCAGCACCTGCGCAAAAACACGAACGCAACTGTTAACCCCCCAGTCCGTGGCATCCATTCGTGGGACATTGCCTGGTGCATTATTGGCATCATAGTGCTCTGGAGCTTTGGACTGCGTACCATCGTTGTTCCAGTAGCAAGTGTTGGTGGTCTCGTCATTGCATATTTAGGCTGTTCTGCCATACCGCCGCTTCGACAAGCATACTACTCTATCGCACCAACAGCGAAGGCTCGATTCTCAGAGGTTGTTTCCGCAATGGTCGCATTCGCACTAGCCTTTCTCTCTTTGCTGGTCTGGGTGCCACTCTTTACGTTTAGCTCGTGGTTTTTTTGGGACGAGATTTCGATTGGGCCGGTGATTTTGTGGTTCGTCAATTCGTGCCTGTTTGGCTACGGCTTTTTTATGACCCGCTCTTTAAAACGTGCAGCAACCACCGCGTCAGAGCTAATGGTCTCACCCTGAATTCACAGCCTATAAAATGGAATAAGCCGTTCGAATACCCTTCATATTTTCAACAACGAGAGCCGTCCACATACCGTGGGCGGCTTTTTTTGTTTCAACCACAACACCCAACCGAAAGGAGAATCCACCCCATGGAACACATCACGCTCTACTTCCGTGACGGCTCGTCTGACAAAATCTATCAGGCGGGCATTCAATCCAAGGACGGCGGCTTCGTCGTCCACTTCGCCTACGGGCGACGCGGTTCCGCGCTCACCACCGGAACCAAAACCCAGTCCCCCGTGGACTACCCAAAGGCGAAGAGCATCTTCGACAAGCTGGTGCGCGAAAAGACCGCCAAGGGCTACACGCCCGGCGAGTCGGGCACGCCCTACCAGCACAGCGACAAAGCGCAGCAGGCCACCAATATCCTGCCACAGTTGCTCAATCCGATTGGGCAGGATGAAGCCGTGTCGCTCGTACGTGACCCGCAATGGGTCATGCAGGAGAAGTTCGACGGCCGGCGCCTCCTCATCCGCTGCAACGAGCAGGGCACCGATGGCATCAACCGCTCAGGTTTAATCGTCTCAATGCCGCAGCACCTCACCGCAGCAGTTGAAGCACTCAACAGCCAGCTCATTCTCGACGGCGAGTGTGTCGGCGAGAAATTCATCGCCTTCGACCTGCTCGAACTCAATGGAACCGATCTCCGATCCCAGCCCTACCGAGTGCGCTTAGTGGCGTTGAACAACATCGTTCCGTCAGGGAGCGACTGCATCTGCACCGCCGCCACAACCATCCTCAAGGAGACGAAGAAGGCGATGCTGGAAAAGCTCAAGTCCAGCAAAGCCGAAGGCGTCGTGTTCAAGCGTCTGGATGCCTTATACACCCCTGGTCGCCCAGCCAGTGGCGGCCCTGCGCTCAAGCTCAAATTCTACGAGACGGCCTCCTTCCTGGTGAGCCAGATCAATGAACAGCGCAGCGTGAGTCTTGCCCTTCTGCAGGATGAACAACCGGTCCCAGCCGGGAACGTCACCATCCCGCCAAACCACGCGGTCCCCTCCCAAGGAGACATCGTGGAGGTGCGCTACCTTTACGCCTTCCCGGAAAGCGGCTGTGTTTATCAGCCTGTGTATCTGGGACGGCGCGATGACATCAAGCGCACCGACTGCACCACCGGGCAGCTTAAGTTCAAAGCTGCTGCTTAACCCCATAACTCAACTCAACGCCTGACAGCCCACCTGCCCTTCACCGGGTGCGTGGGCTGTCGGCGTTTTAACCTATACACCTTACCCATGAAGCACCTCTCAATTCATTCTCTGTCTCACTCGATACTGACCGGTGTGGTTTTTGCCACGCTGGTCGCCTGCCACAAGAAGCCCTCTTTGGATGGCACGCCAACACCATACCAGACCATCCACCATGAGGTCATCATCGTGATGCCACCTCCCAACGGCAAGACGCTCATCAGCAGCGGGACATCACAACCTCCACCCAAGGAGGCCAACGCATGCCCATGAACCGCCTCTTCTTCCCCATCCTGCTCATCTCCGGCTGTATTGAGTCCCAACCTGACTACACGCCCATCGGCGATGGCTTGAAGACCATTGGCATCTGCCTGGTCTGCTTCGCCGTGGTGCAGGTGCTCGGTGCCCTGTCAAAGCAGGACAAACCCTGAGCGGCAGCGCTCGCAACCCAACACTCCTCACCATGCCCACCTGGACTCAATGTCTGCAGGCCATCGTGCTGCTGGCGATCACCGGGTTCTGCCTCGTGGTCGTCAGCTATCACTGGCTCCTGCTGGCAGTTCTCATCGTCGCCGCATTCGTCGTCTTCCGACGATTCATCAAATAAACAACCCGCACCGTGCCGTGGCCGCTTCTCCAACTGAAGTGTCCATGGCTTTTTCATCTCCACTTCAACCCAACACATATCCATACCCATGCAAACCATCTCACTTCCTGTCGCCGAACTGAGGACCGCTCTCGCGGGTCTCGGCAAGGTCATCCCCAAACGCATCACCCTTGCCGTTCTCGGCCAAGTCCGCGTGCGTCGTCACGACTCCGGACTCATCGACCTCACGGTCACGGATCTGGACCGCTCCGCCACCTATTCGATGAACCATCGAGGCCAGGCCGAACCGGCCGCTATGCTGGTTCCGTTCGGCGATTTGAACAACATCGCCAAAAGCTGCGGCAGCACCGATCTCATCGAACTCGTCCCAATCAGCAAAAACGCCATCTCCATTCGTTTTCCAGTGGGCGGCCAGAGCGCCGAACATCAGTGTGAATCCGCCCCACCCGAAGAGTTCCCTCTTCAGCCGGAGGTGCATGGAACCAGCATCGCCATTCATGAGGCACTGCGCTCCTCCATCCATGAGGCGCTTGAATGCGCCAGCACTGACCCCGCCCGCCCCGTTCTCAACGGAGCGTTCATTGATGTCCGCGACGACAGCGCTCACTACGTTGTCGGCACGGATGGCCATCACCTGTTCAGCTCGAACAGTTTCTCGCTTCCTCTGAAGGAATCCATTCTCATCACGGAACACAAGTTCCTCGGCTGGAAAGGCTTTCAGCAGGATGGCGAATGGAAGCTCCGGGCCATGCCAGCCAAAGACGATGGACCGCCCTGTTTTGAAATCGCCAGCGACCACTGGCGCTTTCAGTCACACAGCATCGACAGCAACTACCCCCAATGGAAAACGGTGCTGCCCAGCTCCGCCTCTTACCAAACCACGGTCTCCATCAATCCGGAGGCCGTGGATGAAGTGATGGTGGCGGTGCAGCGCTTGCCCCTTGGTGACGACAAACATCACACCATCGGCCTTGATGTTGCCGGCAACGCCTTCCGTCTGCTGGGCAGATCCCGGCCTGAGTTGCCATGGACAAAGATCGACATCCAGGAAGCCTGTGCCACCGGCCCAGATACCACGATCTTCCTCGACCGCCGCACGCTGCTCAAGGCGCTGCGCTTTGGTCTCACACGCATTGAAATCATCGACTCCATGTCACCCCTCAGGTTCAGCCTGGCCGGGCGGCAGATGATCATCATGCCCCTGCGCATGAATGGCGGTCCCAGTGCCGCAGCATCCCCGCCGCCGGCAACGGCGGCACCCACACCCAGCAACAATCCTCCGCCACAAGCGGAACAACCCACACCACCACCCATGCAAACCAACACACCCACTCTCGGACAAACCAGAAGCGCAGGAGCCAATGGCTCCAGCACTCCAAGTGCTCAGACAGCAACCAGCAAAGAAGAAGCCAAATCCTCACTGGAAGCCGCCCTCGTGCAGATCGAGGCGATCAAGACCGGATTCCGTGAAACCATCAACGGCCTGACCCGGCTCGGTGATCACATCCGCCAGTCCATGCGCGAGCAGAAGGCCAGCGAGAAGGAGATCCAAACCGTGCGTCAAACCCTGCGCAGTTTGCAGGGCGTCCGCATCTAGCATCAACCCACAATCACAAGGCACGGGCCGGGCGCATCCACCAGATGCCCCGGCCCGCCTTGTTTTCACATCATGTCACCACGCATCTCCAGCCTTGTCTTCGACAAGGAAGAGCGCCCACGACGGGCCACCATCATCACCAACTTCGGCACCGTGAAGGTGCAGTGGACGGAGGTGCATGGCTACCGCCGCTGGTTCACCAGCGGCGGGCTGGATGCCAAGAAACTCGCCGTGTCCGTCATCGAACGCATTTAGCGCCTCATCCAAAACCGGTGACGCTCATTCAAACTCAACCCTAACACTTAAACGAAACATCATCATGATTGCTCATCTCGAACTCGAAGCCCCCACGTTCATTCAACGTCCCCATCCCAACCTCATCCTCCACTGCGGTGCCCGTGCCGCTGAACGGAAGGAAATCATCGCCGTCCCCACTCCGCATCCCACGGAAAGTTGGAGTCCCATTCCGCACATCGAACTCGTGAAACATGTGGAGAGCACCCTCCACAGCAACGGCCTGAGCGTCGGAACTCAGGCCCACAGCCTCACACACGACGGGATGCGCTACTTCGGTCTCATGCAAATCCAGCGTCGTGAACACGACAAGGATTACTGCTGGGTCCTCGGCCTGCGCAACAGCCACGACAAGACATTCCCCGCCGGCATCGTGGCAGGCTCATCCGTGTTTTGCTGCGACAACCTCGCGTTTTACGGGGAGGTCAAACTCGCCCGCAAGCACACCCGGTTCATCGTGCGTGATCTGCCCGGCCTCGTTCAGAGCGCCGTTGGCAGGCTGATGGAGCGCTGGCACCATCAGGACAGTCGCATCGCCAACTACAAACTCACTGACCTCGACGACCGCACGGCCCACGATCTCGTGGTTCGAGCCCTAGATGTCGGGGTCTGCCCCAATCGGCAGATCCCGCTGGTGCTGCATGAATGGCGTATGCCACGTCATGAGGAGTTCCAGCCACGGAACGTCTGGAGCCTTTTCAATGCGTTCACCGAAACATTGAAGGGCAATCTCAACGAACTCCCCCGCCGCACGGAAGCCCTCCACGGCCTTCTCGACAACCACGTCGGGCTCTCCGCCTAGCTGCACCTGATTCCAAAGAATCAGGCTGCGGTAGGCGGTGTGGAAAAGGATCTTCGCTCATGCGGGGGTCTTTTTTTAGCTGCTGAGGCGGGCAGATCAGACAGAAGAAGTAAGATTGAAATCAGTCTCAGACAGGTGAAGTCTGACGACGAAAAACTCCACCATGACCACCAACCCGTGCGACAAAGCAATATTGAAGGCATTCAAGAACTTGAAAGACAAAGCGGCTTTCGCCGCCGCTCTGTCAAAATCACGCACAGAGCCAGCTAAAAATGCCTTCAGATCGTTGCACGATATGTTATGCAAAGAAGCACTGACAGATGTTCCAATTGAGAACATGGAGGCTTTGATAAAGGGGAATCTACCAGAAACGGCCGAATTCGTGTTCGGAAAAATGGAGGCCAAGATTGCGGCTTTGAGTTTGGATAGTGTTTTGAAAATAGCGGCGACTCCTAGGTGTCTGCAATTGTGGATAGGCGCTGGCGGTAAAAATGGAGGAACCGAAGGAGTCGATAAATCGAACGTTGTGATCGAGCGATTTAAAAAATCGCCGCAGGAAGCCATGCAGTCCGTGCTGGCTCACTGGTTTGTTGCTTGTGCTCCTGCTGCACAACTTCCAGAGAGTGCTACATTATTCATCGTAAATCCCGAAACTCGTATTTTCACGAGCATTGAAGAATTGCTTGAGCATGCCCTGAGACGGGACAAGGACGGCAAGTTCACCAGATGTTTGTTGACGGAATGCAACAAAAACGTGGGCTCATTAGAGCGCAACCTGACGATTATCCGGAACGATACAGCACTCTTCGATGAATTCGTTCGGGCTGTGGTGCTGGCATTGGGCGGACTACCACTCGATGTGATTCGTGCGACTCTGAAGGATTTGTTTGGGGAAGTGAAGTTAGGTTGGAGAACTCATGGCCGGGAGTTCTGCCGACGACTTGTCTCGACCTCAGCGGCAATGCTGAGTGTCCCACATGATGAGCACATACATGCCGCACTGACCGAGCTTGACCGTTTGTCCGCAGAACTTCAAAGCATGATGCCCGAAGGGGTTGAAGATCATGATGCCTGCGGTATTCGCTACCTTGGAAAACTAAGGCATAACTCAGCCTCTCGGATCACTGCTGAGGGAGCAAAGTTGGTGTCGATTGCCATCAACAAGATTCAAACTGCATCTGATCCCCTCATGGTGACGGAGGCGATGGCTTTCAATCTAGGCATGAGAACAGTTGAGAAAATGGGAGCAACCATTGCCTTTGATCCGAATCGCCATGAGGACTCTTTGGGTGGCGCTTTGCGTGATGATTCAGTAATTGTAGTACAAACAGGTTGGCGCCTTGGTGAACAAGTGATTGAGCGGGCAAGAGTTCAACGTGTTTAAGTGGCTATGAATCCTACCGAGAAACAACTGCTGCCAGTTCTGTCCATTGATTTGGGGGCTTCATATACCAAGCTGGCTTGGCGAGAGCGTTGGGAATTTGATCCTCAACGTTCAAATCCGCAGAACAGATTTACTTCACCTTCTGTACCAATTAAAATCGACGGGGCGTTTCTTGTCCCATCGATCGTACTCGACCCTGGGGAGGGTAGAGAATGGCAATTCGGTAATGACGCGGCATTATCAACTCCTGGACCGAGCGCACGTTTGTTTAGAAACTGGAAGGCGACCTTGTTCGATGCCGACACCACAGAACAGGAAGTTGCACAGGATTCCTTGGTAGCGAAGAGCTTCTTTGGCTGGCTGAAAGACAAATTGCGTCGGCGTTATCGAGTTGGCGAGGCTTTGGTGCGAGTATGTGTTCCTGAATTTGACCCACGCAGTCAAGAAATTGGGGTTTGTCGCTTGCTGGATGCATTGGAAGGTGCCGGTTGGGCAAGATCACAGTTGCTCGTCGTTGCAGAGCCTAAAGCAAACGTGTTGGGCTTAGCCTCCAAAGGGAGAAATCACGTCAACGTATTCCCAGACACCCCTCCAATTGCTTTCCTCAGAAGCATTTTCGACCCGAACTCCCCTTTGATCTGTGCTGCAAAAAAAGCCACCGCCGGAGGATTCCCAATTAAACTCGTAACAATAGACATTGGAGCCTTCACCACTGACATAGCCGTGTGTTTAGCGTCCTCTGAGATTAAGGTCGAATGCCAATATTCATACAAGCATGGTGTTGCAGCATTGGACAATGCACTCCAAGACTTGATCAGAGCAGGAGGAGTGGACCCTAGCAATTTGCCTCATTCGGAATTCGAAATCGGCAAGAGAACAGTATATGGCGGAGAAGCGTCTCAGTGGGCTGTCGGCAATCGGTCGGCCACTTTAGAAGAGAATTGCATGGATGTCACTATTGCCAAGTTCACGGACGATCTGCTTCAGATGTGTCAGACAGAGACGAGCGGAGCGCATTGGTTTGTGGTGACAGGAGGTGGCGGTGAGATTCCTTTGATATTAAATCGTATTCGCAGCAAGCTTGAAGCAGGAGGGTTGAGGTATGTCCAAGAATTGTTTCCTGATCTGGACCAACGAATCGCCACGGCTCTTGGCGGTGCGAGCGTTGTTCTGGATTTCTCTGATTTTGGTGACTCGTCCGGAAATCCGCAACAACCATATCCCATGTCGTCGGTTGGCAGACCCTGTGAGTGCGCTGGCGCGAACAAAGAGTGTGTGAAGTGTCAGGGGACTGGATGGCTGACCGGTTTTGAATCCGTTGCAAAACTTCGCAGCGGCGATCGACAGCCCCTCGCAGAGTTCGTTCCGACAGGTAAGCCATCACGGCCTGAAGACGAAGTGCTACCAAAGAGAGTGCTCCGTAATGTGACACCAAAGCCAAGCAATGGAGGTCTTGCACCCGGATCAAAACCGCCAAATATTCTGGAACCTGATGAACGCATTGATGTATCTGAGATTGTCGAATGCTTGCGAGGCCAGGAGAGCAAAGTCACGCAACAGTTTGGTCTTGAAGGCTGGATGGGCCAATTAGTCTTCGGTGCTGAGCAGTGGAGCGCAGAATCTCGGCGCAGAATTCTGCAAGATCATTCCTCTGCCACAGGCAAAGCAGCTTGGCTGCGCCTTCTTTGCCTCGGCACATGTCTCGGTGTTCGTGCACAACCTCGCTACATCAAGTCCTTCTGGGAAAACAAGCTGCCCGAGATCTGGCGGGTTTTAATACCCACAGACTTGGATCAACTAGAAGCAAAAGATTATGAGCGGAAGTTGAACGATGTCTTCGTGAATGCCATCCACCGCGAATTCAACGATATGCGAGCAACAGGCGAGGACGCAGAGCTGTGGCGACGCATCTTTTATGATTTCCGAAAGCTTCATCACTTTGTTTATCTCAATGATCTGCCCTGTTCATTGCTTGAACTGGCCCGCCAGCCCGGGTTGCCAGCAAATGCACTCGTGAACTTCTTGAAGTCTGGATTTTTACCTAGCGGCAACAAGCGTTGGGTGGGAGCGATTGGACAAAGCATGACAGCCCCTCTTCTCTTCCTGATGCGCGAACTCCGCCGGCTGGCAATGATCGACGCACGTTTCGATGCATCATGCTTTTACATGAACTCGCCAGCAAGGCGAGTGGCACGGCAGTTGAAATGGATCAGCGAGAGTGAATCCACCTGGTTTGACATTGAGAGTCTCGTTGAGATGAGCCGCACATGCCACGAACGTATGAACACGGAGATGCCCGAGCTTCTTCCGTTCTTCGATCTGCCCCTACAGTGGTTTGCCTTCAATAATTCGCGATGAACAACGCTTCTTCTATCCAGCCCAACGACCGCGTCTATCAGCCCGAGCATCCCGAGCATGGCTATGGGATCGTGCGACTTGTTGAGGAGGGTGTACTCAGCGATGAACGCATCTGTCAGGTAGCGTTTGAGTGGGTGCCGGGCCTGAGCTCGGTGCCAGAGGCTGAGTTGCACGCACTGTCGAAATTGAAGAGCGGACGGAGTATCGAAGCCGACGAGTGGGGTGGAGTGGAAGAACTGCAAAGGAGGCTGGGGGCGGCGCTGGTGATGGCGGAGAACAGCCAGTCAGCGGCATTCATCCGATCTTTCACCATGCCGATGCCTCATCAAGCTTTCCTGCTGGAGAAGATTCTCACGCATCGACGTTTCGGGCATGTAATCGCCGATGATGTGGGGATGGGTAAGACGATTGAGGCGGGGCTGATCATTGCGACACTACGGCAGCGTGATTCTCGAACGCGGGTGCTGGTTCTGTGTCCGGCAGGTGTGGTACTGCAATGGCAGGATGAGATGGAGGAACACTTTGGCTTGAGGTTCAGCATCGCGGGCCGTGATTTTACGCCGGATCGGGCGGCGAACTGGGACTCTCACACGCTGGTGCTCGCATCGCTCGACACTCTTAAGCAGGAACGATTGCGAGACACGTTGAAGGGTGCTCCGCCTTTTGATTTAATCGTGTGCGATGAGGCGCATAGGCTCACAGCACGACGAGAGTTTTTGAGCAAAGAGCTGTATCGCACGCAGAACTACCGCTTCATAGAGTGGCTCACACAGCAACGAGTGGTGAGCTGGGAGGCGAACGGTGATGGCAGTCCTCGTTCACCACACTTGCTGCTGATGACAGCCACTCCGCATCAAGGTGACGACCTGCGGTTTGCCTACCTGCTGCAACTTGCACGACCTGACAAGATCGAGGCTGAGTCTGCCTCACAGCCGGGCGGGGTTTTGACAGATGTGATAACGCTGGAAGATTGCCTTACGAGGACTTCAAAGAAGCGAGCGGTGGATTGGTCAGGTAAATCTATTTTTCTCGGTCATGAGACTGTCACCGTGAATGTACCGCTAACCGCTGGGGAAAAGAATGCTTTGCAACGGCTGACGCTGTATGTTCAGACGGAGATGGTCTTTGAGAAAACGAAGGGCGAAGCATTGGTGCGTGCACTGGCGATGCACACTTTTCAGAAAATAGCGGCAAGCAGCTGGGCCGCACTGGAAGCGGCCATGACGTCGCGTTTCTCAAAGGCGGGGGGTACAATTGCGAAGCCTCAAGGCAATGGAGACGAGCAAGCCATGTCAATGGGAGAAGAATTTGAGTTTGTGGGCGGAACCCCTGAGTGCGATGCTCTGGCAGAGGTTGTTACCATGGTGCGGGCTGTAGAGAGTGATAGCAAATGGCAGACCTTCTGCGGACTGATAGAGCCTGGTGCTGGATTCCGAGAAGCAGGAGAGCGAATCCTGATCTTCACTCAATATCGTGTGACGCAAAGTTCGCTCGCGGAAAAGCTCACACAGGCAGGAGAGCGGGTGATGATAATTCACGGTGGCTTGAACATTGATGAACGCAAGGCACAGCGCATCGCTTTCGAGAAGGACGGGACGATCCTAATTTCAACGGAGGCAGGCAGCGAGGGAGCGAATCTGCACCGGCAGTGCCATTTGATGGTGAACTACGATCAGCCATGGAATCCGATGCGCCTGCTGCAACGCATTGGGCGACTCGACCGCTACGGGCAGAAGCTCAAGGTTCGCGTGGCAAACCTGCGCACACCGGAAAGCTGGGACGTGATGATCTCGCAGAAGATCGCCACCAAACTGGCTGCGGTGCAGGCGAGTATGGGCCTGGTGGCTGATGAGGATTACGCAACGATGATCCTAGGGGGCGTGCATGAAGCGATCAGCATTCCCGAGCTGATGCAAGCGTGTGCCTGGGGACGCAATCAGCGTGTCCTTGAGGACGTCGTTGATGAGGCTGTTAAGGCCGTTTTAAATCGTCGTAGCACCTTGGAGGGCTTGTTCCGTGAATCATTGGGAATGCCTCAAAACTACGGCCAGGGATCACCCACACTAAATCCGGATGCGTTTCGTCAGGTTTTTGCCTGGTCGGCTGCCGGTCAGGGCGTTTCTCTACGTGAGACACGCACGTCGGAAAACAAGATTCTCAAAGGAGTTTATCACTTCACTCTACCAGAGGCATTTCGTGGCGGTCTGCGACCAAGCAGGGACTGTTATCTCGTCTTCGACCGCGACCATTATGCCGAGGTCCGAAACACCAGTCTAGGCAGGGTCCGAGGTCAGGAAATCAAGCCTGCATTGGCAGGTTTTGGCGACTCGGTGACAGACTGGTTCTTTCGCACTGCTTTGAGGGCTAGTGATGGCAGTTGCTGCTACACCATCAAACGACCTGAAAGCGTTAATGAATCTGAAGCATGGTGGATTGTTTTTTCCGCCCGCTGGAAGACTACAGGTCCATGGGCTGGGCCAGATTGCGTTATAATTTGTGCAACAGATGTGTCTGGTGCTGTTCTCCGCACGGTTGAGCCAGATGAGGCAATTCAGATTCTTGCGGGGCTTGAGTTGCCCGGTCTGGGTCGATCAATATCGTGTATTCCTGATTTGGAGATGAGCCTCGCTAAGTGCAGAGATGAACTGCGCAAGAAGATTGACGGAACACAGCATATCAGAAATTTGAGCCTACAACCTCTCTGCGTGGTGAACCTCTGCCTTTAAAATATGGTGAATCAACCATCGGAAGAAGCATGCACCATCCATGGCTTTTCATCATCCGCTCCTTAATTTTCAGGGGCACGAAAATTTTCGTTTTGCAGCTAGAGATCCTGCACATCACCTCTGTTTGCTTACCATCTGCCAGATTCATAGCTGTTGCAGGTGATAAGCCCCCTTGACCAGATTTTCACAAATATGCCGAACCAAAGACAAAGCGGAACAAAGCTGGCAGGGGCCTACATCAGTGCCGAGAAAGACAAGGCTTTGGCAAAACTCGCGGCGCTGAAAGGCTACGCCAACAAGGCCGAATTCATCCGCGCCCTGTTTGATGCCGCACTCGCACAGGCTAAACAAAGCTCCAAGAAGGCCCACAACACGGTAAAATCCAGAATGTAACCTTCCTTCTCCAGGGATTTGGAGCGCAGATGTGAACTTCGAAATGCAGACATCATCGTCAGCCGCTCCCACCTGCAGCAGAACGGTCAGTCCATAAATTCATCTCCATCTGCGAACTCCCCCGCCACACGGAAGCTCTCCATGGCCTGCTCGACAACCACGTCGGGCTCTCCGCCTAGCTGCACCTGATTCCCTAAAGGATCTGGCTGCGGCAGGCGGATCGGAAAAGCTTCTCTCACGAGAGGGGCTTTTCTTTTAACTACCAAGCATTTCGAAGTCGAGACTCCTGGTTTTAAGGGGGATGCAACCCTCTTAAATTTCATTAACTCATTGTTAATCAGTTATTTATCGCCAATTCAGTTTTTCTAAATACTGGACCCACGTGCATTAACCGCACACCACATAGCGTTGAATACCGGGATTTTGCAGCACCAGCCGCACGGTCTTGGATTGTCAGTACGAACTGGTCCTTTTTTTGGGCAAACCAATCCTAGTATCCTTAATACATTACTGATATTCAGTCATTTATTGCTTCTTGTGCCTCCTTAGCTCAGACCACATAGCATTGTGAGACAAGGTTTTTACTGAATGCCGTGGCGTTAGGGCGGGATTCTGTCGAAGTGCTGGTTTTTTGGAGAATTGCTCTTCCTAACCACCTGTGACCAGTGGGAAATCAGGCGTTCCACAATAGTTCCACGGAATTTGATCGGAGACCACATAGCGATGTAAGGTGGTCCGCTTCTTCAACCATCTCCTTCAGCTTGATTGGTCTGGCGCCTATGTTGGTTTGTAACAGAGGCGAGCCCCATTGAAGGCAGGGGTTTTTCGCTCCTGACTTGATACTGTTCTAAAGAACAGTATCAAGTGGGCCATGTTCACCACGTTTCCCGACCATAATCTGGATCTCCTTTGGCTATCCCAAGCCCGCTCTTGGATTCGCCATCAGATTCCCCTTCTGGGCAGCATCATCGCTGGCAAGCCCGAGGTTCAAGAGGGGCGGGTTAACGGCTGCATTGACATCGATCCCACTACCCTGCGGTTGCCTAAAAACGCCCGCACTTTTGCCCTCAAGGTGCGGGGCGATTCGATGCGCAATGCTGCCATTCTGGAGGGGGACATCGTCATCATGGAGTTCCGCGAAGCAAAACATGGCGACATCGTCGCGGCATTGATCGACGGCGAGACGACTCTGAAGCGTTTCGTCGTGCAAGGCGGCATGCCTTACCTCCGGGCCTCGAATCCGAAGTATCCTGACCTCATCCCGGCGCGGGAACTGGTCATCCAGGGGGTGCTTATCGCGCTCCTGCGGCTTTCCAAGAGCTAATGCGCCATGATTCTGCACTTCGATGCGGATGCGTTCTTCGCATCTGTGGAACAAGCCGCCGATACAAAGCTGCGGGGTCGCCCAGTGGCCGTCGGTGGCGAGCGGCGCGGCATCATCGCTTCCGCCAGCTATGAGGCGCGGAAGCTGGGCATCTACACTCCCATGCCAACCGCACGAGCGCGGAAGCTCTGCCCCGGCCTAGTCGTGCTGCCCTGTGACTTCGACAAGTATGAGCGCTTCTCGCACCTCATGTTTTCGTATGCCTACGACTTCACGCCCATCGTGGAGCTGGCTTCCATTGACGAATGCTACCTGGACCTTCACGGCGCACGGCAGACGAAGGCCTGTGATACGGCCGCGAAAATGCAGAAGGCCATCGCGCAGAGCTTGAAGCTATCGGTTTCTGTGGGTGTGGGCACGAACAAGCTCGTCTCACAGATCGCCAGCAAGCTGCGAAAGCCGCACTGCTTCATCGAAGTGGCTCCAGGATTTGAGCAGAGGTTTCTGTGGCCGTTGGAAAACAAGTGGCTGCCCCAGGTCGGCCCCCACTTGGCTGCCAAACTCAACACCGCCGGCCTGCGCATGGTCGAGCACATCGCCCGCACTCCGGTGGATGAATTGTCTCTGCTGGTGGGCAGTGGAGCCCCTGCCCTGCATGATTATGCTCTGGGCAACGATCTCCGCCCGGTAGTCTGCGATGCACCCGCCGCGAAAAGCTACGGCGAGCAGGAAACCTTCAACCAAGACACCACGGACACCGCCTTCATCATCGCCCGTCTCCGGGCCATGGCGGACACCCTCATGCGCCGCGTGCGTGAGGATCGTAAAAGCATCCGCACCGTCACATTGCGCCTGCGATACAACGACATGGACGAAGTGACCCGCTCCTCCAGTCTCGATGAACCGACCGACCTGGAGCATGATCTATATCCACTGCTGCAAGCAATGCTCACCCGTGCGTGGGAGCGCCGGGTCAGCGTGCGCCTCATCGGCCTGCGTTTCACCAAGGTGTATGAGACGGGCTTCTGCAATGTGCTGCCGCTGGAGCAATCCGACATGAAGCGCGAGCGCCTCCACACGCTTTCCCTCATTGTGGATGATCTTCGCCGTGGCCACCGCAGCATCATGCGAGGGCATGACCTCTGGCTTTCACAGCACAGGCAGGCACCTCGGCAAACTTTGCCCAAGCCGCAACTCATCACCGATCCCAGCGCCACCACCACAAACCGCGTCCTGCGCGAGCGTCCTGGCTCTGCCACAGGCCCGCAGATAATCACTCGCCACACAGCAGGTCTCGCCGTGCCTGCGCTCAATGTGAAGAGCTGCTTCAGCTTCCTTGATTCCACGCTCACCATTCCCGCCATCATCGCAGCAGCCGCTGCACATGACATGCCAGCCGTGGCGATCACCGACAGGAACCTGCACGCCGCCGTGCCGTTTTTCCAGGCCGCCACCGCCGCCGGGATCAAGCCCATCATTGGCGCGGAGCTGTGCTGCGATAAAAATCCCCTGCTGGCCTATGTGCAGAATGGGCGCGGCTACCAGAATCTCTGCCGCCTGCTGTCATACAACAACGACGCCTGTATTACGCCGGCGCAAATGCAGGAACACCGGGAGGGCTTGATCCTCCTTGCCACCGACAATGCTGACGTGGCATTGCCGGAGATTCGTTATCACAAAGCGGAGGACAAGGTGTTCTTTGAAATCGTGCAGAGTATGAAGACGCTGACGCTGCTGCATGAGAAGCACGCTAAAAAACGGCGCGGTGACTTTGCTTTTCATCCGCCCTCACAATGGAGTTGTTCTGCTGCCGCCATGCAGGCAGCGCAGGACCTCGCCTCGCAGTGCGAGTTTGCCTTCGATTTCAAAACCCTGCGCTTCCCACGCTACACCCCTGCCGATGGCAGCACGCCTGCGGCCATGCTCTATCGACTCGCGCATGACGGTCTGCGTGGGCGCTATGGGAGCAAGGCAAAGCAGCACGAGACGCAGTTGCGCGAAGAGCTTTCCATCATCGCGGAGGTCGGTTACGAGGAGTACTTCCTCACCGTCTGGCACCTGCTGCAGGAGTGCGCCCAGCTTGGCATTGGCTGGATCACCCGTGGCAGTGCGGCGGATTCGCTGGTGTGCTACGCCCTCGGTATCAGCAACGTCTGCCCCATCCGCTTTGAGCTCTACTTCAAACGCTTCCTCAACCGCGACCGCATGGCGCTGCAAAAGCTGCCGGACATCGACATCGACTTCGCGCATGATCGCAAAGACGATGTGGTGCGTCTGCTGCTGGATCGTTACGGCCCCGAGCACGCCGCCATCGTCGGCGGGTTCAACACCTTTCAGGCACGCTCCGCGTTTGCGGATGTGGCCAAGGTGCTCGGTGTCGCCGAGAACGAAATCCGCCGCCTGACCGAGCATATGCCGTGGACGGATGCACGCCACGCGGCCGATGCTGTGGCGCACTCGCGTGAGTGCGACCACACCGCATGGCAGGAGGAGCCGCTGCGCACGGCCATGCTCATGGCAGGAATGCTCGATGGATTCCCGCGCTACGCGAAGATGCATCCTTGCGGCGTGGTGCTTTCGCGTGATCCCATTCGTGATCAAACGCCCACGTTCATCAGCTCCAAAGGCTGGCCTACCACGCATTTTGACATGGATGCCGTGGAGGCGGTCGGTTTGATCAAGCTCGACATCCTCGCGCAGGGCGGTCTGGCCGTGCTGCGGGACACCCAGACCACCTTGCAGTCGCAGGGGCTTGCTCTTGATCTTCCATCCCTTGAAGTCGGCTCTCATGGCGGCACCGAATCGCCCGCCCGCACCGAACCCGTGGAGCCGTGGAGTGATCCCGGTCTCTGGCACATGATCGCCACCGGAAATGCTCGCGGCGTGCATCACATCGAAAGCCCCGCCATGACCAGCCTTGCCTGCATGGCCGATGTGCGCGACATCGACCGCCTTGTGGCCATTGTCTCTGTCATCCGCCCCGGTGCAGCCAATGGCCTCAAGAAGGCGCAATTTGCCCGGCGTGCGCAGGGGCTTGAACCCGTGGACTACACGCATGACAGCCTCGCCCCGGTGCTGCGCTCCACCTTTGGCGTCGTCGCCTATGAAGAGCACATCCTGCAAATCTGCGAGGCCTTCGCCGGGCTGCCCGCAGGCCGTGCTGACGTGCTGCGTCGTGCCTTGGTCAAACAGGACAAAGCCAAGATCAATGAAGTGAAAGCCGAATTCATGCAGGCGGCCAAGGAACGTCGGCGTGATGCCCGCAGCACCGCCTATGTCTGGGATCTTGTGGCCGGATTTCAAGGCTACGCTTTCTGCCGAGCACACAGCACTGCTTATGCCGTGGAGGCTTATCAGGGAGCCTATGCCAAGCATTACCACCCCGCCGAGTTCATGGCGGGAGTGCTCACCAATGGCAAAGGGTTCTACTCCGCGCTGGTCTACACCCTCGAATGCCGCCGCCTCGGCATCGGCTTTCTCTCTCCCGACGTGAACATCTTCAGCGATGTCTTCACCGTGGAACAGAGCAATGTGGATCACGGCACGCCTGCACCCTCCTTGGGCAAAGCCATCCGAGCACCGCTGCGCTGCATCAAGGACCTCTCGGACGCCACTCTCGCTCGCTGGCGCAGTGAACGTGCCCGCGCTGCGTTCACCTGTGTGCGCGACTTCTGCGAACGTGTTTTTCCCGAAGGCACCGAAGCACTGAACCTCATCCGTGCCGGTGCATTTGATTCCCTGGGCAGTTCCCGAACGGAGCAGTTCTGGCGTTGCCTACACAGCTCGCGTGATGTGAATGCCGGGGCCGACTGGCTCTTTCACACCGCCCGCGAAGACGACATCCGAGCCACCTTCCGTGAAGAACCCACCCCGCTGCAAAAGCTCCATGATGAACTGGAACTCTTCGGCTACACAGTCAGCGGCCACCCACTTGATTTGCACCCGCAGGTTGCGTGGAACACTTACTGCCCGATTGCCGACCTTCACCGTTACCCCAATCAACGTGTCACCGTCTGTGGCCTCATCATCGTCAGCCGCTCCCACCAACAGCAGAACGGCCAGCCCATGAAGTTCATCTCAATCTGCGACCGTTCGGGCATCGTTGAGTGCGAAATCTTCGCTGCCGCCTACCGGGTTTATGGACTGAATACTGTCCGCTATCCCGTCGTGCAGGTAACGGGAGAGGTGAAGCCGTTCGAGAATGGAGCTGGTTACACGCTGGACGTGCTGCGGGTGGAGAAGCCCAGAAAGGTTTCTGGCGAATAAAATGCCGCCCCCCCTATAAATGTCCCACCCCATGGGGTATGTGAAAAAGACGCCTGCTGCAAGCGACCACCACAAAAACGTAAACGACCTTCAAATGCGCCACTTCTCAAAATCTAAACTGATGGCCTTTCGTCAGTGTCCTAAGCGTCTGTGGCTGGAGATCCATCGGCCCGAATTGCGAGAGGATTCAAGCGCCACGGAGGCCAGGTTTAAGACTGGACATCAGGTTGGGGACATTGCCCAGACCCTCTATGATCCCAATGGCAGCGGAAATATTATTGATGTGAGCGCGGAAGGCTTCGATGGTGCATTCGCACGCACTGCAGAGTTGCTCAAGAGTTCCAAGCAGCCGGTCTTTGAGGCTGGCTTCAAGGCGGAAGGGGCGCTGGCTTTTGCTGATGTCATGCTGCCTGACTTTAATGGCGAAAATCCGGGCTGGCGGATGGTCGAAGTCAAATCGTCCACAGGCGTGAAGGATTATCACCGTGACGACATTGCGGTTCAGGCGTTCGCAGCAAAGGCCAGCGGAGTCGACTTAAAATCTGTCGCTTTGGCGCACATTGACAGCACCTGGACCTATCCAGGCGACAACAAGTACCAAGGTCTTCTCAAGGAAAGCGACCTCACCGCAGAAGCCTTTGGTCGCACCGAAGAAGTTAAAGGCTGGATTGCCGAAGCCCAGAACGTTGCCGCTCTCCCTGCCGAGCCGGAGATTGCCGTTGGTGATCACTGCTACTCGCCTTTCGAATGCGGCTTCTGCAACTACTGTTACAAAGATGTCGTGCTGCCCGAGTTTCCCGTGGACTGGCTGCCCCGATTCTCGTCCACCAAACGCGAGCAACTGGCCGCTCAGGGAATCACCGATCTGCGTGAGGTGCCTGACGAGATGCTCAACGGAAAGCAGTCTCTCGTCAAACAGCACACAGTGGCCGGGTCGATTTATTTCGACGCTGTGGGTGCCGCACGGGATCTGGCACCCCACGGCTTTCCCGCTTATTTCCTCGACTTTGAAAGCATCATGTTTGCCGTGCCCATCTGGAAGGGAACGCGGCCTTATCAGCAAATCACATTCCAGTTCAGCCTGCACGTTTTGACGGAAAGCGGCCAATTGACTCACTCCTCTTTCCTCGACGTCGCGGGCAACGACCCATCGGAGGCATTTGCCAAAAGCTTGATCGCATCATGTGGTGAACTTGGGCCGGTCTTTGTTTATAATGCGGCTTTCGAAAAAACCCGCATTAGCGACTTGGCAGACCGCTATCCTGACCTAGCCGCCCCTTTGCTTGCCATCAACGAGAGGGTGGTCGATCTCCTGCCTGTCGCTCGTAACCGTTATTATCATCCAAGCCAGCAAGGCAGCTGGAGCATCAAAGCGGTTTTACCTGCCGTCGTTCCCGACTTGAGCTACGACCAACTTGATGGGGTGCAAGATGGCGGCATGGCAATGGAAGCCTTTCTTGAAGCTATATCGCCAGGCACCCTTCCCGAACGAAAAAGCGAAATTGAGCGTCAACTCCAATCATATTGCAAACTCGACACCTACGCCATGGTGAGGCTCTGGCAGGTCTTCAGCGGTCGA
>NZ_JBAQCR010000453.1:0-12089 GCF_049294395.1 Prosthecobacter sp.
AGGGAGGATTGGTCATCGCGCCAGGGGCGGTTTCTTTGAGATTCGGTGGGACGTCGGCCAGGACATCGCCCAGCGCCCATTTGACGCCGCCGATGAGGATTTCCTGGAAGGTGGGATTGGTCCAGACGTCTTCTCGGTGCCCCATGGCGGTGTACCAGACTCGGCCGGCACCTTCCTTGCGTGCCCAGGTGCTGGGGTAGGCGGGGCGCTCGTATTCTTTGCCTTCCATCGCTGGGGCGTCGATGACGCTGAGCACGTGGATGTCAGAATTGAAGTCCTTGAGCGAGTACCACTCCTCCATGAAGCCGTAGGTAGCGCCGACTTTTTCGAAGCCCGGGAACTTGGCGTCGGTGACGGTGTTCTTGGCATCCTGCTGCTTGCCGTGCTTGATGAACTCGGCGCCGAGGAAGTGAACGTACGCGTCCGCTTTCTCGCCGTGGTTCAGGTAACGCTCAGGGCCTTTCTGTGATTCGTTGTCGGTGTGGAAGGTGTCGCTGGCGGAATGCGTGCCGATGAAGCCCTTGCCGCTTTTGACGTAGTCGAAGAGGGCCTGCTTGCCTTCTTTGGTCATGGGCGGCTGTTTGTCGGTGCCTTCGCTGCAAAGATCGCCCGTGGTGTAGAAGAAGACCGCGTCAAACTGCGCCAGATAGTCCTTGCTGAATTTGGAACCGTCCTTGGAGAATTCGAACTCCCAGCCGTTCTTGGCACCGAGTTCCTGCAGCACCTTTTCGGCATAGCTGGGCTGGCCGTTCTTCCAGGAGATGACGCTGTGCTCAAAGCCGCTGGACTTGGAAAAGAAGAGAATCTTGTGCTTGGCGGCGGGCGCGGAAAAGGCCACGACGCAGGCGGCGGCGGCCAGCATCAAGGGAGCGGCGAGTTTTTTGATCATGAGGGGCGGATTCTGGCGGGTTTTTGAAAACAAGGCAAGGCAGTGTTGCACGCCTTGTCATTTCCACCGGGCCGAATACGATGGCACGACTGATGCGCTTTCTTTTACTTTTGCTACCTCTGCCACTTTGTGTGCTTCTCTGCCAGTGCGGCTCCAGCGCGGGATCGCGCTGGGAATACAAGTATGCCCCGGGCAAGACGGCCGTCATCATCGGCGGCAGGGCCGTGCCACCGGCCAACGCGCCTGCGGCCGTGCTGCGGGCGATCTCTGCCGGCAATCACATCTGCACCAAGCCCTACCGCCGTGGTGGCGGGCACAGGCACTTTGAAGACAGCGCGTATGACTGCTCCGGCACAACTTCGTATGTGCTGCACGCCGCAGGCAAGCTGAATGCCCCCACGGTGTCCGGGGCCTTCCGCAGTTATGGCAGCAGCGGCCACGGCAGGTGGATCACCGTTTATGCGCGCAAAGGGCACGTCTTTCTGGAAGTGGCCGGACTGCGGCTGGACACAGGCTACAGTGATGCGGACAGCGACGGCCCGCGCTGGAGCAGCCGCTCACGGCCCACAAAAGGCTACACCATGCGCCATCCATCCGGCTTATGATTCCCGCCGAAGCCATCGTTTACCGTCCGAACGTCGCCGCAATTTTGCAGCGGGAGAACGGCGACATCTTTGTGGCGGAGCGCATTAACATCAAAGGCGCCTGGCAGTTTCCCCAGGGCGGCATTGATGAGGGGGAGGATGCGGAGACGGCGCTGTTTCGTGAACTGGAGGAGGAGATCGGCGTGAAGCGTGAACTGCTGCAGATCGTTCAGCGGCGGGATGGCTACCGCTATGCGTTTTCAAAGGGTCGGCTGAAGTACGGCATCTACGGCGGCCAGGAGCAGGCCTATTTTTTGTGCCGCTTCAACGGCGCAGACACCGATTTCAATCTGGATGCCACGCATCGCGAGTTCGCGGGGTTCAAGTGGATCAAGCCGTCGGATTTTCAAATGGACTGGGTGCCCAAGTTTAAACGCCGCGTCTATCGTCAGGTGATGCTGGACTTCTTTGGCATCGAGCTGGCCTGAGGGGCTTCAATTCAACCCGAAGCGTCGCAGACCGCTCAGGGGCGGTACGAACCATGGCATCATGGACCGGTGCATGGGGGCGGGGGTGTTGTCGTCCGCTGCCTGCACCACCAGCAGGGAGACTTTGAAGCCGTAGGAGCCGTCCGTGCGCCGCTGCGGAGTGCTGGCGACCACGAGGCATTTGAGCATGACCCACTTCGAGTCTGTTGCGGTCATGGCGAGCATCGCGGGCGTCAGGGCTGAGCGCTGGATGCGCACCTGAACTTCGGCACCCAGATCAAAGCGCTGGCGTGACCAGAACACGAGGCCACAGGAAGTGATTTCGCTGAGCTCGACAACAGTCTGCCCGCCTCCGCCGACCGATGGATTCGGGTTCGCGGAGGTTTCCTGCTGTTGCTGGCCGTGTTTAGCCATACGATTCGCGGAATGACCGCGAAAAGAGGCGCACGGGGCGGGAAAAGTCAAACGACGAAGGGAGGGAGCGCGGGGCGGTCTTGCACGCCCCACGCCTGATCCTGATTACTCTTCTTCGGCGGCGGCTGGAGCGGAGCTTTTGGAAGATCCTTTTTCTGAGCCAGCGGCTTTTTCCGCCTGCTTGGCCTTCACGGCAGCTTCGATCTCGGCATAGACGGTGGCGTCGTTGCGCAGGACTTCCTTGGCGGCATCGCGGCCCTGGGCGAGTTGGGTGCCTTTGTAGCTGATCCATGAGCCGCGCTTTTGCAGGATTTCATAATCCATCGCGAGATCGAGCAGCGAGCCGACATTGGAGATGCCCTCGTTGTACATGATGTCGAATTCGGCCTCGGTGTAGGGAGGGGCCAGCTTGTTCTTCACCACTTTGACCTTGGTGCGGTTGCCGGTGACGGTGCCGTCGGTGGTCTTGATGGCGCCGATGCGGCGGATGTCCACGCGCACGCTGGCGTAGAATTTGAGGGCCTTGCCGCCAGGGGTCGTTTCGGGGTTGCCGAACATGACGCCGATCTTTTCACGGATCTGGTTGGTGAAGATGCAGCAGGTGCGCGCCTTGGCGATGATGGCGGTCAGCTTGCGCAGGGCGGCGCTCATGAGGCGGGCTTGGGCGCCGACGGTGGAGTCGCCGATCTCGCCTTCGAGTTCCTGACGAGTGACGAGCGCGGCCACGGAGTCGATGACGATGACGTCGAGTGCGTTGGAGCGGACGAGGGTTTCGCAGATGCGCAGGGCTTCTTCACCGGAGCTGGGCTGGGAGACGAGCAGCTCATCCATCTTGACGCCAAGGCGGCGGGCGTAGGCGGGATCGAGTGCATGCTCCACGTCAATGAAGGCTGCCAGACCGCCGGTCTTCTGCGCCTGGGCGATGACCGTGAGGGTGAGGGTGGTTTTACCGGAGGATTCCGGGCCGTAGATTTCCACCACGCGACCACGGGGGAAGCCGCCGGTGCCGAGCGCCTGATCGATGAGCAGGTTGCCGGTGGGGATGACGGTGATGTCTGACTTCACACCTTCGCCGCCCATGCGGAGGATGGCGCCTTCACCGTAGTCTTTTTGAATCTGCTGGATGGCCAGGTCGAGATTGCGGCCGCGTGCTTCAGCGAGCTTGTCGGGTTTGGCTGCGGACGTTTCGGAAATTTCTTTGGGTGCTCTGGCCATAATCGTGGGTGGTCAGTGTGGAATAAAAAGCTGTTCGGGCGAACAGAAAGCGCATTTAAAGCGGGCCGTAAATCACTTTTCGTCCTTAAGCAGCGAATATTGCCGCCCAAAGGTGCCAAAAGCGGTGATCCGCCTCACAGGTTGTCGAGCTGCTGCTGCATGCCGCCGTAAAAGCCGCTCATCATGCTGATGATGCGGTAGGCCACATACATGACGACGAATGCATAGGCGATCTTTGGCAGCCACTGCGCCGCACGCTGCACGGCGTCTCCGGCTTCGATGGTCTCAGCCGCGGCCCAGCGGTTCATCTCGTGATCCAGAGTCCCGGCTTCTTCCGCCGTGGCGATGCCGTGAACGAATGTGATGGGAAAGCCATGCACATCCGCCATGGCTCCGGCGATCGTTTCTCCCGCGGCGATGCGCTGGGCGGCATCCTTCGCCGCATGGCGCAGCAGGCCGCTGTGCGAGGCGCTGCCCGCGAGCTGCATGGACTCCGTCATCCGCATGGAGGCCAGCAGGCAGGCGTGAAACACCTGGGAAAAGCGTGCCAGCGCCCAGTGCCGGCGCGCACTGCCGATCAGCGGGATGTACCCGAGCCCGCGATCCACCGCCGCCGATTCCGCGCCCAGCCGCGAGAGCCAGCGCCAGATCAGGAAGAGGGACAGCAGGATCAGCCAGAGGATGGCCAGCGGCATGAAGACGCCCCCCAGCGAGTAGGGTTTGTCCTCCATCGTTGATGTGACCATGGTCGGCAGCTCTGGCAGCACGATGCCCAGATGCGCGAGGATCAGCGGATAAATCATCGCCCCGATGGCCTGCTTCACCGCCATGTTCCAGGCTTCGAAGTAGCGGGACAGATGGCTGAAGGCATCCCCAAGACGTCCGCTGCGCTCTCCGGCGTCGATCAGGGCAAACTCCAGGGCGTCTGAAAATGCACCGCAATGCTCGGTGATGGAGGCAGCGACACTCTTGCCCTCTTTCAGGCCGAACTGCAGGCCCTGCAGCCAGGTGCGGCGCGCATGGGAAGGCTGCTGCTTGAGCAGCAGTTCGAGAGAGCGGTCCAGATGAAAGTTTGCCCCCACCAGCTTGGCCAGTTCGCGATACAGCAGGGCTTTTTCGGAGAGTTTCATCGGCGGTATGAAACTAACGCCACTGGGTCCGTGACAGCGAGTACAAAAAGCTTCAAGACCCGGGGACGGTTCCCATTGTGTGACACTCTTATTGCTTCTCAGGTTCGTTTCATCGCCTATCATGCGGACCCTTCATGCCGCCGCCCATCGCTCATAAAGAAACGCCCGACCAACATTGGATGCACCTCGCCCTCGACCAGGCCCAGCTTGGCGTCGGTCTCACCAGCCCCAATCCGCCCGTGGGCGCTGTCATTGTCGCCCAGGAAAGAGTCATCGGGCGCGGCTACCACCACAAGGCGGGCGAGCCGCATGCCGAGGTGGAGGCCATCCGCGATGCGCAAAAATTAAACCCCAAGCTGCTGCGCGGCGCCACGATTTACGTCACACTCGAACCCTGCTGCACGCAGGGCAAAACGCCGCCCTGCACCGAGGCGATCAAAGCCGCAGGCATCAAGCGCGTGGTCTTCGGTGCGCATGATCCCAATCCCAGCCACCGCGAGCAATCCCGCAGCATCTTCATGCTCGCGGGCATCGAGGTCACTGCGGGAGTGCTCGAAGAAGAGTGCCGGGCGATCATCCGCCCCTTTGCCAAATGGATCACCACGGGCATCCCTTACGTCATTGCCAAGGCCGGGCAGAGCCTGGATGGCCGCATCACTCGTCCAGCGGGGGAGAGCTCACTGATCACCAACGACGCCGCCCGCGCCCACGGCCGCAGACTGCGCATGCGCGTGGACGCCATCCTTGTCGGTGCTGAAACCATCCGCAAAGACAACCCCCAGCTCACGCTGCGAGATGGCAGCGCTGGCAGCGGCAAGCTGCAGCCCTGGCGCGTCGTGCTCACCCGCAGCGGCGACATTCCTCAGCACTCCCAGATTTTCACCGATGAGTTCAAGGATCGCACGGTCATCATGCATGGCAAGGATCTGCCTGAAGCGCTGGCTATTCTGGGGAAACACGGCGTGCTTTCTGTCCTCATCGAGGGCGGTGGCATCATTCTTGGCAATGCCTTCCGCGATCAGCTGGTCGATGAGGTCTACTGGTACATCGCTCCGCGTCTTTGCGGCGGGGGCCGACCCTCGCTGGCTGGTCCCGCTTTGCCCGCCTCCATCGAACTGAAAGACGTCACCGTCCGTCCCATGGGGGACAACGTCTGCTTCCACGGTTTCCCGGTGTGGCCGGGAGAGGTGAAAGAATAGGGGAGTAGTTGGGATTTACGGCTCTCGCTTGCTGACGATCTGAATCGGCGGCGAATAGATTTTGAGGCCATCGGGGGCTGTGGTCAGCACCGCCCGGTAGATGCCGCTGTCCCCGGGGATATGAACGACTGGCGAGAAACTTGCGCCCGAGTCAACTTTATGGAAGCCGGCGCCATTTCCGCAGTAGCTGCACCAGCTGTTGTGGGGACGCCACTCGAGGCTGCCATCCAGCCGCTCGACTCCATTGTGAACATTGTTTTTTTCGCCAAAGATTTCAAAGGGCTTTAGAAAGTTGTTCTTCAGCTCGCATTGGATTTCCACGATCCAGGCTTTGGCGGTGGCGGAGGTTTTTTCGGGGATGAGCTTGGTCTCAACGTTCTGCAACTGAGCCTTCTGCAGGACCTCTTGCATTTGTGGTGACATGGGAACGATCTCAAACTCAAGCCAGCCTGAGTCGAGCTTCCCGCCGGCCTCCCCGTCCAGATGATAACGTTCTCCCGGAATCTCCACGCGCAGTTTGTACAGCCCGGCAGCGAGGGTGCCAAAACAATGGCGCAGACTGATCCTGTCCGACGAAAAGGACTGTTTGGGTGCGAGTTCTTTCGTGAGGCTCAGATAGTTGGGAAACTCCGCAGGGCGTTTTTTAAGATCCAGATAGTCGCTGCCGTGTGTTTGCCGGTGGCCGTCTGGAAACTGGAGTGTAATTCCCGGCCCCTCGTAATTTCCATCAACAGTGGACACCTTGATGGTGATGGGTTTGCTGGAGAAGTTTTTGAGTTTGGTGAAAACAAACCCGGGATCTTCCCAGATGCCGATCTGATGCTCCATGCAGACTTCCATTCCGGTGGCCTTAAAGCGTGCTGCGGAGCAGACCTCATTTTGCGCAAGGACAGGGCAGATAAGAAATCCCCCAAACAAAAATGTGAGCGCCATTTTCCTAAGATGAGACTGAAGGCGTTCGCACATGGATAAAAATAGATTTTCAGTCTTTTTTTTAGCCCAATGGGCGGAGCTCTGGCAAGCGTTTTGTCAGAGGCGGCTGGTAGCTGCAGCCGAACCCTCTGGAAACATTCCGATCGCATTGCGCTTCATGGATTATAGAGGATCGAGCAATAAGTACGATGGGCACTCTCTTGCCCGTCGATCAGCGCTTAGCCAACACCCCACGTCCACAAGTGGGCCAAGTGCGCCGCCGGGCTGTTCAGTTTTTTTTGGGGGGACGCAGGAGCGAGGGACTGCCACAAAGATCAGTTTCATTGCCATGACAGCGCGGCTATGCGTGCGGCGCATGCCTGCCGCTCAGCCCCTTCGTCCCGCTGTTTTCTTTGACCGCGATGGTGTCGTCAATGTCTCCCCGGGGGACGGCTACGTGCTGCGCTGGGAGGATTTTCACTTTGCACCGGGCATCATCGAGGCTCTGGCGCTGTGCCATGAACGTGGTTATGCGACGATTCTCGTGACGAGCCAGCAAGGTGTGGGCAAAGGACTGATGACGCAGGAGACTCTCGACGAACTTCATTCACACATGCAAAGCGAACTGGCCCGGCATGATGCTGCGCTTGATGGCATCTATGCCTGCACGCATCTGGCAGGCACCTGCGCGTGCCGCAAGCCAAGCGCGGAGATGATCTTCCGTGCGCGTGACGAACACGGAATTGATCTGAGCCGCAGCTGGCTTGTCGGAGATCATGATCGCGACATCCAAATGGCCATCAATGCAGGCGTGCCGCGCACGGTGCGCATTTTGAGCCATCATGAGCCCAAGGTGAAGGCGGATTTCACACTGGCGGAGACCTCGGAGCTGACCGCGCTGCTGCGGGAAAAGCTTCCTGTTTACCGATGAATTTAGCCTGCCCATTTCCACTGATGCAAGAGCTGCCCAAAGTGGTAGATACTCATGGGTGGCACTGGAAACCCTATTCAGTGGGGATCAAAGACTTTTGGATTGGTCAGGATCCCGTTGGTCGCAAATGGATGACCAAGCTGCGCGGTGCCGAGCGGGCTTATAGAGAAATCGTCTTTGCACGTCTTGCGCAGGCGATGAACTGGTCATGCCAGAGTTCCATCTTCATCGCGCTGGATGAAGAGAGCATGGCGCTGTTAAAGCCTGAATGCGGGCGGTTTCATGCCGCTCACTTCTTCCTTGAAGAGCATCAATATTCTCCCTGCGGTATTGAGTGTCCGCTGGCGGAGGGGTTCCCCCGGAACAAGCATGTTGAAGAGGTCCTGAAAACAAAAATAGCCCGTCTGATTGACTGGCCCAAGGCAGAATTAGCTGTCTATCTCTTTGGGGGAAGTGAGCCGCCAGAAAAGTTTTTCACGCCTTCGCATGAATTTGTGATGATCGACAATGAGTTGATGTTTGCGCAGGGGCCAGAGCGCTTTGACACCTCTGAATGGTGGGAAACGGCTGCGGGCAAACATTTGGCGTTCCAGATCTGCCAGGAGTTTCTAGCGCTTCCAGATGCTGTCGTGAAACAAGCGCTTGAGGCAACGGAATTTGTGGACAGGGAGATGAGCGATTGGGTTGCCAGCTGCCTGGCCGACAGCAAGCGTTTTGCTGCAAGGTTTTGCGCGCAGCATAAGTGGCTGCGTCCTTGATGCTGTTGGAACCAGTATTTGCAGGTGCCAAGCTGGCTCTTTCCGGCTCAGCGCTTGACCATGGCTGACTCGAGCGCCTTGCGGTAGTTCAGCACGGCGTCGCCGATGGCAGCTGAAACCTGCTGGCGATACGTTTCGGAGGCGACGAGCTGGCATTCGGCACCGTTGGTGACGAAGCCGCCTTCAAACAAGATGCCGGGGCGCTTGCAGCCGGTGAGCACGCTCCATTGGGCACGCTTGATGCCGCGATCGACGAACTTGAAGCGGCTGATGACGCTGGCATGCACGGCGGTGGCGAGGGCGATGTTGGCGGAGTCCTGCTTGTTGCCGGTGACGCCGTTGACGTTGTAACCGCCTCCGCGGCTGATCGTGGCGGCGGCGCTCTGCGGTGTGAGCGCCCAGGTTTCGATGCCCGTGGCGGCAGCGCCGCCGGAGTTGAAGTGGAAGCTGAGGAAGATGCTCTTCGGCGTCTGGTTGGCGATGGCCACGCGCCCGCCAAGGGTGATGAAAGTGTCGTTGGCGCGTGTCAGGATCACCTTGAAGCCGCGCTGCATCAGGGCCGCGCGCACGGACATGGCCATCTTCAGCGCGAAGTCTTTTTCGTAGCCGTAAATGCCGCGCGCTCCGGCGTCATGACCGCCATGGCCGGCATCGACCACGACGGTGTCGAAGAACTCGGCGTTCTGGATGTGGCTGGGGTAAAGCACGGGATCGATGAGCTTGCACAGATCGAGACGTGAGAAGAGCACCTTGCCATTGTACTCCACCACCGGAAAGCTGAGGATGAACTTGATGTTGTTGATCAGCATCTCCTGCGAGCCGATCTGCGCCTTGAGGATGAGCTTGGAGGAGCCGAGCCAGAAGTGCGTCCCCTGCGTCCGGAAGGTGGTGAAACCATAGACGGGGTTGTAGAAATTCCGGATGCTCTCCGCCGTCACGTAGTCGCGCCCGCCGATCTTGATGATCTCCCAGCCACCGTTGGCGGGAAGGACTTCGACGGCTTTGGACTTCTCCGTACTGACGGTCTTGTCGTCATCATCTTCTTTGAACTCGCCCTTCATCGGGGCTTCGTTGTCCTTCGAGGCGGATGATTTCGTGACGTCCTTGATTGGCTCTTCCTTGGGCTTGGGAGTCTCTGTTTTCGCAACGGTCTTGGCAGGAGCGGTTTTTTTGCCGATCTCCACTTTCTTGCCGCCGGTCGTGGTGATGATGACCCGTGGCGGTTTGCTGCTCGTGGGCTTCTTGGTGGACGTTTTTTCCGGCTCTGGCTTCGGCTTGGCGGCCGGTTTTTTCTCCGGCTCGGGCGCGGGAGGGGGAGTTTCGGTCTTGCTGCCGCCGCCGAAGAGCTTCTTGAAAAAGCCCGGCTTCGCATCTTCTGCGTGGGCCACGTCGAACGAGGCCGATGCAAGTGCAAGAGCGAAGGTGGCGACGAGGGCCTTGGGGAGTTGGGAATACAATCCGGAAGTCATGACGGGAATGACGGCAATAACGGAGAAAGGCGGGCCTTTATACCCTGAGACGGGCCGGAGCGCAAACGATCTGACGAGCCGGGCCGGGGGTGGTTAGGATTTGCCAAGAAATGCTTAAGATGGTCAAAAGGGTGCTTTCAGCCTTGGCTGGCCCCCGCCGCCGCGACCCCGCCCTTGACGGAGCCGCCGCTTTGACCCATTGACCCAGTAGCTATGACCAAAAAACCTGTTGTTCTGATTATCCGTGACGGCTGGGGCATCAACCCCGGCGGCAAAGCTCAAGCCGTAGCCAATGGCGATGCCACCCTGCTGGCCCGCACCCCCTTCCACGACCACCTTTACTCCACCTACCCGATGGGCACCGTCAGCGCCAGCGGTGAGGACGTGGGCCTGCCTGACGGCCAGATGGGCAACAGCGAAGTGGGGCACCTGAATCTCGGCGCAGGCCGTGTGGTCTATCAGGACCTCACCCGCATCAACAAATGCATTCGCGATGGCGAACTGGCCTCCATGCCGGTGCTCGTGGAAGCTTTTGAAAAAGCCAAGGGCAAGCGTCTTCACTTCCTCGGCCTGATCAGCGATGGCGGCGTGCATTCGCATCAGGACCATCTGGCCGCCCTGTGCAATGCCGCCAAGGCTGCAGGCGTGAGCGATCTCATGGTCCATGCCATCACCGATGGCCGCGACACCTCCCCGACGGGTGGTGCTGCTTATATGGCCAAGCTCGAAAAAGACCTGGCTCCGAGCGGAGCTAAAATCGCCACGGTCATTGGCCGCTACTACGCCATGGACCGTGACAAGCGCTGGGAGCGCAACAAGCTCGCCTGGGACGCCATCGTCCTGGGCCGTGGCGAAGTCCGCACGGATCTGCCCAGCGCCGCCGTGCAGGCCGCTTATCCGAAAGATCCGCGTGGGGATGAGTTCATGCAGCCCATGATTTTCTCCAACGCCAATGAGCAGCGCATCCGCGATGGCGATGTCATCCTGTGGTTCAACTTCCGCGCCGACCGCGCCCGCCAGCTCAGCGAGGCTTTCCTGAAAGCGGACTTCAACGGCTTCGACCGCGAAGTCACCCCGAAGACCGGCTACTACACCCTCACCGAATACGACGCCACTTACACCGACCTCGGTGCCCGCGTGATCTTTGCTCCTGAGAGCCTGAGCAACAACCTCGGCCAGGTGGTGGCTGCTGCCGGTCTGACCCAGCTGCGTGCTGCTGAGACGGAGAAGTACCCGCACGTGACCTTCTTCTTCAACAGCGGTGTCGAAGAGCCGAATCCCGGTGAAGACCGCTACCTCGCCATCAGCCCGAAGGAAGTGCCCACCTACGACAAGAAGCCGCAGATGAGCGCGCCTGATCTCACCTTTGAAGTGATGCGCCGTCTGGAGAGCTACGACCTCGTCATCATGAACTACGCCAATCCCGACATGGTGGGCCACACGGGCGTCGTCGAAGCAGGCATCCACGCCTGTGAGACCATCGATCTCGGCGTGCGCCTCATCGTGCAGAAAGTGCTCGAACTCGGCGGCAAGCTCTTCATCACCGCCGACCACGGCAACTGCGAGACGATGCGCAATCCTGATGGATCACCCAACACCGCGCACACGACGAATCTCGTTCACGGCATCTACGTCGCCGCGGATGCGAACAGCTACACCGTCGCCAACGGCAAGCTCGCCGACATCGCCCCGACCCTGCTCGACATGCTCGGCGTGAAGCCCTCGGCAGAGATGACGGGGAAGAGTTTGCTGGTGAAGAAGTGATGTTTGCATCATGCGCCTTCTCTTCCTCTGCTCCCGCAACCAATGGCGCAGCCCGACGGCGGAGAAGGTGTATCAAAACGATCCGCGTGTGGAAGTGCGCAGCGCTGGCATCAGCGCTTCCGCACGCTGCCGTGTCTCGGAAAAGCTGCTGCGGTGGGCGGATCGTGTGATGGTGATGGAGCACGCGCACAAGCAGCGGCTGCGGGAGCAGTTTCCTGAACTCGCGCGCGAGCTGCACATCGACGTGCTCGACATCCCGGACGATTACACATTCATGAATCCGGAGCTGGTGGCGTTGATTCGGGAACGGGTGGAGCCGCTGCTGTAACGGTTGCG
>NZ_JBAQCR010000454.1:0-1669 GCF_049294395.1 Prosthecobacter sp.
TCCATGATGCGATTAAAGAACGGGTTGAAGCGTATCGCACCGAAAATAGTCTGAGTACCTCACAAAAAGTGCCGATGGATGCAGTTACAACAAGCGGCAGCGGACTCGATCCACATATTAGTATTGCGAATGCAACAATACAAGCAAAAAGGGTGGCAGAAGTTAGAGGTATTGAAGAGAATAAGGTAATTGATGTCATTCGTAAAAGCACTCAACAGCCCTATTTTGGTATTATAGGGAAAGAGAAAATAAATGTCGTCAATCTCAATTTAACATTAGACAGAGAATTTGGAAAAGTTAAAATCTAAGGCCGAAAGGCTTCTCGAACAGGTACAAAAAGCTGAGGAAGGGAATTTTATTCTCTATCTCGGCGCTACGGCAGGAGTCGGTAAAACTTACGCTATGCTCTCCAAGGGGCGTCAACTTCAACAAAGCGGTATCGATGTCGTTATCGGATATCTTGAGGCGCATGGGCGTGTGGAAACCGAATCGTTGGCCGAGGGACTGGAGATTACTCCCACCAAAAAGATCCGTTACGGCGGAGCGGAATTTAGCGAAGTAGATATCGATGCAATCCTCAAACGCGATCCCGAAGTGGTGTTGATTGACGAACTCGCTCACACTAACACACAAGGCTCCAAATACGAAAAGCGTTATCAGGATGTTCTCGAAATTCTATCACACGGTATAGATGTCATTGCAACAATGAATATCCAGCATATTGAGAGTCTTAACGACATTGTCTATTCGTTGACGAATGTCCGAGTAGTCGAAACTGTGCCTGATAGCATATTGGAAAGGGTAGACAGTTTTCGACTTATAGATACTCCCCCCGATGAGTTAATAGAACGGCTCAAAAACGGCAAGATCTATCCCCAAAATCGTGTTGAATCAGCTCTTAATAATTTCTTCACTGAACAAAATATCAGCAAATTGCGCGAACTGACACTACGCAAAGCGGCACTTAAAGTGAGCGATGAACTTAATGAATATTCAGTTTCCAAACGCGATGGCAGAAAGACGCAGACCAATACGGTCATGGTCTGCATAGATCATCATGAAGAGTCGATGGATGCGGTTCGCTATGCCAAACGGCTCAGCGATTCTCTTAGAGCGGAATTTATCGCATTGCAGATTACTTCCGAAGTGCATGGCAATACCCGTAAAAGTGAACAGATACGAAAACATCTCAAACTGGCTGAACGGCTTGGAGCAAATGTTATTTCAAAAATATCCGGAGACAAAACCGATGCGGTTATTGAAGCGATTGAAGAGTACGGTGTAACCGAACTGGTAATGACGCGTCCGAAAAGCCGTTTTTTAGGACTGCTGTTTCTAAATCTGACCAAAAGCGTGATGGATAGAAAACCTCAGTGTACAATCGATATCGTCCCTTTTGAGAAAAAACATTCTACTTTTTGGGAGCAGATCAAACCTTTTGATCAAACACCGACAAATGTTAAACACTATCTGGTTTGTATAGCACTATTGGCAGGGATTACCGGATTTTCATTTGTTGCCAAAGATATTCTTGGGATAGTCAACATTACTCTCATTTATCTTCTTTTAACCCTCTTCACCGCAGTACGTTATGGAGTTTCATACTCATTTTTTACTGCATTGACAGGGGTATTGTTGTTTGATTTCTTATTTATTGAACCTTTCTATA
>NZ_JBAQCR010000455.1:0-5863 GCF_049294395.1 Prosthecobacter sp.
CCTTCACGTCCGCACTGCCATAGCGCTCCGCCACCGCCTGCTGCGCACGCTCGATGTTTTTTTTGTTCACGTCGCAGACCGCCGTCACCCGCACATCCTCGTGATTCAAAAACGCCCGCATGTCATGCGTCCCCTGCGATCCCACCCCAATGACCCCCAGTGTGATCTTGTTCGACGGAGCCGTCTGCGAGCGCAGCACATGCGCCGGAATAAACACAGGAGCGACACCGCTGGCGATGATCTGAGACAGAAAGGAACGACGAGTCTTCATGGTGGCAGCAAAAGGGTTGGTACCTGAATGCTACGAAATCCGCCCCTGTGTTTTGAAGGACAAAGTTTGGGCGAAATCAGACAAAAGGAGCCAAGGCCTTGCGCAATCCGTATCTCCCCTGCACTTCTCCTCATGGCAGACCATTCATTCGACTTCATCGTCATCGGCGGCGGCAGCGGCGGCTACGCAGCAGCCCGCACTGCCCACAGCGCCGGCCTCCGTGTCGCAGTCATCGACGGCGCACCCGAACTCGGCGGCCTCTGCATCCTGCGCGGCTGCATGCCCAGCAAGACGCTCATCGAATCCGCCAACCGCCAGCTTCACATCCGCCACGCAGCGGAGTTCGGCCTCAAAGCCACCTCCCACGGCGTCGATGTCCGCACCATCCGCGACCGCAAACGCACCCTCATCGCCGACTTCGCCAGCTACCGCCAAGGCCAGCTCGAAGACGGCCGCTTCGCCCTCCATCGCGGCCACGCCCGCTTCATCGACGCCCACACCGTCGAAGTGCTCCCACGCGATGGCTCCGCCTCCTTTCAGGCTAGCGCCCGCACCTTCTGCATCGCCACCGGTTCTGAAGTCATGGTCCCCCACGTCCCCGGCCTCGCCGAAACCAGCTATTGGACCAGCGATGACGTGCTCGATGCCGACACCCTTCCCAAAACCATCGCCGTCCTCGGCGGCGGTGCCATCGCCCTCGAAATGGCGCATTACCTCGAAGCCATGGGTTGCCACGTGACACTCCTCCAGCGCAACACCCAGCTCCTCACCGGCCTCGACCACGAATGCAGCGATGTCATCGCCAAAGCCTACACAGAGCGCGGCATGAAGGTTCATCTCGGCACGCACCTCAGCAACGTCTCCACGCATGAAGGCCGCAAGCGCATCGAGTTCACCCAAGATGGCCACACCCACGCGATCCTCGTCGATGAAATCCTCCTCGCCATGGGCCGCGTACCCGCCACGAAGAGCCTCGCTTTGGACGCCGCCAAAGTCGCCCTGCACAAATCCAAGGTCATCGTCAATGACCGCATGCAGACCTCCCAGCCGCACATCTTTGCCGCTGGTGATGTCTGCAGCCCGCTCGATGTCGTGCACATCGCCATTCAGCAGGGCGAAATCGCCGCACGCAATGCCGCGAAACTCATTCAGGGCAAACCGGCCGATGAAACCATCGACTACCGCCTCACCCTTTTCGGCGTGTTCTCGCACCCTCAGGTCGCCGTCGTCGGCGCCACCACCGAAAAACTCAAAGCCCACAACATCCCGTTCCTCGAAGCCAGCTATCCCTTCAATGATCACGGCAAATCCATGGTCATGGGCGAAACCGCCGGCTTCGTGAAGATGCTCGCGCACATGAAAACCGGCGAGATCCTCGGAGCCTGCGTCGTCGGTCCTGAAGCGACCGAGTTGATCCATGAAGTCGTCATCGCCATGAACTTCCGCGCCACCGTGCAGCAGTTCATGGCCATCCCGCATTACCATCCCACACTGAGCGAGATCTGGACCTATCCAGCGGAGGAAATCGCGGATCAGATGGCGGACTGAGCAAGATAGTGCATCACAATCCCACGAAAAGGCGGGGCCCGACGGACGTTACCATCACAACGTCCAACCCATGCGCCAAGCCCTTCTCATCCTCCTGGCCTTCCCCGCCCTCCTCGCGGCGGAGTCCGGCAAACTGAAATACAACCGCGATGTGCGGCCCATCCTCAATGAAAAATGCTTTCATTGCCACGGCACGGATGCCGGCCACCGCAAAGGTGACCTGCGGCTGGATCTGCGCGATCAGGCGATCAAGCCCGCAAAGTCCGGCGACATCGCCCTCGTCCCCGGCAAGCCCGAACTGAGTCAGCTCATCGCGCGCGTGGAACTCCCGCACGGCAATGACGATGTGATGCCGCCCGACAAAGACGGCAAACCTTTGACCGCTGAGGAAAAAGCCATCCTGCGCCAGTGGATCAGCGAAGGCGCCGAGTATCAGGGCCACTGGGCCTTCCTCAAACCCGAGCGCTCCCCCTTGCCCAAGATCACCGATCCGAAATTCACCATTCGCAACGAGATCGACTCCTTCATCGCCGAGCGCCTTCAGGAGGAAAAACTCACCCCATCACCCGAAGCCGACCGCGCCACGCTTCTGCGCCGTGTGACGCTCGATCTCACCGGCCTGCCTCCGACATTGGAAGAAATCGCCGCCTTCGAAAATGACACCAGCCCCAAGGCCTACGAAAACGTCGTGGACCGCCTGCTCAAATCCGACCACTACGGCGAACGCATGGCCATGCAGTGGCTCGACTTCGCCCGCTTCGCCGACAGCCACGGCTTCCAGACAGACAGCAGCCGCGCCATGTGGCCTTGGCGCGACTGGGTCATCAAAGCCTTCAACGACAACAAGCCCTTCGATCAGTTCACTCTGGAACAGATCGGCGGCGATCTGCTCCCCAATGCCACCCGCGATCAAATCGTCGCCACCGGTTTCAATCGCAATCATCGCCTCAATGGCGAAGGCGGCATCATCGCGGAGGAGTGGCGCATCGAGAACATCATCGACCGCGTGGAGACGACCAGCTTCACCTGGCTCGGCCTCACGCTGAACTGCTGCCGCTGCCACGATCACAAGTATGATCCCTTCACCCAAAAGGACTTCTACTCACTCTTCGCCTTCTTCAACAACATCGCCGAGAGCGGCACCATTCAGGGCAGTTCCAACCGCAGCGGCGGCAACTCCGATCCCGTGATCTCCGTGCCAGATGCCGAAGAAGAAAAGCAGCTCGCCCTGCTTCGCAAGAAGATCGAAAAGGCGCAGGCCAAAGTCACCGAGACCCAGCTGCAACTCCCCAACCTCGTCGCCAGCTGGGAGGCTGACATGGAAAATCCGGAAGCAGCCAAGAAGCCCATGTGGGAAGTCCTTCCGATAAGTGAAGCCAAGTCCCAAGGCGGAGCCGCGCTGCGCAAGCTGCCGGATGCCTCATGGATCGCCGGCGGTCGCAATCCCGACTTTGACATCTACACCGTCACCGCACCACTCGCGGAAGGCAGCTTCACCGGCCTGCTGCTGGAGGCTTTGCCAGATCCCACGCTGCCCAATCAAAGCCTGGGCCGCGCGCCCAATGGCAACTTCGTGCTCACCGGCATCGAGGGCACCATCTCCGCCCCCACCTTGAAGACACCCATCAAAATCACCTTCACTCGCGCTGAGGCCGACTACGCGCAAAAAGGCTACGATGTGAAGCTGCTGCTCGACAAAGATCTCAAGAACGGCTGGGCCATCGACGGCAACGACCCCAAGAAACGCGTGGAGCGCAATGCCATGTTCATTGTGGACAAGGCCGTGCAAGTCCCCGCCGGTGCCACGCTGACCGTGCGCCTGCTGCATCAGTCCACCTTTGCCAGACACAATGTGGGCCGCTTCCGCCTTTCCACCACCGATTCCGAGCCCGCACTCGCCAGCATCGATGGCACGGGCGGCCCTCCTGCCGCCGTGCTGGCCGTGATGAAAACGCCCACCGAAAACCGCACACCACAGCAGCGCAGCGAGCTTGAAAAATACTACCGCGCCAGTGTGGACAGCCCCCTGCGCGATGCCGACTACGCCCTCGCCGCAGCCAAAGCAGAGCTGGAGAAATACGAGCGCATCATCCCTTCCGTGATGGTCATGAAAGAAGGCACCGTACGCGATGCCTTCATCCTCAAACGCGGCGAGTATGACAAGCCCGGAGACAAGGTCAGCATGGTCACGCCCGCCGTGCTTCCTCCCATGCCGAAGAATGCGCCCGACAACCGCCTCGGACTCGCGCAGTGGATCGTCTCGCCTGAAAATCCTCTCACCGCCCGCGTGTGGGTGAATCGTGCGTGGGAGAAATTCTTCGGCTACGGCTTGTCCAAATCCACCGAGAACCTCGGCACGCAGTCGGAGTATCCGGTGCATCCGGAACTGCTCGACTGGCTGGCCACCGAGTTCATCCGCTGCGGCTGGGACATGAAGGCCATGCAGAAGCTCATCGTCATGAGCGCCACCTACCGCCAGTCGTCCAAGCTCACGCCCGCCTTGCTCGAAAAAGATCCCGAGAACCGCCTCCTCGCACGCGGCCCACGTTTCCGTCTTCCCGGTGAAGTCGTGCGTGATCAGGCGCTCGCCATCGCCGGCCTGCTCGTGCCGAAAGTCGGCGGCCCCAGCGTGAAGCCCTACATGCCAGATGGCGTGTGGGATGATACCAGCAAATACGGCGACCTGCGCGGCTACAAGGCCGACACCGGCGAAGGCTTGTACCGCCGCAGCTTCTACACCATCTGGAAACGCACCGCAGCCCCGCCCACCATGCTGCTGTTCGATGCCCCCACACGTGAAATCTGCACCGTCAAACGCAGCCGCACTAACACACCGCTGCAGGCCCTCTCACTCCTCAATGAAGTCACCTTCGTGGAAGCCGCACGCGGCCTCGCGCAGCAGATGATGCAGCACGGTGGCACCACACCGGAGCAGCGCATCGCCTACGGCTTCCAGCGCGCCACTGCCCGCACCATCGAACCCGCAGCATTGAAGCAGCTCGCCACCGGCCTGAGCAAGCGCATCGCTGAATTCCAGGCCAAGCCCGCCGAGGCCACCGCCCTCATCGCACAAGGCACCACCAAGGCAGACGCCTCTCTCAATCCCGCCGAACTCGCCGCCTACACCACCACGGCCTCCGTCCTCCTCAACCTCGACCGCGTCATCACCCGCGACTGATATGAATCATCCCGCCCTTCAATTTCAAGACCGGCTCAACCGCCGCATCTTCCTCAAGAACTCCTCGGCTGCGATCGGTGCCGCCGCTCTCGGTTCACTCCTCCAGGACGAAGCCGCCGCTGCATCACCCGCGCGCTTCTTCCCCAACTTCGCGCCCAAGGCCAAGCGCATCATCTACCTATTCCAGTCCGGCGCACCTTCGCAGATCGATCTCTTCGATCCCAAGCCGCAGATGCAAAAGCACCGCGCCGAGGATCTGCCCGCCAGCATTCGCCAGGGCCAGCGCCTGACCACGATGACCTCCGGCCAGAAGGCCTTCCCCGTCGCTCCATCCATTTTCAAATTCGCGCAGCATGGTCAGGGCGGCGTCTGGCTGAGCGAACTCTTCCCGCATCTCTCCACCGTGGCCGATGAGATGTGTGTCATCCGCTCCATGTTCACGGAGGCGATCAATCACGATCCCGCCATTACCTTCTGCCAGACCGGCTCCCAGCTCGCAGGTCGGCCCAGCATCGGTGCCTGGCTCAGCTACGGTCTCGGCAGCGCCAATCGCGATCTGCCCGCATACGTCGTCATGACCTCCTTCGGCACGGGGCGCCGCGACGACCAGCCGCTCTATGACCGCCTTTGGGGCAGCGGATTCCTGCCCACGCAGCATCAGGGCGTGCGCTTCCGCAATTCAGGTGATCCGGTTCTCTACCTCTCCAATCCCGCAGGCGTGGACCGCCCCATGCGCCGTCAGATGCTCGATGAAATCGCCGCGCTCAATCAGCGCGACTTCGAATCCTTTGGCGATCCCGAAACCACCGCACGCATCTCCCAGTATGAAATGGCATTTCGTATGCAGATGAGCGTGCCCGATCTTG
>NZ_JBAQCR010000456.1:0-2203 GCF_049294395.1 Prosthecobacter sp.
GATTAACAAGAGGGCAGAATTTCAGGATTTTTTTCTGAAGGGTGGCAGTGGCGCAGAGTCATGGGCCTCTAATCCTGGAATCCTGGAATCCTGGAATTCTGTTAATCCTGTCAAAGAAGGCACCGCACGACCCCTGAACAAAATATGCCGCAGCGCGAACGAGAGCGCAGGACCGGTCGCTGATGATCAAAGGCCTTTCTGCTTCCGAAACAGCGCGGCCTGCCTGCGGGAGATCTCCACCTTGTCCCCGGAGGCCAGTGTGGCCTGGAGGCCGCCGCTGAACCATTCGGTGACGTCGGTGATGGCGCGGGTGTTGATGAGCTGGGCGCGGTTGGCGCGGAAGAAAATGGGCAGGTTCAGGCGCTGCTCCAGAGTGCCGAGCGAGCGGGGCAGCAGCACTTTGCCGCCCTCAAAGAAGACATGCGTGTGGTTGCCCTCAGACTGCAGCAGGTAGATGGAGCGCACGGGCACGAACCACGTGCGCTGTTCTCCTTTGAGCAGCACGCGGTCCGTTTCGCGCAGAGGCGGCTCATCCTGTGGCGCTTCGGCATCAGTTTGTGCGGGATCGTGCAGCTTGTGAAGGACGGCGGCGAGGCGGGCGGGATCGACGGGCTTGAGGAGATAGCCGACGGCATTCACCTCAAAGGCGCGCAGGGCGTGTGCATCATAGGCGGTGCAGAAAACGACCTGCGGGCTGTGGCCGCCTGCGCTCATGGCATTGACGAATTCAAAGCCGTCCATCTCGGGCATCTGGATGTCGAGAAAGAGGACGTCGGGCTTCAGCGCGGGCAGCAGGCTCAGCGCGGCGTGGCCGCTGTCGGCTTCTCCCACGATTTCGATTTCGGGATGTGCCTCCAGCAGCCGGCGCATTTCACGGCGGGCCATGCGTTCGTCGTCGATGAGGAGGGCTTTCATGATTGCTGCGATTGCGGGAGTAGGACGGAGGCCTCCACTCCGCCGGCAGTTTGGTTGAGAGTCATGGTGGCGGCGCTGCCGAAGAGCAGGGTCAGGCGCTCCCGCGTGTGAGAGAGGCCGATGCCGCCTTTGTCCTGCCAGTTTTCCACGAGGGCGCCGGAATTCTTCACCACCAGCTTCAGGGCCCCGGAGTCCAGGCTGGCCTCGTAGCTCAGAAAGCCCGGCCCCAGCTTGGCGGCCACGCCGTGCTTCACGGCATTCTCCACCAGAGTGACGAGCAGCAGCGGCGGAACGAGCGCCTTTTCACAGCCGCTGCCGACGTGCCGCTCCACCTGCAGGCGGTCGCCGTAGCGTGCGAGTTCGAGGCCCAGCAGGGCATCGACGGCGATGAGTTCATCGCGCAGGGGGATGAGCTTGTGATCGCTGGAGGTCAGCGAGGCGCGGAGCACGAGCGAGAGCCGCGTCACGGCATCACGCGCCTGCTCCGGGTTTTCATCAATGAGCGCACGGAGGGTGTTGAGAGAGTTGAAAAGGAAATGCGGATTGAGCTGGGTGGCGATGGTCTGCAGACGCGCCTCCTTGATGGCGGCGGCATGGCGGAGGGAGGCGAGCTCAATCTGATGCAGCCGCGTGAAGGCCTGGCAGGCATAATAGAGCGCGGCCCACATGCCCAGGAGGAAGAGGGCCACGGCACCGGTGGCGATGAGCTCAATGAGCAGCCCCCGGCCTGCGACCTCCGCGCCAATCCCCATCCGGGCAAAACACCAGCGCAGGGCATTGAGGATGACTGAAATGACGGCCGCGAACGCCACGCAGGTGAGCATGACCACCGGCACCAGACGCTTCAGCGGGGAGAGATCCCAGCGGTGCCGCAGGGAGAGAAGATGCAGCTGGTGCGTGGCCAGAATGCCGCAGAGAATCATGGCCACGTTTTGCAGCCACATGAGCGGCTGCAGCGCGGAAAAGGCCTGCCTGAGCGCCTCCGCCGTGGCCGGGGCGTCAGCATCAAAGGCGATGGCGGGCGGTCCGGAGATCAGCGTGACGGTGACCATCAGCGCAAACAAGGACCAGAACCCCGTCTGCATGAGGCGATAGCCGCGCCCGGCGAAGGGCGGTGTGGTGCCGGTGCTCTGCAGTGCCTCGTTCATTTCCATGCCACTCTGCGCCACGCCGGGTGAAATGCCAGTCGGCAGTGACCGGGAGGCCTCCAGCAGTGATGAACGGTGGAAAAGCCCCATGAGCGGCGGCTGCCGCTCATCCACGCCGGATGCCGCTTGTCATGCGGATT
>NZ_JBAQCR010000457.1:0-20449 GCF_049294395.1 Prosthecobacter sp.
GAGGTGTGGGCACCGGGGTGGGGCTGGGGGCCAAAAACGGCATGGTCTTTGGCCCTTTGTTTGGCCTGACTATCAAAGCCAAAAAGCTGGCGGTGGTGCTCGATGTTTCTTCTTCGATGATGCCGCACTTGGAACGTGTGGTCAACGAGGTGGACAAGGTGGCGAAAGGAAGCGTGGTGGTGCTGTATTTTGGCTGCGGTCTGGAGCCGCCTGAGAAGCCATTGGTGGGCACGAAAATATTTCGCACCTCAGCGGTCGAGTTTGAAAAATTCTGGCGTCTCGGAGGTGCCACTTTCATGGAGACGGCGCAGTACAAGATCAAAACCAAAGACCCGATCCCGAGCAAGGATCTGTTCCTCAAGCTGTCTCGCCGTCCGCAGACTTATTTCATCCACAACGTGGGGGTGGGCTACACGTGGCTGGCACTGCTGAGTGATGAGGTGCGCAATGCGGATGGGCTGTACTGGTTCTCCGATTTTCAGGACCGCGTGGACTTCAAGCGGATGGCTGTGGTGCTCGACAACTTGAAACGCCGGAAGCAGAGGCTGTATATTCACTCGTCTGGCAAGGGGGAGTACTTTGATCTCGTCAAAAACCATCTCGTGATTCCGACGGAGGGGGATTCGTATATTGAGGAGTGAGGAAAGTGAGAAGCTTGCAACCAGCTTGAGGGCGAGGGAGTTTGCGCAAGCCTCTCGCATACCTCCGGCATGCGATTTTGAGCTTGTTGGCTGATTTGGCGTAATCCGGTGGTTTTCGCTCGGCAAGCCTCGCTTCACCACCGGCTAATTTCCATGCTCCCTCAGGCTCTGTTGGTTTGTTGTCATGTCTTCAGAAGGAGCTGTGGATGAGAAGGTTATCTCGATTTCAGGGCGGTCTTTCTTGATCTCGATTCGTTCGACAATGCCTTCGATGATGCGGCGTTTGTTCTCGTCCGGGAGCTGGGGCCAGTTGTTGTAGAGGGTGTCAGCTTCGACTTGCACGGCATCTGCGCTGACGCTGCGGACTTTGAAGTAATCGAGTTCGGCTTCGAGTTTGGGAAGTTCGGTCTGGAGTTGTGTGAGGCGGTCGGCCAAAGGTTTGTGATAGCCGCCAAAATCGGCAAGGACGATGTGGCCGTCGAGGTAGAGGCGATGCGTTTTCGCCATTTCCTCGCGCACTTGTTCGATCTCCTGGCGCTGCGTGGTGAGCATCTTCTCTTTGTCAGCAAGGTTGCGCTCGGTGGCTGAGATTTGCTCGGCGAGCTTGGCCTTGTTGGAAAACACATCGTGGATTTCACCGACGAACACCTCTTCAAGATCGACCATCGGGATCTTGTTTCGGCAGCCGGTGCAGACATATTTCGGGGTGTTGGGACCGACATACATCTTCTTGCCACACTCGCAGAACACGAGGCCGGCAAAGAGATGCACGGGCTTGGGGCCGGGGCGCTTCTTGGGAGTCGAGCGCCGCTCCTCCAAAAGCTGGTTGGCTTCGTTCCACATCGTCTCGCTGACAAGCGGCTCGCAGGGCACCATACCCCATTCGCTTTCATCCTTGATCTCCCATTTCCACGGGCCGGTGTTGCGTCGCACATTGATCCGGTAGGTTCCCTTGGCCGCCCAGTCTGCAATGCATCTGCCAATGGAAGTGTCGGTCCACTTGGAGTTGGTGCGGGTGCGGTGGCCCATTTCATTCAAGAGCCGGGCGACGGCACCGAGCCGTTTTTCCTTGAGAAACAGTTCATAGATCAGCTTTCTGATGGCGGCCTCTGCGGGCACCTGCTGTAGTTTTTGGTCCTTCCAAATATAACCATAGGGAGTCTTGCCGCTCAGCGGCTTGCCGAGCTTGGCGCGAATGGCTATGGAAGCCTTAACCCGGTCACCAATTTCAGCCCGCTCCCATTCCGCCATGGCGCTGATGATGGTGAAGAACAGCATTCCTGAGGGCGTGCTGGTGTCGAGTGTTTCCTGGAGTGAGACGAGATTGACTCCCTTGGCGCGAAACCTTTCGGCGAGTTCCAAAAGCTCGCGCGTATTGCGTGCAAGGCGCGCGAGCTTGGAGAAGATCAGCGACTTGATGTGCCCGCGTTCGATGTCCCGCAGCATGCGCTTCGCCTCAGGGTGATCGAGGACGGACTTCCCGGACACGCCCGCCAGATCATAGACCTCGCGCACATCCCATCCCTTGGACGCGGCATAGTGCCGCGCACGCGCGAGGTGGTGCTCCGGGCTTTCGCCCTGCGCTTGCTGGTCAGTCGAGACTCGAATCCAGATACCGACTGGGATGCTTTGGTCGCTGGGAGAGAGGGGAGGGTTGGCCGCTTTCATAGTGTTCATTAGCACACATGAAAGCAAAATCAAACTGGTTATTAAAGCGAAACTCTTGTGTTGGGTTATTTCAACTAGGTGGTGGAAGTCTCATCTCCTCGGAAAGCAGCTTGAACGCGGCATTTTCTTTCGTCGTCCGTTCCTCTGGAGTGAGGGCGGTAAAGACTCTTTTGACTCGATAGCCTTTGCGCTGAGTTTCAGTCGGCGTGGGTGCCGTGGGGATGGAAGGTGATTCAACCGGTTGAGGCAGGGCATTGACGAACGCCAGGAACTCCTCCGGCTGAAAATACTTCACACATGCGGCGTCAGCAGCGTCAAGGTACCCTGCAACGGCAGCTTCGATCTGCCTGAGCCGACGTTCATTCGCGGTGATGACCGCGATCAAATCGAATCCTGCGCGAAGGCATTTCCGCACGTTGCCGACCTCGTGATCGACTGTGGTGGTCACGGAGATCTCGCAGGCGATACGCATGTCGCTGCGAACCAAACCCACATCAATGGTTTCGCGTCCGGCTCCGACCGGCATTTCGAGCATTGCCCGGAATCCTCGCTGTTCGCCCACCGCACGAATTCGATCCTGCAAAATGCGATGCTGATAACCACCCTTGCCAGGCTCTGAAGGCAGGGGAGCAGGCGTGGTTGTTGCTTCGGTTGCGACGGGTGCGGCTTCTGGTGTTGGGATGGGAGGCTCAATCTCAGCCATTGGCGGTTCCGCCATGACCGGTTTGGGCTCCGGCGATGCTTGCTGGCGAATGGCCGCCGGTTCCGATTGCCTGACGCGCTTCTCCTTGGGCTGGTTGGCAGCGGCCTCCTCGGCCTCGAATCGTTTCAACAATTCGGCTTCAACCTCTTTGCGTGGAACGGTATAAACTGAGCGAGAAATGTTGATCGCCTCGGCACGACGTTCCGCTGCGGAATCCTCATCAATCTCCTCAGGCAAGGTCACCGAGAGATTGAAATCATGATCGGCAGTTTCAATGCGGCAGATGGCTTGACCGATGGCAAGGGTTTGCAGGTCGCGCGCCTCGAAGTGGGCAAATCCTTCCGCCAGCGTTCGCGCATCGCTGTCACCGACCCGGAACACCACACGCGTGAAGGCGTTCGACAGCACCGAGTTGGCGACATCCTTGTCACGCTCCAGTTGCTTGAGGTCTTGATGGGCGAGCACCAACCCCAGGCCATACTTGCGCGCGCCAGACAGAATCTCAGTCAGCGATGGCGTGATGAAATGCTGGAATTCGTCGATGTAGCAATAGAACGGACGGCGCTGCGCGGCACTCATCCGGGCGCGGCTCATGGCCATCTGCTGCAACTTGGTCATGACGAGACTGCCGAGCAGGTAGGCATTTTCGCGTCCGATCTGCCCTTGCGGCAGCTTGGCGAGAAAGATTTTTCCACTGTCCATCATCGCGCCGAAGTCGATGCGGTTTTCGCGCTGCGACACCATGTAGCGAATCGGCTTGGGAGAGAGAAAAGTTTCAAGCCGCGTGATGATCGGGCCGATGCTGCGGCTGCTGCCGAGCTGGGGGAAAGCGCGCTTCCAATAGTAGCGGACATCGGGGTCACTGACGGTTTGCAGGAATTGGTCGCGCCAGGCCTGGTCAATGAGGAAGCGCCGCAAATCGGCGAGGGTGCCGCCTTCGCTGCTTTCGAGGAACGCGAGCACGGCGTTCTGAAACACCGAGTTCATCTGATCACCCCAGCTCGTACTGAGGCGTTGGAACACGGAGACCAGATCGCTGGCGAGCAGCTGCTTCTCGAAGTCGGAATGCGCCGAGAGGATGTTGAACGGGACGATGAATGACTCGTCCGACGGATCGAACAGCACCACATCGCCAAGACGTTCCGGCGGGATGATGCCAAGCACCCGGTCGATGAGATCACCATGGGGGTCGAGCACGGCGATGCCTGCGCCATTCTCGATGTCCTGCTGGATCATCGAAAACATGAGCGTGCTCTTTCCTGTGCCGGTGCCGCCCAGAATGTGGCAGTGGCGCACCCGCTGCTCGCGGGTCAGCCAGACCTCGGTCTCATCGCCTTCATGGCGATTCATGCCGATGCACACCCGCTCACGATCAGGCCTGGCAACAGGAGCACCTCGCGTGTTGGCGGCGCTGCGAATGAAATGTTTCGACTGCACCGCAGCCGATGGCAGGTGAACCAAGCCGGTCAGTTCGTCCAGATTTAACAACATGCCACAACGACGCGACTGACGCAGCAGCACATCTGCCGCATGCTCAGATGCATCGCAGTCGTCATTGCGCAACGGAACGAATTCATTGCCACCTGGGCGTGTAAAATTTCGCAAGGCTGGTGCCATGCTTCGTACGATCTGCCATGACCGGTCATAGGAGGATGCGGCTGCAGCAAGTCTGACCACCACACCAAACAGCGGCCCTTCGGTCTTTTGCTGGGCACCTTTCACCAGTGCCGCTCCGTCATCAAAGAACGGCTTGCCATCCGCCTTCGTCACCGCCGCAATCGCCTCGCTTGACCACGGTTCAGACAACGGTGTGAAAATGACCTGATATAACCCCGCCTCTTCTTCTGCCAGTGCGGTCAACGCCCCGATCAAGGCCACGAAGGGATCATTTTTCACTGTAGCCAGCGGCAGCATGAACGGTTCACCAAGACCAAACTCAACAGCAACGATTTCAGCAGCCTCGTTGTCCGGCCAGACTTGCGCCAGCCCGTCCGTCAAAACCGAGAGCTTCACCTGCGGGAAGTGCGCCTGCATCTGGCGCTGCAAGTCTGCCGCATCCGTGGCATCCACCACCCATTGCACCCATGTGCCAGCAGAGGTGCCAATGATCTCGAAGACCACCGGATGCTCGGACAACGAGATGCTGGTGAGCAACGGCACCATCGCTTCGCGTGTCACCTGCAAGCCTTCCGGCAGCAGCATCTTCAACTCCACCCAAGCAGCTTCATCCTCGCACCAGTGCGGCTCAATCGTGTCGTTGCTTGAGTCCTCCTCAGCATTGGCTCGGAGCGCGAGCTGTTGTTCTGCCTCGCCACGCACCAACGAACCCAATCGCGCGAGGAAACCACTCACCCTGGTATGGCGCATACTGTCAGCACCCGTGCTGAAGCTCGGCACCCGATGGCCTGGGAACGGTGCAAACGGTGGGCGTGGTGACACTGGGTCAGGAAAAGTCAGCACGCCACGACCACGGATTTCCCAGCGCCCGAAGTTCTCGCACAGCAGTTCGTGTACGGACTTCATCGCATCAGATTTTTGATGCCTTCGCGATATGTTCCACCGCCTGGCCCGCTTTTTCCGCCGCCTTCTCCACCACCATGTCGGCAAAGCTTGTCATGCGGTCGGTGAAGGTGGTGATCTGCTGGATGTCGGAGACTTGATGGAACTGCACATCGTTAACCCCCGCAGCAGCGGCAAATTCCCGCACCTTCTCTCGCACTAGATAGTCCACCACCGAGACATACATCCGCCGGGTGTCGTCACGGTAGTAGCTCTCGGCTCGAAACACGGCCTCGTACAACGCGCCGATCACCGGCAGACGCAGCAGCAGATCGTCGAGGCCGTTCCATGAGCGCGCGGCGACCATCACGGTCAGCAGCATGAGCAGGGTGCTGGCAAGTGCGACGCCACCGATCACCGGGCCGAAGGTGTAGATGTAGCTGGCGGCAAAGGCACCCACCGCCGCCAGAAACACGATGATCTCCCAGCCCCGCAGGGAACGCTGGAGCACCGAGCTGCGGCAGGAAAACCACCACCAGCTTGCGCCGAACTTAGCTGAAACGATGTCGAACACCAGCGACTCGCGCCGCACGCGCAGATACTCCCGGCCCGGCGAGAGAAAGCTGCCGTCCTTGTAAATGATCCGCTCCGTGACCAGTTCCGGCAACTGCCACGCCTTAAACCCCTCCTCGATGGCCTCATAAAACTTCGCCGTGTCGCTGGAGAATTCCAACAGCGGCGTGATCCACTGCGAATACACGTGCGGGCGTTTGCGTTTGAAGAGGCCGAACATGGTCAGGGTTTCTTTTCCGAGTGCTGGAGGATGATGCGCATGCCCTCCGAGGTATGAGTGATCACCATCTTCACCGAGAAAACGCCACCAACGGCTTTGCGCGTTCCCATGTTCTGGGCCTGGAGGCGCAAATCATAGGAAACCGCGTAGCCATCGCCCTGTGTCGAGTGCTTCACTGTCATATCACCGATGACCCGCTCTTCGAACATGAGGTGTGCGTTGTGATAGGTCGCCTCGTCCCGCCAAATCCAATCACGGTCCACCATGCCGTTGGTGAAATAGTCCACCTTGTCGGCGTAGTCGGCCACCATGCCCTGCACGTCGCCTTCGAGGGATTTCTTGTGATGTGCCGTCACAAAGCGGACAACCATGTCCTTGAGCTTGGGCGCGACCTCGTCGGTAAGCGCAGCTTTCTCCGCCGCCTTGCGCTCCGCCTCCATGGCCGCTGTCTTTTCCGCAGCCATGCGCACGGACGCTGCCTCATCCTCCTCCTCACGTTTGCGGCGTTCGGCGGCCTCGCGTGCCACCTGAACGGCGTTCTGCTCACCTTCCCGCTTTTTAACAACCGAAGTTTGTTCGTGGCGCAAGCTCGCCTTCGGAGGCGTGAGGGAGCCGCCGTTCGTTGCAGGCAGGCGCGACCACCAGCGGTGAAGCGTGTTGAGCGTCAGCAGTTCACCTTCCGGCTCATCCGTCAGCGAGCAGACATCGGCGATGATGTCGCCCTCCTTGATGGGGGAACGGCGCTGCCACAGATACACCGTCGCCTCCTTGCCTTTCCATTCCAGGAAGCGCAGGACGCCAAGAGCCTCCTCACGAAGCGGCCCGACCACCTTCTGGTTCAACGGATTGATCATGGGGCGATAAACCAGAGCCGCAAGCTGCCCGGACTCAAGCGCGCGGGTCACATCCTTCCCATGTTCACCGTCCTCCGGCGCATGGGGCATCGCGATTTTCCACACCAGATCAGGGAGCGGCTCCACGTCAAAATAGTAGAGGTGCAGAACGCCATCAAGGGTGCGCAGCACCACCGATCCATCACGGGTGGAGCAAAGCCGCTCGCCCTCCTTCACGTCCAGCGACGGGAAAACGGTCATGCAATCCAGCAGCGGATGACTGATTGCGAGGCAGCGTTCCAACGTGAGAGGCCACTTTGACTGACCGGCGATTTCCGGCAGCTCGCTGCGGCGGATGAACCGGCGCACCTCCCATTGCCACTGCGCCTTGTCCATCAGGGCAGGAACAACCTCGCGTGTGAGCTTCTGCTGGATCAAGGGATCGAGCGCCTTCCATTCCTCGTCCTGTGCCGCGTCATCAATCTCCAGGTTGTCGAGGTTCAGCATGAGGCGGTCCTGATTTTGTACGACCAGCACCTTGGTGTCCTTCCACCAGAACGGAGTGCCGGATGGCACAATGCCTTTGCGCGGCTTGGGCAGCGTCGTCACACGTCCGCCCCGGATGTCAGCCACCCCGTAAAACCTCTCGCCATCCAGGAGCCAGACCGCAAGAAGGCGTTCTCCCGAGGGATTGAAGGAGAAGTGCTCGACCTTGCCCGGCAGGTTCACGTGCCAGACGGCCTCTGTGCGCAAATCGATCACCTGGACGGCCTGTTGCTCGCGGGCGAGACATGCGACATAGCGGTCATCAGGCGATAGTGCGAGCGTGGATGCATCCACGCCGGACACCTCACGCTGTTTGAGAAAGCGCCACTGCATCGCGCTCGCATGTTCAATGTCCGGCGAAGGTGTGAACGCAAACGCAGGCCGGGGTGCTGCTGTCTGCACCGGTCGCTGGAACTGAGGCGTGGGCTGCGGAGCCACAAACCGCAGGGGAGAGGCCGGGGGCAGCACGACTGCCAGCATCAAAAGCAGGGCGATGAGAATCCGAAGACTCCAGATCATCGCCGAGGACGGCGGCGAAGCGGGAGTGGCAGGACTCGTCGGTGCGTCCTGGCGTGCGAGAGTGAGGGCGGCGATTCCTGAGCACACCATGCCATAAAACGTAACCGGCAGCAGCGAAAGCAGGCCTGCGGTGCCCGCCTTGAACACGAAAATCCAGCTCTCCATCAACCTGGAGGACAAGGCAAAGATGGAGGCTGCCACCAAGGCCGCCAGAAAAGCCGTCCATGCTCCAAAGCGAAGCGCAGCAGAAGGATCGTTGCCATGCTGAACAGAAACCCCGCCCCCGGCAAACCCGGCCATGCAGGCAATCACCAGCAAAACGAGCAACAGCCATCCGGGTTCCAACACCATCACCACCCGCCAAGGCAATGCCAGCAACATCATGAGCCCTGTTCCCAGTCCAAGGGCTTCACGACAGCATAGCAATGATGGAAGCGGCTTCATGATCCTTTGAGATTTTTTCTGACTCTTGAAAGAGAGATAGCTTTTTTCTCCCGCGACTCCATACGCTTTTCGGCTCGATTCCATGCCTCTGAGGGCAGTAATCCAAGCGCGAGTGAAAGCTTCGCCAGGGTCTCGGTGGTGGGGTTGCGATCACCTCGTTCGATGAAAGTAATGGCCTGCCGGTTGAGTCCGGAAAGCTCGGCAACCGCTCCCAATGAAAGGCCAGCGGCGAGACGTGCCTCGCGCAGCACGTCACTCAATGCTGCGCACAACAGGCTGCTGATCTTGGAGACATCATACACGCTACGATTGTAGGAATCGAATTTGACTTTGCCACGCTACAGTTGTAGCGTGTTGGTGAGGTTGATCTAACCCTCTCATTATCATGACCTTCCTTCGTAGAATCGGCCCCGATCCGCACGCCAACGGCCAGAGCACCCCTGCCGCTGACAACTGTCCAGACATCTGGGAGCTGGCAGATGGCGACTTCGCCATCATCGGCATCGACATCACCGATGCCGCCAAATCCCTTCTGCCTACAACCGCAGGCTGCGGCTCGGACGAGCGCATCGTTCGCATGCCGCGCCGCATCCTTGTGGATGCCAGGTCGGACATTCCTGCCAAATCCTGAGGCCACTGGTTTTCAGCGTCGCTCCCATGTTACAATGGGAGCATGATGACCAGCCTTCTATCATGGATAGGACCTCATGTCTTCGACCTGATCTCAGCGGTCGGCATTATCTCCAGCCTTTCCTACACTGCTGTCAGCTTTCGGGACTCGGCTCGTTCACGCCGCATCGACAACCTCCTGAAGCTCACGGAGCAGCATCGAAACATCTGGGAAAAAAGCCAGAACAACCCCGCGCTGGCCCGGGTCCGCGATCCCAAGGCAGACTTGTCCCGCAAGCCGGTGACCGGCGAGGAAGCGCAATTCGTCACCTTTCTCATCCTGCACATCCACTGCTGGTATCGCGCCATGCTCGACCGGGAGGTGATCAGCCTGGACGGCATGAAACGCGACATCAAAGGCATTCTCAGCCGTCCGATTCCCCGGCATGTCTGGGAAGAGCGCAAATCCTTCCTCGATCATGATTTCCAGCGGTTTGTCGATGATCTCCTCAACGAATAAATAGGGGCATCCACAAAAAAGCCCACCTGGACGAAAGTCCAAGGTGGGTGTTTTTTAGTACTCGCTGGGCAGGAGCACCGTGGTGGCAGAGCGATCCCATTCAGTGATGATCCAGAACTTCACGCGTGTGGAGGAACGATAGGAGGAGAAGAGCCTGGTGCCTTCTTTGAGAGCGAGGTTGTTCGCGTCGATGTCCTCCTGGCCAAGATCGCCCCAGTCGCCCATCGCATGACGGGCGAGCGCTGATGAAATGTCCTCGGTGGAAACCTCCGTGAGCACTCCTGGTGTGGCGAGAAGCTGGCCAAATGCAAACCGGGCCGTCTGTGGATAGAGAATGAACATGGTGATGGTCGTCAGTCATGTGTTTTCAATCCAGCAGAGCATGCAGCTCGCCTTCAGTCAGATGATCGGGTTGAGCGCCTTCCTGGGGAAGTGGCACCACCCGGACGAACAGTTTGTTTGCGAGTCTCAGCAGAGCCTTGTCGCGGCCCATGCGTCCCGCCTCGTCCTCGTCGAGCATCAGGATGATGCCGGAGCGTCCTTCGGATGCCGCTACAAGGACTGCCTCCTGTCGTGCCGACAGGGAGCTGCCCATGATGGACACGACGCGATGAAAACCCAGTTGCCAGAGCTTCATCACATCAAAGAACCCTTCGACCACGATCAATGGCAGCCCTTTCTCCTCCTGCGAAGCGCGGTCGAGGTTGAACACCTCGGCGCTCTTCTTGAAGCCGTTGGGCAGTTTATACTTCGGACGATCTTCCGGCGGTTTGCCGGGCCAGCGTCCGCAATACCCGACGAGTTCGCCATCCTTGTTGTGAATTGGAATGACAATGCGACCCGACATGGTTCCTTTGCCACAGAAGCCGAGTCCGAACAACTCCACCGTTTGGGGTGTGAGCCCGCGTTCGGCGAAGTAGGCATGATCCGTCTTGAGGTTCTCCAGCTTGAAGGACAGAGGCACGTTGTCGTCCGCGTCCTCTGGAGGTTCCTCCGCGACTGTTGCTTCAGCCGCCGGTGACGGCAGGCTGCTAGTCCGCGATGGTGGCAATTGCTGACGGCGTTGCAGCGGTTGCTCATGTGTTGGAGGATCTGAGCGAGCAGGCGCGCTATCGCGATGCTGCGGAGCGGACTCCGCTTTGCCAGCCAGACCAAGGTTGAACCACTGGTCGAGCTTGATCGCCGCTTCGTGTGCATTGCAGTTCTCCATCTTCGCGACGAAGTCGAGGTGATTGCCGCCGCACTTGCATTGGCTGTTGTGACAGAACCAGCAGTTCTTCGAAAGGGTCACTTTGAAGATGTCCTGACTGGTGCCTTCATGAATCGGGCAAGGGCCTTCGAGGCCGTCGCCATTGCGAACGCTGCGCATGCTGGTCGTCAGACCGTAATGCTCCAGCACTTGTTGAAACGACACGGCGGCCTTGACTGCCGTGAAGTCGATGAATGCTTTTGCCATGGGATGATAATGAGCTGTCTTGGTGTTTGCGGGATGTCTGCGTCATGCGAACACCTCCACAGCTCATGGTATCAGGCGACTTGAATTGACGGCACTTGACGAGACATCGTTTCCTGTGTTCCAACGCTGACGGGTGGATGAATCACCATGTCGTTGTAGTGCGCCATTTTGAACAGACGCTTCGGCAAACCTGCATCAGCAATGGCTTGGACAATGTTGTTGAGCCTTTGCTCGGAGATTGAAAGCAGCACCACCAAAGTGTTTGGCGGCAGCGAACCCGGCTTCTGGCTGAGCAAGTGGTAGGTGCGCAGCTTTTGCATGACAGAACTCTGTCGTTTGTTGCTGCGCGTGATCGGCATCGTGCCACGGTCTGCTTCGACAAGGTAGTGGGTCCGCACGACACGACCATCAGGCTGCTGCGTCTCAAAGGCGAACACCTTGTCAGGCACGACGGTTGCACTGCGTCCGTTGCATTGTTTGACCGACCAACGGAATGGCTGGTGACTTTCCTCACGGCCTTTCGGCTTCTCAATGTCATCCGCTGAAATGAAGCTCGCCCCTCGCGAACCATGGCAGAGCTGAGTGGCGATGAAGTCACTGACCAGAACGGTGTGCTCCAGGAACAACCGCCCGATGCTGCGGTTTCGCGTCGTCCAGTCCATCCGGTCAAAAGGCATGTTCAAGTCGCGTCGAAGACGACCCGCTCCGCGAGAAGCAAGGCCATAAATAATGCTGTGCGAACCGCCACGGTGATGATAGTCGAGCTGAGCGCGCGGTCGATCCAGATAGTCGTGATGGTATAGCAGACTGAGCCTGCGAAGCACCTGCTGTTCGCTGCCTCCAGCCAGACGAACAATCCATTCGGATCGAATGAAGCGATGTTCGGCGACAATGCTGAGAATGGTCAGATCGCGCCTGGTGAATTGAAATGATCCAGCGGCATCAGGATCACGCGTGAAGCGCGGGAGCCGCTGCTGTTTGCTCTGCATGCCTTCATTGTAACACGAACGAAGCCTCTCCGGGTATGGGAGAGGCTTCTTGATTCAGGTCGCCACACTCGACGTGGTCGAGCTTCCATCGCGGCTCGCCCGGTTCAGTATGAAGTCCGCAGCCTTGCCAGCGTTAGAGGCAGCATTGATGATCCAACGCTTATGTTCCTTCACGCGCAGGACGTCGAGCCAGCTTTGGAGGTAGGCAGCGGACTGCTCATGTGCATCGTGCACAAGGTGCGTCTCCATCCCAAGGAATGCTGCGCCCATCTCGGCAACGAGTTCTTCCTGGGAATACACTTTCCCTCCGAACCCGTCTTGCTTGATGAGGCTCTCGCGGTTCAGTCGGTTTGGATGGCCTGTGCAGTGGATGGCCTCATGATAGAGCGTTAGGTAAAATGCCTCGGCGCTCTCAAAGCTCGCGAAGGCCGGCATGTGGATCGTGTCCGTTGCCAGCCGGTAGCAAGCCACGGTGGTCGATCCTTCCTCAATGACGGGCGGAAGCTGCATCTCAGCGACAACTTGTTCGGCGGCTTGGATGCGTTCATGCGGGCTGAGCAAGGGAATGTTCAGCGCCGCAGGGAACGCGATGCCTTCGATCTGCGTCGCATTGAAGACGGTGTATTCACGAAGGAATAAACGCTTGCGCTGCGGCTCGTCGGATTCTTTGGCATGTTCACGCTCATTTTGTGAAGGTGGAGATTCGCCCACCTTGATCACATGAGCGCCGCGCTCGCCTTTGCGAACATGGCCGCCCAACTCCAGGGCTTGGCGGAAGGTCAGCCAGTAGGGCGATGGCAGGTGGCGCAAACCCAGCAAGAGCACGTTGACGCCCTTGTAGGTTTTGCCGGTGTGGAAGTTTCGAGGCATGCCAACCTCACGTTGCCACGGACAGCGCCAGGGAACGACGCCATTTTCCAAGTGGTTGATGATGATGTCGGTGACAGTCTGATAAGGATCTTTGAACTTTGCAGAGGTGCTCATGGGGCGGTGTTGCTGATGGTCAGATGAAGCCCACCTCGTTGTGAGGCAGGATTCAGACTGACCACCGCGCTTCCTCGGCCCCTGACTGCTCCACTATGAGCATATCAAATACATGCATAGTCTGACAAGATGGCTGACTCAGAACGACTCCTTGAGCCACCGCTCCAGCTTCTCCTCCACCACGACACGCTTCGTTGCGAACCGCTCCCGACTCCTTTTGATCAGTTTCTCACGCCGACCTTGATTTGTTTCGATGGGAGCCATCAATCGAGCGCGTTGGAAATGCATGGAACCGTCGTATGACTGGCTACGGATCAGGGTTTCGTAGCGTGGGAGATCGACGAATTGTCGCGCGTGGAATTCCTCGCCGAATTCGCCGTGCAGGTGCTCGGCATCGGTGAAGCCGACTCGGAAGGCGATGAGCGTGCCGACATTGCCGAAGACGGCATCGCGCACCGTGGGCGAGAGCTGCGTGATGTATTGATGACTCAGTGTGAGGTTGAGCCGATATTTACGGGCTTCAGCGAGGATACTGGTAAAGGACTCAGTGGCAAAGTTTTGGAACTCATCGACAAACAGGTAGAAGTCACGGCGCTCGGACTCGGGTTGTCGGCTGCGGGCCATGGCGGCAAGCTGGAACTGTGTCACGAGCAACGAGCCGAGCAGGTTTGCTTTGTCGTGTCCGATCTGGCCTTTGGCGAGGTTGGCGATGAAGATGCGGCCTTCATCCATCACGAAGGGAATGCTCACCTTGCTACTCACCTGGCCCACGATGTTGCGGATGATAGGGGAGAGCAGCAGTTGACCCACCTTGTTCTGAATCGGCGCGATGGCCTCCCGTTTGAATCGTTCATCGTAGCTCTCGAACTCGTTCATCCAGTAGTCCTTCAAAAACGGATCGCGCACCTGACGCACGACCCACTGCCGGTAGGCCTCGTCGGTAAGCATTCGATTCACGCCGAGCAGGGAAGTGTTCGGGCAATGTGAGAGGGCGGCCACGGCATTGTGCAGGATGAACTCCAGTCGTGGCCCCCAGGAATCGTGCCAGAGGTTCTTGAGCGCCCCCACGATGCCGGACGCGATGAGATGCCGATCATCTTCGTGCGTCTGGGAGAACAAGTTCAGTCCGATGGGGAAGTCCGCATCGCCGGGATGGAAATACACGGTCTGCTCCGCGCGTGAGGGCGGGATGTGATCGAGCAATTCCTCCGCGAGGTCGCCATGCGGATCGATCAAGCCAACGCCATGCCCTTGGAGAATGAGCTGCAGGATGAGATTGCGCAGCAGCGTGGTCTTTCCTGAGCCGGTCTTGCCAATGACGTAGGTGTGGAAGCGGGCATCGGCCACATCGAACCCGAACGGCACCTCGCCGCCCCAGACTTCGCGTTTACCGATGTGAAGGAAATGATCGTTCATGCTGCTCAAGCCAGCCGCCGCTCCTTGATTGATGAGCCGGACGAACGCACCCGTCGTGTGGTTGGTGCGTGTCTGGCAAGACACTGAGCAAGCGCGTTGTGGGCGAGCCCTGTGGGTAATCAGCGACTGGCTTCGGCGGCTGAATGATAAGGGTAGTATATCACGAGTCGCGCGAACTAGTTTTCACCGCGTCGTGCGCCGAGTCGTGTGATAGTGAGCAGTCGTGCCCCCACGTGTTTGGGCGAAGGCCGTCCGTCGATAGACCGGCGGGCCGCAGCGCCCGACTTCACGCGGTTGGTCATTGGCCGAGGGCGGGTAGCCCGGTTCCGGCCATGACCTTTATCCACAGGTCGATCAAGTCCTTGTCGCCGAAGGAAACCGCGTGAAGTCGGGCGTTGAGCCCGAACACGTGGGGGGCACCCGTGACAAGGCCCTGGCGCGAATCGCCGCTCAGTGAGGCCGTGCAATCGTCGTTCGCGCGTCAGCGCTCCGCCGCGATTTTTCGCGTGCCCCTACATACCATGTAAATAGGGGTGAAGAGAGGGGTTTGACCGTGTCGCCCAATATCTGTTTCGCGACATGACCCCGTAAAAATGGCTTCAATGCTGGTTTTTGACTTGTCGCTGTCCTTGAGCAAATTTGGGTCGCCCGTAGTTGGTTCGACGTGTCCTTGATCGACTCGTGGGAAAATCAAAAGAGCTGCTTCGAAGCAGCCCTGTAAAAAGTCGTGGTCTTGACGGATTCAGCGTTGTGTGGTGTGAATCGCAGTATTGATGGGTGAGTGCCCTACGCTGACGCGAATCAGAACAGTTTTTTCGCCTCACTGACACGGTTGCGCCAGTAGTAGGGGCGGCGTTTGGCATGGGCAATGGCGAGAATGACAACACGTTCCCGCCAGACCATGTAGGCGATGTAGTGTTCGTCAAAGCGCGGAGTGAGATTGGCGCGACGGGTCGGAGGACGGCGGAGATTGTAGATCAGCGGGTTGTCGAGGATGAGGCTCAAATGCCGGTTGAAGGTCGCATCGAAGGCGGCGGCGAGTGGTTGATCCTGCTCATCCAAGGCGGCGTAGTGCCGGATGGTATCATAGAACTCGGTCTGCGCAGCGGGATGAATGTCGAAGTCGATTCTCATGCCAGGCGCTTGATGCCGAGTTCAGCAAACAAGGCATCGGTGCCACGCTGCAACTCTGCGCCTGAGATTAGCGTAACCCGCCCTTCTTCAACATCCTTCACACGCTCGGCAATTTCGGCATCCCATGCCGCTTCAACAACGGAAGCATCCTCTCCGACCAAAGGCATGGAGTATTCACTCTGAAGATCACGCAGCAAGTGATCCACCTCGTTGGGTGCGAGGCTGCGGATTTCCTGTTTGATGTGTTCAATGGTGATTGGCATGGTTGGATTATATCAAATGGTATGGGGTTGTCGAGGGTGTGAATCAACGCAGCGAGTCGTCCTCCCGCACCTGCTTCTCCAGGTGGCGCAACGCTTCGAGCATCGCTTCCCTCGCCTGGGGTTCGCGTTTCGCTCGGAGGGTGGCGGTGCAGCTTCCCTGCCGGTGTTTGAATTGAATGACCGAAGTAGCGCGAGGATTTCGAGACGGGCTGACACCTTGCTGGGCATGATGATTCTCGATTCGGGCACGGATGCTGCGAGTGCTCTCCCCTGTTTTGGCGGCAGTGATCAGCTCCTCCTGAAGCTGGGAATCCCCCACCCTGGCGATGCGTAGGGCCATCTCGTAGCCGATGCCAGGCGTGGTGCGCATTTCCTCCTGCAGTCGAGCAGGCAGTTCCAGGATGCGGAGAATGCCACTCACCCACTGCTCGCTCTTCCCTACCTGGGTGGCAAGTTCACGCTGGGTCGCGACGGAATCGGAATCAAGCAGCGCGCGCAGGGTTTCCGCCAGTTCGACGGCACCAATGTTTTCACGCTGGATGTTGGAAATGAGACTCTTAAAACGACGGGTGATTTCATCATCCGGTTCACGCACGAGCACCTCGACTTCGGCGAGACCAACAGCCTTCGCGGCACGGAAGCGGCGGTGGCCGGTGAGAATGCGATAGCGGTCGCCATCCTGGGTGACTGTGATCGGTTCGATAATGCCGTGACGACGGACAGACTCGATCATGTCGTCCATGTTGTTAAAATTTTTACGTTCGTTGTCGGGGTCTTCCTGGAGCCGTTCAATGGATACGATGAAGCGGCCTCGTTTCGGCAGCCCGCCCATGAGGCCGGCTTTGACGAGATCGAGACGGCTTTTGCCTTCGGGTAGTTTGGTCATGCTGATGCTGAGGCGGCCTCGGCGTGGTGAGGTTCAGCTGATGAACTCACGGCAGCCGCTGCCTCCGGGTGGGCCTGTGGCCCGTTACTGAATAATTCCCGCACCTCTTCGACGAGGGCGGCCATGTCCTGCGCGCCTTTGGACAGCGGGCGGTAGTGGAAAATACTGCCACCATTTTCATCCACCTGTGCCATCCAGCCACAGGAGCGAATCTCGCTGCGAGCGGCGGCGATGCCATCATCACGGAGCAGCGTAAGGACACGCTTCCGTAAACCCGGCAGACGGGTCAAATTGCTCAGCACATGTAGCATGTGAAAGTCACTGCCTGAGCGAAGCTTGACGAGGAGCTTGTAGATGCTGGCGTAGCTCCTCACGGCCTTCGTACTCTCGAACGGGACGATGAAAGCATCGGCGGGAAAGATGGCGTTCTCCATGATTGGCGAAATTTGATTCGGCGAGTCGATGACGATGAAGTCAAAGCGGTCGGCGATGTGCTCCTCGGCGAGCAATTGAGTGAGCATGGACGGATAGCCTTCAGTCTGGCTGATCTCGCGTCCGAGGTCTTCGAGTCCATCGGAACTGGCGACGAACGACAGGCGTTCAAAGCCAGTGGGCTGGATGACTTCACTGAGTGACTGCTGCTGCGTGAGCGCGGAGACGAGGGTGCCCTCCGAGGTGAGGCCGTCCCCTGCGGCGAGCCACTGGGTGACCTGGGCCTGAGGATCGAGATCCATGAGCAGGACGCGATGGCCGTAGCGAGCCAGGCCGCTGGCGAGGTTCATAGCGATGGTGCTCTTGCCACAACCGCCCTTGGCATTGATGACGGTGATGATTTTCATGCGTTGGTTTGAAATGATTGGCTGTTAATGTCGGCATCCCATTGCCAAAAGTCCGGGAGGCCGAAGAATTCGCGGAAGGCGTTTATCTGCGCTGTCTCGGTATCGAAGTGATCGAGCACGCGCTTTGCCCAAGGTTTCGAATCGGCGGCCAATTCGACTCGTTCGCGCTCACGCTTAGCCGTGTAGCGGGCATAGTCGTCCGGGCTGCTGCGTTGCATTTCCGCCTGCTGCTCGTTCAACCAAGCGAGCCATGCTGTGCGATGGGTCTTCTCATGCTGCTCCCGGCGCTCGGTGATCGTCACGAGCTGAGTATGCAGGCGCTGCTTCTCGACTCGGACGAGGTAGCCATCGCCTAGCTGCCGAATCGCGAGCTGGAGCGATGGGAACGGGTTCCGCTGTTCACGCGCCATCTGGCCGATAACGCGCCCCCATTCGGCGGGAGTGTTCTGACCGCCACTGGCTCGGACAAGACGCTCCACGAAGATTTCAGCTACTTGGGCCTCGTGTGGCGAAGGCTCATTCACCGGTTCGCCGCGATTCCCGCCATAGGCGGCGTAGAAACATCGGGCGAACTCCCAACCAGAAGTGCCCAAAACTTGGGTCGCCCGTAGTTTTAACGGTGCAGGCCATCCCTGCTCAATAGCCCGGCGCAAGAGTCCTGCCGGACTCCTTGCCGGAGCCCGAAGCGGCAGCCAGGCGATTTGTTCTTCGATGACTTGTGGGCGGTGCTCCCGGATCAACTTGGCAGCCGTCTTCGCGCTGAACCCGATGGCGATAAGCTTTTGCGCAAGCTGGGTGTCTGCCGCCGGTTGCCTGTTTATAATTTCATTTCCTGGTTTCGTTTCAATACTGGTCTGAATTTCTGACTGATCGACTGGTTCGGAAATCTGACCGTTGCTAGTCTGCTTTTCTGACTGACCAACCGCTGGTGCGATTTTCTGACCGATCAGGGAATCCGACCAGCGCAGGGCATAGGTCGCGCTGCGTCGTTCATCGAAACGATGACTGAACACGCCGTCGGCCACACGGATGATGTAGTTCTTTTCCAGAGCAGTGCGCACGGCCTTGGCGAGGTCGGAACGGCTGCCAATGTGGGCGTAATTTTGAATATGCTGGAAGGAGAGCGCCACCTGCTGACGACGACGGCCATGCTTGGTCTGAAAGCCGATGCTGTGACGGATCACCGAGCCGACGACCTTGATGACTGAGAGGGGTTCATTGGGAATCACGACATCAAAGAACTCGTTTGGGATATCTGTGCGATTGCCGTCGCCTTCAAAAAAGCCCCGGAACTCGGCAGGCCGGGTGGTGTAGGCCGCCCCACTCCAGTTCAAGGCATAGAGCGCCGACTGGCCGGCATCATGCGCCAGTTTCGGTCGTCCTTCGCGAACGCATGCGAGGATGTGAGCGTTAAGAGCATCATCAAGGGCACTGCGGATCATGTCGCGGCTTATGCCCGCCTTGTGCTCCAACTCACTGTAGGACCCTTCGATCTGTTCCTCCTGCGGGTTGCCATTGGCATCGCACCATCCAAGCGTTTTGCGAATGAGGTAGCCGACGATGCGCACGACGCCACGCGAGAAGTTCGGAATGACCACGTCAAAGAACTGGTTCGGCGTGTAAGTCGTGTTCGAGGTCGGCGGTCTGAAGCCCCGAAATGTTGAAGCCGCCGGGCTGGGTGCCTTTGGTGCAGAGAGGACGATTCGATTTTCCGTAACCGTGTGCTCCATGGTTGTGTGCTAAAGCCGAATGACCGGCACGGGCTTCGCTGTCTCGACCTTTTGTTCATGCTGCTCCGCAAGCCACTTCACATACCACCGAAGAATGGCATTGATGATGAAGCTGCGGCTGCGCTGCTGCTCGCGCGCCAGTCCGTCGATGAACCCGAGCACATCGCTCTCGAACTTCACGCCCGCAGATTTTCGAATGATCTTTTCCATGCCCTCATCTTACCATGAATGTGACACGACCGGTCACATCGCCCTGTGGATAACCTGCATGCCCTCAAAACTTGGGTCGCCCGTAGTTTTGTATTGATCCGGCGCAGCCGCATCATCGTAGCGTGACTGCGGATGAGTGAACAGGAGCCTCGTGGAAAGATGGGGAGGCACCTGTGAAGCTCATCCAGCAGTGGCACTCTTCATGGGTGGGTGGAGGAATCGCCTGGCTTGTCATTCGCGCAGCGAGGCCAAGCGGGGCGATGGTGGCTGGATGGCTCCACGCACTTGGGATGCCGCAGATGACGAGGCTGCCGCAAGGGCGGTTTGCATCTGGGACAACCCAATAACCACAACCGACATGAAACTACCATACATCCTCAGTCTCCTGGCCATGAGCTGCGCTCTCGTCCTCGGTGCCCCGGCGGAGAAGAAATACAAAGAAGACGGCTGCTGTGACAAAGCGCAGAAAGCGGGAGGCAAATGCGAGCATCCCTGCTGCGTGAAGGCCGAGAAAGACGGCAAGGTCTGCGAGAAGTGAAACAAGTAGCACGCCCTCCAGTCTTGTTTGAGTGAAGAACCAGCCTGGGATCCAGGCTGGTTTTTTGTCGGTTCACCGCCTTTGATTTGATCAATTCATTCGGTTTATAAGGCCCGCTCACACGGCGCGCACGCCCCCGTTCAAGAAGCGTCGATGAACCGACTCAATGCCTGCTTTGACTCTTTTCCATCGCCTTCATAAAACGCGCCCCGTCTTCAGTAGACATCAG
>NZ_JBAQCR010000458.1:0-2547 GCF_049294395.1 Prosthecobacter sp.
TGTTTCATGACCAACCAACCATGAAACGCAACGACCCCATCTCCCACCGCATGTCCCGCAATGTGATCACCGCCCACCACGGCGATCCCATCTCCAAAGTCCGCGCCCTCGTCCGCCAGCACGGCGTCCATCACATCCCCGTCGTCAATGCCGACCAGCTCGTCGGCATCATCTCCTGGACCGACATCCTTCGCGTCAGCTTTGGCGACGCCTTCCACACCGACGAACGTGCCGTGGACGCCACGCTGGATCACACCCTCTCCCTGGAGCAGGTCATGGAAAAAAGCCCCGTCACCCTCGCCGAAACCGGCACCGTGCGCGAAGCCGCCGAACTCCTCGCCGGCGGCACCTTCCACGCCCTCCCCATCGTCTCCGGCACCAAGCTCGTCGGCATCGTCACCACCACGGATCTCATCAAGTATCTGCTTGATCAGTTCTGATGCCATCTGCAGCTAAAAAGGAGTCTGGCTGAAGCCTCGAGCGGAGAGACAGAGATGCAGGGCTGTTTTCCACCGATAGTGGCATTTCAAACCTGCAATACACCATGGCGGAGGCCCGCGACCGCTGCCTTTCCACATTGCCAAGGACGGCGCACCTTTTTGAGCGCCTGAGATGTGACAGACCCGAAATCACGGACCCGCACAGCGGTTCCCTACCAGCCCTGAGGCACGCGATGCTCTGGAGGGTAGGGATGCGCTGTGCGCGTCCGTAGAATCCTTCGTCCCAGCGCGGACTGCGAACTCGGCGTTCTCCCCCTTTTCAAACGCCTCCGACTTCTGCTTTCGAAGGTCCCCCATGCATCTTTCACAAGCCCGCGAACGGCACCCGCATTCCTCTTTGCCCCGCGCCGAATGCTGAGATAGGCTGCTGTAGCATGCCCAAAACCCGGAGTCTCCTTTTCGCCGCAGCCCTTCTCGCCGTTCCCACCGCCCACTTCGCGGACGGGTTGAATGAGGCTGCGGAATACGTCTCCGCCCAGCAGGCTCTCGCAGACGGACTCCCCGGCGTCGCCGCCGTCAAGGCCGAGCGCCTCCTCAAGCTCAAAGGCTGGACCCGCGTCGAGACACGCCAGCTCGCCACCTTCGCCGCCGAGGCCTGGACCCGTGCCAGCGAAGGCGCCCGCGTCCTCGCCATCACAGACACTTACGACCTCGATGACGAGCCCTTCTGGCGCGGCCAGGGCCTCGTCCTCACCGGAGACCTCAGCGCCGCACGCCAGGTTCTCACTGAGCAAACCACTCCTCAGCAGCACCCGCGCACCCCCCTGCTCCTCGCGCAGATCCTCGCCACCCTCGGCGAAAACGCCGCCGCCCGCGATGCCCTCGCCCCCCTGCTCACCTCCACCGATGCCGCCCTGCAAAATCAGGCACGCCTCCTCCAAAGCGAGATCGACATCAGCGAAGGCAAGCCCGCCAGCGGACTCCCCGCGACGGAGGAGAAAGACGATGCCGCCACCCGCTTCCTGCGCGCACGCGCCCTCCTCCAAAGCGGCAAGCTCACTCCCGCCAAAGAAATGCTCCAGTCCGTGCTCAGCGCCCCGCAGGGCGGAGAGCGCATCCACCAGGCCGCCCAGCTCCTCCAGGTAGAGGCACTCCTCCAGCAGCACCGGGCCACCGAAGCCCAGAAGCAGCTCACCCAGTTCCTCGATGCGAACGCAGACAGCCCCCTCTGGGTCGAAGCCTTTGATCTCCTCAACCGCGCCCATCAGGAAATCCCCACCACCGGCACCATCCCCGAAGGCGTCCTCCGCTGGATTTCCGCCGGAAACACCGCCCAGCAGCAGCCAGATCCCTCGCCCTTCCTCGCCGCCGCCACCGCCGAATTCCGCGGCCACGCCATCTACCTCACCGCGCAGTGGCTGGCCGCCCAGCAGCGCGATGACGCAGCCGTCAGCATGCTTGAAGCCCTCATCCAGCTTCACCCCAATCACCCCCGCCTCAGCGAGGCCATGCAGCAGGCCATGGAGATCTATGCCCGGCGCAACATCGACCAGCGCGTCAAAGCCCTGGCCGAAGCCTGGCACCAGAAATTCCACACCTCCTCCGTCCCCGTGGACTTCGCCCTCGGCAGCCTCCACTTCCGCCGTGGCGAGACCCGCGAAGCCCTCCAGATGTTTCAAGACGCCGCCAACGTCGCCACCACACTGACCGAGCGCCGCCGCGCCCTCTTCAATGCCGCCGTCGCCGCCATCACCGCCAGCGACTTCCCCCTCTACCGCAGCCTCCTCAGCCAGCTCGAGCTCATCTCCAACGCCGCCGCCACCGGCCCCGAAAGCGCCGACACCGCCGCCATGCTCGAGCTCGAAAAAGCCCTCTTCCTCGCCTCCACCCGCAAGCCCGAAGCCGAAGCCGCCCTGCGCAACTTCATCCGCGCCCATCCCAAGCACCCCCGCTTCGCAGACGCCTGCATCGCCCTCGCCGAATGGTGCCTGCTCGCCACCCCGCCTCGCATTGACGACGCCCTCAAAGCACTCGACAACGCCACCACCGCCCCCGGCCAGCTCCCGCCCCAGCAGCAGCAGCGCATCCAATACACCCGCCTCTGGCT